>NCEM01000043.1 GCA_002280725.1 Alphaproteobacteria bacterium 32-64-14
CTCGAACCCGACGGTTCGCTCACAGGCGAAATCTGCTTCGACAACGGCGATGAATCGGAATTCCGCGCCATACCTTGGACTTCTTCAACAGCCTGCTAGGGCTCCTGGCTGGCGCGACTGAGCATCGGCCTTGAGCCGCGCGGGCAGGCGCGGCAAGACAGACGCCGGTATGACAGGTCGGGAACAGGGCATGCGGCGGCGTCGCCTCGGTTGGTCAGGTGCGATGCTTGCGGCGGTGGTTGCGTCCGGCGTGTTCTTTGGGGCCGCAGCGCTCGGCCAGCCGCCATCCAGCGATCCCACTGGTGACCTGATCGTCCAGAGCCCCGGCGCACGGGACGCGCGCAGTTTCGAGAGCGACTATCTCGCGCCGCTCAGGCGCGCCTCGTGTCCTGCGGGCGTCAGGAGGCTCGATCCGAAGACGCTGGACCTCGCCGTCTCGTCTGTCCCGCTCGCCGGTCTCAACCCCTTCCGGAAGGAAGTCGGAAGCCTCTCCTTCGTCGCGGGCTTTCATCTGACAAGCGCTGACAAGCGCTTTGGCGGCCTGTCGGGTCTCGACTTCCGCGAGGATGGTGGGCTGCTGGCCGTCAGCGACACCGGTGATTTCGTCTGGATCGATCTTGCAGCGGACGGCCTGACTCCGAAGGCCCTGCGCGTTGCCGGAATGCTGGACGCGAAGGGGACGGCGCTGCGCGGGAAGGCCGAAGGCGATGCCGAGGGGCTTGCCCTGCAGGGAGACGTCGCGCTCGTCTCGTATGAGCGCAATCATCGCGTTCTGGCCTTCGATATCGGCAAGTGCGGCGCTGCGGCGCGCGGCGCGCCGGTGGCGTCTGGATCATCCGCATCGCTGCCCAAGGCGTTCGAGCGGAGGGGCCTGAGCGTTGGCGGCAATCAGGGTCCGGAAGGTCTCGCCATCACGGCAGACTGGATGCTGATTGCAGGGATCGAGACCAAGCTGGACTCCGCCAGCCCTGTTTCCGCACGCGCGATCGAGGCGCCGCCCGAGTTCGATCTGGCGATCGGCAAGGATGCGCCGGAGCTCGTGGGGCTCGACGCGCTGCTCGCGGAGAAGAGCGACGGCATCCGGCTGTACAGCCTGCACCGCTCGTCCAATCCGCTGGCGTCGAACGTGATCACGATTGTGGAGAGCACGCTCGAGCCGATTCTCGACCAATACAATCTTCCGGCGCGGGTCATCAGCGAGATCGATGAGCGGTCGCGCAAGCGCTATCGCGTGACATCATCGCGGGTGCTAGCGGAGATGAATGTCTTTCTGACGATCGACAATTTCGAGGGGATTGCGGCGCGGCGGATGCCGGATGGGCGTGTACGCCTGTTCGTCGTCTCGGACGACAACTTCTCGGAGTCGCAGCGGACGCTGCTGATGGTCTACGACGTTCGTAGCTAGCCACGTCTTGCAGGCCGGCAACCGGCGGAGCGCGCTTGGCGCCCCGCCAGCCGTCCGGTTGAAGGACTTACTGGGCGGCTGCCAGCGTCGTTCCGTTGGTCTCGCGGTCAACCTTGCACGTCACAACGCCCTGGCTGTCGTCAGCTGCCTTCACGCGCAGCGTGAAGGTCAGCGTGGCGTCGCTCACGCGCGTTGCGTCGTTTTCCGTGCGCACGGATTTCGGCGCCGGCGTCTGGGCCTTGGCGGCGGCTTCGCACAGCTGCTTGCCCTTCGACAGCGAGGTCTTGGCGAGCGCGGGGGTGGCGGTCAGCGCCGTCGCGGCCACGGCGAGAATCACGATCAGGGAGGATTTTTTCATCTTGGGCAGGCTCCTGCAGCCGCAGGGAGCGCGGCTATCAGGTTAAATCCTGCACATGCATCATTTGATGCGCAAGCCAAAAACGTATATGCAGAATTCAATGGCTCGATCAGATTTTCTTGATTTTGACTGCATTGCCTATGCGACACGGCGCACCGGCCGCGCCGTGACGAATCTCTTCAACGCCCGGCTTTCTCACCTCGATTTGAACGTGGCGCAGTTCGGCCTGCTGGCTGCCGTCGGCAAGATGCCAGGCGCCACGCTTGCGGCGATCGGCGAGGCGATGCTGCTGGATGACAGCACGCTCGCGCGCAACTTCGCGGTGATGGAACGTCGCGGGCTGGTGTCGGCGGAGGGCGGCCGCGGGCGGGGCGGCAAGCAACTGCACCTGACAGCGGAGGGGGTGAAGCTCGCCAAGGCGGCTTCAACCGTGTGGGTGAAAACCAACCGCCATCTGGCGGCCCAGTTTTCCGAAGCCGAAGTTCGCGCGGGCCGGACGTTCCTCAAGGCCCTGAGCGAGGCCTCGCAGCGCCTCAAGGCGAAGGACGATGCAGCAGCCCATCGCGAAGCAAGGCGGGGCGAGGCAAGCCGCGTCGTTGCTGAAAGGGCTTGACCGTAACGCACATCACGCGCGCCGGTGACCGGCGCGCGCCGTGTGCATTTCAAGGGAAACCCAGACCTTGCGCGCCGGCCGGATCAACGGTCCGGCGCGAAGTCAGATCAGGCGGCCGGTTTGACCGACGTGACCTGCTCGCTCTCGCGATCAACGGTGCAGAGCACTTTGTTGGTCGTCTCGCCGACCTTGACCTTGAACAGGTAGGTGAAGCTCGAACCCGTCGCGCGGGTGGCTTCCTTGTCGGACTTCACCGACGAGGGGGCCGGCTCCTGCTTGCTGAGGTGCTCTTTGCACATCTTCTCAGCGCCGGTGACCGAGATTTTCGCGAGCGCCGGGGAAGCCAGAGCGATCGCGGCGGCAGACAGAATGATGAGGGAGGAAAGGCGGGTCATGTTTGATCTCCGTTGTGACCGCTTATGGGAGGCGGCCTAGATGCACTAGACAGTGTCAGGTAGACATCGTCAAGTTGACCCTAACGTAAGACCGGGGTCGCGTCCGCTAACACCTTCGTCAACTCGCCCCTGCGGCGTTTGTCAGGCGTGGTTTACCGCTGGCGGGCGTGCATATGTCGCAGGGCCGGACAGGCTGGCTGAACAGGCTGCATTGGACAGGGGAGAGAACGATGGCCGACGCGAATTCAGCTCTGGCGGGCGTGACGCCCACGCAGGAGATGTTCGATCTCTATGACCAGTACTGTCACAACGACATTGATCGCCGCACATTCATGGACCGGCTGGGAAAGCTCGCCGTGGGTGGCGTGTCGGCGGCCATGCTCGCGGAGGCTCTGCTCCCGAGATATGCGAGCGCGCTACAGCTCGCCGAAGACGACGCGCGCATCATCGGCTCGCGCATAACCTATGACTCCCCCAATGGCGCGGGCAAGCAGGACAAGGAGATGGGCGCGTACTTTGTGCGGCCCGCAAAGCCTGCGAAGGCCAAGCTGCCTGCGGTCGTGATCGTGCACGAAAACCGCGGGCTCAATCCGCATATTGCCGATGTCGCGCGGCGCACGGCGGCGGCGGGTTTCCTCGCGCTCGCGCCGGATGCGCTTTATCCGCTCGGCGGCTATCCCGGCACGGATGATGAAGGCCGCACCATGCAGGCGACGCGCAATGGCGCGGAGATGCTGGAAGACTTCATCGAAGCCGTGAAGCTGATGCAGATCCATCCGGACTCGAACGGCAAGGTCGGCATTGTCGGCTTCTGCTATGGCGGCGGCGTCTGCAACAACGTGGCGGTGCGCGTGCCGACTCTCGCGGCCTCCGCGCCCTACTATGGTTCAGCCGCCCAGCCTGCGGACGCTGCAAAGATCAACGCGCCGCTGTTGATCACGCTCGCAGGCATCGACGAGCGCGTGAACGCGACTTATCCCGCCTATGTCGAAGCGTTGAAAGCTGCTGGCAAGACGCACACGGTGCACACGTATGACGGTTGCCAGCATGGCTTCCACAACGATACGACGCCGCGCTTCGACGCAGAGAACGCGCGTGTAGCGTGGACCCGTACGCTCGATTTCTTTCGCAAGCACTTGGCCTGAGGATTTCAAGATGAAGACCACGATCTCTGCCTTGGCGGGCGCCTGCCTGCTGCTCGCTGCGTGCGGCGGAACCGCGGCGGAACAGCAAGCTGCGCCTGCGGCGGCGGATGCCACTCCGGCTGTGCCAGAGGCGGTGAATGGCTGGCGCGAGTATCCGCTGCGCGATGGTGTCCTCGCGCTCCAGCCAGGCAAATGGCGCACGGACGTGATCGATATCCCCGTCGCCGCTGGCGCGGACCTCGAATACAAGCTCACGATGAAGAAGGGGCAGGGCGTCGTCTACAACATCACCTACGGCGCGCTCGAACACCCCGGCATGATGGTGGTGGAGTTTCACGGCCACACCGAAAAGGTCGATGGCGTGGGCGACCTGATGTTCTATTCCAAGACCGGCGGCGCGCCCGAAAGCGGCGTCTTCAATGCGCCCTGGGACGGAATTCACGGTTGGTATCTCAAGAACGAGTCGCCGGCCGATGTCGTGGTGCGGCTTGAAGTGGCCGGGTTCTATGAGCTGGCAAGCCCAAAGCCCCAGTAAGAAACTTCGCCCTCGATTTCCTGACCCGTTTTGCCTCGCATTGGCGCTTACAGTTTCAGAGGGTCGCCTGCTGCCTGCATTCGCTTGACCGGCGAGGGGCGCAGCCCTTGGCTGGTTTCCGGCGCGTTTTCCGGGTTCGCGCTGTGCAAGGGGTGGTTGCCATGGACGTCATGAAGGTTGCCGCATTGGCGCTTGGCGCGCTCTGCATGCAGGGCTGCGCCATCGTCAGCGACCTCGGGGCCACGGGCCTTGCCGAGAACATCGAGGACAACGCCGCGACGCTGAACGAGGCGCACACGCGCGCCATGACCGCGATCATTGCCATCAACGTGCTGCGCGCGCGCGACCGGTGGCCGACGAATTACACAACGCTGTCGGGCATCAAGTCTAACCCGACCCTGTCGCTCAACGGGTCGGCCTCGCTCGGGCCGTTGGGTCTTGGCAACGCGCCGATGCCGTTCGCCGGATCGTCCGCCAGCATCTCGCGCAACGAGGTCGCCAACGCCGAATACTCGGTCAACCCGTTCTCGAACAACGACCGGACGCAGGGCCTGCTGAAACCGATCCAGCCTGAAATGCTGGAGAGCTACTGGCTCGCCGGCTGGCCGCGCGAGACGCTCATGTGGCTCTTTGTCGATGCGGTGACTTTCGCAGGCGAGTCCCAGCCCTGGTATATCGATGGAGACGAGTTCTCGAGCGCGCCGTCCGCGAGCGACGCTGCAAATCTCAGGCGCTACGTCGCTGTGATCAACGCGGCCAAGCGCGGCGATGTCGTGTTTGGGCAGATGCCATCGCCCACGCTCGATGAGCGCAACTGCACGCCTTACGATCCGGTCTATCTCCGCGAAACGCTCGGCGGCGCCAATCCCACGGATGGCGGTCGCGGCGCCGGCAATATGTCGGACACGATCCGCACCGTGGAGGTGCTGACCGGCCGCCAGCTGGTGCTCGCAGACGACACCCGGGCGAGTGTGCCCGGACAAGTCGTGATCGCGCCGGACCGTTTCAACCGCCGCCTGCTTCTGTGCGATCCGGTTGGGCCTGCCTGGGGATTCATGGACGCGCAGAGCGGCCGCCCGCTGGCGATGGTTCGCACGCGCTCGTTCGACGACATGATTTATTTCCTCGGCGAAACGCTACGCAACGGTACGCAGGAATCGCCCACGGTTGCCGGGAATGTGATCCTGTTCCAGACCTACGCCGACCGGGCTGACCGCTCCTTCGCTGTGCGGGTCGAGCACGCCAACAGCGTCTACTTCATCGCGCCGCAGATGACCGGCGATGATGTGGACGGGCCCAAAGATGTGACAGGCAACGTCCTGTCGCTGCTGAACCAGCTCTACCTGTTGGCCCAGTCCGATGAATTCCTGCGGGCGCCGGAATCCCGTCTGCGCTGACGGATTTTGTCTCTAACCCTTGCGCCGGCCGCGGAATACCACGAGCGTAAGCATCAAGCTGTCATTGGGATAGCAGGTGCGCGCGTGATCAAGGCAGACCTCTCGGACGGTTCCTCGGCGGCGGATCGGCCGCAATCGGCCCGCTTTGCCCAGAAACGCGAGCAGATCGTGCAGACGGCGGTGCGCAAGTTCAACCTGCTGGGCGTGCGTGGCGCTACGCTGGAAGACATTGCCCGCGACGTCGGCATGAACCTGACTAGCATCCGTCACTATTTCCGGCGCAAGGAAGATCTCGTCGCCGCATCCTTCCTGCATTCCATCGAGGCGCATGCCGAACGGTTCGAGCGCGCGCGGGAAGGGGCAGACCGCGAGGCGCGCGTGCGGCGCCTAGTGCGCGAATATTTTGACATGCGCCGCGACATCCGCACCGGCGCGGGCCCCGACGTGATGATCTTCGGCGACATGCGCGCCCTCAACGATCAGCACGCGGCGGACGTCTGGCCACGCTACACTGAACTCTTCCGCACGGTGCGCACGATCATCCGTGCGCCCGAGGACAAGGCAGAAGACCGCGCGATGATCTCGGCGCGCGCGCATTTCCTGATGTCGCACCTGATACGCTCGGTGTTCTGGTTGCCCTACTATCCCGACGAGGCGCTCGACCGGGTCGAGCGAATGTTTGTCGATATCCTGTTCAACGGCCTTGCCGCGCCCGGCCAGGAACTGCGCGAGAATGCCTCGGAGCAACCGGCCGAACTGCCCCGGCAGAGTTCCTGGGAGGGGTTCCTGCTGGCGGCGACGCGGCTGATCAACGAGCAAGGTTATCGCGGCGCATCGGTCGAGCGGATCGCTGCCGAACTCAATCGCACCAAGGGGGCCTTCTATCACCACATCGATGGCAAGGGAGATCTGGTCGTCGCCTGCTTCAACCGCACGCTCGGCCTCTTGAAGGATGCGCAGAACCAGGCAATCACGCGCGAGCCGACCGGCCTTGCACAGGCGTTCGCCGCTGTGTCTGCCCTCGTGCGCCAGCAGCAGACCCCGGCGGGTCCGCTTCTGCGCAACTCCGCCTTGATGTCGGTCGATCCGGTCACGCGCGAACCGATGCAGCGCCAGATAGCGCAGGTGACACTGCGATTTGCCGACATGGTGACCGACGGCCAGCTTGATGGCTCAGGCCGTGCATGCGATGCGCGTATCGCGGGTGAAATGCTGATGGCTACGGTGAGTTCTGCTGCCCAGCTGAAAGGCTGGGCCAATGGCAGCAACGCCGAGAACGCGGTCGAGCTTTATGTCAGGCCGATGTTCCACGGCCTGTTTGCATAGCTCAAGCGTCAGGTCGTGTGCTGTTCCTGAAGCCAGCGCGTCATGACGCCACCCTTCACGCATTGCTGCCACGCCTGTTCGGGCGTCTCGGCGTAGGTGAACAGCGTTTCGTCCACCTTCGAGATCACGCCGTGCTTCACGAGTGCATGGAAGTTGACGACTTCCTCCCAGAATTTCTGGTCGTACAGCACGATCGGAATCGGCGGGGCCTTGCCGGTCTGACGCAGCGCGAGAATTTCAAACAGCTCGTCGAACGTGCCGACGCCGCCGGGGAACACCACCAGCGCATTTGCGCGCATGGCGAAGTGCATCTTGCGCATGGCGAAGTAGTGGAAGCGCAGCGTGAGGTCCGGCGTTGAGAATGCGTTCGGCTCCTGCTCCATCGGCAGGGTGATGTTGTAGCCGATGGATGGTGCGCCTACATCGTGCGCGCCGCGGTTGGCCGCTTCCATGATGCCGGGGCCGCCGCCGGTGGCGATCACGTTGTCGCGTGGATGTCCATTCGTCAGTTTGGCGCCGCCTTCTTCCGAGACAATGCGCGCGAACTTGCGGGCGTCATTGTACCAGCGGCGATGATCGGGCGAGCCCTTCTCGCTGAACCGCGCCGAGCCGAACACAACGATGGTCGAGCGCACGCCCCAGCGATCGAGCGCTTCCTCGGCCTTGTTGTATTCCAGCAGGAAGCGCACGCCGCGCATGGAATCGCCGAGCAGGAATTCCTGGTCCAGCGAGGCAAGGCGATAGGTGGGCGAGGCCATCTGCGGCGTGTTCGCGCCCTTGCCGCCGGCCAGTTCCGGAATGTCGGCCTTGGTCAGCGTGCCGGCCACGGGGGCGGCCTTCGTCTTTGCGGCGGGCTTCTTGGTGGTCTTGCGGGCCATCTGCGTCTCTTCTGAAGGGACGCCTGTTTAGCCAAGACTGGTAAAGGAAGCGACCCGAAAAGCTGGGCGAATCGCAGCTATTCCATGATGTCTTCGTTCCAGAGGGCAGGATTTGCCGCGATGAAGTCGCGCATCTGTTGAATCGAGGCAGGATGCGCTGCGTCAATCACCTCGATCCCGTGGCTGCGCAGGAAGGCCTCGTTGCCGCCGAAATTGACGGTGTCGTTGATCACCACGCGCGGGATCTTGAACTGCACGATCGTGCCCGAACACATCATGCAGGGCGACAGCGATGTATAGAGCGTCGTGTCGCGATAGGTCGGCTGGCGTCCCGCCTTGCGCAGGCAATCCATCTCGCCATGCGCAATCGGATCGCCCTGCTGCACCCGCTGGTTATGGCCCGACGCGATCAACGTGCGGCCCCGCGCCAGCGCCGACCCAATCGGCAGCCCGCCCTGTTCAAGCGAACGCTTAGCCTCCGCGAAAGATAGCTCGATGAAGTGGAGGTCGGCGTGGGTGAGCATGCTTCAGATTGAAATAGGACGGGAGCGCGTTCGCGAAGGTTCAACTACCGTGAAACGACCAACTAGTTCAGTTTCGCCAAGCCCGAGAACTGAAAGAACTCGCTGATTCCGGCGTTCTTCCGATAGGCCATAGAGCTCAATCAGGATCACGCCAATTGAGGCGCGGGCATCGCGAACCGCCAATGCGCCGAAGTCGTGATCCTCTGTCAACAGAAGGCGTCCGTCATTCAAGGCACTGGCAAGAAGCAATGAGTCCGCGACGCCAGGTGGGCCCTCCATGGCATAGACAACGTCGTGGCCAGCAGCGCGAAGCGCCCTTACCAGCGACCCCGCAATGCAAGCGTCGGCCAGCAGCCGCATTTATTCCGCCGCAAGCAAACGCTCGCCCGCGACGACGGCCGCTGCATACGCCAATGCGGCGTCGAAGTCTGCCTTATCGAGCCGAGCATAGTCCGCCAGCAGCCGCTCACGCGATTCTCCGGACGCCAGCTTCCTGAGGATCAGGTCAACCGGAATGCGCGTGTCGCGGATGCAAGGCTTCCCGGTCATGATTGCCGGGTCCCGTGTGATCCGAGGATGCTGGATATCCACCATGAGCGGATATTACCACAAGTTCGCCAATGGCGAACATCGGATATCAGGCGCCAGATAGGGTCTAATGCGCCTCGGCCCACGACTTCGCGGACTTGGCTTCAACCACCAGCGGCACCTTCATCTGCACGACAGGGTGGGGCGCGCCCGACATCACCTTCGTTGCCACTTCAGCCAGCTTCTTCGCTTCTTTCTCCGGGCACTCGAACACGAGTTCATCGTGCACCTGAAGCAGCATCTTCGCTTTCAGCCCTGCATCTGCCAGCGCCTTGGGCATGCGGATCATCGCACGCTTGATGATATCGGCGGCCGATCCCTGCAGCGGCGCGTTGATCGCCTGCCGCTCGCCGAATGAACGCTCGGCGCCGTTCGGTGATTTGATCTGTGGCAGCCAGACTTTTCGTCCAAAGATCGTCTCGACATACCCATGCTCGCGTCCGAAGGCGCGGTACTGCTCCATGTAATCCTGGATGCCCGGGAATTTCTGGAAGTACTTCTTGATGTAGGCGGCCGCTTCCTCGCGCGGGATCGACAGCTGGCGCGCGAGGCCGAAGCCGGAGATGCCATAGATGATGCCGAAGTTGATCGCCTTGGCGTTCCGGCGGACCATCGGATCCATGCCTTTCACCGGTACGCCGAACATCTCGCTCGCCGTCATCGCGTGAATATCGACGCCGTCCTGGAAAGCCTGCCGCAGGCTTGGGATATCGGCCACGTGCGCGAGCAGGCGAAGTTCGATCTGCGAATAGTCGGCCGACAGAAGCACGTTGCCCGGCGCTGCGATGAACGCCTCGCGGATCTTGCGGCCTTCCTCCGTGCGGATCGGAATGTTCTGGAGATTGGGGTCAGTCGAGGCAAGGCGGCCTGTCTGGGCGCCGGCCAGCGAGTATGATGTGTGGACGCGCCCGGTATGCTTGTCGATCGCCTCGCTCAGCGTCTCGGTGTAAGTCGAACGCAGCTTCGACAGCATGCGCCAGTCGAGCAGGACTTTCGGAAGCTCGTGGCCGTAAGCGGCAAGATCCTCAAGCGCGTCCGCGCCGGTCGCCCACGCGCCCGTCTTGGTGCGCTTGGCGCCGACGACGTCGCCCAGCTTCATCTCGTCAAACAGGATCTCGCCAACCTGCTTCGGGCTGCCAAGATTGAACGGATGGCCTGCCAGCTTGTGCGCCTCGTCTTCCAGCGCCGCCATGCGCTGTGCGAATTCGCCTGACAGGCGCGACAGCCGCTCGCGATCGACCAGAATGCCCGCGCGTTCCATGTCAGACACGACCGGGATGAGCGGCCGGTCCATCGTTTCGTAGACAGCCGAAACACCTTCGTTCGCCAGCCGGGGCTTGAGCCGCTCCCACAGCCGCAGGGTGACGTCCGCATCCTCGGCGGCGTAGCGCGTCGCCTTGTCGACCGGCGTCTGGTCGAAAGTGATCTGCGACTTGCCGGTTCCGATCAGCTCCTTGATCGGGATGGGCGCGTGGCCGAGCAGCAGTTCCGACAACTCGTCCATGCCATGATTGTGCTGTCCGGCTTCCAGAACGAAGGACAGCAGCATGGTGTCGTCAATCGGCGCGACTTCGATGTCCTGCCGCCGGAAGATCGAGATGTCGTATTTGATATTCTGCCCGATCTTGAGAACCGATGGATCTTCCAGCAGCGGCTTCAGCAGGCCGATCGCCGTCGCCATCTCGATCTGCGGCGTGCGTTCCTCCGACAGGAGATCGATCTTGTTGGCGCCGTGTGCGAGCGGAATGTAGCAGGCGCGCCCCGGCTCCAGCGCCATCGACACGCCGACCAGCGAGGCGCTCATCGGGTTGAGGCCGTCCGTTTCCGTGTCGACTGCCACGAAACCCTGCCGCCGCGCCGCGACGATCCATTCGGCCAGACGCTCGGCCGTCGTCACGGTCTCGTAGGCGTCGAGATTGAAGGGATGCGCCTCGGGAAGAACACGGGCCGTGCTTTCCCCTTGCGATCCGCTGGTTGCTGCAGCCGGGGCTGGCTTCGCGGCGCTATTGCCCTTGCCCGACGCCAAGGCATTGGCGAGCGCCGCTCCGCCAGCGGAGGAGGAGGGAGGCGGCGCGCCCGCAACGCCCAGCGTCTGCGACACGCGCGTCAGAAGTGTACGGAACTCCATCTCCTGCAGGAATGCCAGCAGCGCGCCCGGCTCGGGATCGGAGACGCCAAGCGCCTCAAGGGGAACCTCGACCGGCACATCGTCCTTCAAAGTCACCAGCACTTTCGAGATGCGCGCCTTGTCCGCGTGCTCGATCAGCGATTCGCGGCGTTTGGGTTGCTTGATCTCGCCGGCGCGCGCCAGCAGAGATTCAAGATCGCCATATTCTTGGATCAACAATGCCGCCGTCTTGATGCCGATGCCCGGCACGCCCGGCACGTTGTCGACGCTGTCGCCGCATAGCGCCTGCACGTCGATCACCTTGTCTGGCGTCACGCCAAATTTCTCGAACACTTCCGGTGCGCAGATCTTCCGGTCCTTCACCGTATCCAGCATGCAGATCCGGTCATCGACCAGCTGCATCAGATCCTTGTCGGCCGACACGATGGACACCCGTGCGCCCTTGGCGGCCGCCTGCCGCGAATAGGTGGCGATCAGATCGTCCGCCTCGAAGCCTTTCATCTCCAGCGCCGGCTGGCCGAAGGCGATGGCGGCTTTGCGCACCAGCGGGAATTGCGGGATGAGGTCTTCCGGCGGGTCGGGCCGGTGCGCCTTGTACTGGTCGTAAAGCTCGTTGCGGAACGTGATCGCGCCGGCGTCGAAGATGCACGCGAAGTGCGTTGGCTGCTCGCCCGCCTTCAGATCTTCCAGAACTTTCCAAAGCATGTTGCAGAAACCGGACACCGCCCCCACCGGAAGCCCGTCAGACTTGCGCGCCAGCTGGGGCAGGGCGTGATAGGCGCGGAAGATGAAGCCCGACGCATCGATCAGATAGACATGGCTTGATGCATCTATCGGGCGGTGCACGGGCATTCCGTATTCTCCTGCCGCCCAAGACCCCGAGGGCCGCTAGCGGTCGTTTCTTGTGCCTCTGCGCTGCAGGCGCGAATGGCGTTTACGTTCAATAAACCCAATGCGGGCGCCTGTCCTACCGCCACTCTACGGGAATTTAATCAATCCCTGTCATGAAGCATTGAATTCTGTACTTCGGGGACAGGCACATGAACACCTCCCGATCCGTAGCGCCGAACGCGCCGGTGGGGCCGACAGCGAGAAGCGCCATTCCGCGCTTCGCGCTCGCTTACCTCAAGAACGGCACGATTGCGCTCGGCTTTGTCCTTGCGATCTGCAACGGCTTGGTCATGTCGTACTGGCTCGGGCCCGTATGGGGGATGATCTGGACGCCGGTTGCTCTCCTGATGCTGGTCGCGTCCGTGGTCACGGGCGTCCGCTCCAATCTTGGCGACAAGCGCGTCGAGCGGGTCTTCCCCGTGCTGCACATTGCGCTGGTCGTGCACTGGATGGTCAGCGCCGCCGCACTCTGGACGACCGGTGAACCGGGCGCGTGGGTCATCGCGCTGATGACGTGCAGCTCCTGGGTGCTGCACGTGATCTTCATGAGCGGCGGACGTACGAAGACTGTCACACGCGGCCTGATGATCATCGCCGTGCCGCTGCTCGGCTTCATGCTGCATTCGTGCTGGACGCAGCTCCCGCCGTGGGCGGCGGTCGCGGGCAGCATATCCTCGCTCTTCATGATCGCGAGCATCGCCGAATCCGCCCGGTTCTCGCAGAACAATCTCGCCGAACTCCGCCGCGCCCTCGCAGAAGCAGGCGCCACCAAGAAGCGCCTCGAATTCGCGCTGCAGGGTGCAGGCGATGGATACTTCGAGATCGCGTTCGACAACATGATGGCAACGGTGAACGCACCGCTCGCGAAGATCGTCGGGATTGAGGCTGATACCGGCGCGCTCGACTCGTTCCACGAGTTCGTCCATCCGGAAGATCGCGAGATGGTTTTCGGCGCCATCGATACCGCGCGCGAAGGCGCGATCGACAGCTGGAAGCAGGAAATCCGCGTTCGCTTCGCATCCGGCGAATGGCGCTGGATGCAGTTGCGCGCCCAGGTGCTGCAGGCCAACGCCGCGCATGGCCGCAAGCTGATCGGCACCGTCGTCGATCTCACCGCGTGGAAGACGATCGAATCCGAACTGCGCACCGCAAAGGAGTCGGCGGAAGCCTCCTCCAACGCCAAGTCGCAGTTCCTCGCCAACATGAGCCACGAGATCCGCACGCCGCTGAATGGCGTTCTCGGCATGGCGCAGGCGCTTGAGGGCGACGGTCTCAATCCCGCCCAGAAGGAAAAGGTCGGCGTCATCCTGGATTCGGGCAAGTCGCTGATGGCGCTGCTCAACGATGTGCTGGACCTCACCAAGATCGAGGCGGGCAAGCTCGAAATCTCCTGCGTGCCGGGCGACTTCCTCCACACGATGAAACGCACACGCCAGCTGTTCCAGTCCACGGCCGAGGAAAAAGGTCTCGAACTTTTCGTGCGCTACGATTCGAACTTCCCGCAGCGCCTCACCTATGATCCCACGCGCGTGCGCCAGTGTGTGTCCAACCTGCTCTCCAACGCCATCAAGTTCACGGCCAGTGGCCGCGTCGAAGTCGGCATCTCGGCCAAGCGCCGCGAGCAGGGCGGATACATGGTCGCCGTCGATGTGCTCGATACCGGCATCGGCATGAACGCGGAAACGGCCGGCCGTCTGTTCACCGTGTTCACGCAGGCGGATGGTGCGACCACGCGCAAGTTCGGCGGCTCCGGCCTTGGTCTTGCCATCTCGCGCCAGCTTGCGCGCATGATGGGGGGTGACATCACCGTCACATCCGAACAGGGCCGCGGCTCGACCTTCCGTCTCACCTTCTGCGCCGAGGAAGCCCAGCCCGAAGTCGCCGCCAAGCCGGAGCAGGCCAGGGCGTCCGAGCAGATGAAGCGCTCGCTGCGCGGCCTGCGCGTGCTGCTGACCGACGACAACGCGATCAACCGCCAGGTGATTAAGCTGTTCCTCGCGCCGCAGGGTTGCGACATCGCCGAGGCGACCAACGGCAAGGAAGCGCTCGATCAGATCGCCCAGGGTAATTTCGACATGGTCCTGCTCGACATCCACATGCCCGTCATGGACGGCAAGGAAGCGATCCAGCGTCTGCGCGCCAATCCGCGCTGGGCCAATCTGCCCGTGATCGCGCTCACGGCCGACGCCATGAGCGGCGACCGCGAGAAATATCTCGCCCTTGGCATGACCGACTACATCTCCAAGCCGGTCGACCAGCGCGAGCTGATCGCCAAGATGCACAAGGTCATGGGTCTGGAAGCGCCTGCCGCCGCAGCCGCGCCCGCAGCCAGGACAGCCTAGTTTCACTGACACGGGCTTGTGACGGCCTCCCGGCCATCATTGTTCCGCATTTTGCGGCGAAACCTGCGGGAATGCAGGCCGCATCCGTACGCGCCTCGCCTTGCGAACCGGCGTCTTTAGCGCCAGTGTTCGCAGGAATATCCCAGCCCCGCCGGGCTGTTGACCGGGAGTCTCGAACGTATGTCCGCCAAGCCTCAGATGCGGTCCCTGCTGATCAAGGTCGGCATCCCGGTCCTCGCCGTGGCCGCCATCGCAGGGGCGTTCTTTGCGCCCGCCCTGCTGAAGGTCGAGGCGCCGCCTCACGCCATCGCCCAGCCCAGCGGGCCCGTCGCTGCGGGCAGCATCACGATCGGCGAGGATTTCTCGGCGCTGGCGAAATCCCTCATGCCGTCCGTCGTCAACATCGCCACGCGCCAGACCGTGTCACGCGGCGGCCTGCCGGCTTTCGGGCCCAACTCCCCGCTTAACGAGTTCAACGACCTGTTGGGCCGCGGACAGGGCGGCGCGCGCCGCCAGTCCTCGCTGGGGTCGGGTTTCATCATCGACGCTGAAGGCCATGTGGTCACCAACAACCACGTGATCGAAGGCGCCGACGAGATCGACATCATTCTTTCGGATGGCTCCGTTCTCGCCGCCAAGCTGATCGGCGCCGACGAGGAAGTGGACCTTGCCCTGCTTAAGGTCGAATCCCGT
Source organism: Alphaproteobacteria bacterium 32-64-14 (assembly GCA_002280725.1). GTDB lineage: Bacteria > Pseudomonadota > Alphaproteobacteria > Caulobacterales > Hyphomonadaceae > UBA7672. The sequence goes on from NCEM01000043.1 coordinate 15,219, forward strand.
ACGCCGCTGACGCCCGTTCCGTGGGGCAACTCTGATGTTGCGGATGTCGGCCAGTGGGTCGTCGCCATCGGCAACCCGTTCGGCCTCGGCGGCACGGTGACGGCCGGCATCATCTCCGCCCGCGCCCGCGATATCGGCGCCGGCAGCTATGACGACTTCATCCAGACGGACGCGGCCATCAACAAGGGCAACTCCGGCGGCCCCCTGTTCAACCTTCGCGGCGAGGTTATCGGCGTCAACACCGCGATCATCTCGCCGGGCGAGGCCGGCGGTTCGGTCGGCGTCGGCTTCTCTGTGCCGGCCAACTTCGCCAAGGTCGTGATCGACCAGCTGCGCCAGTATGGCGAGACGCGCCGCGGCACGATGGGCCTTGTCGCCCGTCCGGTCGATCAGGCCATCGCCGAAGCTTACGGTCTCGCATCGCCCCAGGGCGCGATCATCACGTCTGTCACGGCTGATGGCGCTGCCGCCAAGGCGGGCCTGCAATCGGGCGACCTGATCACCGCGCTCAACAACCAGCAGATCAAGGAAAGCCGCGACCTGTTCCGCATCATGGGCGTGACTCAGGTCGGAACCGACATTTCCGTGCGATACCTGCGCAACGGCAAACAGGCGACCGCAACCGTCAAGCTGGCGGCCGGGTCTGCTTCCGGCGCCGCCAAGGAAGAAAAGCCTGACGTGGCTGCCGAGCTGAGCAACCTGCTCGGCATCAAGTTCAAATCGATCGAAGATGCCGATCGCCGCCGCCGCAACATCCCCGCCTCCGTACGCGGCGTGATCGTGCAGTCGGTGGAGGGCGGCTCCGATGCGCTCGGCAAGATTCCCGTCGGCTCGGTGGTCACGGAAGTGCACTTCCAGCCCGTGTCTTCGCCCGAGCAAGCCATCGCCGCCGCCGAAGCCGCCAAGGCCGCCGGCAAGCCCGTTCTGCTCCAGCTCTGGAGCGAAGACGAGGTGTTCTACGTGGCCGTCCGGGCGCGCTGACGCGCGCGGGAATAGGTACTGGGAATAGGGAGTAGGCCGCCTACTCCCCATTCCCCATTCCCCATTCCCTATTCCCTAATGTCTGAAACGCCGTATCCCTGAAAAAACAGCGCCGCACGTAGGTCTGTGTGCTCGATCCGCGCGCGTGTCTGCGCGGCCACCACCGGCTTCGCTTTATAAGCTACGCCAAGTCCGGCGGCCTTGATCATGTCGAGATCGTTTGCGCCATCGCCCATCGCGACCGCATCGCCCGCCGTGCCGCCAAACGCCGCCGTCTCTTCCAGAAGGGCAGACAGCTTCGCTTCGCGCCCGAGGATCGGCTGGCCCACGCCGCCCGTAAGCCGCGCCCCATCGTCGATCAGCGTGTTGGCGCGATCTGCTTCAAAGCCCGCCATCGCGGCCACGCGCGACGTGAAATAGCGGAAGCCGCCCGACACCAGCACACAGCGCGCGCCATGCGCCTTCATGGTAGCGACCAGCTCGCGTGCGCCGGGGTTCAGCCGCACACGTTCGTTGTGGCATGCCGCCAGCGCCTCAAGACCAAGACCCTTCAGCATCGCGACACGCTGTGTCAGCGCGCCGGCAAAATCGAGCTCGCCGCGCATCGCCCGCTCGGTGATCGCGGAGACTTCCGCTTTCAGCCCCGCAAAGTCCGCCAGCTCGTCGAGGCATTCCTGTCCGATGATGGTGGAGTCCATGTCCGAGATCAGGAGGCGCTTTTTCCGGTTGGCGCTGGGCGTAATCGCCCAGTCGACGCCATGCGCCGCCGCATGACGTTCCAGCCACGCAACCAGGTCGGCATTTGGCCCGACAGATCGTTCGGCCACGCGCCAGCCTGCGCCTGATTTGTCGGCAACATCGCCCGATCCACCCGGCGCCTGTGCGGCCAATGGCGCCACGTCGAAGGCGCGGGAAACGAGGGTCAGGACTTCGGTCATGGACGAGCGCGCCGTGTCAGGTTAGGGCGGGCCAGCGCTGTAACAGGCGCGGCGGCCACGCGCAAACGCCGGCCGCCGGAGTTGGGGCCCAGAAATGGGATATCGAGTGCGTATATGCGTCCGGCAATCCTGATCCATGGCCCCACGGCCAGCGGCAAGACGAAGCTCGCCATCGCGCTGGCGCGCCGCCTGGACGGCGAAATCGTCAACGCCGACGCGATGCAGTGCTACCGCGACCTCGATGTGCTGACGGCCCGCCCAGACGCGGCTGAGCTTGCCGCTGCCCCGCATCACCTGTTCGGCCATGTCGACGCAACCGACCGCCATTCCGCCGGCGACTGGGTGAAGGAAGCCACCGCCGAAATCGCGCGTATTGGCGGCGCCGGAAGAGTCCCCGTCATTGTCGGCGGCACGGGTCTCTACCTCACCGCGCTGACGGACGGCCTGTCCGACATCCCGCCGGTCAGTGACGAGGCCCGCGAAACGGCCCGCGCCCGCGTCGCAAGCGATCTCTCCGGCGCCCGCGCCGAGCTTGAGGCCCGCGATCCGCAATCTGCCCAACGCATCGAGCCCCACGACCGTCAGCGCACTGCACGCGCGCTGGAAGTCCTGCTGGAAACCGGCCTGCCGCTCTCGCACTTCCAGGGCAAGGCGACGCCTGTGCTTCAGCCGGCAAGCTGGCTCGGCGTCACGCTCACCCCGCCACGCGACGTGCTTTACCAGCGCATCGACCGGCGCGTGGACGCGATGATGAAGGCCGGCGCGCTCGAGGAAGCCCGCCGCCTGTGGGCGCGGGGGCTGGAGCGCGACCTGCCATGCATGCGCGCCCACGGCATGCCGGGCTTCTGCGACCACTTCGAAGGCCGCGCTTCGCTGCAAGACGCCATCGAGCGCTGCCAGCGCGACACGCGCCGCTACGCCAAACGCCAGATGACCTGGATCGCCCACCAGTTCACCCTCTGGCCCCGCGTCCCCTCCGAAGACAACGAAACCCGCACCCGCGTGATCGCCGACATGTGGGCGGAGGTGGGGGCGGGGGCGGGTTAGACAACTCAGTTTCTCGACTAGCGCCAATCGTCTGGATGGAGGTCGGTTACGCCTATTGGAAGTCTATTAGATGGCGCCCTTCTGAACTGACGCTTTATTGCGGCTTCAATCCTTGAACGATTTCCGTTCACTGCATCCAAGCGTCCTTCCGGTGTCTTTTCTGCTTCCATAAAGAATGAAACAGCGAGGCCGCTGACTGCAAATGTTCTTGTTACTCCGAGCGCGCGGCCCTCGAACTCGATCGAGTCGTCCTCGCGGTTGTACTTGGGCGGCTTCGCAATGAACTGCACATCGAGTGCTATATCCAGGGCTTTACGCCACGCTGGCCCTTTTTCATCAGCTACGGCAATCGCGTTTCGAATCTCGTACGGTTGATCCTCCGCCATCGCCCAGATGATGGCGCGCGCCTGCTCGATATCCTTGCGCGGCTTGGCGCGCGCACCTTTCCGGCGCTGCGAAATGATCAGCTTGTGAACTGCGAACCGCTCGGGTCTGGGTATCTTGACCAGCAGTCCTTCCATGTACGGCGTCACAGCGTCGATAGGGTCGGCGATCAGGTAGTTCAGGAAGTGCAGGCTCTGCGCCCACATCTTCAACGCGGGCAATTCGACAGGCTTCTCGTCGTCATCGAATGACGGCGTCAGGAAGTCGATCGCATAGCTCGCATCACGCAGTATCCAGCTCGTCGATGGTTTGCGCCCGACGGTGGGACGGCGCTGAAAGCCGAGATGCGACAGCCCCTCTGCCAGATCAGGATCGGCTGAATCCTCGATCGCCATGGAAAGCTTCTCGAAGCCGGCTATGTCGATGTCGTCTGTTTGGGTCGCCCAGCCTGACCCATCCGACAGATGGACGCCGAGAGTGAGGTCGTAATGTCGGAAGGCATGCGTGCCGACGAGGGTGCCTCCAAGCCGGAATACGCCGCTGTTGGCCAGCGTTCGAAGCATGGGTCCGGTCTTGCGGTCCGGTCCCGAAATGCCACCAGCGCGAAGTTGCGCAACCAGGCTTGAGGCGTGTTGACGAAAGTCCGCTTGGCTTTGGCGTTGAGCCTGCATCGTCTCGATGCGTACGCGCATCTCTTCCGTGTCCGGTCCCAGGTAGCGCTGCTTCAGCGCCGCTCCCGGCGCCGTGCGATGGTTGGCGTACCAATAGGTCTTGCCGCTGATCTTGCGCGTGAACGGCGCGCCTTCGAATTCGAAGGATGGCCTGTTCAGGTGCGCTTGAAGCAGGTTCGCATAGGTCGTCTGAAGCGTGGCTGGAAGGACTTGCATGCGCTTACACTACACGAATAACTCCCGTAGTGTAAAGCCCATGAGCCGATTTGGTCGACTTACACTACACGAATCATTCGTGTAGTGTAACAGCCGCCACAAATCGCGATCCACCGCCCGTGCAGGTCAAATCTTGCCCATCCGGCCCCGTTGACGCTGCGCGGATGAAACGGTATTGGCCTTTTCCATAGTGAACTTGGGAGAATAACCCATGTCCGAGCGCCGCGTGGCCCTCGTACTCGTAATTGGCTCGCCGCCGGCCCGGTAAAGCACCCGGGACCGAACGGCGAGACGCACACCAAAGGGCCCCAGTGGCCCTTTTTCTTTTTCCCCGGGGCTCAGACACGGCCCACAGACGGACGAGCGGCGAAGATGGACGGAAACAGCAAGACGGACACCAAGACGACCGACACCCTGACGGGCGCCGAGATCGTACTCCGCGCGCTTGCCGACCAGGGCGTCGACACGAT
>NCEM01000044.1 GCA_002280725.1 Alphaproteobacteria bacterium 32-64-14
TCATGCAGCGCGCCCATCAGGCCCTGCCCTGCATCCCAGATCTGGTAGAAATTCGGCGGCCCCCACGGTTTGAACGTCCAGCCGAACGTCTTCTCGTAGAACGCCTTGGCGCGCTGGACGTCGCTGGCGTTGATGGCGAAGTGGCGGAACCTGCCCGGCATGAATGCCTCCCCTTGCTATGGCGGCAGTATGCACACGTCTTCCCTGTCGCGCTTGCGCTATCGCGACGAAGACTATCGCGAAGGCGACAGCTGTCAGGCCCGCTCGTCCTTGGCTGAGGCCATCACGATGTAGCTGGTGATGGAGGCCACTTCCGGCACCTGCCCCAGCACCTCGGTGTGGAATTCCTTGTAGGCGGCAAGATCCTCAACCTCGACGCGCAGGATATATTCGATGGCGCCGGTGACGTTGTGGCACTCGCGCACCTGCGGGGCTGCGGCCATCGCCTTCTCGAAATTGCGCTGGTTGCGCTTGTGATGCTCGGACAGGCCGACCGCGACATAGGCGGTGAAGCCGCCGCCCGTCGCCGCGCGATCCACAACAGCGCGATAGCCCTTGATCACGCCGGCGCGCTCAAGCTCCTGCACGCGGCGCAGGCACGCGGAGGGAGAGAGCCCGACCTTTTGCGCCAGGTCCGCATTGGTGATGCGCCCATCGCGCTCCAGTTCGCGCAATATTCTGCGGTTTGTGTCGTCCAGCTTCGTCATTGGTTGCGAAAATAGCGTCCACGTGACGGACAAAGCAAGGAAATTGATCTCGCTTTCGCATATCGTTGCGAAATGTTGACCGCAGAGATCTTCGCAGCCCTCGTGGCCTTCGCCTTTGTGTCCTCGATCACGCCGGGGCCTAACAATCTCATGCTGATGACGTCAGGCGTCAATTTCGGTTTCGCCCGCACGATCCCGCACATGCTGGGCGTCTCCTGCGGCTTCACGCTGATGATCGTGCTGGTGGGCGCCGGGCTCGCGAAAGTGTTTGAGCTCTACCCCATCGCCCACACCGTCCTGAAGTATGCGAGCTGCGCCTACCTTCTTTATCTGGCCTGGAAGATCGCAACCTCAGCGGCGCCCGGCGAGAAGAAGCTTGCCGACAAGTCGCGTCCGATGACCTTCATCGAAGCCGCGCTGTTCCAGTGGGTGAACCCGAAGGCGTGGACAATGGCGCTGACCGCCGTCTCCGCCTACACGCTGCCAGCCGACCCCATTGTGAGCCTGCTGGTGGTCGCCGCTGTGTTCGGCGCGATCAACCTGCCCACTGTCGGCTCATGGACACTGCTGGGCACGCAGCTGCGCGGCCTCCTGAGCGATCCGAAAAGGCTGCGTATCTTCAACGTCACGATGGCGCTGATCCTCGTGGCGACGCTCTACCCTGTGCTGTTTGGTGCGTACTAAAGGGCGGCTTGCGGAGATGGCGAGAGCGCGCGATGATTCCGCGCGACAGGTCAGGCCTCCCATGCGTCGTGTTATCCTTCTTGCCGTGATTGCAGCTGTCGCGTGCGCACAGGCCGCCGCGCAAGACGCGCCGCCTCGCACGCCGTGGGGCGCGCCGGACCTGCAGGCGCTGTGGAGCAACATGACGGCGACGCCGCTGGAGCGGCCGCCTGCTTTCGATTCTCTGACAACAACTGACGAACGCGCCGAGGCGTTCGAACACGCCAGCCGCAACGCCTTCCTGACGGACGAGTCCGACGGCATAGGCGGACGCCAATCCGAATGGTGGGAGATCGAAGGCGAGATGACGCGCATCGACGGGGTTGCGCGCACGTCGCTCATCGTCGAACCCGGGAATGGCCGCCTGCCCTATTCGGACGCCGGCCGCGCCCGCCTGCAGGCCGCCATGGCCGACAACCTCCATCGCTTCGACGACCCCGAGACACGGCCTGCAACCGAACGCTGTCTCGTGGGCGGATCGGGCTCGACAGGCGCACCGATCTTCATGGGGCGCTACAACACGCACTATCGCTTCGTGCAGACGCCGGATCATCTGGTGATCGCGATGGAGCAGAACAACAATGTCCGCATCATCCCGATCACCGGCAAGCCGCAACCTGATTTCCGGCGCTGGATGGGGGTCTCGCGTGCGCATTGGGACGGCGAGACGCTGGTGGTGGAAACCGCAGGCTTCATGCCGGGCGACGCCTTCAAGCCGGCCGCGCCCATCCTCGTGTCAGACAAGGCGCACGTGACCGAACGCTTCACGCGGCTGTCAGAGGGCGAACTGCTCTACGAATACACCGTCGTGGATCCCGACACGTTCACACAGGCCTGGCGTGTGCAGCAGGTTTTCCTCGCGAGCAACGGCCCGATGTTCGAAACCGCCTGCCACGAGAACAACCACTCGCTGCCCAACATCCTCGGCGGCGGCCGCGAGGCCGACCGCGCGGCGGCGCGCAAACCCTAACTTGCGGCGTGGCGTTTACTTGCCCGTGGCGCGGGCGCGCTCGATCGATTCGAGGATGAGTTCGCGGGCGCGCTCGGGGCCGTGCAGGCCTTCGATCTTCACCCACTTGCCGGGCTCGAGATCCTTGTAGTGCTCGAAGAAGTGCACGATGCGATCGACCACGATCTCGGGCAGATCCGTGTAGTGCTTCACTTTCTCATAGTAGCGCGTGAGTTTGGGATGCGGCACGGCGAGGATCTTCTCGTCCTGGCCCTTGTCGTCGGTCATCATCAGCACGCCGACGGGCACCACGCGCACGACGCAGCCGGGAACCAGCGCCCGGTTGCCGACCACCATCACGTCGATCGGATCGCCATCCAGCGACAGCGTGTGCGGGATGAAACCGTAGTTACACGGATAGCGCATCGGCGTGTACAGGAACCGGTCCACGAACATCGCGCCGGAATCCTTGTCGATCTCGTACTTGATCGGCTCGCCGCCCAACGGCACTTCGATCAGCACGTTGACGTCGTGCGGCGGATTTGGGCCGGTCGGAATCCGGGAAAGGTCCATTTTGCGTCTCGTAAGGCTTCGTCTGTGCGCATTCGGGAAGGATGCCGTAACGGCGCCTGCAATATCGGGGCCTGAATTGAGTGCAAGGTTAATGCGCAGCCAGCGACGGTTTCACGCGGCCTCGACCGCGCTCAGCATCGCCCTGATATCGATCGGCTTGGCCAGGACATCGGCAGTTCCGGCGCGCCGGTAGGCCTCGATCTGGTCTGGCAGCACATTCGCCGAGCACGCAATGACAGGCGTGTCCGCGTTGAGGCCACCCCCTTCCCGCAACCGGGCGATGACGTCGAACCCGTCCATCTCGGGCATCACCATGTCGAGCAGGACAACATCGACCTTGCGGCGCTTCAGGATTTCGAGCGCCTCCGCCCCCGATCCGCATTCGATGGCGCCATGGCCGGCTGCTCGCAACATGGCCGAGATGACGAACAGGTTTCGCACATTGTCATCCACACAGAGGATTTCGCGGCGCTTGCCCCCTTCAGGGATGAAGGGCGCGTCGGCCTTGTCCAGCTCTCCAGCCTGTCCGGCCAGAGGCGCGTCAATGTGGACCGTGAAGCGCGATCCCAGGCCCGGCCGCGTCTCCAGCGTGATGTCGCCGCCCATCGCCACTGCGAGCCGCCTGGCGATGTAGAGGCCGAGGCCCAGGCCGCCATGCTTGCGCTTGGAGGACACATCGACCTGCTCGAACGGCGAGAAGATGCGGTCGGCCGCCTCGCGCGGAACGCCCGGGCCGGTGTCCTCGACCTCGATGGCGACGCGGCTGTGACCCTCCGGCCAGGCGCGCAGGGTGATGGACCCAACCGCCGTGAACTTCACCGCATTGGCCATCAGATTGCCGATCACCTGCAGCAAGCGGGCGCTGTCCACTATGCGTTGGGCCTTCAGGCCGGGATCGATCATCACCGCAAGCGAGAGATCCTTGGCGCGGACTTCCGAGGCCCAGATCACCGCTGCATCCTCGATCAGGCGCACCAGCGAGACCGGCTCGGGCTCGATGCGCACCTTGCCGGCATGCAGACCGGACAGATCGAGCAGGTCGTTGAGCAGGACAAGCATCTGCTTGCCCGCATCCTCCAGAACGCCGAGCGTGCGGCGCTGCACGGGATCAAGTTTGGACTGGGACAACAGCGAGGCGCAGCTCAACACCGCATTCATCGGCGTACGAAGCTCGTGGCTCATCACGCCCAGGAAATCCGACTTTGCCTTGCTGGCGCGCTCGGCGGCATCAAGCGCCACGGCCATATCCGCATTCTGTGCGATGATCTTCTGTTCGGCCTCGTGCTGGGCCGTGATGTCCTTCATCGTCACGACGGCATGCTCGACTGCGCCCGTGTCCGGACTGGCGAGCGGCACGGTGTTCACAGACAACCAGCGGACCGAACCGTCCGGCAATTCCATGCCGAGGGGAACGTCCTTCACCGCCTCGCCCGTGCGCAATGTCACGAGCGCGGGAAACTCCTCCGGCCTGTAGGGCGAGCCGTCGGGGTGGAAAGTCCGCCATCGCACGTCGTGATATCGGCGGTTCATGACCTCCTCGCGCGTCAGCCCCATGATGTCGAGGCAGGCGGGGTTCATCTCTACCACGCCGCGCCCCCGCGCATGGACATTCACGCCTTCGCCGATCGCGTTGAAGATCAGCTCGTAGAGGCGCTGGCGCTCGCGCTCGGCATTCGTCTTCAACGCGGCCTTCGTCGCCTCGATCGCCTCGAGCCGCGCAATCAGGAAGGATGTCACCAGTTCGGCGATACGCTCCAGCCGCTGCGCCTCACGGGGCCCGAACCGCGCCGGCTCGGTATGGCCGATCGCGAGTACGCCCAGCGGCAGGCTGGGGTCTGCGCCAACCGGAACCCCGACAAAGCTGCGCACGAAGGGTGCGTTCCGCGCATAGCGGGCATGCGAAAATCGCGGATCGCTGCTCACATCCTCGCTGAAAAGGGGCTGGCCCGAATCGAGCACAGGCGTGCACAGGCACTCCGTACTCGGCATGGTCTCGGTCATGCCGTAGGTAGTGGAGAGCTGATAGGCCTGCGTCGCGTCGGTCACGACGAAGGCCGCGAGATTTGCGTCACAGACCTCCGCAGCAAGACTGGTCAGACGATCGAGGCCCGGAAACTCGCCACCCTCGAGGACGTCGAGATCGCGCAGCACCAAGACGCGCCTGGCTACGGTTTCCTGGCCGGACACGAACCTCATGCTGGCGTCACGCGGCGCGCATGCGCGAGAATTGCCACGTGATCAACGCGACCCTGCCTCATCTGCCTATATCCGCAGCTGGCTGGAATGGCGCTCGCGTCCAGGCGCATGCTCGACCGCGAGCACGAGGGCTGCCGTATCGATGGGCTTGCCGATAATGGCCTGGATGCCTTCAACGCCCCCCAGCTCACGCCGCGCGATGGCGACATTGGCCGTGCAGATCACGATCGGCGTGCGTACATTGACGCCACCAGCGCGCATCTCCACTGCGACGGTGAGGCCGCTGATCTCGGGCATCACAAGATCGAGGACGACAACGTCATAAAGGTGGGCCGCGACCCGCCGCAACGCTTCGGCCCCCGACCCGCAGGTTTCGACTTCGTGGCCGACGCCGCCGAGGACCGCACCCAGGATGTCGAGATGGCGATCATTGTCATCGACGATCAGCACCCGCCGCTGGGAGGCGACGCAGATCCAGTCTGCGGCCGAGAGCGTGCGGTTTGCAGGTTGGCCGGCTCCAAATCCCTCATATCCGGCGCCGCGCGCGACGCGGTCCTGCAGTCTTTCGTCTGGGAGCCTTGGCCTTGGCATGGCCGCCGTCTCCATCCGTCGCCTTCAAGCAACCGTGCGGGAATCGCCCCGCAATGTGCTTCCAGCATAATTAGCCGAGCGCGTGCAGCGCAACCCTTCGGCTCGCCCGAGAGACGAAAAACATTCGCGCCTCGCAGCTATCCTGGGAAACCCGCGAGACGCTTGTCCGGCGACGCCAGTTCCTACTTGCGCGCTGCCTGTCCGAGCAGCCGCAGACGCAGGGCGTTGAGCCGGATGAAGCCTTCGCGTCCTTCCGGCCGTAAGCGCCGGTATCGTCCTCGGACGTGACGTGGGCGGCCGCGTAAAGCGCGTAAGGCGAGGACCGGCTGGTAACAACCATATTGCCCTTATGAGCCTGAGCGCGGTGGTTCCCGTGACGTTGGCCAGGCTCTTGTCGATGGCGGCCTGCAGCATCTCGTGCTCCGGAGCAAACCAGAACACGAAGTCGCGCACGAATTCCTCGCGCGCATCATCGGTGAAGATGTTCTCGGGCTTGATGCCTATCAGCTCGACCTTCTTGCGGGGCCGGCGACAGTTCCTTGCCCTGCCCCAAATCCGTCGTGAAGGTGACGACCCCTCAGCTTGGCCCGTAAGCGATCTGGCGCTGTTGTGCTGTCCGCGCCGGTAGCGCTTCGCTGGCGGCGTGCTAGGTTTTTGCAACAGCTGCTTCCGCGATGTTCTTCTGAGGAGATGCGACTTGATTTTGCTTGCAACTTTCGGACGCCTCGCGCGCCGCGCCGCCCTTGTCGGGATAGCCGCCATCGGCCTGATGGGCGCGGCCCCCGCCGTGGCGCAGCCGGCCTTCTGGGCGGTGAAGGATGCCGACTCGACCATCTACCTGCTGGGCACCGTTCACCTGCTCAAGCCCGACACCCAGTGGCGCACGCCGAAGCTGGACGCCGCCATCGCTGACTCGAAGGAGCTGTGGCTCGAACTTGCGTCGACCAACCCGGAAAAGATGGCCGGCGAGATGATGCCGCTGATAACCCGCTACGGCCTCTCGCCCACGCGGCGCCTGTCGGCGGACCTCACGCCGGAGGAAATGAAGACGCTGGACGAGGCGGCGAAACTGGCCGGCATGAATTCCTCACAGCTCGACATCTTCCGCCCGTGGTTTGCCGCGCTCACCATCTCCACGTCGGCGATGACGCATGCCGGCTACGATCCGCTGTCGGGCGTGGACAGCAAGATCGAGTCGATCTTCGGCGAGAAGGAGATCACGCCCAAGGGCCTCGAAACAGCCGAGCAGCAGATCAGGGTCTTCGCCGGCATGTCGCGCGAGGCCGAGCTCGACTATCTGCGCCAGACGATCAAGGACTACCGCGAATCCTCGGTCCAGCTCGACCAGATGGTTACCTACTGGTCCACCGGAAACATCGCCGAGCTGGAGAAGATGTTCGTCACCGAGATGAAGGACGAGGACGAAAGCCTCTATGCGGCCCTCCTCACCAACCGCAACGCGAACTGGGTGGTCGATATCGAGAAGATGCTGGCTGGGTCCGGCACGACCTTCATCGCGGTTGGCGCCGGACACCTGATCGGGCCCGACAGCGTCATTGCGATGCTCGACGCCAAGGGCATCAAGGCCGAGCGGGTCCAGTAGCCGTCAGACCTCGGCCCACTTCCTCAGAAGGTTGTGATAGGCGGCCGTGAGGCCGAGGACGGCCTCGTGCGTGTCGCCTAGGGCCGCGCGCGTCTTGATGATCGACTGGTCGAGATTGTAGAGCAGCGCCCGGCCGCCATCGTCCTTCACCATCGACTGGATCCAGAAGAACGACGCCCAGCGCGAGCCGCGCGTGATCTCTTCCACGCGGTGCAAGCTGGTAGCGGGATAGAGCACCATGTCACCCGCGGCGAACTTCACCGACTGCGCGCCGTAGGTGTCCTCGATCACCAGTTCGCCTCCCTCATAATCTTCCGGCTCGGTGAGGAAGAGCGTTGCTGACAGATCGGTGCGGACGCGGATGTTGGGGCCGGGGATGAAGCGTATCGCGTTATCGACATGCGCGCCGAATTTCATGCCGATGTCGTAGCGGTTGAACAGCGGCGGGAAGACACGGAACGGGACGGCGGCCGAATTGAACGTCTGCGAGCGGGCCAGAGCGCGCAGCACGATCTCGCCCAGCGCGCGCGCCTGCGGCGCATCTTCAGGAACCTGGAGGTTGTGCTTGGCCAGGGCCGACTGCGCACCTGCGGTGATCTTGCCGTCAACCCATTGCGTGCCTTCGAGAACGGAGCGGCAGTGCGCCACCTCCTCCTTCGACAGCACGGCTTCGCATTTCACCAGCATCGTCAGTCCTTCGCACGCCCTGCTCTTCTGTCATTTTTCTTCTGTCATTTTGGCAAGCGGCGCGCCACACACAAAAGGGCCGGACCCTCGCGAGCCCGGCCCAGTCAAGAAGGCATGGTCTGGGGAGGATTAATAGACCACGCCGAGGGTTACAATGAAGGTGCGGCCCTGGCCCGGGGTAACCCGGTTGCTGTACACCTGTGCGAAGTAGAGTTCGTCCGACAGGTTGTAGCCGTTGAGCGACACGCGGAAGCGATCCCAGGCATAGGACGCGTACGCATCAAGCGTCGTGTAGCCATCGAGCGATGTCGTATTCGCCGCGTTGAGGAAGATCTCGCCCTGATAGGTGAGACCGCCGCCAACCTCGAGACCGAGCAGCGGCCCCGTGAAGTTGTAGGTTGTCCAGATGTTGGCCGCTGTTTCCGGCGTGAAGATGATCACGTTGCCGATGTTCGGGCTGTCGCAGGTCGTGCGCGGGGCGACCGGAACGCAGACGCCACCCTGGGGAAGCGCGGTTCCAGCAGCGATAGGCGTCGAGTCCGACGTTGTCGCGTCGAGCCACGTCGCGTTGGCGTTGATCGACCATTCGTCGGTGATCATGCCGGCGATGCCGAACTCCACGCCGTTGATGTCCTGCGCATCGCCGGAACCGACCAGCAGGTCGCCGTTCACGTCCTGGATCTTGGCGTTGTCCTTCTTGGTCTGGAAGATGGCGCCCTGCAGCTGCACGCGGTCATCGAAGAGCGCGATGCGGCCGCCGAGTTCGAGATTGGTGTTCTCCTCCGGCTCAAGATCGCGGTTGCTGAAACCGCCCGGCGTGGCGGGAGCGGCGATCGTGTCGCCATTGTTGGTGGAAGCGCCCTGCGGCTTGGCCGATTGCGAGTAGTTCAGATACCAGGACTGGCCCGGCGCCGGCTCCCACATCACGCCGATCTGGGGCGTGACGAAATCCGATTTCGAGGAGACCGGCACATAGCAGGTGACGCCGGGAGCAGCGACGGCAGGCGCGCCATTGCACGACGTGATCTGGTTGAACGTGGTCGTGTTCTGATCGACTTCGTAGGAAGCGATGCGAACGCCGCCGATGACCGACCACTGATCGGTGAGCCACAGGCGCTCGTTTGCGAACAACGAGACGTCGCGGGTGGTGGTGTCACGGATGTTGGCGCGGCCGGGCGCCAGCGCAACGCCATCGGTCAGCACTGGATTGAACAGGTCGAGGTTCGCGCGCGTTGCACCGTAAGCATACTGGTTGCGGTCGTTGTTCTGCCAGGTTGCATCGAAGCCGACGACAAGCTCGCTGCGCAGGCCGCCAAGCGGGGCGGTGATCGTGGCGGCCGTGATGTTCTGCACGCCCTGCGTATCCTGATCCCACGGACCGGGACCGCCGGGCGTGACAACCGGCACGGTGGCCGCGTTGCCATCCGTCAGCGCGGTGACGCAGGCGGCCGGGCAGCTGACCGGCGTGAAGCGGGCGAAGCGCTGGTAGGCGCCCCAACGTGTATCGCTGGTGAGCGCGAGCCAGTTGTTCGCTTCATGGCGCAGACGAACCGTGACCGTATCGACGACGGTCTGGTCGACGTCGGCGCGATAGCCGTAGAAGTTCGTGGACGGCACGCCGAAATCCGTGACGGGGCGGCCAATGCCGCCGACCGTTGCGATCGGCAGGCCATAGTCGGTGAGCTTCTCTTCGTCCTGGTGCAGGTAGGCGATCGTCAGCGTCGTCGGGCTGCCGAGGCCGAACGCGAAGGACGGCGCAACGCCCCAGCGATCCGAATAGACCTGATCGCGGCCGGTGTTCTCGTTGTGGTGTGACATCACCGCGATGCGCGCGGCCATGCCATCGCCGATGTTCTGGTTCCAGTCGCCCGTCACGCGCAGATATCCGGCATCGCCCACCGCAAGGTTGGCCGAGCCGTTGGTGTCGGCATACGGCGTCTTGGACGAGGTGTTGATGCCACCGCCCGCCGCGCCACGGCCAAAGGCAGAAGCAGAGGGGCCTTTGAACACTTCAACCTGGCCGTAGTTGAACGAGTCGCGCGTGTAGACGCCGAAGTCGCGCAGGCCGTCGGTGAAGATGTCGTTCTTGGCGGAGATGCCGCGGATGAAGAACTGGTCGCCGCTGATCACCCCGCCCTCGCCGATCTGGGTGGTGATGCCGGGCACGTTGCGCAGCGCCTGCTCGAGCGAGGCGACGCCTTGTTGTTGCAGTGTCTCGCCGTCGATGATGTTCACGGTCTGCGGAACGTCTTCGACATTAACCGTGGCGACGGACGAGCGAACGCGCTGGCCAAGCACGTAGACGCGGTCGCGCTCGGGGCTGTCATCGTCGCGAGCGGCTTGCGAGGTCTGTGTCTGCGGTTCGTCGGCCGGCGTTTCAGTAGAGGCCGGACCGGACGTCGCTTGCGCGACGGCCGGCAATCCGGCGGCGGCGGCAAACACTAGAGCCAAGGCCGCGCTGGTGCGCAGCATCACCAATCCGCCCGGCTGGACGGCTACGCGAAGGTCCGACATGTCCACTTCCCCGATACACAGATGCAATTGAGAACGATTTGCAAATATCTCTTATCGGTCCGCCGGGCGATTGCAAGTGCTTCGCAAATACAAATTGACGCAGGGGATCGCGACTCGCGCCGAAATCGGATGGACGGCCCGATAGCGCAAAGAAAATGCGCCGGCCTCTTGGGGAGACCGGCGCCAGGCAGCGTCGAGAACGATTGGGGAGGAGAGAGATCGTTCCGCGCGAGGCGCCTCTCGGCGCCAATAAGAATTCGGGAAGCTGCGGCCGGCTGGGGAGGAGCGCCGGCCGCGCTTCAGAGGTTGCTAGATCGCGATGCGCGCGGCCATTTCAACCATGAACAGGATCGCCGTGGAGCCGAGGATTGCGAGCGGGAGGGCAAGCATGCGGGCCAGCGAGTCCGGCGAGGAGGTCGACGTCTTGGGGAGGAAGGTCATGTGGCAGTTCCTTTTATACCCGGGGTCTCTAGCGGCCCCTGGGGTTGGTTCGGCGGGGTTCGTTCCCGTCTATGCAGTCCATATAGCCGAGGCCTGACTGGGATGCAATGAACAAAATCGAAAATGTTCAATATTTCTGCTGCGGGCGCGATCACAGAACCGCGATTTTATATTGCACATGCTAACAAATGGGCGGCTTCGGGCGTGTGGGCAGGATCGCGAAGATTGCCCGCGTGGGCTGCGGCACGCTGTCCGCGATGGCGCTAAGACCGCTAGCGCCGAGCCGAAAGGCCTGTGAAAATAAGGCCTAGCACGCCTTCCATTTCGTCCTGCAGCGCCTGCAGCTGCTCGGTGGTCCACAGTTGGGGGATACGGAATTTCATCATGGCGCACTGAACCAGGTCTGCCGTGATCGTGAGATCGGCCGGCGGCGCGAAATCACCGGACGCCTGGCCTTCCTGAAGGATCTTCTCGATCTCGATGCGCTCCTGGGCGTGCTCCTCGGCCAGAAACTCGGGGCGCTCGCGGGCCATGATATCGGCCAGTTCCATCAGCTTCGGGTGCTTCTCGAAGGTGCGGAACGTGCGCTCAAGCCGAAAAGCGAAGAAATCCCGCAGCTTGCGCGAGGGCGAGCGAGCGGAATCGCGCAGGATGGCGGTGTAGCCGGCGTGCGTTTCCGTATTGAAACGGCGGGTCATCGCCTCTGCGATGTCGATCTTGGAGGGGTAGAAACGATAGATATTCCCAGCGGACATGCCGCAGTCGGAGGCAATCTCCGACATTGTGGTCTTGTTGTATCCATAGTGGAGGATACGTTCGCCAGCAGCTTGCAGGATGGCCAGGCGCGGATCGGCCTTGTCAGGGGTATCGGACGGCTGGGTCAGGGTCATTCGAACATTGTAACAATGGAACGCTGAACGTTCAATGAAATATTCAGCACATAATGCCGCTGGCGACGGATTGTTCCAGCGAGTCGGCGTCGCCGGGGCGGGCGCCTGGGGCACGGCGCTGGCTGTCTGCGCACGCGCCGCCGGGAGAGACGTGACCATCTGGGCGCGCGAGCCGGACGTGGCGGCGGCGCTCACGCGCGGCGATGGCAACCCCGCTTTCCTGCCCGGCGTGCAGATCGAAGCCATCCCCGCATCGACTGACTTTGCGGCGCTGGCTGATTGCGATGCGATCCTGCTGGTCGCGCCCGCGCAACACATTCGCGCAACGCTGAAATCGCTGCGGCCGCACCTCAAGCCCGGCACGCCGATCGCGCTCTGCTCGAAAGGCATCGAGCGCGGCACGCTGAAGCCGATGACGGATGTGCTGGCCGAGGAAGCGCCGGAGGCATCGCCTGCTGTTCTGTCCGGCCCTTCCTTCGCGAGCGATGTCGCCAAGGGATTGCCCACCGCCGTCACCCTCGCCTGCCCGGACCGCGACGTCGGGGATGCATGGATGCGCTCCATCGGGCGCCCGCATTTCCGCACCTACTGGAGTGACGATCTCATCGGCGCTGAAGCCGGCGGCGCGATCAAGAACGTGCTCGCGATCGCTTGCGGCGTCTGCGAGGGCATGGGGCTGGGCCGGTCGGCGCATGCAGCGCTCATCGCGCGGGGCTTTGCCGAGATGACGCGGCTTGGCGTGGCGTTGGGTGGACGTGCGGAAACGCTGGCGGGCCTGTGCGGTCTTGGCGATCTCGTTCTGACCTGCTCCTCACCCCAGTCGCGCAACATGAGTTTCGGCATGGAGCTTGGCCGCGGAAAATCCGCGGGCGAGATCCTGGCGGCACGCACATCTGTCACCGAAGGCGTCGAGACGGCGCCGGCGATTGTGGAGTTGGGCAAGCGCCTCGGCGTTGAGCTTCCGATCTGCAACGTGGTTCATGGCATGATCGACGGCAGGCTCAGCGCGCGCGAGGCGGTCGACCTCCTGCTCAACCGTCCCATGAAAGGCGAAGGCTGATGGCGTTGTTTCTGTTCCAGGGCATCGACAAGTCGGGCGCGCTTGAAACGCGCAAGGCGACGCGGCCTGCGCATCTGGCGTGGCTGGAATCTCTTAGCCCGCGCGTGAAGATTGGCGGGCCGATACTGTCGGACGATGGACAGACGCCGGTTGGCTCTGTGCTGGTGTTCGAAGCGGAAACGTTGGCCGAGGCGAAGGCGCTGTTTGCGCAGGATCCCTATGGCCTCGCCGGGCTGTGGGCGGAAACGAACGTGCGGCCGTTCAACTGGCTGATCAAACAATGATACGCGGCACGCTGCTCGCGTTGGTGTTGGCCGGCGCGCCGGCCTTCGCGCAGCCGCCGGGAAGCACCGTCGTGACGGACGAGCCGATCGTCATGGCCGAGCCCTGCCAGATCTGCCTGATGGAGCGGCTCGATCTTGCCCAACGCATCGACAAGGCGCTGAAGGCGCCGGATCGCTCGATGGAGCATCGCCTGCGCGACGAGAACCGGCAGGTGCAGAAGATCATCGAGACGGCGTGGCCAACGCTGGCGCCACTCACCGGCAATCGCGTGCTCGATGTGGCGTCGGGCGGCGGCTATCTCGCGATGATCTATTCGACGCTCGTGGGCCCGAACGGCCATGTCGACATCCACAACACGCCCGGCTGGATCGCGCAGTTTCCCGGTATGGACCCCGAGCGCCAGCGCGGCTGGATCAAGCGCGAGAATATCGGCTGGGTCACGCTGCCCTGGCACGAGCTTGATGCGCCTGCGCAAAGCTATGACCTGATCCTGCTGGGTCAGGTCTATCACGACATCATTCTCGAGGGTGGTGACGCCGCCGCGATGAACAAACGCTTCTTCGACATGCTGACGCCGGGCGGGCGTGTGGTGATCGAGGATCACGACGCAATCGAAACCATGCCTTTGGTGCAGCAGGTGAACCTGCATCGGATCAGCAAGGGCGATGTGATCGGGCAGTTTCTGGCTGCGGGATTCCGGCAGGCGGGCGAGGCGGAGATCGAGAGTCAGTACGATGACCGCAAGATGAACGTCTTCTGGCCCGCCGTGCGCGGACGCACGGACCGGTTCATCCTGGTGTTCGAAAAGCCGCTGGATGGGAAACCGGCGCGGTAGCTCGAAGGCGCACCCCTGCTAAGGGTGTATACCGGTCAGGCCCGCACAAAATCCAGAAACACCGGCACGCAGTCGCCGAGACGTTTTTCCTGATAGCGTGTGGTAACGTGATCGGGGGGCGGTGTGCGCCAGTCGTCGGCGCGATCCGCCGTCCAGCTGAAGCGCTCGTCACTGAGCACGGCCCACAACGCGCGGTCGGCATAGTCGGCCCAGTCTGTTGCAAAGCGCAGCTTCGTGCCTGGCTTCATCACGCGCGCAAGCTCCGCTACGAAGTCCGGTTGCACGAGACGGCGCTTGCGATGGCGCGTCTTTGGCCACGGATCGGGGAAGAGGATGAAGACGCGATCGAGCGAGGCGTCGGCAAACTGCGCAATGAGATCGCGGGCGTCGCCCCGGCGCAGTTTCACGTTCGGCAGCTTCTGCTCGTCGATGGCGGTCAGAAGCTTTGCAACGCCGTCGATGAAGGGCTCGGCCGATTTCGAGCCAGACCTGCTTCGCACCGTTGAACAGCGTAATCGGTTGCAGGACGTGCTGCGCCGTCGCCTCGATCGCGAGTATCGGCAGGAAATCGTCCACCAGCCCCTGCTGCCGCTTCGATAGCGGCTTGCCGGCGGCGCGGCCATAGAGGCGGTGGCGCGGTTGCGTGGAGAGGTCGTCGCTCATGCTGGCCTTGTGATCACTTCTGGCAGGCGGCGCAATAGAAGGTAGAGCGTCCCGCCTGAACCACGCGCTTCACAGGCTTGGCGCAGGCAAGGCAAGGCTCGCCCTCCCGGTCGTAGATGCGGAAGGAGTGCTGGAAGTAGCCGAGTTCGCCGCCCGTGCTCTTGTAGTCAGAAATTGTCGAGCCACCGGCCTTGATGGCCTCCTCGATCACTTTCCTGACCTCGACAGCCAGCAACTCCAGCTTGTCGCGCCGGATCGACCCGGCGAGCTTCTTCGGCGAAATGCCGGACCTGAACAGCGCTTCGCAGACATAGATGTTGCCAAGACCCGCGACCACATTCTGGTCGAGCAACGCGGACTTCACCGGCGTCTTCTTGCCCGCGAAGGCCTCGCGCAGATAGGCGCCCGAGAATTCGTTCGAGATCGGCTCAGGCCCCATCCCAGCGAACGGCGCATAGGCTTCAAGGTTGTCGCTTGGCCACAGGTCCATGAAACCGAACCGGCGCGCATCGTTGAACACCACACGCGCCCCGCCCTGCATCTCGAACACGACATGGTCGTGTTTTTCATCGTCCCCGGCGGCGTGGTGGAAGTCGCCGGGCTTCTTCCCGGAAACCGTGAAACGTCCGGTCATGCCCAGATGCATGATCAGGGCTTCCCCGTTGGACAGGTCTCCCACCAGATATTTCGCCCGCCGGCCCATATGGGTCAGCTTGGCGCCCTCGATCCGCTGGTTAAAATTCGCGGGAAACGGGAAGCGCAAGTCCTTCCTGCGGGTTTCCACGCGCAGGATCCGCTTACCTTCCATCGCAGGGGCCAGTCCGCGACGAACAGTCTCGACTTCGGGAAGCTCAGGCATCGCTGCGCATATAGCCGTGGTAACGCCCTTCGCCTATGCTCTCCGCAGCATGGATGAAGACAAGGTCTCTTTCGGGTTCGAGGATGTGAGCCGGGACGAAAAATCCCGCCGCGTCAAAGGCGTGTTCGCGTCCGTCGCCTCGAAATACGACCTAATGAACGACCTGATGTCGGCAGGCGTTCACAGGATCTGGAAGGCCAACATGATCGCCTGGCTGAACCCCCAGCCGGGCCAGACGCTGATCGACGTGGCCGGGGGCACGGGAGACGTCGCGCGCGCCTTCCAGAAACGCGCGGGCGAGCTTGCGCGCCGCCGGAATGTGTCCGCCGAGACGATGACGTTCGTCTCCGACATCAACGAGGCCATGTTGGTCGCGGGCATCAAGACGAGTGACCAGAACATGCCGCGCGTGGCGTGTGACGCGGCAGCGCTTCCCTTCCCGGATCGCAGCGCGGATGCGGTCACCATCTCCTTCGGCATCCGCAATGTGGTGGAGATCGATCAGGCGCTGCGAGAGTTCCGTCGCGTGCTGAAACCGGGCGGGCGTTTTGCCTGCCTCGAATTTTCGCACATGACGCATCGCGTGTTGCAGGACGCATACGACAAGTATTCCTTCAGCGTGATCCCGGCGATGGGCGAGCTGGTGACGGGCGACAAGGCTTCCTACCAGTATCTGGTCGAGTCGATCCGGCGCTTTCCCAATCAGGATGATTTCGCCGCGCGCATACGTGCCGCCGGTTTCTCGCAGGTTGGCTACCAGAACTATTCGAGCGGCATCGCCGCGCTCCACACCGGATGGGCGGTGTAGGCATGTTCAAGGCTCTTGCCGACTATATGCGCCTTGCCCGCGCCGGCGCCGTCATGGCGCGGAACGATGTGATCATTCCAGACGCCTATCGCTCGCGCATGCCGTTTGCGGCGAAGGCGGCCGGCGCGATCCTGCGCATCCTGCCGGGCGGCGGCGGACGTGGGCGGCCGGGACAGCGGTTTGCGCGCGCGCTTGAAAAGCTGGGGCCAGCCTGGATCAAGCTTGGCCAGTTCCTCGCCACACGCCCCGATGTGATCGGCGTTCAGGCGGCGACGGATCTTTCCAGCCTCAAGGACCAGATCCCGCCCTTCCCCAAGGCGCAAGCGCTGAAGGCCATCCGCGATCAGTTCGGGGAGGACGCCAAACGCTTGTTCCCGGCGATCAGCGATCCGATTGCGGCGGCCTCCGTGGCGCAGGTCCACCGCATGGAAACGCCCAAGGGGCCGCGCGCCGTGAAAATCCTGCGGCCGAACATCGAACGCACGATGGAATTGGAAGTGCGCGCGATGAAGCGGGTCGCCTATGCCGCGCAGAAGAACGGCAACGCCGAACTCAAGCGGATGGAGCCCGCCGCCTTCATCGACACGATGGCGCGCTCGCTTACCCGCGAGATGGACCTGCGTTTCGAGGCCGGCGCCGCATCCGAATTCGCCGAGATCGCGGCGATCGACGGCTATGTCCACGCCCCCGAAGTTGACTGGGAGCGCACAAGCCAGCGTGTGCTGACAACCGAATGGATCGAAGGCCGATCGCTCACCAATCCCGGACCGCTGGGCGAAGAGCAGCGCATCGATCTTGCCAATCGCGTCACGCGCGGCTTTCTCGCCTGTGCACTCGATCACGGCTTCTTCCATGCCGACCTGCATGAAGGGAACATGATCCTGACGCCCGATGGCCGCCTCGTGCTGGTCGATTACGGCATTATGGGCCGCATCGGCATGAACGAGCGGATTTTCCTCGCGCAGATCATCAAGGGCTTCCTCGAGCGCGACTACAAGCACGTCGCGAAAGTCCACTTCGAAGCGGGCTATGTCCCCGCCGAGCATTCGATGGACGAGTTCTCGCAAGCGCTGCGCTCGGTCGGCGAGCCGATCTTCGGCAAGGACGCGACCGAAGTCTCGATGGCGCGCGTGCTGCTGCAGCTGTTCGACATCACGCGCCAGTTCGGCATGCATCTGCGGCCTGAGCTAATCCTGCTGCAGAAGACGATGGTTCAAGTCGAGGGCGTCGCGCGTTCCATCGATCCCGCGCACAATATCTGGCAGGCGGCAAAACCCATCGTGGAGCGCTGGAGCCGCCGCGAGTTCGGACCGGAAGGCCTGCACAAGCTGGCCGTCAGCACCGCGCAGGAAGCCATCGCGCGGCTGCGCCGTCTGCCGGAGACGCTCGAGAAGCTGGACGCCGCGCTCAACCGCGCCGCCGCTCCCGCCGCGCCTGCAGTCGTCGTGAAACGCACGACAGGCTGGGGCTGGCTGCTGACAGGCGTCCTGATCACGGCGATCTCGGCCGCGGGGCTCTGGTATTTGTTCGTGAACCCGCCTCAAGGCTGATCGCGATCAGCCTTCGGCTGCGGCCTCTTTTGCGGCGAGCCGTTCGGCCAGACGTTCGCTCGCCTTCTGCTTCACGCTTTCCGAGCGCAGCTGTCCGCAGGCAGCGAGGATATCGCGGCCACGCGGCGTGCGGATCGGCGAGGCATAGCCCGCGCGATTGAGCACTTCGGCAAACGCCTCGATCGTCTCCCAGTCCGAGCACTCGTACTTCGTGCCGGGCCACGGATTGAACGGTATCAAGTTGATCTTGGACGGCACGCCCTTGAGCAGCCGCACCAGATCCTTGGCTTCGGCCAGCGTGTCGTTGACACCTTTCAGCATCACGTATTCGAACGTCACCCGCTTGGAATTCGACAGGTCCGGATATTGCCGGATGGCGTCGAACAACTCCTTGAGGTTGTACTTCCTGTTGATCGGCACAAGCTCGTTGCGGAGATCATCGTTCGTCGCGTGAAGGCTGATCGCGAGGCCTGCGCCGGTGCGCGCGCCGAGCTCCGGGATTTTCGGCGCAACGCCGGCGGTCGAAACCGTGATGCGGCGCCGCGAGATTGAAATGCCCTCGCCGTCGGTGATTGTCGCGATCGCCTCGACTACGTTGTCGAGATTGTAGAGCGGCTCGCCCATTCCCATGAAGACGATGTTGGTCAGCAGGCGATCCTCGTTCGAGGTCGGCCATTCGCCCAGCGTATCACGCGCCACCATCACCTGGTTGACGATCTCGGCCGCCGACAGGTTCCGCACCAGCTTCTGCGTGCCCGTGTGGCAGAAAGTGCAGGTCAATGTGCAGCCGACCTGAGACGACACGCACAGCGCGCCCGCCTTGCCCACGTCGGGAATGTAGACGCACTCGGCCTCGGTATTCGGGCCATAGCCGATCAGCCATTTGCGTGTGCCGTCGACGGAGGTTTGCGCCGCCGCGACCTCGGGCCGCTGAAGCACGAATGTCTCGCCCAGCACCGCGCGCAGTTCCTTCGCGACGTCGGTCATCTTCGCGAAGTCGGTGACGCCGTAGTGATAGATCCAGCGCCAGAGCTGGTTCGCCCGCATGCGGGCCTTCTTTTCCTCGACCCCAGCCGAGATCATGGCGAGGCGCAGGCCCTCACGACCCCGGCCAGCCAGGTTCGGTGGCGCCGTGGCGGCAGGCTTTCGCGAAAGGTCGAGTTCAATGGACATTTGCGGGCCTCATACCTCAAACGGGTAAAGCAGGCGATACCCCGTGCTGCAGACGCGAACGGCCGCGCCGCCACTCGTGTTTTGCGGGCGCCCCGATTTTGTGCATGATTGCCGCAGCCAGATAACCGGGGGACGGCCATGTTCCGTATCAAGTTTCTTGCCCTGCTGACCGCAGCCGCAAGCCTGACGCTTGCAGCCACGGCGCACGCGCAGCCCGGCCTCAGCACCAAGCCGAACTATGACGGCATCTACAATGCAGACCGGATCGACGAGGCGACGCAGCGCGACCTCATCGCCCTGCACACGGACGTGACTGAGGCGCTGGCCGCTCAGGACTATTCGACCGCCGAGGCCAAGGCCGGCCAGCTTGTTCGCCGCAACCCCACGACGCTCGATGCGCAATTCCTGATGGGCCTTGCCAAGATCGGCCTCGGCCAATGGGACGAGGCGCGATCGTATCTGCAGACGGCTATCCAGAAAGAGCCCAAGCGGCCGGAGCCGAAGACGCGCCTCGGCCTTGCCTATGCGCGGATGAACGATGTGGACTCGGCCAAGCGCCAGCGCGCCGATCTCGCCGCCCTTGACGCCTCCTGCAAGAACACATGCAGCGATGCGGTCTGGATCGCTGAAGGCATTGCTGCGCTCGATCACGCTATCGCGACCCCGGGCGAGTCGGTCGACGCCATGCTGGCCGCGGTGCTCCTGGCGACACCCACCACGACTTCGGTTGCCTCAGTGACGGGTTTCGATCCGGCGAAGTACAGCCTCGTCTCGTTCGGCGGCACGGCTGACCTCTACGACGCCCTTACACGCGATGGCCGTTGCGCGCCCAAAGTGCTGGCCGCGCCGCGCGAGCCGTGCGCGCTGATCCTCTATCGCCCCGTCGAGCAGGAGCCGGGCGACCGGAACATCAACTTCCGCCCCGTCTTCCGCGTCGATTCCCGCGACACGATCTGGGCGACGCACAACGGCAAGCTTCAGAAAGTGAAGATCGAGGATCTCTTCACCGATGTCGCCGACACCGTGATGCAGAAGCGCGCGAACTATCGCGCCGTAGCCCTCGTGGGCAATGCAGAGAACACGGGCAACTGCACCGCCGGCCTGCCCTGCCTCAACAGCCTGGGCTCGCAGAACATGTTCCAGATGTATGCCAGCATGCCCGACACGGTCGTGAAGACGATCTGGGGCCGCACCAACTGACGCCTCGCAGAAATCGCGCGCGGGTCGCTTGACCCGACCCTTGCGGCTGGCCCGATCAAGGCGCTGTTCGCAATGAGAGGTGATTCGTGAGCGGGTCCGCCGACTTCCTGTCCCCCGCCGAAGCCGCACGCGCGCTGGGCGTTAGCGCCAAGGCGCTGCGGGTGTACGAAGAGCACGGGTTGATGGCGCCCGGCCGCACACAGGCAGGCTGGCGCGCCTATGGCCCGGCCGACATGGCGCGTGGACGGCAAGTTGTGGCGCTTCGCGCGCTCGGCCTGAGCCTTGCCGAGATCGCGCGCGTGCTGGCGGGCAAGGCCGGCGAAGGACTGGAACACGCGCTGGCGGCGCATCAGGCCTCGCTCGAAGGACGCCTGCGCGATCTGACCACCGCCATCGGCCAGGTGCGTGACCTGCGCCGGCGCGCCGCCAACGGGGCGCGTCCGGGCGCAACGGAAATCGCGGAGCTACAACCGTCAGAGACAGAAACTGTCGCGACGGTTGACCTGCCATGGCCTTGGGGCGGCGAGCGTTTCGATCTGCTGCGCCCCGCGCAGATCACCTATCTCACGGGCCCGCTGTTCAGCGGCAAGACGCGGCTGGCAATGCTGATCGCGAACACGCTTCCTGGCGGCGCTTTCATCGGCCTCGATCGCGCGGCGGATGGAGCCGCCACGGCGCGCGCGGAGCTTGATGGCGACGAGGCTCTACGCGGACGGTGCGAGCGCACGCTGGCGTGGTTGGCCGACGATGGCGCAACGGTGAGCGATGCGTTGCTTGCACTTGTCGCGGCGCTTGAAGCGGCTGGACCGGGTGTGCTGGTGGTCGATCTGGTCGAGCAAGGCATCGACGAGGCCAGCCAGCTTGCGCTGATCGCCCACCTGCGCCGCCGCGGCGGCGATGCACGCCCGCTGTTCCTGATGACCCGCTCGAACGCGATCCTGGACCTTGCCAGCGTGAGGACTGACGAGTCGATCCTTCTCTGCTCGGCCAACCACGCTCCGCCCATGTATGTGGCCGCATATCCCGGCGCGCCGGGCTACGAGACAGTCGCGAGCTGCCTCTCGCCGCCGGACGTGCGCGCTCGCACGGAAGGCGTTGTCGCCATGCGGTCGCCGGCAGCCTGAGAGCCGCCTATTCCTTCGCGGTCACATCGATGAAGGTCTTGAAGCCGCCCCAGAACATGCGCCTGCCGTCAAACGCCATAGCGGTGGGATCCATCTTCATGCGCGGGTCGGCCATGACCTTCTTCATCACCTCGTCGCGGTGCTTGCGGTTCTTGTAGGTGGCGAAAGAGAAGATGACCGTCTCACCGTCCTTGCGCTTCACGGCCTTGTGGAAGTCGGTCGATTTTCCAACCGGAACGTCGTCGGCAACCGCCTCGCAATACTGCAGCGCGCCGTGCTCGAGCCACACCTTGGCGGCGATCTTGGCGTCCTTCCTGTAGGCGCCCAGATTGCCCTCGGGCACGGGCAGGATGAATCCGTCGACATAGGCCATGGGCGCGTCCTCTCTGTTCTGATCGTCAGAGAGAAACGATAGGGCGCAAGCTTCTTGAAACAAGCGCGGGCGGCGAATCATCCCCTGCGACTTGCAGTACGCGCTACTTGCAGAGTGATCGGGCCTTGTCGATCGCCTCGCGCGAGCCCTTGAGTGAGAAGTGATACGCCGTGCGCGCATCTTTCACTGAGGCGGCTTCAACGCGAAGTTCCTGCCCCTTCTTCAATGCCTCGATCAGGGTTGAATCGCGATTGTCCTTGATGAAGGCCTCGCTGCCCGAGGCGAACATCGCAAAGCGGTCGCGCCCGACGACGGCGGCAGGCGCGATGTCGTTGCGCAGGGTGTAGCCCACGCG
Organism: Alphaproteobacteria bacterium 32-64-14; assembly: GCA_002280725.1. Lineage (GTDB taxonomy): Bacteria > Pseudomonadota > Alphaproteobacteria > Caulobacterales > Hyphomonadaceae > UBA7672. The sequence continues at coordinate 22,160 of NCEM01000044.1, forward strand.
CAGGCTCGCCTGGCTGCTCGATGCGCCCGACTTCCACATCGCGACGTAGAAAACGACCTCGCCATGATCGACCGACTTGGGCGCTTTGTCGTTGGCTTCGACAGCAGCAAAGCACACGAGATCGCGGCCCTCGCCCTCTGTATAGACGCGCCAGTCATTGTACCGGCCGATAGCTTTCGAATCGGCCGCCGCCATCACCGGAACTGCGAGCGTGGCCACAAGGCCAAGGCCGATCAGGATTGCTGCGCGCAACGTCATGCCTGTCTCCCAACCGCACCGAGCTTAACGCTGAATACGGACGAAATTTGACGCAAGGCTTAAGGCGCCAGTTGCAGCTGCACGTCGCCCCGCCAGCCCCTAGCGCGGGGCCCGCTTTGCCAGGATACGCTGCAGCGTGCGGCGATGCATGTTAAGCCGCCGCGCCGTTTCAGAGACGTTGTGGTTGCAAAGCTCGTAGACGCGCTGGATGTGTTCCCACCGCACCCGGTCGGCCGACATGGGATTTTCGGGCGGTTCCGGGCGGTCCGAACGGCCCGTCAGCAGGGCGTTCACGACATCGTCAATATCGGCGGGCTTGGGCAGGTAGTCGATCGCGCCGGCCTTCACGGCAGCGACCGCCGTCGAGATCGCGCCGTAGCCGGTGAGAATGACCGCGTGCGTATCTTCGCGGGCGCGCTGCAGCGCCTCCACCACTTCGAGGCCCGAACCATCTTCAAGACGGAGATCAACCACGGCGAAGGCCGGCGCCTGCTTCTTCAGCTGCTCGCGGGCTTCAGCGACGGAACCCACGGAAACGACCGCGAATCCGCGCTGGCTCAACGCGCGCGCCAGGCGGGCGCGGAACGGGGCGTCATCGTCGAGCACCAGCAGGGACTTGTCTTCCAGCGCCGCCACGCGCGGGTCGGACTCGACTGACTCTTCCACCCAATTTCTCCCGCTGCGGCCTTGTGAGCCGGTAATATAAAGGGTGCGACGAAATAGACCACCCGGATGATTTGTCTACCCGACGCCCGGAATACGACTTCCCGGCATTCCCTAAGGGTCATGCCAGCAATTTTCACGAAAAAATTGCGGAATCCCTACCCTTCGATCCAGCCTTGGGGAGCCTCGATGGCTGCGCGAGGCCACGTGATGCGCACAACAGCGCCTTTTGCGGGGAGCTGGCGGTTGTAAGGGGTCACTTTCGCGCCCGTCCGTTCCAGCAGCGTGCAGGCGATGAAAAAGCCGAGGCCCATGCCGCCGCCGCGCTGTTCGATCCGGCGCTCAGAGAAATAGGGCTCGCCCAGCTTGGCGAGCACGGAGGGGGCAAAGCCGGGCCCGTCGTCCGTGATGTAGATGCGCACTTCCTCGTCAGACCAGCGCGCATTCACGTTGACTTCGCGCGCAGCAAAGCTCGCAGCGTTCTCCACGAAGGCGCCCAGCGCGTGGATGATCTCGGGCTTGCGGATCACGTCCGGCGGCTTGTCCGTGGAACTGCCCCCGCCAAGCGGCGAGCTTGAGCACTGGATATGGATGCCCGTTCCATTGTGCGGCTCGACCACTTCATCGATCAGGCCCGGCAGCGTCGCGCGCGCCATCGCCGCGTCCGTCATGTGCCGGCGTTGCGAGATCTGTTTCAGGATCATGCGGCAGCGTTCGGCCTGCTCGACGATGAGTTCCACATCCTCGCGTGCGTGATGGCCCGGCTTGATGCTGCGCCCGAGTTCGCGCGCGGCCAGGTGGATGGTGGCGAGCGGCGTGCCAAGCTCATGCGCGGTCGCGGCCGCGAGCGCACCCAGCGCGGACAGCTGCTGTTCACGCGCCAGCACAGCTTGCACAGCATCCAGCGCCGAGACCAGATGCGCCTCGTCCCGCCCCGTGCGCCACGCCGAGACTGTGAAGAACACAAGCCCGATCGAGACGGCCGCCATCTGGCCCGCCAGATAGATCTGCGGCAGCACCAGTTGCTCTCCCCCGATCCACGGCAGCTTCATTCCCCACATCCACATGCCCGCGCAGCACAGCAGGGCGAGTATGGCGAGCATCGCTGCATAGGCCGGCAGCAGGCGCGAGGCGCCGACTGTGACCGGGGCAAGGATCATCAGCAGGAATGGATTGTGGAGCCCGCCGGTGAGCCCGATCAGGACCGCCACCTGCACCGTGTCGAACGCCAGCTGTCCGGCTGTCTCCGAGGGCGAGGACAGATGCTGGGACGGAAACACCGCCATCAGCGCCACGTTGAGCCAGGCCGATGCGCCCACGGCTGCAAGGCAGGCCGCCAGCGGCAGCTCGAACCGAAGGATGTAATGCACGAACAGGACGGCGGCGGTCTGCCCCGCGATGGCCATCCATCGCAGGCTGACCAGCGTGCGCAGCCGCGTTCGCCCGAAAGCTGCGCCAACGCTGCGCAGCGCTTCGTCGCGCGCAGGTTCCGCCAACGCTGTTGACGGCAGGTTCATGCGCTTCTGCTGGTTCTCATCGGCGGTTTGGGTGGTCTGCATGACCCTCGTATGATGCACGGCAACGTCAACGCGCCGCAATTGGCTTTTTCGCTACAGCATGTGCATATCCTGCCATGCGCATCCTGTCCTGCATGACCGTGCTCGCCATTGCTATTTCGGCTTCGGCCTGCGGACCATCGCGCGACGATGCGGCGGCCATGGCCGCGTGCAAGAGCCGCTCGTCCGCCGTGATCGGCGGGCCGTTCCGCCTGACCTCGCACACCGGGGCGCCAACCACGGAAGCCAATTTCAAGGGCCGCAAGGCGCTCGTTTTCTTCGGCTACACCTATTGCCCGGACATCTGCCCCGTCGTGCTGTTCAATGCCGGCAAGGCGATGGAGGATGTGCCCGAGGACAAGCGGCCCGTGACGATCTTCATCTCGGTCGACCCCGCGCGCGACACGCCTGAGACGCTAGCGCAGTACATCAAGTCCAACGGTTTCCCCGCTGACATCGTCGGCCTCACCGGCACGCTGGACGAACTCAAGGCCGTCAACGCCGCGTTCAAGACGCCCGGCTTCGGCAGGGGCGAGGATTCCGACAGCGCGGGCGGATACCTCGTGAGTCACTCCTCGTTACTTTACCTGATGAACGCGGACTGGACGATGGAGACGTTCTTCTACGACACGGCGCCGCCGGCCGAGATCGCGCGCTGCATCAACCTGCTGAGCTAGACCTTCAGGTTACGACCGGCCGGACCTTGGGCAGGCGCGATACGCCATAGAAGCGCGGTTTGATCGCCGGGAACCACAGCACCTTTCCGACGCCCTCGACAAAGCGGCGATAGGCGAAGGCGCGGTTCTGCGTCTTGCCGAGATAGCTGCCCGCCGCCACGGCGCCGAACACCACCGTCTGCGCAAGGCCGACCGCCATCCAGAATCCGATGGCCGGGATGTCGCGCTTGGGTCCGCTCCACGCCTGCGTCGCTGGCCCCTGCCCGTAGGCAAAGGCACGCTTCAGCGTGTAGGCCAGCGTCACGCGCGAAGACTCGGGCATTTCCCACACATGCGCGCCAGGCGCCCAGGCGAAGCGCCCGCCCGCCGCGTCCATCGCCTGGAACAACAGATCGTCCTCGCCGCCGGTCTCGTTGCGCTCCACCGAGAACGGTTCGGCTCTGGGGAGTGCGGCGCGCCGGATCAGGCTGCAGCCACAGCCATAGAACTGCTCGATACGGCCTTCGGCATGGCCTGGATCGCGTGCGAAGAATTCCTCGAAGTAAGCGCGATGATCGCGCGGCGGCTCCGCCAGCCGCGTAAGCACCGGGCCGAACACAACGTCGGCCTTCTCCGCAGCCTGCACACGCATGAGCTCGGCAAGCCAGCGCGGCGGCGCGATCTCGTCATCGTCAAGAAACGCGATCAGCTCTCCCTTGGCCACGCGCAGCCCGGCATTGCGCGCATTAGCAACACCGGCGCGAGGCTCGTGCAGGATCACGACACGCGGATCGTCGAGCGCGCGGAGGGGGACCAGCGCCGAGCCATCGGGATCATTGTCGACCAGCACGACCTCAAACGCCGCAGCGTCCGCCTGCGCGAGCGCGCTCCGCGCAGCCTCGACCGCGCGGGCCGGGCGGCGAAAGGTCGGGATGATGATCGAGACAGCCGGACTCATGACGCAGGCAGGATAGCCCAGCGAGGTTGAGTTGGCGTTTACGGCCGGAAGTCCCGAAAACGTCGGGAACAAGCAGGTTTCCGGACACCCACGCTGCGCCCCGCAGCGTTCCATGGACCTCGCGGCTTATTCAGCGCCGGACGGCCGCACGATCTGCCCGCCGAGATTCTGCGAGACCTGATGCGCATCGAACGCACTGGGATCGTCGCCCTTGGAGCCGCGCGTCATCACGATCTCGGCAAAGGCCTCATAACTCGTCACCTGTTCGTAGCGCGAGGAGGTCGACCAGAACGGATCCCACCCATGCACCCAGCCTCCATGGGGCGACAAGTACATGTGGGAAAAGCCAGGATAGCCGCCATAGCCGCGGGTGCGGCTATCCTTGTCGGTGTCGCGATTGACAATGGTGAAGCTGTCATAGCCGTTCTGCAGCGTCAGCTCTGCGGCGCGGAAGAGAAGATAGTTCTCGACCGTGTCGCGGTCAGTCATCGAATTTCCCTTGAAGGAAATGCGATAGCGCTCGGTCTCGATCTTCTGTTCCGAATAGCCGCGGTCGTAACCTGCAGCCGCCTGGTAGGGCGTGGGTCCGCTGGCGCAGGCGCCAAGCGCGGTCGCTACAGCAACCGCAGACACAGTAAGGATTTTTCTGAACATGGGGCAGCCTCCATAGGGCGCAGTTTCGCACCTTTTTAGATAGGAAGGCAAACCTGAACGGCAAATGAGCAGGCCAGCCCGCATGCAGTGGGCCGGCCCGATTATCGCGTGATTTTCAGCCTTGCAGCGCGCTAAGCAGTGGCGAAGCCGAAGACCGACTTGGTCTCGAGGAATTCGTGGATGCCTTCCACACCCCACTCACGGCCATTTCCCGACTGCTTAAAGCCGCCGAATGGCATGCCCTGGTCCGAACCCTGGCCGTTGATGTGGACCATGCCGGTGCGGAGCTGGCGCGCGACTTTCTGCGCGTGTTCCTGCTCGCCCTGCACATAGCCCGACAGGCCATAGACGGTGTCGTTCGCCATCGCGATGGCTTCGGCTTCCGTGTCGTACGGCAGGATGCAGAGCACCGGCCCGAAGATTTCCTCGACGGCGATCGTCATGTCGTTGCGCACATCGGCGAACACGGTGGGCTTCACATAGTAGCCGCGATTGAGGCCATCGGGACGGCCAAGGCCGCCGGAGACGAGCGTTGCGCCCTCCTCGATGCCCTTCTTGATGAGGCCCTGGATCTTGTTCCACTGCGCTTCGGAGACGACGGGGCCGATGGCGCCCTTCTCTGCCGTGGCCGGATCCTGAACCTTGACGGCTTCAGCCGTCGCCTTGGCGATGGCTTTGGCTTCCTCGTTCTTGGCGCGCGGCACGAACATGCGCGAGGGCGCGTTGCAGCTCTGGCCCGTGTTGGTCATCATCTGCATGACGCCAGATTTGACGGCCTTCGCGAGGTCGGCATCGTCGAGCACGATATTCGCGGACTTGCCGCCGAGTTCCTGCGCGACACGCTTCACGGTCGGGGCAGCGGCCTGCGCCACCAGTACGCCTGCGCGCGTCGAGCCCGTGAACGACATCATGTCGACATCCGGGTGAGCCGAAAGCGCGGCGCCAACGCCCGGACCATCGCCGTTGACGAGGTTGAAAACGCCCTTGGGCACGCCCGCCTCATGCATGATCTCGGCGAAGATGATCGCGTCGATCGGTGCGATTTCCGAGGGCTTCAGAACCATGGTGCAGCCGGCGGCGATCGCAGGGGCGACCTTGCAAGCGATCTGGTTCTGCGGCCAGTTCCACGGAGTGATGAAGCCACAGACGCCGATCGGCTCCTTGCGGATCAGGTGCTTGCCACGGCGCTCTTCAAACTCGAATGTACGCAGATAGCCGGCAGCCTGCATGAGATGGCCAAGGCCGGACGGCGCCTGGGCGGCGGCCGACAGCCACATCGGCGCGCCCATCTCCTCGGAGACGGCAGCAGCCATGTCGCCGAGGCGCTTCTGGTAGACGGCGATGATCTTGTCGAGCAGGTCGGCGCGATACTCTTTCGTCGTCGCGGCGAAGGCGGGGAACGCGGCCTTGGCGGCGGCGACCGCCTTGTCCACATCGGCCTTCGAGCCGATGGAGATGCGGGCGTAGGCTTCCTCCGTGGCGGGGTTCTGGACGTCCAGTACGCGCGGGGTCACCGGATCGACCCATTCGCCATTGATGTAGAATTTCAGGTAGTCGCGCATGGGGCGTCTCCGTATGACGTTTCTGGCAGCCTGGGTTTTGTGCGGCTTTAGATAAGCCTGTTGCGCGTCAGCGTGAACCCCCCGCCCAAAAGGCAGGCTGGCGATAGCGCACCACTACGGCCTGACGCGCGGCAGCGACCTAATTGGGGGTTTGTTCGGCAGCATCCACTCGCTTGAACGTGATCCGGCCGACCTCGTTCAGCATCGTGTTGTCGTCCACGAAGGAGCGGATGGTGGTCGAGAGGGGCTGGCCATTCTCGTCGATGGTCAGCAGGCGGAACCGCAGCTTGTCCACCGGCTCGATGCGATAGCGGCCAGTCTGGGTGACGGGAGCAGCCACGACCCCCCTGATCTCCATCTTGTTGCGGGTCATGTAGGATCCATCCGTATTGAACACGGCTGTGATCTCGCCCTTGACGTCACCCGACAGGGTATCGGCGCGCCACTCGCCTACGAGCGTGCGTGAAAACGTGCCTGATTTGGGCTTTCCATTGAAGAACATGGGGCCGTCCCTTCCAAACCCATGCCACCACAGGCATGGGCGAGCGCCAACCGCGAGAGTCAGTTGACCTTGTCGGTGGCTTTCATGAGTTTTTCGCCATACGCGCGGGGAAACTCGCATGGCAATCTTACCGCAGGGTTGAATATTACGGAATGTCCATGACTTCGATCCCTGGAGGCTGCCAATGCGGCGCGATCCGATACGCGATGCACGTGCCCCGGGTCGAAAAACCCCATGTCTGTCATTGCCGTATGTGCCAGCGCGCAACAGGCGGGCTGTTCGCGGCGCTGGCCGGCTGCGCCAAGTCGAAACTGGAATGGACGAAGGGCCAGCCGGCCTTTTTTGCGTCGTCCAACCTAGCCAGGCGCGGGTTCTGCCGCGATTGCGGTACGCCGCTGACCTTCGCTTATGACGCCCCCGAAGCGCGAATCTACGTCGCCATCGGCTCGATGGACGACCCGGAGCTGGCCGGGATCGAGATCCAGTACGGACTGGAAGCAAGGATCGGCTGGGTGAAATTCTGCGAGGATGTGCCCGGCGAGGTCACCGGCGACAGCCCGGCCGCGCAGGAGTTCTTTGCGGGCATGGTCAGCAACCAGGGCTGAAGGCGGCCGCCAGAGATTACCGGACCCTTGCCACAACACCCGCAATCCGCCTGCGCGGTTTGGTGCAATCCTGACCAAGTTTGACTATCTAGAAGGGACACTCGTCCGGGAGCGCCAGCTTGAACGGCAAGCGCATTCTTCTGATCGTCGGCGGCGGCATCGCCGCTTACAAGTCGCTGGAGCTGATCCGGCTGCTTGCGCGCGATGGCATCGCTGCGCGCGTAATCCTGACGAAGGCGGGTGCGGAGTTCGTGACGCCGCTGTCGCTCGGATCGCTGTCCGGCGACAAGGTCTATCAGGAGCTGTTCAGCCTCACAGACGAAGCGGAGATGGGGCATATCGAACTGTCGCGCTCGGCTGATCTCGTCGTGGTCTGCCCGGCGACCGCCGATCTCATCGCGAAGGCCGCCAACGGCCTCGCGAACGATCTTGCCTCCACCACGCTTCTCGCCACCGACAAGCGCGTGCTCATGGTTCCCGCCATGAATGTGCGGATGTGGAAGCACGCCGCCACCAAGCGCAATGTCGCGCAGCTTGAAGCCGATGGCGTCACTGTGATGAAGCCCGATGTAGGCCCGATGGCGTGCGGGGAATTCGGCGCGGGCCGCCTGCCCGAGCCTGATCGCATCGCCGCACAGATCCACACCATGCTGGCGGGCCCCGGCGGATACGGCCCGCTCGCAGGCTTCCGCGCTGTCATCACCGCTGGCCCGACGCGCGAGCCGCTCGACCCCGTGCGGTTCATCTCCAACCATTCTTCTGGCAAGCAGGGTTACGCGATCGCCGAAGCCCTCGCGCGCCTTGGCGCCGATGTGCGTCTGGTCACCGGCCCGACGCAACTTCCCATCCCCGATGGCGTCACCGGCGTGAAGGTCGAAACGGCGCTCGAGATGCAGGCCGCCGTGAAGGCCAATCTTCCCGCCGACGTCTTCATCGGGGTCGCCGCCGTCGCCGACTGGCGGCCAGCGACGCGCGCGCCGGGCAAGCTCAAGCTGAAGGGAGCGACGGAAGAAAAGGTCGCGCTGCAGCTGGTTGAGAACCCCGACATTCTGAAATCGATCGGCACGCGGAAGAAGGATCGCCCGCGTCTCGTGATCGGCTTTGCCGCCGAGACCAGCGATGTCGAGAAGCACGCCAAGGCCAAGCTTGCCCGCAAGGGATGCGACTGGGTGGTCGCCAACGATGTGTCTGGCGACGTCATGGGCGGGCCGGACAATGAGGTGCTGCTGGTCTCGAAAGGCGGCACGGAGCGCTGGCCCCGCATGAGCAAGGCGGAAGTGGCCCTCAAGCTTGCCGAGCGCGTGGCGCAGAATTTTTACGAGCCCGAGACCGCCGGTGCTGAATAGCGCGGCGGAATAGCGCGGGGGCCGGATATGGCCTAGGGAGCCGTCTGCTCCTAGGTCAATTGCATGATCCGCCACATCGTCTTTTTCACGCTGAAGGACCCGTGCGAGGCAGCCGACATCATCGGCCACCTGAAGCGCCTGGGAACCATCCCCGGCTCGACGCTGTTCGAAGTAACCCAGAACCGCAAGGCGGACCTGTTCGGCAACGAGATCGACATCGTCGTCTACGCTGAATTCCCGAACATCGAGGCGCTTCACACCTACAAGAAGCACTCGACCTACATGGACGTGACCAACACCGTCCGCCCCCGCCGCGAACTGCGCTTTGCGGCGGATGTTGAGGCGTAACTCACAGCTTGTCATCCCGGAAACGTGCAGCCCGGAAGCAAACCATGCCGGGGACCCATTTCTCAATCCGCGCGCTCTCGGTTAGATGGATCCCGGCTCTCCGCGACTTCGTCGCTGCGGCCGGGATGACAACTGGAGTTCTCTATGACCGTCACCGTCCGCGTTGCTCCGCTGCCGCATTTCGAGGGCCTTGCCCTGCCCGCCTATGAAACCGCTGACGCCGCCGGCATGGACCTGCGCGCCGCCGTTCCCGATGACGCGCCGATGACGCTGAAGCCCGGCGAGCGCGCCATGGCGCCCACCGGTCTCACCATCGCCCTGCCCCCCGGCTATGAAGCTCAGGTGCGGCCACGTTCGGGCCTTGCCGCCAAGCATGGCGTCACCTGCCTCAACTCCCCCGGCACGATCGATGCGGACTATCGCGGCGAGGTGAAGGTGATCCTGATCAACCACGGGCAGGAGCCCTTTGTGATCAAGCGCGGCGAGCGCATCGCGCAAATGGTGATTGCTCCGGTGACGCGCGCCGAACTCAGCATCGTGGCGACACTCGACGAAACCCAGCGCGGCGCCGGCGGCTTTGGATCAACAGGGCGTTAGCGCCTGCGTGTTGCGACTTGGCGGGGGCTACGTTTTCAGGGACGCTACAGGCCATGAAACGCGCCGCCCTACTTTTCGCTCTGGCTCTTGCCGCGCCTATCGCGCTTGCGCAGCCGCCAACGGGGAAGCGGCCCGCCCCCGTGCTTCGGCCCGCGATCCCGCTTGAGGTTGGCGCCGTAGTGGAGAGCTTCGAGATGGTGCCGGATCGCACCGTGATCTTCGAGCCTACGGCAGACGGCAAGCTCCGCATCCTCAGCGCCAGCGACAAGGACCGCCTCGAGCCCATGCCGCGCAATCCGGGACAGGTCGCCGTCTCGCTGACCGTCGCGCAGGAGATCGGCGCGGTGATGGAGTTCAACAGCGGCCTTGCCTTCATCTTCAGCTACGAAGCGACAGCAGGCGGCGTTGCCATCCCCACCTGCCCGGCGCGCGGCAACGCCGTCGCCTCCGATCAATGGCCGCAGGGCTACACATCTATCGTGATCGGCAAGCTCAAGCGCGTTGATGGCGCGGCGGTGTGCGAGCATCCGGCCGAGTGAGCCCTACCCCTTCAGCTCCAACTCCGGCTTGGGCATGTCGGCAAGCAGGAAGTGCTCACTGTCGCTCACCGGATCGAGCTTTCCGAAATCAAACGCCGAGCGGTCGATGATCACGTCGCGCGGACGCAGCTCACGCGACAGCTCCAGCCCCTCGAGCGAGCGGCAGCGTGAGAACGCAACATAGGCCTGACCGTGCGCGAACATGCCCCGGTCGAAATCGAGATAGACCTTGTCGAGCGTCATGCCCTGGCTCTTGTGGATCGTGCTGGCATAGGCGAGGCGCAGCGGCAGCTGCTTGAACGAGCCGACCACCGAGCGCGAAACGGACTTGGCGCCCGCGTCGAACTCGTAGCGGAATTTCTCCCACGCCTGTTGCGACACGCGATGCGATTCGCCGGCGATCTTCACATAGACATCGCTCTCGCCCAGCCCCTGCACCACGCCGAGCGATCCGTTGACCCACCGCCCGGACGGATCATTGCGGATCATCATCACGCGCGCGCCCTGTTTCAGCTCAAGCACTTCCTCGGTCGGAAATGCCTTTGGCTCGAAATTTCCCTCGAGCGAGGCCGTGTAATTGCGCGGCTGTCCCGGCAGTTCAGCCAGCCGCTGCTGGTTGATGCGCCACGCCGCCGCGTTGTTGGGCGTCAGCACCACATGCGTCTGGCTGGCGTCAGCCGGCGAGCGATCCGACACGCGCGTGCGAAGGATCTCGACATCCTCCAGCGCCAGCCTCCCGTTGCGCAGGCCGTTGAGGATGCGGATGAAGGCTGCGTCTTCCTGCCGGAAGATGCGCTTCAGCGCCGCAAGCCGGAATTGTCCCGCCTGGAAGCCCGGCGCCTTGAAGAACCACGCGCCGCCATAGCTCTCCTGCAGGATGTGCTCGACGTCGCTGCCCACGACAGGCGGCAACTGGTGCAGGTCGCCCGACAGGATCATGCGCACGCCGCCGAAGGGCTGGCGGTTGCCGCGATTGAGGCGCAGCGAATTGTCGATCGCCTGCATCATGTCGGCGCGCACCATGGAGACCTCATCGATCACCATGGTCTCGATCGCCTTCACCACGCGCTGGTTGCGGATCTTGCGCGCGTCGCCGCCATCCAGAAGCCGGGGCGGAAAGTTGAAGAAGGAATGGATCGTCTGCCCACCGACATTCACGGCGGCGAGCCCTGTCGGCGCGAGCACGATCGCCTTGTCGAGCGAGTTGAAGATCAGCTGGCGCAACAGCGTCGTCTTCCCCGTGCCGGCGCGGCCCGTGAGGAAGATATTGCGCCGCCCACCGACGATCTCATCGACCAGCGGCTGGTAGACATTCGAGGTGGGCTCGCCGGCTAGCGCCACGCTTGCCGCCAATGAAGTGCCGCCCATTGAATTGCCGGGGAGGCCATGATTTCTGCTCCGGGAGGATCGCGCCCCATGAGTCTAACGCCCGAACAGCTTGAGCGCTACGCCCGCCATATCATGCTGCGGGAGATTGGCGGGCCGGGGCAGCAGAAGCTGTTGAAGGCGCATGTCGCACTGGTCGGCCTCGGCGCGCTAGGCGGGCCTGCGGCGCTTTATCTGGCGGCCTCAGGCGTCGGTAAGCTGACCTTGATCGATGATGATTCGGTCTCGCTGTCGAACCTGCAACGCCAAATCCTGTTCGACACCGACGATGTGGGGCAACCCAAGACAGATGTGGGCGCACGCAGGCTCGCCGCCGTCAATCCGGGCCTGAATGTTGAAACACGCGCGGCGCGGCTGTCTCCGGACAATGCCGCCGACCTGCTCGCCGGCGCAGATATCGTCGTCGACTATCGCTGCCTCGTCTCGGAGATGCCGGAGACGGAGGAGACCTGCGCCATGGTTGGCGTCATCGGCCCGCTGACGGGCATCATCGGCGCGCGCCTCGCGTTGGAGGCAGTGAAGGAGATCACCAGCGCAGGGCAGTCACTCGCGGGAAGACTCTGGCTGTTCGACGGCCTCAACGGCGAGGCGCGCACGGTCACGCTGAAAGCCGATCCGGCCTGCAGCGTGTGCGGTGACTAGGCGCTGCTACTTCTTCAGCTCGTTGTAGATCACGGTGGCGTAGGCATCGTCCGTGATGAAGCTGCCAGCGCCGCCAAAGCGCGCATTCCATTGCGCCAGCGGCTTGGCCGCAATCGTTTCCTCCAGCGACTTGCCCCGCTTCACCAGCGCCTCGACAGCCGCACGCGCGCCGCGATGCATGTCGAGCGCCGCTTGCAGGTCGGCTTCGGTCGCAAGCTCGCCATGGCCAGGAATGATCTTCGTGCTGGATCCCGTGATCTCGATCGCCTTCGCCAGCGCCTCGATGAAGCCAAGCTGCGTGCCGCCAGAACCTGTATCCACGAAGGGATAGCGGTCCTTCATGTAGGTGTCGCCCATGTGCAGGATGTCGGCTTCGACGAAGTAGATCATCACATCGCCATCCGTATGCGCCGGGCGCGGCGCGGGAATGGCGCGGATGGTCTGGCCGTTGAGATGAAAATCGACGCCTGAGACAAACGTCACCACCGGCCACGCCGGTTTGGGCGAGGCAGGCGTGACGCCGCCCTGACGATTGGTGGAGGGGACTTCGCCGGTGAGGCGCTTGCGGGCGTTCTCGCTTGCAAACACCGTCGCGCCCGCTGTCGCGAACTCGGCGTTGCCGCCCGCATGGTCGCCATGCCAATGCGTGTTGATCAGGTATTTCGGCTTGCCCTTGGCCACTTCCTCGATCTTGGCGAGGTTGGCGGCGGCGTTGGTGGCGTACTGGTCGTCAATCAGGAAGATGCCGTCATTGCCCGTGAGCAGGCCGAGATTGCCGCCCTGTCCGATCAGCATCGAGACGCCTTGGCCAAGATCAACCACATGCGCGAACGCCTGGCTGTTAGGAGCGGGCGCCGTCGCTGGCGCGGGCTCGGGATTGGGCAGTTTCGGCGGCGCCGGCGGATCGGGCTCGCGAACGTGCACGTACAGGTCGGGGTCGCGCGGCGTGTTGTCGGCGACGCACGCTGAAAACCCGATTGCGCTGATGAGCATTGATGCCGTGAGAAGTGTGCGCATGATGTCCCCCTACTTCTTCAGGCCGTTGTAGAGCGTGCGCGTGAAGCTGTCCTCGCTGATGAAGCTCCACGCAAAGGCCGACCATGGCTTCAGCGGCCGCGCCGCAATTGTCTTCTCCAGCGTATCGCCCGCCTTGATGCGCGCGTCGACAGCCGCGATGGCGCCTTCGAGCATCGCGATCTGCCGGGCAAGGTCTGCCTTGGTCGCCACCTCGCCATGGCCGGGAATGATGCGCGTTGCGTCGTTCACCTGCGCGTAGGTCTCCTTCATCACGGCGAGATACCCGCGCACCGATCCGCCGGACCCAAGATCGATCACGGGGAATATGCCGTTGAAGAACACGTCGCCCATGTGCAGCACGTTGGGCTCGACGAACCACACCATGGCATCGCCATCGGTGTGCGAAGCGCTCACATGTTTCACACGGATCGTTTCGTCGTTGACATGGAAGTCGACGCCCTGCGTGAAGGTGAGGACAGGCCAGGCGACTTCCGGCGAGATGGCAGCGGGCTTGCCATCGAGACCGATGGAGGGGACTTCCCCCGAGAGGCGCTTGCGGACATTCTCGTGTGCGAAAATCATCGCGCCCGCACTCGCGAACGTCGCATTGCCGCCAGCGTGATCGCCATGCCAGTGCGTGTTGACAAGATAGCGCGGACCCGCGCCAGCAATCTCCTGGATCTTCGCGAGATTGGCTGCAGCCGAATTCGGATACTGGTCATCGATCACGAACACGCCGTCCGGCCCAGCCGAGACGCCAATGTTGCCGCCCTGCCCGTGGATCACGTGCAGGCCACCACCAAGATCGACTGTCTTGGGCGCTGGTAGTTGTGCCAGCGCGGCAGGCGCCAGCAGCAAGACAGCAATACCGGAAATCGAGCTCAGCAGCAGCTTCATCGGCGATCCTCCACGCGAAGCGGAGAAGACCTGCCGCCGCACGCGACTTCAAGCGAAATCGTCGCGCGGCGGGAATGCCGTCATATTCCCCTCGGGGAAGCCGCTATTGCAGTTCCTCGGCAACGCAGCCGGAGCCGTCAAAGGACACGTCCTGCACCTGCCCGCGGCCCATCACGAAGCGTGTCGTGCAGGTCGAGCGCAGCATCTGCGGCGGCATCCAGACCGGATAGGTTTCCTCGATGATCTCGGTCTTCTCGTTGCCTTCCTTGTCGCGGAAGGTGCGCTTCACCTGCCGCGTCTCGTCCCGCCAGTAGCCGGCGCGCTCATCCACCGTGGTCTTGGTATAGCTCCACAGCTCTCCGCCATTCGACATCGGCGCGGTCGATTGCGGCGGCCCCCACTTCAACAGGACGTCGTCGCTGCTTGATCCGACCAGCAAGCTCATGCGCTGGCGATAGCCCTCCTCGGTCACGCAGGCGGATAGCGAAGCGAGCGCGGCGGCAAGAACGGCAAGGCGGCGGATCATGATCGTCCCCATGGATAGGCCGGGTGCAGCATCGCTGCGCCCGGCTGAACTCATCTTGAATGAGACGCTGCGCGGGCGCCAGCCCCGCCTGGCGTGCGCGTCCGGGCGTTAGCGCGCGGAGAAATCCACCCTCACCTCGGGGCGAGCGCCACCCTGGAAGTATTCGGCGGGAAGGCTGAAACCCAGCCCATTGCAGGTGCGCAGGGCCGCGCGCGCCTTGGCGATGAACACCGTCATCGCCGGGTCATCCGTGGGCGCGAGTGCGGGCTGGATCAGCACCGGTTCGGCGGCAAGCTTTCCGTCTGCACTGAAGGTCATGGAGAACGTCGCCTTCAGGCGATGCGCATCCATCATCGTGCTCGAATCAGTCCAGCAGCGTTTGTCGACCAACTGCGCCATCACGCTCTCGCCGAGCGAAGACACCTGCGCCATACGCGGCGCCGGAGCGGAGGGCGCAACAGAGATCAGGCCACTATTGGCGGCCGGCGCCGGATTGGACGGAAGCGGCAGCGCGACCGACGGTGCGGGCTGCGAGCTCGCCGACTGCGAGGCGGGCGGCACGTAAGCCGGGTTGGGTTGCGGCGTCATCGTGATGGCGCCCGCCTGCGGCGGCAGCGTCGGACGCGGTTGAGGCGTTGCAACTGCGGGCGACGGCGTCGTCACGCGCGCAACCGTCCCGCCCTGCATCGGAGCCGAAGTGAGGTCAGAGCGGATGAAAGCCTTCTGGCCGTTCTTGAGCACGACCTGATACCAGACCCAGTCCGGCAGGCGCGCGAGGCCAACAACGTTGAGCTGCAGCCCCGTGCTGCCGGTCGAGAGAACCGGCGTATCATTGCCCGTGAACGGCTCGGCGCGCAGGCGCACGCCGGTTCCCTGGATGGTGATTGGCATTGCCGGAGCGAACGGCTCGACCGTGTAGGCGGCGCGCGTGGGCGCGGGCTGCGTGCTGACGGGCGATCCGGTGACCTGCGCGGAGGCGGGCCCGGCTGAGACCATCAGGCCGGCAATCACGGAAGCCATCACAGATTTCAGCGCAACGCGCATCGAAAAGCCCATTCGTTCCATCACCGCATCGATGGATGCGGCATCCGATCCGACGCCATCCTCGCGAAGGACAGCGGCCAAACCATGGCGGGAGATTAGCGCTGGTGCGGCGCCCTGCACGTGGAAATCGTTAAGACATTCCGCGGGTCAGGCGTCCTTAGCCTACAGCATCGCCGGGATGACGCGATCCGGCGGGCGGTGGCCGTCGGCGAAGGTCTTGATGTTGATGATCACCTTCTCGCCCATGTCGATCCGGCCTTCGAGCGTCGCCGAACTCATGTGCGGCAGTAGCACGACGTTACGCAGCGACTTGAGACGCGGGTTCACATTGGGCTCGTTCTCGAACACGTCGAGACCGGCGCCGGCGATCTCTCCAGCTTCCAGCGCGCGGATCAGCGCGGCCTCGTCGATCACCTCGCCCCGCGCGGTGTTCACCAGATAGGCGTCCGGCTTCATCAGCTTGATGCGGCGGGCGCTGAGCAGATGGAAGGTCGCGGGCGTGTGCGGACAGTTGATGGAGACGATGTCCATCCGCGCCAGCATCTGGTCGAGGCTGTCCCAGTAGGTCGCCTCAAGCTCGTTGGCGACCTGCTCACGCACCGGCTTGCGGTTGTGATAGTGGATCTGCAGGCCGAACGCTTTCGCGCGCCTTGCGACCGCAGTCCCAATACGTCCCATACCGACGATGCCGAGGCGTTTGCCGAAGATGCGGCGGCCAAGCATCCAGGTCGGTGACCAGCCGACAAACTGCCCCGACTGCATGGCGGAGACGCCATCGACGATGCGGCGCGGCACGGCGAGGATCAGCCCCATTGTCATGTCGGCGGTGTCTTCGGTCAGCACGCCCGGCGTGTTGGTGACGGTGATGCCGCGCGAGACGCACGCCTGCACGTCGATATTGTTCACGCCCACGCCGAACTGCGCGATCAGGCGCAGACGCTCGCCCGCGCGCGCCAGCGTGCGGCCATCGATCTTGTCGGTGATGGTGGGCACGAGAACGTCGCAGCGGGTGGCGGCGTCGGCCAGCTGCTCGATCGTCATCGGCGTGTCGTGCGTGTTGAACTCGACATCGAAGAGCTCGCTCATCCGCGTCTCGACCGGCTCTGGCAGCCGGCGCGTCACGATGACTTTCACCTTCTGGCGCGACGTGGGCATTGTGCGGAACGCTTCCTCTGGTCTGGTCTTCTCGATGGCCGCGCCCCAGGCTCTTGATGGGCCATCCTCTTTCCGGCGGTGTATCAAAGGGATGGACCGGGGCCAACCTTTGGCAGTTAACGCAGCAATCAGCCCGACTTCGCCATCACGGTTAAGCGCCCTTTCACTGTGACATGCTTGATAGGCCGGTACACCGACATCACACCGGAAATCGCGCCGTGAGCCAAAACAGCAGCCCTCGCCTCTCTTTTCTGGTTGCTGCGCAGATTTTCGGCGCCGCGCTGGCCGCAATCCCGCTTGCCGCCATTCCTGTCGCCCAAGCCCAGGAACAGCTCACGCCGGGCAGCTTCAAGGCCTATGCTGCCGAGGGCGTCGAGCCCCGCCTGAGCGACTTTTCGGGTCTTGCCGTGCCGCGCTATGCGAGCCTGCGGTATGACATGGTTAACGGCCGGTCCGGCCCCAGCCCGGACTACCCGGTGCGGTGGACCTACGAGCGCGCAGGCCTGCCCGTGGTGGTCATTCGCGAGAGCAATGATTGGCGCAAGATCCGCGACCCGATGGGCGACGAAGTCTGGGTGAACGCCAGCCAGCTCGCCGAACAACGCACGGCAATCACCACCCACCCGGGCGCAATCCGCCAGAAACCGGAAGCTGGCGCGTCCCTCGCGGCCCGTTTCAACCCCGGTTCGGTGGTCTCGCTGGGCGAGTGTGGAACGCTGTGGTGCCAGGTCAGCGTGCAGGGCCAGCGCGGCTGGATCGTGCGCGAGCATCTGTGGGGCGCCGAACCCCTGATCACGACACCTGGAAATCGTTAGATATTTTCTCCGTCCTGCCTCGCCGACCGGCTCCGCTTGAGCCGCCCCGGCGCGCGTGTTAACCGGCCACAGCCAAGTGTGGCGGTCCGGACATCTGCCTGCTTGTTCTGCAGGCTCCCTGTACAATCCCTGACCGCGCCCACACTTACACCATGTTGAATTGAGCGTTCCGTCTCGTCCGGACACTCGCGGAGCGGCCAATGCCCCTGGATGCCAACGACCCGAACTCTCCCCACGCCTTCCACACGCCCAAGAGCTCTTACAGTTACGAAGAGCTCCTGATGGCGGGGCGGGGCGACCTGTTCGGGAAAAAAAACGCCCAGCTTCCCGTGCCGCCCATGCTTATGCTGGACCGGATCACCGACATCACGCTCGACGGCGGCGCCCATAAACGCGGCCATATCGTCGCGGAACTGGATATCCGGCCGGACCTCTGGTTCTTCCAGTGCCACTTCCCCGGCGACCCCGTCATGCCTGGCTGCCTTGGCCTCGACGCCATGTGGCAGCTGGTCGGTTTCTGGCTCGGCTGGTCGGGATCGCCCGGCAAGGGGCGCGCGCTGGGCGTTGGTGAGTGCAAATTCACCGGACAGGTGACGCCGGAAAAGAAACTCGTGCGCTACGAGATCGAGATCCGCCGCGCGATTCGCTCCTCCCTGGTGATGGGCATTGCTGACGGGACTGTGTTTCTGGACGGCGAGAAAATCTACCAGGCCAAGGACCTGAAAGTTGGCTTGATGAAGATCGGCGGCTAACATCCGCTTCGGGATACGGGCAAGAATCGCCCCAGCTACGGGCGTTCAGGGAGAGAGAGACATATGGCCGCTGGAGGCCCCGATCTGCGCAGGGTGGTGATCACCGGTATGGGCATCGTGTCGTCCATCGGCGACACGATCAAGGACGTGACCGACAGCCTCAAGCAGGGCCGGTCTGGCATCTCCTTCATGCCGGAATACGCCGAGAAAGGCTTCAAGTCGCAAGTCGCCGGCAAGCCCAACGCCATGCCGGAAGACCATGTCGACAAGCGCGCGATGCGCTTCATGGGCGATGGCGCCGGCTGGTGCCACATGTCTATGACGCAGGCGATCGCGGACGCCGGTCTCGACGAGAAGATCATCTCCAACCCGCGCACGGGTCTTATTGTTGGAACAGGCGGTCCGAGCACGCGCGCCATCGTTGCGGCCGCCGACTCGACCCGCGAAAAAGGCTCGCCGCGCCGCATCGGACCGTTCGCCGTGCCAAAGGCGATGTCCTCGACCGCGTCAGCGACACTCTCCACGCTCTTCAAGATTCTTGGCGTGAACTACTCGATCTCCTCGGCCTGCACGACCTCGCTGCACTGCGTGGGCGCGGCCACCGAGCAGATCCAGTGGGGCAAGCAGGACGTGATGTTCGCCGGCGGCGGCGAAGAACTCGACTGGACGCTCTCTGCTCTCTTTGATGGGCTTGGGGCGATGTCCAGCAAGTACAACGCCGAACCGCACCGCGCCTCGCGCGCGTATGACGCCGATCGCGATGGCTTCGTGATCGCGGGCGGCGCCGGCATGGTGGTGCTTGAAGAGTACGAGCACGCCAAACGCCGCGGCGCGACGATCTACGGCGAAGTCGCGGGCTACGGCGCGACGTCCGATGGGTTCGACATGGTCGCCCCGTCCGGCGAAGGCGCCGCACGCGCCATGCGCCTCGCGATGGAACAGGCCGGCCGCGCGCCGGATTATCTCAACCCCCACGCCACCTCGACCCCGGTAGGCGACGTGAAAGAGCTGGAAGCCGTGCGCGAAGTCTTCGGACAAGCGGCCGCCGACCAGCCGATGATCTCGGCCACCAAGTCGATGACCGGTCACTGCCTCGGCGGCGCCGGCGTGCAGGAGCTGATCTACTCGCTGATCATGATGAAGGAGAAATTCGTCGCTCCTTCGATCAACATCGAGAAGCTCGACCCCCTCGCCTATGGCGTCAACATCATCCGCGAGGCCCGCGAGGCCGTCATCAAGATGGTGATGTCGAACTCGTTCGGCTTCGGCGGCACCAATGGCTCGATCGCCGTGGCGAAAGTCTAGCGTCCAGCCGGCGGGATCACCCGGAAATTGCTGTGCAGGGCGGCGTTGCCGTCCGCTGTGACGTTGAGGTTGGTCGTGTTGATGAACACGCCCATCGGCGCCAGCGAGCGCACGCCTTCTCCATCCATCCCATAGCTGTAGCAGACCGCAACCACGCTGATCCGGCCTGTCTGCGCGCCGCCCGCCAGAGCCTGGTCGACGCCGGCGAGTACAGCCTCGTTCAGAACATCGAACACATACTGGCTCGATATGTTGACCGATGCCGCGCCCGTTTCAAACGAGCGCTGGATCAGGACCGGCGTGTCCGTCCCCGGCGGCGTGAAGAGCACATCCACCCGGGCGTGCACGCTGACGCCAAGCTGGGGCGAGACAGACTCATCCGGCACGACGAGTTCATATTCCTGGGCGCTGGCGACAGGCATGGCGGCCTGCAGCGTAATTCCGGCAGCCAGCCCCGCTGCGGCGCGCAGCATGGCTGAGCCGCCCGCGCGCATCCGGCGCGGGCCGTCTGAATGGGTGGGCATATCCGTCTCCTGTGCAGCGCCTGCACACTGGACGCGGATATGGGCGAGAGAATGCCCGTTGGAGCGATCTTCTTCGCAAAGTGTCGCTGTGCCGCCCGCGCAATGGCCTGCGGACAGGAATGCCGCGCCGCAGCTTGACGGCCCCGCCGCGCACCCCTACCCCGCGAATCCAAGTTCAAGGAGCCCGCCCATGTCCAAATGGTCCTTCCCCACAGGCGACCTGATGAAGGGCAAGCGCGGCCTCGTGATGGGCGTCGCCAACGACAGCTCCATCGCCTGGGGCATCGCCCAGCAGCTGGCGGCCCAGGGCGCGGAAATCGCCTTCACCTACCAGGGCGAAAACCTCGAACGCCGCGTGCGCCCGCTGGTTGAATCCATCGGCATGAACACGATGATCCCCGCCGACGTCACCGACGACGCCAGCATGGACGCCGCCTTCGCCACAATCAAAGACAAGTGGGGCAAGATCGACTTCCTCGTCCACTCCATCGCCTTTGCCGGCAAGGAAGAGCTCATGGGCTCGATGGTGGCGAACACCTCGCGCGAGGGCTTCCGCCGCGCGATGGATATCTCGGTCTACTCGTTCATCGATTGCGCGCGCCGCGCATCGGAAATCATGCCCTCTCGGGAAGAAGGCGGCGGCTCGATCATCTGCATGACCTATCTCGGCGCTGAGCGCACCGTGCCGTCCTACAACGTGATGGGCGTCGCCAAGGCGGCGCTGGAAGCCTCCACCCGCTATGCCGCGCGTGACCTTGGCGCCCAGGGCATTCGCGTGAACGCGATTTCAGCCGGCGCCATGCGCACGCTGTCGCTCGCGGGCATCCGCGGCGGCAAGGGCCTGATGAGCACCGGCCGCGACTGGTCGCTGCTGAAGGAAGATACCTCGATGGAAGGTGTGGCGGGCTGCGCGCTCTATCTGCTCTCGCCCATCGGCCGCTCGATCACGGGCGAAGTCGTGCACGTGGACGCGGGCTTCCACATTGTGGGCGTGCCCGACGTTTCCGAAGGCGGCGCTGCCTAGGCGACCGTCGCCCTAGCGATCCGACGCAATATCGTAAGACGCCAGCGTGCCCTGCTGCGCTGTCGAAACGGCCTGGTTCGCCGCTTTCATCACCCAGCCATCGGGCGAGGTGAGCATGATCATCGCGCCGAACGCCATTGCGACCATCATCCCTGCGCCGATCACGACAACGGCCGCACTGCGCAAGCGATCATGGGTCGCGCTAGGAGCGCTCGCTGCGCTGGACTGGCTTGCCGGGGTACTGACTTCCATCTCGATCTCCACTGCCGGCGGACGCAGGCTGACGCCAACGCCGTCGCGAAAAACCGGGCATGCGCCCGTGCGTGGGGAGATTGCTCGTGGGGAGGGCCGTGGCCGTTTGGCGTTTACGCCTTCGGGCTCTTGATACGCAAACCTAGCTCACGATCCCGAGAGCGGCAACGCCGCTCGCGCAGATCAGGACGGAGACTGTGCAGTTTCTGGCGCGCTTGACGCAGGAGCATCCGCAGCCGGCAAGCCTGCAGGCGTCACGGGCTCAACCGACAGCGCAAGCATCACGGCAAAGGCAAGCATCACCAAGGCAACGCCAATTGCTAGCACAGCAACCATTCCCTTGATGTTCTGGCCCTGCCGGGCTTCAGGCGCCGAAAGCTTGGCGGCCTTGTCGTCCGTAGTGATATTTGCGCCTTGCGGGCGATCATAACCTGACTGCGCCATGGCGGGGTCTCCTGACTGCCGCGCACCGCATACGGCGCGCTCGCTTACCTGCCAGAACGGAACACTCAGTACCGCGGCAAGTTCCGGGTGGGCATCAGCCCGCGATGCCAAGCTTCTGCAACTGCACCCAGACAGGCGCGACCAGCCGGTCGATCGAGTCTGCATCCGATGGCGCTCCTCGATCAGGCGGCGCCGCCTCGCAGGCGACCACGATATCGCAGATGTGGCGCGCCGGATCGATGTGCCGCGCCTGCGCAGGACGCACAAAGCGCAGGTATTGCTGGATCACACTTTCCGCGCTCCTGCCCCGCTCGGCTTCATCGCGGCGGATGCGGCGGATCAGGCGCAGGTCGGCAGGCGCATCGACGAACACGGTGAGATCGAACAGCTTGGCGAAGGACGGATCGGACAGCACATGGATCCCTTCGATGATCACCACCTCGCGCGAGGCAATACGCTTCACCTCGCCGGCCTTCCGGTCGTGTGTCGGGAAATCGTAGATCGGCTGCTCGATTGTCTCGCCGCGCTTCAGCGCCTCGACGTCGCGGCGCAGCTGCGCCATGTCCTTGTTGGCCGGGTCATCGAAATCGAATGTGCGCTCAAGCTCCGCATGGGCCATCGCGCGCGCATTCGGGCCATAGTGCTCGCGCCCGAAATAATAGTTGTCCTCGGTGATCAACTGGCAGCGTACATCGCCAAGCCTTGCCTGAAGCGCGCGCGCCAGTGTCGTCTTGCCGGAGCCCGACCCGCCCGTCACAGCAATCAGGAACGCCCCCGCCATGCCGGTCAGTCTCCGATCTTGCGGTCGAGGTCGCGGCGCACCCGGTCGGACGCCAGCAGCTGGTCGATGCGGCGCGCCTCGTCATAGCTGTCGTCGGCGATGAAGCGCAGGACAGGCGTCACGCGCATGTCGATCTCGCGGCTCAACCGGCCGCGCAGGAAGCCCGTGGCGCGGTTGAGACCAGCGATGGTTTTGCCCATCTCATCCCCGCCCAGCGGCGCGCAGAACGCCGTGGCGTTGCGCAGGTCCGGAGAAATACGCACCTCGGTCACGGTGATGGATTTGCCCGCAAGATCGGGATCGGCGAATTCCTCGCGCGAGAAGATATCCATCAGGGCATGCCGGATCAGTTCCCCGGCGCGCAGCTGTCTCTGGGTGGGCGGTTTCATCGGAATGTCAAAGAGCCAGAGGGCCGGGATGTCAAGGATGCCCGCCAGTCCGGCGACATGGATCGCCATTGGTGCTGTCGTTTTTCCGGCTCCGGCGGCCTGCCCGGGCCCCTAACTTGTGGCTACAAACAGACATCCCACATGGGCCGCACATGCTGAATCGTCTGCCTGACCACGAACAGCTCTACACACACCTGCTCCGCCGCGATCCGGAGATAGATGGCGTGATCTATGTGGGCGTCAAAACCACCGGCATCTTCTGCCGTCCGGTCTGCCCCGCACGCACGCCGCTCTCGAAGAACATCACCTTCTACGGCTCGCCTGATGAAGCGCTGGCGGCCGGCTTTCGCGCCTGCAAGCGCTGCCGTCCGCTGGACGATCCCAATGCGCCGGGCGTACTGATCGACAAGCTGCAGCGCCTGGTCGAGGAAAATCCTTCCCGCCGCTGGAGCGAGGACGATCTGCGGGACTTGGGAGTAGAACCCGCCACCGCGCGGCGCCATTTCCAGCGACGTTTCGATATGAGTTTTTCTCAGTATGCGCGGGCCCGCCGCCTGGGCCATGCTTTCAACACCATCAGGAAGGGCGACGCTGTGATCGAAGCACAACTAGACGCCGGCTTCGAATCCGGCAGCGGCTTCCGCGAAGCCTTCTCGAAAACCTTCGGCGAGGCGCCGAACAAGGCGCGCGCGGCGCAAACGTTCGCGATGGACTGGATCGACACGCCACTCGGCCCCATGCTCGCGATCGCAGACGACGCGCACCTGCACATGCTGGAATTCGTCGAGCGCAAGAAGCTGGAAGAGCACGTCAACCGTTATCGCAAGCACTTCAACGCGACCGTGCTTCCGGGCGAGACGAGAGCGCTGAAGCTGATCCGCAAGGAGATGGCGGATTATTTCGCGGGCAAGTCGCTGGATTTCAAATCAAAGATCGCTGGCGCGGGCACCGACTTCCAGAACCAGGTGTGGGACGAGCTGCGCAAGGTTCCGCCGGGCGTCACGCGCTCATACCAGGAAATGGCCGAGCGCATTGGCCGTCCCACCGCCGTGCGCGCCGTCGCCAATGCCAACCGGCTGAACCGCTGCGCCATCATCCTGCCATGCCACCGCGTGATCGGCGCGGACGGCACGCTTACGGGCTATGCCGGCGGGCTATGGCGCAAACAATGGCTGCTCGATCACGAGCGCCGCCACACCGGACAGACGCTGTTGTAGAGCCTGCGTGCCTCAATTGTTGCGCTGATGCGTCAGCCTCATCACGGACATCATTCGTCCTTCGCGGCCGGCAGATCGATCTTCACGCCGCGCTTCTTCAAGGCATCGCGCAGCAGGAATTCGATCTCGGCGTTGACCGAGCGAAGTTCCTGCGCCGCGAGGCGCTCGATCGCGGCGTGGAGCGCCGGATCGAGCCTCAGGGGGAATGCTTTCTTGCCGGGCGATGGCATGAACGCGCCTGTCTTGAGTGGGCCTGTCTTGCGTGGGGCCTAATACAGAGAGCCCGCATTAACGATGGGCTGGGCCTCGCGATCGGCGCACAGCACGACCAGGAGGTTCGACACCATCGCCGCCTTGCGCTCGTCATCCAGCACCACGATGTCGCGCTCAGACAGTTGCTGCAGCGCGCTTTCCACCATCGAGACCGCGCCATGCACGATCTTAGCGCGCGCTTCGAGCACGGCTTCGGCCTGCTGGCGGCGCAGCATGGAGGATGCGATTTCCGGCGCATAGGCCAGGTGCGAGATGCGCGCTTCGTCGATCGTGACGCCCGCAACATCGACGCGCTCGTTGAGCCTCGCCTGCAGCATCTCGCCAACCTTCACGCCATCGGCGCGCAGCGTCGGCTCGTCTCCCTCACCATGATCGTAGGCGAAGTGCGAGGTAATCTCGCGCAGCGAGGTCTCGACCTGGATATTGACGAAGGTGTCGTAGTCATCGACGTCGAACAGCGCCTGCGCCGTATCGACCACGCGCCAGACGATGACAGCCGCGATCTCGATCGGATTGCCCTTCTTGTCGTTCACCTTGAGTGTTTCAGACGTGACGTTGCGGACGCGCAGGGAGATCTTCTTGCGCGAGTACCACGGCACCACCCAGCGCAGGCCCGGCCGCTTGTCCGTGCCCTTGTAGTTGCCGAACAGGGTGATCGCCGCGCTCTCGTTCTGCTGCAGCGAATAGAGCCCCGACAGGATCAGGATCGC
>NCEM01000045.1 GCA_002280725.1 Alphaproteobacteria bacterium 32-64-14
CGTTCGGTTGGAGGGGATGACGACTTTGGCTCGCCTGGCCTTGATGAGCGCGCGTAGGGCGTTGCTGTCATAGGCCTTGTCGGCGAGCACGTGTCGCGCCGGGATGCCTTCGAGCAAGGCCGGAGCAGTCGTGATGTCGCCCTGCTGACCCGGCGTGATCATGACCTTGAGCGGCCTGCCGCGCCCATCATGCCCGATCCGTTCCAAGCGGCCAGGTTTCTTGATGTCGAGATGGATCATGTCGCCAGAAGCGGCGTGTTCTTAGCGCCGGGCAGGCGCTGGCGGGTAGAGATCGCGGGCGCGTGAGAGGCGAGCGGTCCGCAGGATGCGGCTGACGGTCGAGGCGGAAGCGCCTGTCTCGCGGGCGATTTTGCAGCCCGGGCGGCGCAGCCTGCGCAAATCGATCACGCTGTCCCGGACGGCCAGCGGGGACGGCTTGTGAAGGCGATGCGGCCGCGAAGAGCGGTCAGCGAGCGCCGCGAGGCCGCCAGCTTTGAAGCGGGTCACCCACTTCTCGACGGTCTTGAGGCAAACCCCGAAGGCGGCGGCGACCACTCCTGGCGCCGGTCCCTCGAGAACGACCCGGCGTGCGATCTCGGCTCAACTGTGCGGGGTGGTGCGGGCATTCTTGTGGATGTTCACTCGGCGTATCTCCGAAGAAATTGACGTGTCGCAACTTCAATCTCCTCGGTCTGCGCCACGTGGACAACAACCTACTGAGAAACCACATCTAGCGGTTGGCAAGCGCCCCGGCCCGGCTTGTCACCGCCGCCAGCGCCTCATCATAAACTCCAAGCGCCCCAATGCCCCTCGCCCCAGGCGCCTTCTCCGACAGCACGCGCCGCCACAACCGCGCGCCTGGCCGCCCATGAAAAAGCCCCAGCATGTGCCGCGTGATCGCATGCAGCCCGGCGCCCTCGCGCAGCCGCTGCTCGATCCACGGCCGGAACGCGAACGCTGCATCCTCCGCACTCGCATGCGCTTGGCGCTCGCCAAACAGCCGCGCATCGATCTGCAGCAACAACGCCGGATCATGATACGCTGCCCGCCCCAGCATCACGCCATCCACGCGCGCCAGCTCACGCTCCGCCACATCCAGTTCAGCGATCCCGCCGTTGAGAATGATCTCCAACTCCGGCCGCGCCCGCTTCAGCTCCGCCACGATCTCATAATCCAGCGGCGGTATCTCGCGGTTCTCCTTCGGCGACAGCCCCTTCAACCACGCTTTGCGCGCGTGCACGATGAACGTCGTCGTCCCCGCCTTCGCCAGCGTCTCGATAAAGCCGAACATCCGGTCACGCGGTTCATCGTCATCGACACCCAGCCGGTGCTTCACCGTCACAGGCACGCTCACGGCTTCGCGCATCGCCGCAAGGCACTCCGCCACCAGCGTCTCTTCACGCATCAGGCACGCGCCAAACGCGCCCGACTGCACGCGCTCGGACGGACACCCGACATTGAGATTGATCTCGCAGTACCCGTAATCCGCCCCGATCTGCGCCGCCTTGGCCAGCTTCTCGGGCTCCGATCCACCCAGCTGCAACGCCACCGGCTGCTCACGCGCATCGAACCCAAGCAGCCGCTCGCGATCGCCATGGATCACGGCATCCGCCGTCACCATCTCGGTATACAGCAGCGCATGGCGCGTCAGATGGCGATGGAACCCCCGGCAATTCCGGTCCGTCCAGTCCATCATGGGCGCAACGGAGAATCGTCGATCAACTGTGTTCATTTTGTTTGACTTACTTGGCCCAAGGCCACCCAATCGAAAATGGGGTCGGCTCTGAACCACACACATTCGAGGGGGCGCAACTCATGAAATTCTCCGCGCGTATACTATATCTCGGATTGAGCCTGATAGTGATCGCTCATTCCTCCGCCTATGCTCAGCAGGCGAACGGCAGGGACGCGGGCCAAACCTTCCCTCCTGTGGAACAGGCTTCCTTCCACCAGGTTGTCTTCGCCAACGACGATTTTGCAGTGCTGAACAATCGCTACCCACCAGGAGGCAATTCCGGCTTTCACACGCATTACCGCGACATATTCTACGTCGCTATTCAAGCCGCGCCACAAAGCGGCCAGCGTCCGGGACAGCAACTCACTGAGGCGCCAATCACCCCGGCGGGCGCCGCCGGGTATAACGCAATCGGCGGCGAGCCGCGCACGCACAGGATCGTCAACAGCGACACCGGCCCCAGCCAATTCATCGTCATCGAGATGCGCCGCGCTGCTCCTCGGGGCGACGAAGTCTCCTCGCGCGAGTCTGCTCCCGAGTATGTGCAAATCATTGACAACGAACGTGTGCGGGCTTGGCGGCTGATCTTGGCGCCAGGTCAATCCGCTCCCTCCATTTCACAGGGAGGCAATGGCGTTCGGGTCGTGGTGCGCGGCGGCTTGTTGACGACGACGACACCCGGCGTGCTCGACCAGACATTTGCGCTGCGCGCAGGGGAATTCGCGGTTCAAGCCGGCAGATCAATACGCGCACTTCGCAATAGCGGCGCAGAGACGATTGAACTGGTTGAACTGGAACTCAAATAGGCGGCACGCGAAATCAAGCTCCACGAACCAGACCGAAGTTCGCTCGGTCGAGCGCCGCACCGTCCCTGCGCGTTTAGAAGATCGAAACCAGCACCCACTCAACCAGGGCGACCGTGACCGAGTAGCCCGCGCGAGCGACGCGCTGAACCTTTGCGTCTGCGAGATCATTCAGAGATGGCTCGGTTTGTCTGAACAGGTTCCGGGGGTTGGATAGGTGGATTTCCGCCTCGGTTATGCTGCGGCCGGGATTGGCTGCAACGGGTTGAAGGCAGGAAACGCTGTCGACATGGTTCTGGGACCAGACGGGCTGTGTTCTCGTTTCGGTATCCAGCAACGATTTCGGCCCCGACCTGAAATGGGAAGTCTCGCGCGGCGGCGACTTCTTCCCGCACGTCTACGCCGAAGTGCGCGAATATCACATCAGCTCCATCTGGCCGCTGGACGAGTTTGACGCAGATGGCTCCCCGCTCGCGCCCGAGTTCGTCCTGCGCCAGCCCGAGCCCACCTCGAAGCCGGAGCGCAAAGCGTGAGCCTGTTCGACATCGCCACGCGGCTGGTGCGCACGCTGCCTGCGGAAAGCGCGCACCTCTTCACGATCGATGCGCTGAAATGGAATCTTGCGCGGCCAAGACCTCAGCTCGATGATCCGCGCCTCGCCGTCACGCTCCGCCGCGCGGGGCTACGCCTGCCCAATCCGGTGGGCCTTGCCGCCGGCTTCGACAAGAACGCCGACGTGTTCGAGCAGATGCTGGCCTTCGGCTTCGGCTTCGTGGAATGCGGCACGGTCACGCCACGCCCGCAAGTCGGCAACCCCCGCCCGCGCCTTTTCCGCCTGAGCGAAGACGGCGCCGTGATCAACCGCATGGGCTTCAACAATCTCGGCCTCGGCATGTTTGTGCGGCGTCTCTCCGCCATGCCGCGCGCGACCGGCATCGTCGGCGCCAACATCGGCGCCAACAAGGATAGCGCAGACCGCATCGCGGACTATGTCGCGGGCGTCAAAGGCGTCTGGCCCTACAGCAGCTACATCACGATCAACATTTCCTCGCCGAACACGCCGGGCCTGCGCGGCCTGCAGGATCGCGGCGCGCTTGAAGAGCTGCTCGGCCGCATCGGCGTCGCCGCGCGCGAAATGGACGCCGCAGTAAAAGGCCGCCCGCTTTTCCTCAAGGTCGCGCCCGATCTTGATGATGTGGCAGTCCGCGACATCGCGGAGGTCGCCCTCGCGCAGGACTGGCTCTCCGGCCTCATCGTCTCCAACACCACCATCGCCCGCCCTGACTCGCTGCAGTCAAAACACAAGGGCGAAACCGGTGGCCTTTCCGGCGCGCCACTGATGGACAGCTCAACGCGCGTGCTAGCCCATTTCCACGCCGCTATCGGGGACCGCCTCGACCTCATCGGCGCGGGCGGAATCGCCTCGGCTGACGATGTGATCGCCAAGCTTCGCGCAGGCGCACAGGCCGTTCAGCTCTACTCGGCGCTTGTGTTCGAAGGCCCGATGCTGGTCCAGCGCATAAAAGCGGATCTCGTCGCGCGCATGGATGCGGTTGGCGCAACCAGCGTTTCGGATCTCGCCAAGGCCTGAAAGACTCAAATGACGAAGCGTCCCATGTCCGCCCGCAGCCGGTTTTGGGATCAGGCAGCGGGCGTCCATCCGGGCTGCGCGTCCTGGTGAAGCCGGTGATGCGGTCTGGACCGCCGGCTTCCGCTCGCCCATCCGGATCGCAGAAGGTGGTCCTGCGAGACAAGAGGAAACGGAACAACTCCCACTAAGTGCATCGAGGCCGGGTTTGTCGGACAGCCCGGCCTCGCCAGCACTGGATCAAGGCCGGGGTTCAGCCGTCCGCACGGGATTGGTAGGCTTGGGCGAGGGTCGAAGACCCGAACTTCGCGATCGAGTCCTTCATCGTCGTGTCGATGCAGGTGTTCACGAAACGGCGCTCGTCGATCGACATCTTGCCGTTGCCGCCGCAATAGCGGCGCACGTCCTGCTCGAGACGCACCAGGAGGGACTGGGCGTCCGAGACCGAGGCGAGTTCGTTCGGCGAGAAGTTAAACCGGAATTCAAACGGGGCGTCACGGTCTGGCTGCGCCAGCGCCGGCGCTGACACGAAACCGATGGTGAAGGCGCCAGCGATGACGGCGCAGGCGATCAGGTTGGTGGAGGTGTTGGTTTTCATTGTTATGCTCCAAGTGGACACGGCTGTTGCTCTCTCGTCCCTCCCGGGTGGCTCCTGACTGCCATCTCGAAAGTCGATGATTATTTATCGAATTACAATATGTCGCGTCAAGGGAGCAATTGGGGCATCTTGGAGGCGATCCACGCCGCCCAGCGTGCAAAAACCCCGGAAACAAAGCAAAACGCCCGGAGCAAGCTCCGAGCGTTCGCGATCAGGATGTCGGAGGACGTCCTTATTTTGAGGCGACCACCAGCGTCGTCTGCGATTCGCCACCGGCATAGAGACCGGTCGGGTCCTGCTTCGCCACGTCGGCGCGCGTGTCCTTGATGCAGGCGAGATAGCCGTAGTAGGCAACGCCGATCACCGGGCCGGTGGCTTCGCGGCACACCTGCTTCACCGCCTTGTCGAGATTGGCGACATAAGTGGCGGCGTCCTCGGCCGAAACCGGCGCCTTGGGCGCGGACACCGACACGGGGTCCGCATGCGCAGCCGACGCAAACATCGCGGCAGCGACGAAAATCATGATACGTTTCATTGGTCTATTTCTCCGGGTTGTCGTTTGAATGAGCTACTCAACGACCCTGGAACGTTTCCCTCTGGACGACTCGTGTGTTCTTGTGCAGTCGCGAACAAACTATGTTGCAGCGCACTCATGTCAATCGCCCCAACGTAAACTTTACGTAGCAGCATAGTGACCTGCTCGCGCAGGCAATGCAGGGTTCCCAGATGAGCGAGCGCAAGATGAAAGCGGTAGTCTGCGAGGCGCTGGGGCCTGACTTTTCCAAAGTCGCGCTGCGCGGCCTGCCCATTCCCCAGCCCGGCCCCGGCGAGGTGCGCGTGCGCGTCGAGGCGGCAAGCCTCAACTTCCCCGACCTCCTGATGCTGAAGGGCGAATACCAGTTCAAACCCCAACCGCCCTTCACAGTGGGGATGGACCTCGCAGGCGTCGTGGATGCGGCCGGCGCAGACGTGGCCATCACCGTGGGAACGCGGGTGGCCGGCGGCGCCAAGACCGGCGCCTTCGCGGAATTCGCCGTCTGCCCGGCGGCCAACCTCCACACCGTGCCCGATGGCATGAGCGCACCGCTCGCCGCGGCCTACCCCGCCGCCTACACCACCGCGTATGTCTCGCTGATCGAGCGCGGATATCTGAAAGCGGGCGAGACATTGCTCGTGCACGGCGCTTCGGGCGGCGTCGGCATGGCAGCGATGGATGTCGGCCGCATCACCGGCGCGCGCGTAATCGCCACGACGGCGTCCACCGAAAAAGTAGACGCTCTGCGCACAGCAGGCGCGGATGAAGTCATCGTGCTCGGCGCAAGACCAGGCGAAGCCTTCCGCCAGATCATGAAGCGCCTCACCCAGGATCGCGGCGCTGACGTCATCTTCGATCCCGTGGGTGGCGACGTGTTCGATGAATCGACTCGCTGCATCGCTTTCAACGGCCGGCTGCTGGTGATCGGCTTCGCCGGTGGCCGCATCGCCAGCGTCAACACCAACATCCCGCTGATCAAGGGTTTCTCGGTCGTCGGCGTCCGCGCCGGCGAATACGGCCGCCAGATCCCCGAACGCGGCCGCGCGGTACGCAACCAGATCTGGCAATGGGCGGCCGAAGGACTGACCCGGCCGACAGTCTATGCCGAACTGCCTCTCGAGCGCTGGCGTGAAGCCTTTGAGCTGATGCGCGACCGCAAGCTTGTCGGAAAAGTCGTTCTCAAGCCCTGAGGGCTACTTCGTCCAGCCCGCCAACACCGAGTCCGCAGCCGCATCCAGCTCCGCCTCGGTCCACTTCCGGCCCTTGATCTCCGCCTTCAGCAGATACGCGATCGGCGCCATGAACAGGCTGCCGAGCAGATCCGGCGGCAAATTCTTGAAGTCGCCCGAAGCAATGCCCGCCTTGCGCAGATCGTTCACCATGCGGCCAACCGCGCGCCCAGCCTCGCCGCCCTCGCGCTCCGCAAGCGCGGATTCCGCAAAGCGCTGCCCAAACGCAAACGCATCCTTGTTGGCGCGATAGGACAGGTAGATCGCCTTCCAGCTGCGCTTTAGCCGCTCGGGCGGCGCCATCGAGACGTCGATGCTGTCGCCCGCGTCGAGAAACACCTCCTGCTTCATCTGCCTGTAGGCGGCGATCAGCAGGTCGTCCTTGCTCTCGAAATGCCGATACAGCGTGCCCTCGGCAACGCCCGCCTCCGCCGCGATGGCGGCGGTGGTCGCTGCCGCCATGCCATCGCGCGAGACGATGCGGGCGGCCGCCTGCATCAGTTTCGCGCGCGTCGCCGCGCCAAGGGTGGTCGTCGTGTTCATGCCGGCAAGGCGCCTGCAATGTGCGGGCCTGTCAAGTTTTGATGTCCGGTGCGACCATTGGCTACCCGTTCAATCCCGTTCACCTTCGCCCCATGAGCGAGGCGCGATTCCTTGGGATCGACTTTTCCGGCGGGGCGGATCCCTGGCGGCAAACATGCGCGCGCCCGACCGTCTGGATCGCCTCGCTGGAAGGGCCAAGGCTGGTGGAACTCATGCCGGTGCAGGATCTGCCCGGAGAAGGCCAGCCTTTCGACCGGCTCGTTGCTTTCCTCGCCGAAGGCCGCTATCGCGCCGCCGCCATCGACGCGCCCTTCGCCCTGCCTGAGCGCCACATGCCGCCTGGCGGCCACGGCCAGCTGCTGAGCGACATTGCCCAGCTTCCCGCCGCCGAGGATCGCCCCTTCCCGCGCGGCGCAGACCTACTGGCCTATGCAACACAACATGCCTCGCTCGCCACGCAGAAGCCCGCCAGGCTCACCGAACGACAGCACGTCGCCACGCGCTCAACGCTCTGGAACGGATCGCGGCCCGGCGCACCCTTTGCTGCAGCATGCCTCACGCTCGTCGCGCGCTCGCAACGCCCCGTCTGGCCGTGGAAGGACGGCCCCGGCATGCTGGTGGAAACCTTCCCCGCCGCCCAGCTGCGCGCCTGGGGCCTGCCCCACACCGGCTATTCCCACGAAGATGCCCGCGCCGTGCGCGCGAAGATCGTCACGCATCTGGAAGGTACACAGGGCATCATGATCAACGCCCCCCACCGCCGCGAGATGCTGCGCTCGGCCGACGCGCTCGATGCCGTGCTGGCAACCTTCGGCGCCCGCGCCGCCGCGAACCGCCAGCTCAAATTCCAGAAGCCGCCCAACTGGAAAATTGAAGGCGCAATTGCCATACACGCCTGACGCACACAGCCGGAGCAGCAAGACCCGACATGACGATCTCGATCCGCCCCATCCGCGCCGATGACCGCGCGCGATGGCTGAAGCTCTGGCGCGGCTATCTCACCTTCTACGCAAGCGATGTACCTACCGAAGTCACGGACCTCACCTGGTCACGCATCCTCGACCCGGAAGCGCCGATCCACGGCCTGTGCGCTGTCGACGAAGCAGGGCGCCTGCTCGGGATCGTCCACTATCTCTTCCATCCTGTGACGTGGGCTGCAGGCCCGCGCTGCTATCTCGAGGATCTGTTCACGGCAGCCGAAGCCCGCGGCCGCGGCGCTGGCCGGGCGCTGATCGAAGCGGTCTACGCCGCCGCAGACGCACGTGGCGCCGATCAGGTCTACTGGCTGACGCAGGACACCAACGCCACGGCGCGCCGCCTGTACGATCAGGTGGCCAAGGCAACGCCGTTCATCAAATACCGCCGCTGAGCTTAACGGCAGCAAATTCATATACAACCTATAGTTGCTTTTTTCCCCCACTCGATGAATGGTGAGACGTCAAACATCTATGTGACGCCGTAGGGAAGCGACGCGCTTTCCGTCCGGGTTGGGAAGGTCACCATGATCCATGTCGTCTCGCTGGCGAACCAGCATCTCTATGCACGCCAACTCGACCAGATGTTTCGAATGCGCCACGCCTACTACGTCGAAGGGCACGGCTGGTCGGGCCTTACGTCGCAGGACGGCAAGGAGACAGACGAGTTCGACGACCAACACGCCGTCTACCTGATGAGCCTCGATCCGTTCGGGCATGTGGCGGCCTCCGTCAGGCTGAATCCCACGCTAGCACCCACGTTGCTAAAAAAGTTCGCCGACTGGTCCGACGAGACGCTGCCCGAACTGGAAAGCGTGTGGGACATCTCCCGCTGGATAGCCACGCCCCAGCATCGCCGCGCCACCAACCCGCGCTGGCCGTCCAACCATCAGCGCGAACTAATGATCGGCATCCTCGAATTCTGCCTGTCGCGCGGCCTCACCCATCTCACCATGCTGGCCGAAAGCCGCTTGGCCGAACGCATCGCGACCTATGGCTGGCCGCTGCGCTATCTCGGCGCCCCGCGTGAGTACGAGGGCGGCAAGGGCATCGCCGTCACCGCCGAGATCGAAGTGGGTCAACACGTGCTCGCCCACACGCGCGCGAAAACCGGTGTGATGGCGCCGATGCTGGTGGACATCGATCCGCAGCGTGTATCGCCGAACGGCCCCGCCGCACCGGCGATCTCCTTATCCATCGCCATGCAGGATCTGGCGCGCGACATCGGCCTCGACCCCCTGCGCCGCCTGGTGCGTGCGCTTGCTGCCGAAATCGCGGGCGATGAGGACCTGCCCCGCGCCATCGAACTCGTCGGCGCTATCAACCGCCTGATTGAGGCCGCGGGTCTTTCGCTGGAAGGCAATGACGCAGCCGCCGCGCCATCCGCCTCCGAGACACCTGCTACTGCCAGCCGTTCTGCCGTAGCCAGCTAGACGTCACCCAACACCCCAAACAGAAACAGCCCGGCCATGCGACCGGGCTGTCCCTGTTCTAGTCCGACTGACCAAAATTAACGGCCGATCGTGATCTGCACTTCCGCGCGGCGGTTGAGCGGCTCGCGGGTACCGTCCGGACGCGGCTCAGCCGGTTCGGATTCGCCCTTGGCAGCTGTGTTGATCTGGGCTTCCGAGACGCCAGCGGCGACCAGAGCCTGTTTCACCACATCGGCGCGGCGCATCGAGAGACGATCGTTGTACGCCGTGCCACCCGACGAGTCGGTGTGACCTTCGACGGCCGTGACCGTGATCTTGCATCCGCCGGTTTTGGCGCGTGCCACAGCGGCGTTGATCGTATCGCGGTTGACCGTCGTGAGATCGGAGCGATCCCATTCGAAGTACACCACGAACGGAGCCGGTTGCTGGGCGCACGTCTGAGCTTGCTGCTGCTCCTGGGTGGGAGGCGGCGGCGGAGCCGGAGGCGGCGGAGGAGGCGGCGGAGGCGGGGGCGGAGGAGGCGGCGGAGGCGGGGGCGGCGGCGGAGCCGGCGGCGGAGGAGCCGCAAACTGCCAACGCAGGCCCGCCGTGATCGCGTGATCCTGGTACGAACCTTCGTACGTGCCATCGAGGCCCTGGTAAGCCAGTTCCGGCGCGTCGAGGAAGGTGTAGCCGATATCGAACGTCAGCTGGTCACCCATCGGGATGCCGAAACCGGCAACCACGTTGTAAGCCCACGACGTGTCGCTGTCGTCGAAGCCGTTGGCCTGAAGGCCCGTGCCCGTGCGGTACAGCGTAGCGACGCGGGTGTCGACGCGCGCAGCACCGAGACCGACGCCGATGTAAGGCTTCACGCCTTCGCCGTTACGGTTGAAGTCATAGATGGCGTTGGCCATCAGGTTCGTCACGCGGGTCGAGCCGGCGCCTTTCGGGCCGACCGTTGCCGGCGGCTGAGCGCCCTGGAAGCTATCCGGAACGTCGAGTTTCACGTTGCGGTAGCCAGCAACACCCTCGAGGCGGAAGCCGTTGTCGAAACCGTAGCCGAGACCGACACCGAACACCGGATCAACATCCGGAGCGGCGCGAACATCAACCATGCCGTTCCCGCCGGAAGAAGCATCGATATCCTCGATGCCGTCCACCACAAGTCCAGCTCTGGCTGTGCCGTACCAGCCGTCTTGGGCATAGGCAGTCGCGCCCGCAGTCACCATGGTGGCGGCCGCTGTTGCGCACAATAGTGCTCTTTTCATTACCGTTCCCCTTGTCACAAAGGTATTCCCCGGCGGCCGTGGGCCGGCACCGGGGTAACAACGCGGTCGCCCCGCATTCTGATCCCGGGTTACACGTTTTTTTTTGGGTTGGCGATACGAGCCCGAGCGCCCAAGGGCCAATACCGTGCATTTTCGGAAGGAAAGGGGCGGCAGGGCAACAGCGTTTCCTGTTTGCAATCTGGCGATAGGGCATTCCCGAGGGGAAATGCCCCATTTGTTTGCCCGCCAACCGATGTCGATTCGCCCGGCGAGCCTCACACGAGCGTGAATGGAGATGCGGTATGACGCTTTGGCGACGCCTCAGCTATCCGTGCCAATTCTCCGTGAACGGACGCTTTTGGCACGCTACCCTGCCCGAGGCTCCGGCCGCGCGCTCTAAGCTAGGTCGGCTCAGGCCGGGCCGGCCTTGCGCTTCGCCCTGTTGATGGCGGCGTCCAGCGCCGACAGGAAAGCCGACCGGTCCTTCGGCGAGAAGGGCTTGGGCCCGCTGGTGATTTCCCCGAACGAGCGCAAATGCTCCATCAGCCCGCGAGTCGCCAGCGCAGATCCGATCATGTCGGTCGTGAACACCTTCGCCGTGGGTGAAATTGCCTCCGCTCCCTTTTCCAGCGCGCGCGCGGCCAGCGGAATGTCGTTGGTAATCACCACATCGCCAGAAGTTGCACGTTCAGCGATCCAGTCGTCCGCTACGTCAGCCCCGGCATCCACCAGTACAAAGCGGATGCGCGGCTCGGCAGGCGTCCGGATGAATGAATTGGCGACCACAAGCACATCCCAGCCAATGCGCCGCGCAACCTTGTAGACTTCTTCTTTCACCGGACAGGCGTCTGCATCGACATAAATCGCTGGCATGGCGCAGGATTAGGCCGCGCACGAAGACGATGTCCAGAGAGCTTCAGCTCTTTGCTTTCACCCGTCCGCGCGCTTTGGCGGCGCCCGTCTCGCGCTTCCTGCGCTCGCCGTGCAAGCGATGCGCGTTAGCTTCAACACGCTCCAGGATCTTCTTCAGCTCCTCGTCCGTGAGATGCTCGATCCCAATGAATTCATTGTCGGCATTCACAGTTACGCGGATCAACTCGTCGAGTTTGGCATGCAGCGCGCCATTGTCGCGGTTCTGGGTGTTCTGGATCAGGAACACCATGAGGAATGTAATGATCGCGGTCGAGGTGTTGATCACTAGCTGCCACGTGTCCGAGAATCCGAACAACGGCCCCGTGCACGCCCACACGATCACATAGGCCGCGCAGATGATGAACGCGAACGGGCTGCCGGCAGCGGCAGACACGGCATTCGCGAACGTCGTGAACAGCTTGCTCATCAGGCACGCAAACGTGCCAGCGACGATGTTAGTTCCCGACCTCAGCCCCGCGCCACAGCCAATCAATTCGGCTTGGGCAGGAGTTCGCCCTGCGTAACTGTCGACGAGTTCGCCGGCAGATCAACCCGAAGCCCATCCCACCCGATCACCCACTGATCCACCGGACGGATCGCGGCAACGCCGGCAAAGTAAGGCGGCAGATTCACCTGCGCGGACGGGATATGGTGTGTGTAGACCAGCAGCTTCACCCCGGCCTCACTCGCCGTTTGAGCCGCCTCAAGCGGGCTGATGTGATAGTCCGGGATATCGTCCATGATCTGTGCGCCGCGTTCATTCCCGGCCGCTTTCAACTGCTGCTGGCCAAGCGCGATCAGGTTGCCCGCCAGCGATTCCGTCACCAGCACATCAGCGCCCTTCGCGTTCTCCGTGAAGTTCGCCGACAGCGCCGTATCGCCCGAAATCACCACCGAACGGCCTTTCCAGTCGAAGCGATAGCCGACAGCCGGGCGGATCGGATCGTGGTCGACCTCAAACGCGGTCACCGTCAGATCGCCATCGCGCAGAATCACTTCTTCCTCGCTCAGATTGCCGACAAACGCCTTGCCGAACTCCCGCGCGACCAACGGCGAGGCCTCCAGATTGATCAGCGACGATCCGTGATGCGCAAAGCGAAGCCGCGCATCTTCCTCGTAGGCAAGATTGAACCCCATCACCAGATTGTCGACGCCCCGCGCGCCATACACCGGCAGCGTCTGCGAGCGCCCCTGCACCATCGTCTGCATCCGGAACTCGCCAAGATCGCCGATATGGTCCGAATGGAAGTGCGTGATGAAAATGCCCGCGATCCGAATGCCCGGAAACTGCATCCGCTGCAGCTGCTCCCAGCTCTCCGGCCCCGTGTCGATGACATAGGCTTTCTCACCCGCGACCACGATCGTGCACGCCTTCGCGCGTCCCGGATCTGGCAGCGGTGAAGACGTGCCGCACAGGATCACGCGCATCGCCTTACCGTCGAACACCTCGGTCATGGCTGCATTCATCGGGATGGGGCCAAGCGGCGCCGCGTGCGGATCACGCACAACGGGCGGCGCCACAGCCGGCGTGGTCGTGCAGGCGGCTGCCGCGACAGACACAAGCAGTGCCGCCAGCAAGGTTCTGGTTTTCATGGAAGTTTCCTCGTCGCCCCGTTTGAGCCGACTTGGTATCAAGCCTTTACTCCCGCGAACAGCCCCACGAGTAAACCGTTGCGGGAGGCCGCTATGCCCGGAGTCACGACCTCTCCGCCCGCCACAAACAACAAAGGCCGGACATTCCTGTCCGGCCGTTTCTGTTCATGACTTGTGAGTCTGTCGAAGAACCACGCGCGAGGTGATACCTAGGCAAACTCAACCAGCACTTCATCCGCCGCAACGCTCGCGCCCGCAGATGCGGTGACGGATTTCACAACGCCATCGGCTTCGGCGCGGATGATGTTCTGCATCTTCATCGCCTCGACGATGCAGACCGCCTCGCCCGCTTTCACGTCCTGCCCAACCGACACCGACACCGACACCACAAGCCCAGGCATCGGGCTCATGATCAGCTTCGAAGTATCCGGCTTCTGCTTCTCGGGCAGCAGCGCGTGGAATCCCGCCTGCACCGGCGTGCACACTTTGACATGCGCCTCGACGCCCAGACGGCGCAGAACAAAACCTTCCTCAGCCGAAGCGATCGACAGCGCATATGTCTGCCCGTTGAACTCCAACTCCATCATCGACATGCCGGGCTTCCAGTCTGTCGTGAGTGTGTAGGTTTTCTTTTCGCCTGCGAACTCGATACGCGCTTCGCCCATTTTGTACGTGATACTCAGCGGCGTCTGCTTGCGCCCGACCAGGGCAACCCAGTCCTTGCGCTGCGGCTTTGCCGGCTCGATCCGGCCAGAGATGCCCGACAGGCGCGTGCGCACCAGCACGTTGGCGTAAGTGGCGGCTGCAATCAGCAGCTTCTCGACTTCGGGCGAGGCTTCCGCGCCATGGAAGCCGTCCGGGAATTCTTCCTTGATATAGCCCGTGGTGATCTTGCCCGACTGGAAACGCTTCTGATCCAGCACGGCGGCCAGGAACGGCGAGTTGTCCTGAATGCCTTTGACTTCCAGGCGCTCCAGCGCCTTCACATGCGTGGCGATCGCAGTCGCGCGATCCTTGCCGTGTGTGATCAGCTTGGCGATCATCGGGTCGTAGAACATCGAGATTTCGTCGCCCTCGCGAACGCCCGTGTCGATGCGCACCGTGCCCTCATCCAGCGCGCCTTCAGCGGGAAAGCGCATGCGCTTCAGGCGGCCAATGCTCGGCAGGAATCCGCGATAGGGGTCTTCAGCATAGATGCGCGATTCAAGCGCCCAGCCGTTGATCTTCACGTCCTTCTGCTTGATCGCCAGCTTCTCGCCCGCGGCGACGCGGATCATCTGCTCGACAAGGTCGTAGCCCGTGATCAGCTCCGTCACCGGGTGCTCAACCTGCAGGCGCGTGTTCATCTCGAGAAAGTAGAAATTGCGCTGCCCATCGACGATGAACTCGACCGTGCCCGCGCTGTCGTAATCGACGGCCTTGGCCAGCGCCACGGCCTGCTCCCCCATGGCCTTGCGCGTCTCCGGCGTCAGGAAGGGCGAAGGCGCCTCTTCGAAGACTTTCTGGTTGCGGCGCTGGATCGAGCATTCGCGCTCGTTCAGGTAGATGATGTTGCCATGCTTGTCGCCAAGCACCTGGATCTCGATGTGGCGCGGCTGGTCGACGAACTTCTCGATGAAGATGCGATCATCGCCGAACGAAGCAATCGCCTCGGCGCGCGCGCCATCGAAGCCCTCTTTCGCTTCGGTGGCGTTGAAGGCGATGCGCAAACCCTTACCGCCACCGCCCGCCGACGCCTTGATCATCACCGGATAGCCGATCGAGTCGGCAATCTTCACCGCTTCCTTGCTGTCGGCGATCAGGCCCATGTGACCGGGCACCGTGCAGACGCCCGCTTCGGCCGCAAATTTCTTAGACGTGATCTTGTCGCCCATCGCCTCAATGGCGCGCGGGTTCGGGCCGATGAACGCAATGCCCTCGTCCTTGAGGCGCTGCGCGAACGACGCATTCTCGGACAGGAAGCCAAAGCCCGGGTGCACGGCTTCCGCGCCCGTTGCCTTCACGGCGGCGACGATCTTGTCCTGTACGAGGTAGGATTGCGCAGCCGGCGACCCGCCGATGTGCACAGCCTCATCCGCCATCTGCACGGCCATCGAGCTGGCGTCGGCGTCGGAGTAGACCACAACCGTCTTGATGCCCATGCGCCGTGCGGTCTTGATCACGCGGCAGGCAATCTCACCACGGTTGGCGATCAGGATTTTCGAGAACATCCACTACCCCGGCAGGCCCATCACAAGTGACGGCAAAGTGACGATAAGGGGCTGTCGGTCAAGGCAAATCTGCCTTCAGAGACCGGCGGTGGATGGTCGCTGGGCAAGGACATGCCCTGTCGGGCGAACGCGCCGACTTTAGCCCTCGTTAACCGCATCTCTCGAAAACTGCCGCACTCGGGAGGCGACGATGAAACTGCCCATCATGTTCTTCGGAATTCACTTCTGGCGCGGCGAAAGCGGCAAGCGCTACCTGTTCAACTGCGCCCTCACCAAGCGCGGCATCCCGGATGATTCTGGCGGCATCTATGTTTTCGTGCGCCGCCGTTACGCCTTCTTCCTGCAGGCCCTCTATGTCGGCAAGGCCGCGAACCTGCGCGGGCGTCTGGTCGGCCACGAGAAATGGGGCAAGGCCTGGTGGATCCTCGGCGCCACCGAGCGCCACGTGATGCGTATCTCCACCGAGACCGAGCGCCGCATGATCGAGGAAGACCTGATCCGCGGCCTCAAGCCACGCATGAACGACGTGCAGATGCCACGCTGCGAGGACGACATGCCCAACACGCCCGAGCTGCGCCGCTCATGGCAATTCCGCCGCGCGATCGGCAACTGGTTCGGCTCGCTCATTGGCCGCAAGTCGAAGCCACTGCACGCCGGCGACACGCGCCCACACTAGTAGATGGACCGCCGGACTCTCGCCCGGCAGCGCGATGCGTCAGGCGCGCGACAAGCTGACAAGGCAGTGAACGTGTAGCGATTGCCGGGCAGGAGCCCGACGTTCCGGCCTAAGCCTTCACGACATTCGCAGGCGTCTGTCCCGACAGCACCGCCGCAATCCCATCGAGCGCCAGCCCGGCCATCGCCGCGCGCGTCTCGATGGTCGCGCTCCCGATGTGCGGCAGCAGGAACGTGTTCTCCAGCTCGTTGAGCCGCGTGTCGAAGTTCGGTTCCTTCTGAAAGACATCGAGGCCAGCCGAGCCCACCTGCCCCGACTTCAGCGCCGCAATCAGCGCCTCCTCGTCCACCAGCGACCCACGCGCCGAGTTCACGAAGATCGCGCCTCTGGGCAGCTTCGCAAACCGCTCTGCCGTCATCAGCACGCCCTGCCCGCCCGG
Organism: Alphaproteobacteria bacterium 32-64-14; assembly: GCA_002280725.1. Taxonomy (GTDB): domain Bacteria; phylum Pseudomonadota; class Alphaproteobacteria; order Caulobacterales; family Hyphomonadaceae; genus UBA7672. The sequence continues at coordinate 16,519 of NCEM01000045.1, forward strand.
CAGATTGAGGCTCAACACCTGGCAGTGCGGCAGCATCTCCTCGAGCGATGCGAAATACCGCGCGCCGCTTTCCAGGTCCGCCGATAGCCGCGTGCGGTTGTGATAGAGGATCGGCATGTCGAACCCGCGCGCCCGCTGCGCCACGGCCCGGCCGATACGGCCCATGCCGACAATCCCCATGGTCTTTCCGCTGACATCAACGCCAAGCCCCTGGAAGAAACCGTTACGCACCTTCCATCCGCCATCCATATTGTGAATGTGCGTCTTCGCCTGCCGTGCGGCCCCCAGCAGCAAAAGCATGTGCGTGTCCGCCGTCGCATCCGTCAGCACATCCGGCGTGTTGCAAACGGTAATGCCCTGCGCATTGGCTGCGGCGACGTCGATATGATCGTAACCAACGCTCGTCGTCGCCATCACGCGCACGCTGGCGGGCAGCAGCGCGACATGCTCCGCCCGCATCGGCATGCCCAGCGAGATCAGCAACGCATCGGGATCATGCTGCTTCGCCAGCGCGATCAGATCATCCGTCCGCAAATGCCGTTCCGGCGCAAAGCAGTCGAACTGCGCCACCACCCTTTCCCGAAGCACATCCGGAATCGGGAGCGAGGCGACAAGACGTCCAAGCTTGGCCAACGTGTCTAGCTCCCCGGATTCACAGGCCCGCTCTTATCATGCGTGATGTCGCGCTTGTACGTCTCAGGCAGGAAGAACAGCGCCACCACAAAGGTGATCCCCGCAATGATCGTAGGATACCAGATGCCCGCATAGATGTTGCCCGTCGATGCTACGATCGCAAACGCGATGGTCGGCAGCAACCCGCCGAACCAGCCATTACCGATGTGATACGGCAACGACATCGACGTGTAGCGCACCTTCGCGGGGAACAGCTCCACCAGCATCGCCGCCATGGGGCCATAGACCATCGCCGTGCAGAGCTGCGTGAAGAACAGCAGCGCCACAACCATCGCCGCGTTGACGAGGTTCTTGTCGGCGTTGGCTGGATATCCCGCCGCCTTCAGCGCCTCGCTCACCTCGGCATTGTACGCCGCAATCGCGGGTGCGCGATCCGCTGGCGCCATCGTCTCGACAGCCGGCGCCGGATAGGACTGGCCGCCGATCTGGATTTCCGCCGGGCTGCCGGCTGGCAGCTCAGTCGCATTGTAGCTTACGCCCGCCTTGGCCAGCAGCGCCTTCGCCACGTCGCACGATTGCGTATCGAACTTGTTCTTGCCCACCGGGTCGAACTGAAGCGCACACGCTGCCGGATCGGCGCGCACGACGACGGGCGATGTATCGATCGCCGCCGCCAGACCCGGGTTTGCCGAATGCGTCAGCATGTTGAACAGCGGGAAGTAGGTGAACACCGGAATGAGCAGGCCGGCGAGGATCAGGTACCGCCGCCCGATCTTGTCCGACAGCCAGCCGAAGAAGATGTAGAATGGCGTTCCGATCAGCAGCGACACCGCCACCAGCGTATCCGCCTGCGCGGGGTCCATGCGCAGCGTCTGCTTCATGTAGGTGAGACCATAGAACGTGCCGGTGTACCAGATCACCGCCTGGCCCATCACGCAGCCGAACAGCGCGACCAGCACCCACTTCACATTCTTCCACTTGCCGAAAGCTTCCTTCAGCGGCGCCTTCGAGGTCGCGGCCTCTTCCTTCATCTTGAGGAAGACGGGGCTTTCGTTGAGCTGCACGCGGATCCACACCGACACAACCAACAGGCCGGCCGACAGCAGGAACGGGATACGCCAGCCCCACTCGTTGAAGTCTTCCGGCGACATCGTCTGCCGCACGCCAAGAATGACCAGCAACGAGATGAACAGCCCAATCGTCGCCGTGATCTGGATCCACGAGGTGAAGAACCCGCGTCGGTCTGCTGGCGCGTGCTCCGCGATGTAGGTGGCCGCGCCGCCATACTCGCCGCCAATGGCGAGACCCTGAAGCACGCGCAGCGCCACGAGCAGGATCGGGGCGATGATGCCCATGCCTGCGCCGAGATTGCCTTCAAACCACGCAGCCCCCGGCAGCAGGCCGACCAGGAAGGTCGCGATGCCCATGATGATCATGGTGACGAGAAACGTGTTCTTGCGCCCCACGATGTCGCCGATGCGGCCAAAGGCCAGCGCGCCGAACGGACGCACGATGAAGCCAGCCGCAAAGGTCGCGAGCGCGAGGATATACCCCGTCGTCTCGTTCACGCCGGTGTAGAAGTGCATGTTGATGTTGGCGACGAGCGATCCGTACAGGAAGAAGTCGTACCACTCGAACATAGTGCCGACACTGGACGCGCCGATGACGAGCGCACCGTTCTGCTTTTCAGGCGCAGCAGCGCCCTTCGGGCTGGCGGTTTCCATACAGACTCTCCCCTCGCGGTTGGCGCAACGGCCACCGGCTTTTTGTTGCGCGCAAGCTGCAATGCCCTGACGCCAAGGGCAAGGCGAAACGACGCCGTTCCCCTCGCCTGTGGACACGCTTTGTGAGACCCTCTGCATGCGAGTTGGGGAGAATTCGTATGCGCTGTCTGATTCCTGTCGCGCTTGCGGCATTGCTCGCGTCACCGGCCTGGGCGCAGTTGAGACTCGAGAACGAGGCGCCGCCACCGGCGCCGAAACCGTATCAGTACGCCACGCCGGAACAGCTGGCTGAGGCGCGAGGACCGGAACTCGGCGCATGCGAGCGCAGCTCTTTCAAGGCCAGCAAGCCATTCGCGGAGAACATCAACGCAGCCAGTTCGGCCTTCAGCGCAGGAGACTGGGTCGCTGCGCTGAACGCTGTGGAAAGGGCCCGGCCCCACGCTCAGCCAGGCGCTCAAATGACAGCCGTTGCCCAGATCGAAGTCGCCTCAATTATCCAGCTTAGCGGCGAGATCGCGGCAATCCCCAAACTGGAAGCACTCGTCCAAAGCCCGTGCATCGGCCACGGTGTCCGCCAGGACTTCACCAGAATACTCCAACAGGCTCGCGCCGCTCCCGCCATCACCCCACCGCACTGACGCCTTGCAGCGCGGAGCGCGAAGCCTCACACTGGCGTGACACAGCCGGGAGGGACCCCCATGCTCAAGAAACTCGCCCTGATTGCGCCTGCGCTCTTCGCCATGGCGCTCGCCGCCTGCCAGCCAGAGCCTACCCCGGAACAGAAGGCCGCCGCTGCCCTGCAGCAGTTGGGCAAGGACATGGCCGCCGCCCTCGGCGGCGATCCCAACGCGGTCAACATTGATCCCAAACAACTCGGCGCGGCGCTGGCGCAGGCCGGCGCCATCGCCGGCGCCGCCAACGCGGAAATGACCGCCGAGGATCGCGCCCAGTTGAACGCCATCACCGGCGCCATGGCCAGCGGTCAGGTACACCCGGCCGCGTCCGCATACGTTGCGGGCCTCGACAAGGTATTCACGATCGTCAGCACCGTGACGGATGACGCCAGCGCCGCCGCCGCCAAGCCCAAGGTCGACGCCATCTATGCTGAAATGGCCGCCCCCGCCGCCACGCTCAAAGCGATGAGCGAGTCCGATCGCCAGGTCGCGTTCGGTTCGGCCTATCCGCAGCTGATGGGCTTTGGCCTTCGCATGGCCGGCATCATGCTGCCGCTCACGTCCAAGCCGGCGCTGGCCGACAAGGTCGGCAAGCTGCTCGAAGGCATGCCCGCAACCGAGTAAGCCGCTCGCCGCGTCCTCGAGAGAAAGTCCCATCCATGCATCGTAGGATGCGGGCGATAGTCGCCGCAGGGATTGTTCTCGCTTCCGGCTGCGGCGGCGCCGCGCCTGACCAGAAGAGCCTGATGACGCAGACCTGGACCTGCAACATGACCAGCGAAACCGATGGCCTGCGCACAGACTTCACCGAGACGGTCACCTTCCGGCCCAGCGGCGACTACCGCAGCACCGCCAGCGTCCACGCGACCAAGGGCGATACGAAAGCGGTCGTGAACCTCGAATGGGCCGGCCAGTGGATCCTCACCCAGGGCAAGTTCCGCCGCACCTTCGTCGGCCTCAAAGCCACCTCCGGCGAGATCAACGGCATCACGCTGACGCAAGACCGCCTCGACGCCGCCGCCACCGAATTCCGCCGCGGCCCCACCGCCGAAGAAGGCAAGATCCTCACCCTCGACGCCCACGAACTAAAGATCGAAACCAACTTCGATCCACTGGTGTGCAAGCGGTAGATCGGAACACAATCAGACCGTCATCGCCTTGAGGTCTGCACCACAGCAGCGACACTCGGCGGACGGGCTCGAGCGCACACCCCGCTTCACCGACCAGCTCCAGTACCACAGCCAGACATGGTTGGACTTGTTGCAGGTTTGGCAGCGAGCCTTCTGACGGAGCTTCAACGACAGCGACACAACAACTGCGACCGTAAGGCCAACCGTTCCAAGCACGAACCAGCCGCCGATCACCTCCTGCCAGGCCTCGATGCCAAATACTGCCGAGACGACTATGCCCGCTATAGTACACGCGCAGAACACGCCAAAGGCAGCAAGCATCGGCAAAACCGAGGCTCGCCAAGCTGCCTCATGAACCGTCATTCGCGCCCTACAACGGGATGTTATCGTGCTTCTTCGGCGGATTGCTCAGCTGCTTCGTCTTCAGCGTCCGCAGCGCCCGCACAATGCGCTTGCGCGTGTTGTGCGGCATGATCACGTCGTCGATGAAGCCGCGGGAGGCGGCGACATACGGGTTGGCGAAGCGGTCCTGGTATTCCTTCGTCCGCGCCGCCAGCTTCTCGGCGTCGCCCGCCGCTTCGGCCCGGAAGATGATCTCGACCGCGCCCTTGGCGCCCATCACCGCGATCTCGGCAGTTGGCCACGCAAAATTCACGTCGCCGCGCAGGTGCTTCGAGCTCATGACGTCATAGGCGCCGCCATACGCCTTGCGCGTGATGACGGTGACTTTCGGCACGGTCGCCTCGGCATACGCAAACAACAGCTTCGCGCCATGCTTGATCAGGCCGCCATACTCCTGCTTCGTCCCCGGCATGAAGCCCGGCACATCGACGAACGTCACGATCGGAATATTGAAGCAGTCGCAGAACCGCACAAAGCGCGCAGCCTTCCGCGATGAATCGATGTCGAGCACGCCCGCAAGGCTCATCGGCTGGTTGGCGACGAAACCAACCGTCGTGCCTTCCATGCGGCCAAAGCCCGTCAGGATGTTCTTCCCAAAATCCTTGCCGATCTCGAAGAAGTCGCCCTCGTCGGCAACCTTCTGGATCAGCTCCTTCATGTCGTAAGGCGTATTCGGATTCTGTGGCACAAGCGTATCGAGCGAAGGCTCGGCGCGCTCCGGATCGTCAAACGTCGGAACCGTCGGCGGCTTCTCGCGATTGCTCAGCGGCAGGAACGACACCAGCCGGCGCATCTGGGTCAGCGTCTCGATATCGTTGTCGTAAGACCCATCGGCCGCGCCAGACTTCGCCGCGTGAACACGCGCGCCGCCCAGATCCTCGTGGCTGACGATCTCGTTCGTCACCGTCTTCACGACGTCAGGACCGGTCACGTACATGTACGAGGTATCCTTCACCATGAAGATGAAGTCCGTCATGGCGGGCGAATATACATCGCCGCCCGCGCAAGGTCCCATGATCACGCTGATCTGCGGGATCACGCCCGACGCCATCACGTTCTCGAGGAAGATGTCGGCATAGCCGCCCAGCGCCTCGAC
>NCEM01000046.1 GCA_002280725.1 Alphaproteobacteria bacterium 32-64-14
TCGATGTCGAGCACGCCCGCAAGGCTCATCGGCTGGTTGGCGACAAAGCCCACCGTCGTGCCTTCCATGCGGCCAAAGCCGGTCAGGATGTTCTTCCCGAAATCCTTGCCGATCTCGAAGAAGTCGCCCTCGTCGGCAACCTTCTGGATCAACTCCTTCATGTCGTACGGCGTGTTCGGGTTCGCCGGCACCAGCGTGTCCAGCGAAGGCTCCGCGCGCTCCGGATCATCGAACGTCGGAATCGTCGGCGGCTTCTCGCGATTGCTGAGCGGCAGGAACGACACCAGCCGTCGCATCTGCGTCAGCGTCTCGATATCATTGTCGTAAGCCCCGTCCACCACGCCGGACTTCTGCGCATGCACCCGCGCGCCGCCCAGCTCCTCGTGCGTGACGATCTCGTTGGTGACCGTTTTCACCACCTCGGGGCCCGTCACATACATGTACGACGTATCCTTCACCATGAAGATGAAGTCCGTCATCGCGGGCGAATACACATCCCCCCCCGCGCACGGCCCCATGATCACGCTAATCTGCGGGATCACGCCCGACGCCATCACGTTCTCGAGGAAGATGTCGGCATAGCCGCCCAGCGCCTCGACGCCCTCCTGGATGCGCGCGCCGCCGGCATCGAACAACCCGATCACAGGCGCGCCGTTCTTCATCGCCGCCTGCTGCACCTTCACGATCTTCTCGGCATGCGCGCGGCTCAGCGAGCCGCCGAACACCGTGAAGTCCTTCGAGAACACATAGACCACCCGGCCATTGATCGTACCCCAGCCGGTCACGACGCCGTCGCCGGGGATGCGCTGCTTCTCCATGCCGAAATCGTGCGAGCGATGCTCGACGAACATGTCCCACTCTTCGAACGAACCTTCGTCGAGCAGCAGGGCGATCCGCTCGCGCGCCGTCAGCTTGCCCTTGGCGTGCTGGCTGTCGATACGCTTCTGTCCGCCGCCGAGACGGGCTTCCGCCCGTTTTTTCTCCAGCGCCTCGACGATATCTTTCATGGTCAGCCCCACTCGTGTGCGGATGCGAGATAAACGGCGCCCGGCCCCGGACGCAAGGCGGAACAGGGCCGTTTACCAAGCCGCAGCGCCACATCCGCCGTGCAATACCATGCATTCGAAAACCCACTACCGCCCGGCGCGGGAGTCTGGTTCATTATGCACCTAGACGCCGTCAGGGCCGATCTTGCGAGTCCCGCCCCCGCCACAGCAGGAATGCCCCCGAATGCCCGACACGCTGACACACCCGTCCCCTGCCGCCCCGCAACACGTCGACGTCCTCATCGTCGGCGCAGGCCTCTCCGGCGTCGGCGCCGCCTGGTGGCTGAAGGAGAAATGCCCGGCCAAGACCTTCGCCCTAGTCGAACAGCGCGAGACCATCGGCGGCACGTGGGACCTGTTCCGCTATCCCGGCATCCGCTCCGATTCGGACATGTACACGCTGGGCTACGCCTTCCGCCCGTGGACAGAAGCCAAGGCCATCGCCGATGGCCCATCCATCCTCAAATACGTCCGCGACACCGCCCGTGAGGCCGGCATCGAGAAACACACCCGCTTCAAGCACAAAGTCATCTCCGCCAACTGGGACAGCCCGACTGCTCGCTGGACCGTCACCGCCGAGACCGAAGGCCGCCGCGTGACCATGACAGCCGGCTTCCTCATGATGTGCTCGGGCTACTATCGCTACGAAGCCGGCTACGCCCCCACCTTCCCCGGTCAGGAAGCTTTCCAGGGCCGCATCGTCCACCCGCAGAAATGGACCGCCGATATCGACCACAGCGGCAAGAATGTCGTCGTCATCGGCTCCGGCGCCACCGCCGTCACACTCGTCCCCGAAATGGCGAAGACGGCAAAGCACGTCAACATGCTGCAGCGCTCGCCCACCTACATCGTCAGCCGCCCCGCCGAAGACAAGTTCGCCAACTGGCTGCGCAAGTGGATGCCGTCAAAGATGGCCTACGGCCTCATCCGCTGGCGCAACGTGCTGATGACGATGTACATCTACAAACAGTCGCGGAAGAGCCCGCAGAAGGTCGCCGATTTCATCACCGCGCAGGCGCAAAAGGCCCTCGGCCCCGACTACGACGTGAAGACCCACCTCACGCCCCGCTACAATCCGTGGGACCAGCGCATGTGCCTCATACCCGATGGCGATATGTTCGCCTCGCTGAAAGCAGGCACATCCAGCATCGCCACCGACGAGATCGACCACTTCACCGCAACCGGCCTCAAACTGAAAAGCGGCGCGGAGCTTCCCGCCGATCTCGTCGTCACCGCGACAGGCCTGGACCTGCTCTTCCTCGGCGGCATGAAGGTCAACGTCGACGGCCGCGAAGTCGATATGCCCAAACAGCTCACTTACAAGGGCATGATGTATTCCGGCGTGCCGAACCTCATCTCGGTGTTCGGCTACACCAACGCCTCGTGGACGCTGAAGTGCGACCTCACCTGCGAATACACCTGCAACCTGCTCAACTGGATGGGCGACAACGGCTACGACGCGGTCACGCCAACCAACACCGACCCCACCATCACCGAAACCCCCTGGCTGGATTTCTCCTCAGGCTACGTCCAGCGCACCATCGACCGCTTCCCCAAGCAAGGCTCCAAAGCCCCGTGGAAGCTCCACCAGAACTACGCAAAGGACATGCTCTCCATGCGCTTCGCCAAACTCGACGACGACGCGCTGAAGTTTACGCGGGCAACGGTCGCCGTGAAGGAACACGCCTGACGCCTCTTTCCTCCCTCACTTGCCACGCAACCGGGCGAGGTGGATCGCGACGACTGCGTCGCGAGACGGGGGATCTCACGGTCGACACCCCAACGCCCCACCGCTTGTCATCCCGGAAGCGCGCAGCGCTGTCCGGGAACCATCGCGCCAATACGACACCCTCCGCGTTGGATCCCGGCTATCCGCTCCGCTTCGGCCGGGATGACATCCGTTGGAAGGGCTTCATGATGAGCCTGTCGAACCACGAGGCCATGCTCACCACCTTAAGACCTAGTTCCGGATCCGAACCCCAAACGTCGCATTCAGCGGCTCACCCGGGAAATACCTGGCGGCCCCCGTCGCGAAGTCCGCACGGTCGGCATAACGCTCATCCGTCAGGTTCCGCACGATCACGAACGCTTCCATCTTGTCCGAGAACCGCCACACCCCGCGCAGATGGCTGATCAGGTGCCCGTCATATCGCGCCGTGTTGGCCGCGTTCGTGAAGTACTCGCCAACATACTCCGCCGACAGCCCCAGCGAGAACACAGGCGTTTCCCAGCTCAGCCCCGCATCCGCGAGCCAGTCCGGCGCCGTATCGATCTTGTTGTCGCGGAAAATGTCTTCCGCCGCCGCCGCAACGTTGCGATCGAAATCATAACGCTGATCCGACCACGAGGCATTCGCATTCCAGCCAAGCGCGCCGCCGGCGATTTCACCCAACCCGCCACGCAGCGCAGCCTCGATGCCGAAATGCCGCGTCTTGCCGTTCGGCACGTTCAGTCCATCAGAGTCACGGAAGAAGAAGTTGTCCTTGTACATGCGGTACATGGCGACGTCGTATTCAACGCCATACGCCTCGCCCCGGGCGCCGACTTCATAGCTGTCCAGCGTCTCGACTTCGAGCCGCTGGATCGCCTGCAGATTCTGCAACCGGTATTGGTCGGATGTCTGCGGTGCACGTTCGCCACGGGCATAGTTGGCGTACACCACCAGACCCTCCATGCCCGAATACACAACGCCAAGCTTCGGCGTCAGCAGATTGAACTCGTCCGTCCGATTGGGCGCAACGCGGAAACGGCCGCGCGTGCCCGGCGCAACGTTCGTCGAATAATCCCACTGGTGCGCCTCGCCGCGCAAGCCCGCGAGCAGGCTCCAGCCCGGCGCGAAATCCCAGTCCAGTTCGGCATAAAGGCCCGTCGTCCACGTGCCGACATCGTAATCGTAGTGCGTCCCCTGCGGGAAAGTCGGATTCAGAACCGTGCCGCCAAAGCTCGGCCGGCTCTGCACTTCCTTCAGGAAACCATCGGCAATCTGGATGTCGCCGCCAATCGCCCAGCGGAAATTCTCCGGACCAAACTCGTAGCGCGTCAGAACGCCCAGCGAGTCATTCCCGTTATCCTCGTTCGACTGGTCCGGCAGGAAGTGCTGGATGAAGTTCATGCGCTGCATGATGCCGAACGGCGTGATGATCAACTTGTCCGCGCCGAAATTCGTCTCGAAGCGCAGGTTCGCGCGCGCCGCCCACGCATCGCGGTAGGCTTCCGGGTTCGGGTTGGTCGTCGCGATGTCTTCATCCTTGTAGACCTCCGGGCCCTGGATGAAGCCGGCGGTTTCCTGGTTGAGGTTGATCACCGCAACTGTCGCCACTGCATTCCACGTCTCGCCGCCGAACTTGGACCGCAGCGTAAGCTTCTGCTGCTCGACGCCCGACGCATCGCGCCAGCCGCCATCTTCCATCACAGAAAGGCCAACCCAATTCTGCACGCCATTGGTCGTGAAGTTCGCCGTCGCATCCGCGCGATAGCGCTGCAGCGAACTCGCGCTCAGCGTCAGCGTTTGGCCCTGCTGCGCGCCGGGCTCGGGATCGATAAAGTTGATCAGGCCGTGTACGGCGTTAGAGCCGTAGCGCACGGAGCCGGGCCCGCGCACAACCTCGATCGCCTCGGACGTTTCGTGATGAAGCTCGAACAGCGCGTTCACGTTGCCAAAGCCCGGCGCGCGGGTCGGCACGCCGTTCTCGAGCAGCAGGAACGATCCCTGCCCCGCGCCAGCCGGCAGCACCGGCGAGCGGATCGCGATCAGCAATTCCTGACCGGAGTTCATCTGGACGTTGACGCCCGGAACCGTGTTCAGGATCTCTGCAGGATGGTTCGCGGCGATGTCGACGATGGTCTGCCCATCGATCACCGAATACGCGCCCGGATCGTTCGACAGGCGGTCGCCGTAAACCACGACAACATCGCCATCCGCCGGCGCGGGGGCCGCCTTGGGCGCCTGCGCGGCCGCGGGGGTCTGGGCCCAGACCGGGGCACAGAACCCGCCGGCCGCAATCGCCAGAACGGCCCAACTGGCCGCCGAATACCTTGCCCGCACGCTTCTCTCCCGCACTCTTGTGGCGCTCGTAAAGCGCTTTCCGCGACTAAGCCCACTGGCTCTTCAACGGGTGAAGCGCATTCTCCCGGCGCTGTTTACGCCTATTCGGGTCACTCGCTAGTGCAGGGAAACTACGGAGTTTGCCCAGTTGGCGTCGCAGGAGCCGATTCCGGGCCCGGCGCCGGAGTTGTGATCGGGCTGGAGGGCGCGACCGGCGGGGGGACTGCGTCCGTTGCGGCTGGCGGCGGGGCCACAGGAGCCGGAATGACTTCCGCCGGGTTCTCGACCACGGGGGGCGCCACCACAGGCTCGTCCGCCGTCGTGAACAGGCCATACGGGAGCGACGCCACCACGGCCGCCGCCATTATGGTGGCCAGCGTCCCCGCATACAGCGTCTTCCAGGCGAGCGAGAGAAAGTCGGGGCGCCGTTCCGGGCACATGATCGACAGCCCGCCGATCAGAATGCCCATCGAGCCGAAGTTGGCGAAGCCGCAGATCGCGTACGTGACGATCGTGCGCGTGCGCTCCGTCATCTCGTCCGCAGGCATGTTGCCGAGATTGATGAAGGCCACGAACTCGGTGAACACGGTCTTCTGCCCGATGAACGAACCTGCCTTCACGGCCTCGTTCCACGGCACACCCGCCATGTACATCAGCGGCGCAAACAGCCAGCCGAGCAGGATGTCGAGGCTGATCGGCTTCTGCACGCCATCGACCGGTACCGTGGTCGGGATCGCGCCCAGCAGTGCGTTGGCGATGTACACCAGCGCGAGGGCCGCGATCAGCATGGTCGCAATGTTCCAGATGATCGCGATGCCGTCCGTCGCGCCGGACGAGAAAGCATCCATCGTCGAATGGTATTTGAAATCCGTCTCGCCGGATGACTTCGACGTCTCCTGCGTTTCAGGGATCATGATCATCGCCAGCGCCACGGCGGCGGGCGAGGCAATGAACGACACGGTGATCAGGTGAGCAGCAACCGACGGCAGCACGTCCCGCATCAGCGTGACATAGACCACGAGCACAGAGCCCGCGATGGTCGCAAAGCCCGTGGTCATCACGATCAGCAATTCAGATCGCGTCATGACCTTGAGATACGGCTTGATCAGCAGCGGCGCTTCCGTCTGCCCCATGAAGATGTTGGCCGCGACGGAAAGACTGGTTGGCCCGCCCATGCCCATCGTGCGCTGGAATACGAACGCGAACCCGTTGGTGATGACCTTCAGCACGCCCCAATGCCACAGGATCGCCGACAGCGAACCGATCACGATGATCAGCGGCAGAAGCTGGAAGATGAAGATCGGGCCGGGCGAACCGACAAGCTGTTCCCACTTCGCCTGGTCGCCGATCACCGGACCGAACACGAAGGCCGTGCCCTCGCGTGTCGCCGCGATGAGCACGTTGATCCCGCTGTTGATGGAGTCGAGACCCGAGCGGATAAGCGGAATACCGAACAGCAGCAGCGTGACGATGTACATCATCACCACGGCGCCCAGCGTGATCTTCCACGGAAACTTGCGCTTGTTCTCCGACAGGAGCCAGGCAATCCCGGTGATGACGAACAGGCCAAGTATGGCCCGGCCGTTGTCCCAGCCCCATTCCATGTTCATGCCCCGTCCGCCCTCGTTAGACCTACTTCAGCAACTCATCCGCCAGCGCATTCGCGCCGTAGATATTCCGCAACGCCACAACGATCATCTGGCTCGACAGCGATACAGTGCGGTTCAGCTCCGGGTCAAAACCATATGACCCGCCGGTGGAATGAATGTTCCCGTCGAACGCGAGGCCGATCACCCGGCCTTCCTTGTTCAGCACCGGCGAGCCCGAATTGCCGCCAATGATGTCGTTCGTCGAGGTAAAGTTGAACTGCGTGGCGGCCGGGATGGCGCTGGCCTTGCCCACCCAGTTGCGCGCCAGATTGAAAGGATACGCCCCGGTCGCGCGGCTCCAGAGGCCCGAAGCCTGCGTGAACGGGGTGATTTCGCTATGAGCGGGGTCAGTCCAGCCCTGAACCACGCCATAGGACAGGCGCAGCGTAAAAGTCGCATCGGGATAGATACTGTCACCCAGAACGGCAAAGCGCAGGCTCGCGACCTTCTCGGCGGCGATCGACACCGGACCGGAGATACTGACTTCGTAGCTCTCCCGCGCTGCGCGGGCCGCTTCGTCTACAATGCGCACCAGCGCGATAGCCGGATCGTTGGAGCCGGTCGCCAGCGCGGGCGTGTCCCACAGGCGCTTCCGGAAAGCCGCATCCGGCATTTGGGAGGACGCGACAATTTCCGCTGCGATCTGACCGGACGTGCGCGATCCGAACATCGCCTTCACCGCCGGATGATCGGGGCCCAGATACTCGCGCGTCTTCTCCAGCCAGAATGCGATCTCCACCTTCTCCAGCACCGGGTTCACCGACGCCTCGGCCAGCAGCCGGCGCTCCACGCCGGGAAGCCGCGCATCCGAAAATTCCGGCAGGCGCGCATCATCTGTCTTGGCGCGTTCGACCGCGCCACGCAGCAGCTGGCGCGCATCGCCCAGCAACACGGAGCCAGCGCCGAAGCTGACCTCGAGCATCTGATACGGCAGAAACGACCGCTTCTGCGCTTCCGTCACCACCGCAATATCCGCAAACGGATCGCCATAGCTGGCGCGCAGCGAAGCGTCCGCCGCCAGCGCATCCTTTAGGCGCTTCTCCTGCCCAACCTTGACGGAAAAGAACGATGGCTCAACCAGCGCGCCGCGCTGGCCCTTGAACACCTTCAGCGAGTTCTCGATCCCGCCCAGCGTGTCGGCCACTTGCCGGGCCTCTTCCTCGCCGCGCGTTGCTTCGTTGAGCAGCGTGCCGCGCAGCTGCGAGAGATATTCGATGCGCCATGGCAGGAAATGATCGCGCTGGAATTCAAGCTGCGAAATCGTGAGCTGCCGCTCCGTCGAGCCCGGATACCCGGAGACGAAAACAAGATCACCCACCTTGGCGCCCGCCGGATCGAGCTTCAGCGGATCGCTGAACGTCACGGGCTTCCCGTCGCGATGGAGACGCAGCAACGCCATATCGAGCGCATAGCGGGGGAAACTGAAATTGTCGGGATCGCCGCCGAACGATCCGGCCTGCTCTTCCGGCACAAACGCCGCGCGCAGATCGTCGTACCGGTCATAGACGAACAACTTGTATTGTCCGCCGCGATACAGGCTCGTCACCTGACAGCGCTTGCGCCGATCCTCGCCACACGTCTCGCGCACGATGGCGGCGATCTCGGCGGCGCGCGCCGCACTCACCGCATCGGGCGTAACCTTTGCAGTCGCCGCCTTCACGCGCGTTGTAACGTCCGTCGTCGATCTGAGGATGGAGGCTTCGGCCCCCGGGCAGATCCGCTCTTCGCTGCGGCTACGGGTGTAGAAGCCATCCTGCACATAGTCGTTCCCTGCGCTCGACAGCGCGGCCATGCAGCTCGACACGCAATGGTGATTGGTGAGAACCAGCCCGTCCTTCGAGACGACAGAGCCCGAGCAACCGCTCTCCAGCCTGACCGTGCCCAGCTGCACGCGGTCGAGCCATTTCTGATCGGGCGCAAAGCCGTACAGCTTCTTCACGGTGGCCGAGGGGAAGTTGTCGAAGGTCCACATGCCTTCGTCCGCCATCGCGGAAAGCGCCGTGACGGCGCCGGCGCACGCAAGCGCGATTGCGCCCAGGGCGAACTTCATTCGCATGGATCAATCCTTGTCCGCTTCCGCGATCCCGTAAGGCTGACCGTATCAGCGTGAGAGGCAGGCTCAAGCGTTCCCGCTGCGGCGCTCGGCCGCCAGCTACCAGGCGTTTTCGCCGGACTTCTTGAGGTACATCGAGCGTTTCGGGCGCTCCATGACCCGCTGCATCATGGGAACAAAGGCTTCGAGCGGCATCGATTCATAGGTAGCATCAAATGCCGGCTGGTCGAACAAGTGGCAGAACTGGGCCGTGTATTCGAAAGCCTCGTGGCCGCGGAACTGGTCGCGCGCGTTCCTGTCGAGCCCGATGTGATGCCAGAAGTAATAGCCCTGGAAGATGCCGTGGTTCTCGACCATCCAGAGGTTCTTGTCTGACACGAACGGCTTCAGGATCGCCGCGGCGATATCGGGGTGACTGAACACGCCCAGCGTGTCGCCAATGTCGTGCAGCAGCGCGCAGACGACATACTCCTCGTCCATGCCGCCCTGATGGGCGCGCGTCGCGGTCTGCAGCGAATGCTCCAGCCGGTCGATCGGGAATCCGCCGCAGTCGCCTTTCAGCAGGTTGAGGTGCGTGACGATCCGGTCGACATGGCCCTTCGAGAACACGGAGTTCGCGGCGACAATCTTCTGCCAGTCGTCCTCGGTCGCGTTGGTGAACGCCGAGAAGGTCGCGCGACCCATAGGTTCTTCGTGGGTGGCGTCATGCGGCGCTTCGAGAGGCTGGGGGGCGGTCTTGAGATCGTCGGCCATAAGCGGAATCCTGCGCTGTCGCCCTGAGGATAACGCACGCCGCCACAATCGCAAATCGCAGCTCAGACGTGGCGCAGCCACGCCTTGAGAATCGCTCGCAAAGCCGGGAGGTTGGCCTTGAGCGTCGCACCAGAGCCCAGCGTGGCAATCGCCCTGTCCGTCCCCTTCCACGCCAGCAGACCTTTGGGATCAGGAATGGCCTCCCGATCAGCCGCCTTCCCGGCCTTGGCGCCAAGATGAAGGATCAGCTGCACCCCGTCGCGCGAGCGCAGGTTCACGATGGCGAACCACTCGGTCGCGCGGAAGGACAGCGAGTTCCACTTGACGCCATCGGATATGGATTTGTCGACGCCGAGGATGGCCTTGCGCACCGCCTCGATCTCCGCGTTCAGCGGATGATCGAGGGATGCCATCAAGTCGTCGGCAGAGGTTCGGTCTTCGCCACCGGCTCAGGCCAAAATCATCTGCGCCATGATGTTGCGCTGGATCTCGTTGGAGCCGGCGTAGATCGAAGTCTTGCGGTTGTTGAAGTACGAACCGGCAGACGTGATCAGATGCTCCGGCGCCGGAAGCGGTTCGTTGGAGCGGCCTTCGAGATGCGCGTAGGTATCCTGGACGAACGGGTTGCCGTAGACGCCGGCGGCTTCCAGCACGATCTCCGTCACCTTTTGGCCGATCTCCGATCCGCGCGTTTTCATTAGCGACGACATCGCGCCGACCGACTGGCCGGACGACAGCTTGTCGAAGATGCGGCGCTCGGTTGCATCCAGCGCTTCGATCTGGATTTCGAGGTCGGCCAGCTTGCGCGCGAAATCGGGATCTTCCAGCAGCGGACGGCCGCCGGCGGTCTCCATCTTTGCGATACGCCGCGCCTTCTGGAGTGCATTGAGATTGCCCGGTGCGTAGGCCGAGCCGCGCTCGAACGTCAGCAGGTATTTGGCGCAGGTCCATCCTTCGCCTTCCGCGCCGATGCGATTTTCGACCGGCACCTTCACATTGTCGAAGAAGACGGAGTTGATCTCCTGATCACCGACCGGCGTGTCGTCCAGCGTGTTGATCGGGCTGATCGTGATGCCGGATGACTTCATGTCGACGAGGATGAAAGAGATGCCGTTCTGCTTCTTCTCTTCCTTCGAGGTGCGGACGAGACAGAAGATCCAGTCCGCCCACTGGGCGTAGGTGGTCCACGTCTTCGAGCCGTTGAGGATGTAGTGGTCACCCTCGCGCCTGGCCGTCATCGACAGACTCGCGAGGTCGGACCCCGACCCCGGCTCGGAATAGCCCTGGCACCACCACACGTCCGAGTTGCGGATCGGCGGCAGGAATTTCTTCTTCTGCTCATCCGTGCCGAACTTCATGATGACGGGCGCGCACATGCGGACGCCCATCGAACTCATGCGCGGCGCGCCGGAGAGCGACATCTCCATCTCGTAGATGTATTTCTGAGTCTGGTTCCAGTCGGGTCCGCCATGCTCGACCGGCCAGTTGGTGACGAGCCAGCCCTTCTCGGCCAGCTTCTTCAACCAGGCCTTCTGGTGTCTCTCGTCCAGCGAGCCATTCTTCGTCAGCTCCATGCGCTTCTTCAGATCGTCGGTGTAGTTCTCCGCGATCCAGGCGCGAACTTCATCGCGGAACTTCAGTTCCTCGGTGGTGAATTCGAGATCCATCTGATTTCTCCCGCTAACCTAGCTGACCTTGTCCATGCGCGTGACGACGGGCGCGCCGTCAAGAAACGGGCCCATGGCGCGGCCAAGGCGCTTGAAGTGTTCAAAGCCGCGATGCGCCTCGACGGCGGCGGCGTCCTTGTACTGCTCCATGAAGATGTACTTGTTCGTTGCGTCCTTCACCTTGAACAGCTTGTAGAACAGCACGCCGTCCTCATTGGCGTTGACGGCAGCCTCCAGCTCCAGCGCCACCTTCTCGAACTCGGCCTGCGAGCCTTCCTTCACCGTAAGTTCTGCAACCGCACCGAGCATGTGTTCCTCCGACGTTTTCGCCAGAATAGGGCTTGCGGCGCGCTTGTCATCTGCCAGCTTGCCTCGGGTCGCGGAAGGATTTCCCATATGTCGAACGAACTGGCCGCCCGGCGGATCGACACCGTGAAGCGCCATATGGCGCTGGAAATCACGCACGAATGGGACGAGGTGATCGCCACATTCGAACATCCCCGCTACGAAATGTATGGATCAGGGGCAGTCTTTGACGGCGAAGAGGCCGTCCGCGCCTATTTCGCTGCGTCACGGACCCCCTTCCCCGATCAGGGGAATGAGATCATCTCCATCGCCCATGCCGACGAGACGGTTCTTGTCGAATTCTGGCTGACGGGCACGCACCTTGGTCCGCTCAAGGTCGGCAAGCAGACCGTCGAGCCGACCGGGCGCTCCTTCAAGGTGCGCATGGCCGCGACCTTCGAGTTCAAGCCCGGCTCGGACAAGATCATCTGCGAACGCCCCTACTTCGACCAGGGCATGGTCCTGCACGCAATCGGGCTGGCCTGAAATCCGGATCGGCCCAGCCCGCAATGCGGAAGCTCACTCCCCCTCGTCAGCGTAGTTGGCTTTGCCTTCGGCGTCGTTGACGCGGGCGCCGGCGAGGATGCCGGGCATCGAGTGGTTGCCTTCGTGGCAGGCGTATTCGTAGGCGGGCTGCGGCGAGCGGTTGAACACCATCTGCGCGCTCCACGGGGCCGAGAACATCTTCGGATCGGTGACGGTGAACTCATAGAGGATTTCCGTCTCGCTGATACGCGAGAAACGCTCGGTGACCTTGGCGTCGGTCATCAGCATGTAGGAGTTCTGGAAGAAGGTGCGCAGGCTTTCGCCGGGATTGAAGTTGCTCGTCTCGACCACCAGCGTGTCGCCGTCCCAATGTCCCTTCGACCGGCCTAGCCATTGCGGCAGACCCATGTCGATCTCGCCGAGCGGAATGATGCGCGCGTCGTGGTTCATCTCGACGGAGATGACGACATAGTCCTTCGTCTGCACGAACTGGTACGTGTTGTTGTACATCACGTTGATCATCGGCGGGCCGCCGGTGGAGCCGAAGCCGACGAGGCAGCGCTCGGCCATCGGGCGGGTCTCGGGGCCATCGAACGTGTTGCGCACAAAATACAGCGCGTCCTCGAACGTCTTGCGGCCAGCCTCGTGATACGGAATTTTTCCGCTCGGCGGATCGACGATCCAGGAGGAACGAACCTCGCCATTGATCTTGGCGTAGTGCGTGCCAGCGTCGACGTAGAAATTGTTGTACCCGCCGACATCCTGTCCGGCCTTGGGCGCGGGCGCGTTGGGGTCAGAGGGCGCATCGGCGCGCTTGTTGGCGGCGGCGCGCGCGGTCTCGATCCGGGCGGCTTCCTCGGCGGGGATCACGAGCGATTTGAACTGGGGCGAACGCTCCAGACTGGTGAGCGACACATTGCTCCAGAAGCCCTGCAGGTCGGGCTTGCCGTCAGCCAAACGCGGGGGCTGGTAATCGGCGGATTGCGCGAGGGCGGCGGGCGCCAGCAGCAGCGAGGCTGCAATGCACGCGAGCGCGGTACGGGCTGTGATCATGTGGGCTCCTCCAAGCAGTCCGGCGCGCTTTTGCGCTTGCCGAGCGGGCAGAATAGGCATTGTCCGCCAAAAGTCACTCAGCCAGCCGGTAACGGTCGCGGGATC
This sequence comes from Alphaproteobacteria bacterium 32-64-14, assembly GCA_002280725.1. GTDB lineage: Bacteria > Pseudomonadota > Alphaproteobacteria > Caulobacterales > Hyphomonadaceae > UBA7672. Next base: position 13,203 of record NCEM01000046.1, read on the forward strand.
GGGAAACGCAGGGGCACAGCACTTTATCGGGCGCGGCGCCGTACCAGAAAGACGATCGCCAGCACGGTGCTGGCCAGAACAAGCAATGCGACGCCTGCGACAGCGATCGCCTTCAAATTCACGTCCATCCCGACCGTGTAAGTGTGATGCCACCACGCGAACACGGCCCAACAAACCAGACCGCCGAGAATCAGCAAGCCGATCAACAGGGCAGCCAGGCGCTTCATCGCGCCCTATTCACCCTTGAACACCGGCTCGCGTTTCTCGAGAATCGCGGCGACGCCTTCCTCGTGGTCCTTGGTGTGGTGCATCAGGCCCTGAGCGGCGGCCGACATTTCCATCACGGTGTCATAGGTCGCCTGCGTGCCGTGGCGCAGCAGCTGCTTGGCGACGCGCAGCGAATGCGGCGGTTGTTTTGCGATCGACTGCGCGAGCGCCATCGCCTCACCCATCAGCTGGTCGCCGGGCACGACCTTGGAGACGAGACCCCATTCCAGCGCGGTCTTCGCGTCGATCAGGTTGCCGGTAAATAGCAGCTCGCAAGCGCGGCTCATGCCGATCACGCGCGGCAGCAGAGGCCGACCGCCGCGCCATTCACGGCGGCGATCAGCGGGATTTCGAGATTGTAGAGCGCGCGCACGATCATGTGGACGCCGTTCTTGTAGTTGTCGCGCACTTCGGCAGGCGAGCCTGCGAAGGAGCCGACGCGGTCGCGCATCGCCTTGACGTTGCCGCCAGCCGAGAAACCCTTGCCGGCGCCCGTGAGGATGGCGCAGCGCAGCGTCTTGTCGGCGTTGATCTGGTCGCAGACGTCTTTCACGGCCTGCCCATCGCCCGGCTCGCCCAGCGCGTTCATGGCGTCCGGACGGTTCAGCGTCAGGATGGCGATGGGGCCTTGTTTCTGGAGCGTGATCATGGGCGGTTCCCGGAGATGACTTGTTTTGCCGAGGGGCTTAGCGGAGGCTGACCCCGCTGTCATCTCTGACGTGATCCACGCTCGCCGACGAAATACGCAAGGCGACGCTCACAAATCGCAAGGCAGGTCGTGCTCGAACATCACGAGAACCTGATGCGGATAGAGAGCACCATCAATCCGTTCCCGCCGTCCACCAGTGGCGTCAATCGTGGACCAGAACTCGCCGGTTAAGGGATCAAGCATCACCATCGAACCAAAGCGAGCCATCGCATCTAGTCCGACCACCCTCTTTTGATCGCAGAAATAATAGAGCCCGCTCCATTCATAGGTTCCAGCACGAAGCGGCGGATATTGCTCGGCGGAATCTTCCTTTGTCGCGAAAGCCGTTCCGGTCAGTCCTTTCCCTCTGAGTTGCTGGGTGTAGTACGCGCTCGCTGCAGCGAGTTCACCTTCGGGCGGATAGATGCAGCGTCGGTCGTGGTTCCAATGGCCGAAACCGCTTCCGGTCAAATACTGGCTGATTTCTTCGCTATAAAACTGCGCGCAGTGCGCCACCACCCGGTCCTGCGGACGCAAAGTGATTTCGAAGGCGCCCCAACCAATTTTGCCAGGAGCAGGCTCGACAAAAAGTGGCTGGATGAAATCCGCATAACCATCGGGCGCAGGCGGCTGGGCGGTGATTTCCGCCTCGAGCGCCGCCGTGGCGTGACGCTCGCACGGACGATCCGAGATGCTGAACGCGATCCCCATGTGGGCAAGTTCGCCGCCGCCTTCAATTTCTATCGGATCGCCTTTCTCATCCATGACCATCCGCGGGATGAACTGGCTTTGCAGGGCTAGCATGACGGTGTGCGTCTGATTGCAGACAATGCGCAGGCCGGACTGGACGTAGTCGCCCGTGTCGTCCTCGAAGTCACGCTCACGCAGCCCAAGGGCGTAGTGGCGATAGCTAGCGTCGAATGACTCCTGTTGCGGGTAGACGCAGGTGACGTTGGCATTGAAATCAGCCTGCTCGTCAGGCGTCATCTCGGGAAGGGTGTAAGCGTAAGCCTGCGCGCAGTTGGCGATGACACGGTCACCCGCGCGGAGCGGCAGGTCGATCCCCGGCAGGATCGTGGCGGGGTTCGGCGTCACGTACGATGGCGTGAACATGTCAGCGAAGCTGTCTGCCGTCAGCGTTGGTTGCTCAGGCGGCGCCGAACTGCAGGCGGCCAAGCACAAGAGAAGGCAAAGACCTGATCGCATCGTACTCCCCCTCGCATGCATGTGAGGGGGCACGCGAGCGGCTAGGGATTCAAGCCCGGACCGTCAGGACGTCAGCGCGTAGTCCATGTCCAGTTCGTCAGCGGCGTGCTGAAGGCGGCGCTCGACGGACTCGGAGACCAGCGCGCGATAGGGCGTCGCCACTTTCAGCGTCAGCGTGTCGCCATCGCAGGTCAGGCGGGAGTGCTTCAACAGGGCGGCAGAGCGGCCCGAGAAGTCGGCGGCGAGCCGCATCAGCGCCCCAAGCGCCCGCGCCCGCCCGGCCAGGTTGGCATCGAGCAGTTTGTCGCTGACATCGTTGTGCACGCCGCGCTTGAAGCGGGACGAGACGGCCAGCGCGAGCGCGGCGCGATCGCGATGATTGAGCCCCGGCAGGGGCGCGCGGGCGACGAGATCGAACGCCAGATCGGCGCGATGATCCGGATGCAACAGCGCGCCGATATCGACGAGACGGCACGCAGCTGATGAAAGCCGCGCATGCAGCGTGTAGGGCGCAGCTTCCGAAGCCCACTCGGCCAGCGCACGGCCGAACTCCGCCGCCTGCTCGTCCACGATCAGGGCTTCGAGCCCGGCGTCCAGCGGATCTTCGAGGCGCTCGGCCGCGTCGAGGCTGTCGAAGATGATGCCCTCGCGCACGCCGTAGGACGAGATCATCACCGTCTTGAACTTGCCCGCCTCGATGACCGCTTTCAGCACGGCAGCGGCATAGGGGATGGTTGAAGCGCGGCGCTTGGCGATCTCCTGCAGGACATCGCCATACTTCTTGCCCGCCATGATATCTGACATCAGGGGCAGCAGTTTCTGCGCGTCCATCTCGTAGTTCTGCAGCATGTGCAGCGGCGCGCGGGTCAGCTCCATGTGCAGCGTGCCGATCGTGCGCCAGGCACCGCCGACAGCAAAAAACACATCGCCGGATTTCTTCAGCTCGGGCGCGCTGCCAAGCAGCTCCTTCGCCCGCGCGGCGACCTTCTCTTCGTTGAACCCTGCGCCAGCATCGAGCGCGAGCGGACCGAGCGGATAGGTGGAGCCACCCTCATACCGGCCGCTGATCAGCCGTGCGAGTTCGAGGCTGGATCCACCAAGGTCGCCCGCGACGCCGTCGACGCCCGGCGTGCCAGCCAGAACGCCTTCGGCGGCAAAGCGCGCTTCGTCCGCGCCGGTTAGCACGCGCAGGACGACGCCGGTTTCCTTCTTCACGCGATCGACGAACTCTTTGCCGTCGGCCGCTTCGCGCACGGCGGCGGTCGCGAAGGCGAACAGGCTCTCGACTTTCTGGGCGCGCGTGATCGAGGCAAAGCGGGCGAGCGCAGACAGCGCCAGCTCGACGCCTTCAGCGTGCAGCTTGCCGGTGGCGCTCAGGCCACGGCCAAGACCAGCCAGAACCTTTTCGTTGAAGCGCGGCTGCATGGCGCGGCCACGCACATCGTAGACAACCAGACGCACCGAGTTGGAGCCGACATCCATCACGCCAATGCGGCGCCAGCGGATCGACCTGGCGGCGCTGCGCGTCTTGCTGGAGGCGGTTGCACTCATCAGCCGGTTCCGGCTCCGTTGGTTCGGAGGCCGCCACCGGCGATGCCGGCGCTAGCCCCTTGGCTTCAGCTGCGGCGGCGTCGCCAACCGCAGCGCGCTACCCCGGCCCGACAGGCTGGGGTTCTCCAGAAAGTAGTCGTGAGCCGAGAATGGCTGACGGCCCTTGCCCGTGGCGTTACGCACATAGCGTCCCTCGGGGCGCAAGGTCCAGCTTTGCGCGCGATCATTGAGATTCGCCAGCATGATCTGGTCGAGCACCTGGTTATGCACAGTGGGGTTTTTGATCGGAGTCAGCGCCTCGACCCGGCGATCGAGGTTGCGCTGCATCCAGTCCGCCGACGTAATGAATACCTTGGCTTCGTCCGACGGCAGGCCATGGCCCGCGCCAAAGCACACGATCCGGGCATGCTCCAGAAAGCGCCCGACGATGGAGCGCACCTCGATATTCTCGGACAGCCCCGGGACACCAGGTCGCAGGCAGCAAATGCCGCGCACAACCAGCTGGATCTGAACCCCCGCCTGGCTCGCCCGGTAGAGGGTGTCGATGACATTCTCGTCCACCAACGCATTCAGCTTGGCCCAGATCTGCGCCGGGCGGCCAGCCTTTGCGTGGCCGATCTCGTCCTCAATCAGGCTGATGAGCGTCTCACGTTGATTGATCGGCGAGATCGCCATCGCTTCCATCGCCTTGGGTTTGGCGTAGCTGGTGACGTAGTTGAACAGGCGGCCGGCGTCGCGGCCGATCACGTCGTCTGCGGTGAACAGCGACAGGTCGTCATAGATGCGCGCGGTGATCGGGTGGTAATTGCCCGTGCCGATGTGCGTGTAGGTGCGCAAGGCGCCCTGCTCGCGGCGGACCACGAGCGAGACCTTGGCGTGCGTCTTCAGTTCGATGAATCCGTACACGACCTGGACGCCCGCGCGTTCGAGATCGCGCGCGAGGCGCAGGTTGGCCTCTTCGTCGAAGCGCGCTTTCAGTTCGACCAGGGCCGTTACGTTCTTGCCGGCTTCAGCAGCTTCGATCAAGGCCGCGACGATCGGCGAGTTCTTGGAGGTACGATACAGCGTCTGCTTGATCGCGATCACTTCGGGATCGCGCGCGGCCTGGCGCAGGAACTGGGCGACGACGTCGAACGATTCATACGGGTGGTGGACAAGAATGTCCTTCACGCGGATGGCGCCGAAAATGTCACCGTTATGTTCGCGCACGCGCTCGGGGAAGCGCGGCTCGAACGGTTCGAACACAAGCTCGGGCCGCCCATCGACGATGAGTTCGCGCAGCTGGTTCATGCCCATGATGCCATCGACCTCGACGACGTCCATCGGCTCGGCCTCGATCTCGGCGATGAAGAAGGCCTTGAGATCTTCCGGCGCCTTGCGGTCGATCTTGAGGCGGACGATACGGCCACGGCGGCGTTGCTTGAGCAGGATCTCGAATTCGCGGACAAGGTCTTCCGCCTCTTCCTCGATCTCGATGTCGCTGTCGCGGATGACGCGCAGCATGCACCGGCCCTTGGACACGCAGCCCGGAAACAGCGCGTCGAGGCACTGCGTGATGACGTCCTCCAGCGCGATGAAGCGGCGGCCTTTCGGTCCCTGCGGCAGCTCCATGAAACGGCCCACATGGGTCGGGATCGGCACCAGAGCGCGCAGCTTCACACCATCGGACTGGCGCATCAGCGTGAAGCCCACGGCAAAGCCCTGGTTCGGCAGGAACGGAAACGGGTGGGACGGATCGATCGCCAGCGGCGTCAGCACCGGGAAGACGTGCTCGAGGAAGCGCGTGCGCAGCCAGTCGCTATCGCCGTCGCTGAGATCGTCCTCGTCAACGACGGCAAGGCCCGCGCGCTTCATCTCGGCGCGGATTTCTTTCCAGATGCGCTGCTGCTCGGCCATCAGCTGACCGGCCTCGGCAGCGATGCGATCGAGCTGCTGCGTCGGCGTGAGGCCATCGGAGCTCGGCCGCGTGATGCCGGTGCGGGCCTGCTGGCGCAGACCGGCGACGCGCACGGAATAGAACTCGTCGAGGTTGCTGGCAGAGATCGAGATAAAGCGCAGCCGCTCGAGCAGCGGATGACGGCGGTTTTCCGCCTCTTCCAGCACGCGCATGTTGAACTTGAGCCAGGACAGCTCGCGGTTGAAGAAGCGCTCGGGCGTGCCCCAGAGCGGAGACGTAACGGCGCCTTGCCCTGCATCCCGTTTGGACGAGGGGGCAGAGTTCACTTCACGCGCTTTTTCGCTGCGGTCTGCCATTTCGGCCCGATCCACCATCGCCATCTGGTCCCAATTGAGCCGATCTTTCGCCGACCCTGAAGAACCCGATTACCATCAAACTATTACGGATGTTTTGTCCGTACGCAGAGTTTAACCCGGGTCCATGCCCAGCGCGACCAGCACGGCGCGGGCAGACCTGAGCCCCTCGGCGCGGCGGGGTGTGCGCTCGATCTGGTCCGCCACGCGGGCGACGGCAGACCACGAGCGCTCCATCCGGTTGGCCAGATAAACCACGGATTCCTCAGGCAAATTGAGGTGTCGGATGGATGAATCCTCACGCAGGCGCGCGGCCAATGTCGCATCGTCCGGGGCCTCGATATGGACGACCGGCATGGCGACAAGGCGGGAGCGGAGGTCCGGCGGCTGCTGGAACCAGCCTGCAGGTTCCGACCCGCCAGACAAAAGCACCGGCACATTCCGGTCGCGGCAGAGATTAAGGGCCGCCAGCAGGGCCGGACCGGCGCGGTCGGCATTGTCGATGGCGAGGGCCGATACCGACAGCCGGGCGATCTCGTCCATGGGCGCCTGCGACAACGCCTCACCGGTCACGAGGGCGGCGCCGGATTGGCCGGCCCACCAGCGCAGCAGGCGGGATTTTCCGGAGGCGGGGTCACCGATCAGCGCAAGCTGGGCGCCGGGCCAAAGCTTCCACCGGCTCAACGCGCCAACGGCAGCTGCGTAGGAACCAGTCTCAATCAGCGGGCGCTGGTCTACATCGGCATGCGGGAAGTCGAGCAGGAGCTGACGCCCCGCGTCGCTCTCCCCCGTAGACGGTGTCATGGCGCAGCGACGACCCGCAGCTGCCAGGCGCCGCCGGCATTCGCGAGATCGACGCCACGGGAGCGGAGGTCAGACACAAGCTGATCCTGACGGCCAGCGTAGGTGAACGAGATGTCCGCGCCGAGCGTCGTCAACGCTTCGATGTTAAGGTTGCTGACGAGACGTGAGCCTTCGAGGCTCTTCTTGATCTTCACCCACTCCTGCAGGTCGCGGAACGTGGCGACGAGCGACAGGCCCGTGGAGCCGGTCGAGCGGACGATGGAGGCGACTTTCCAGGCGCGCTCAAGCTCGGCGACTGCGCCGGTCTGGGCCGACGCGAGGCTGACGAACGGGCCCGCCATTGCGATTTCGGGCTTGGGAACATTCGGGCGCAGATCGATCAGGCGAACATAATACTGGGCGCCCTGCTGCGTCAGCTCGGCGACGATGCCGTGATCGGCGCGCACGGATTGGACTTCGGACTGCACCTCGGTCGCGTTAGGGCGGCGGGTCCATGCCTGGCTTGCTGCGACATACGGCGTGAGAACGGTGTTGTCTGACTTGCCGGCCCACTGCGCGCCCCAGGCCGAGGCGTCTCCGCCCGTCGTGGACGGCACGATGAGCGCGAGGGCTGACTGCGTGTCGACATAGGGGATGCCACGCTGGTCCAGATACTCGCGCACGGCGTCAGCGCGGAAGTTCCAGGTGATGAGTCCCGTTGCGCGCACGCCGCCGGACACGGAGGTGGACTTCTGCTCGCCCTGCGTTTCGGAAGAGCGATAGAGCCGGGCGACAGCCGCAGTCTCGATCGGCGAGCGCGCGTTTGCCCGGTCCTCAGGCAGAGTCAGGCGCTCGATCAGGCGGGCGGCGCCAACCACGCGCGCCTCGGCGCGGCCCTGCTGCTCAGCCTCCGCCCGGCTGGGCGCGACCTTGTCGACCACCAGATCCTTGACCCGGTAGGGATCGGCAAACGCGGTCGCGCAGAGCGACAGGGCGGCGACGAAAACTGCAGCGAATCTGGAGACTTGTTTCATGGCGACAGAACATAGCGGCGGCTTCCGGCCATTGTAAGGCAGGTTGTGCATGAATGCCCCGTAAGGCGGCCGGGAGACTGGCTTGGATCGGGCTCACATGTTACTGGCCGCGCATGTCAAAGCCGGATTCCTCAAAGCCCCTGACCTACCGCGATGCGGGCGTCGATATCGATGCGGGCGAGGAACTTGTGGATACCATCAAGCCGATGGCGGCCTCGACCCGGCGGCCGGGCGCGGCAGGCGATCTGGGCGGCTTCGGCGGCCTGTTCGATCTCAAGGCGGCTGGCTTCAAGGATCCCATTCTCGTTTCGGGTACGGACGGTGTCGGCACCAAGCTGATGCTGGCGTTCGGCACGGGACGCCATGAGACGATCGGCATCGACCTTGTCGCCATGTGCGCCAACGATGTTCTGGCGCAGGGCGCCGAGCCGCTTTTCTTCCTCGACTATTTCGCAACCGGAAAGCTTGAGACCGGAACGGCCGCAAAGGTGGTTTCGGGCATCGCCGAGGGTTGCCGTCAGGCGGGCTGCACGCTGGTGGGCGGCGAGACGGCAGAGATGCCGGGTATGTACGCGCCGGGGCATTATGATCTCGCGGGCTTCGTTGTTGGCGCCGTTGAGCGCACTGATGTTCTGCCGCGCACGGCGGACATGAAGGCAGGCGACGTTCTAGTGGCTCTGCCCTCGTCCGGCCCGCACTCGAATGGCTATTCGCTGATCCGCCGTATCGTGGAGCGGACGGGTCTCGCGTGGACGGACTGCGCGCCGTTCGACGAGAAGAAGTCGCTGGGCGAGGCGCTGCTGGCGCCGACGCGCATCTATGTGAAATCCGTCCTGCCGCTGATCCGCATGAAGCGCATCAAGGGCCTTGCCCACATCACGGGCGGCGGGCTCACCGAGAATGCGCCGCGCATGTGCCCGGATCATCTGGTTCCGAAGATCGACTATCAGGCCTTGAACCTCCCGCCGGTGTTTGACTGGTTGCAACGTGCCGGCTCGATCACGGACGAGGAGATGCACCGCACCTTCAACTGCGGCGTCGGCCTCGTGATGGCGGTCGACCCGCTGGTCGCCAATCCGCTGATGGAGCGTCTGGCCAACGAGGGCGAAGCCCCGTTCGTGATCGGCGAGCTCGCGCCGGCGTGACACCCAAACGGCTCGGTATTCTGATTTCCGGTCGCGGCTCCAACATGGAGACGCTGCTGAAGGCGGCGCAGCAACCGAGCTGCCCCTATGCGCCTGCGCTCGTGATCGCCAACAAGCCGGATGCGGGCGGCCTCGACAAGGCACGCAGCTATGGCGTTGCGGCGGAGGCAATCGACCACAAGCTGTTCGGCAAGGATCGCGAGGCGTTCGAACGCGCGATGGACGGGCGGCTGAAGGCTGCGGGAGTCGAGCTCGTGGCGCTGGCCGGTTTCATGCGCGTGCTGACGCCGTGGTTCGTGAATGAATGGGCGGGACGACTGATCAACATTCACCCTTCCCTGCTGCCGAAGTATCCGGGCGTCGACACGCACAAGCGCTGCCTTGAGGCCGGTGACACAGTGCATGGCTGCACGGTGCATCAGGTGACTGCGGGCGTCGACGAAGGCCCGGTGATAGGCCAGGCGGAGATCGACGTTGTGCCCGGCGACACACCAGACACGCTGGCGGCGCGCGTGCTCAAGGCCGAGCACGTGCTGTTCCCGCGCTGCCTCGCGGCGGTGGCGCGTAAGGCCGGAACGCGGGTGCGCGAAGACCTGGTCGTCGATGGCGTGACGGTGCGGCTGTACGCGCCCGCTGGCCAGACGGCGGTCAATCCTCGCCAATGACGTCGGCGGCTTCCTTGTTGAGCGCTTCGGCTTCCTTGCGGGGCACGATCAGCGGCGCAGGCTGCGTGGTGGCGATGTTGCCGCGCATCAGGGTTAGGCCAGCACGCAGGCCGCCGGCAATCTGCATTTCGAGGCGTTGCTCGTCGCGGCGGCGGACGTCGTTCATGATCTCGTCGGCCTCCTCGTCTTCGACACCCAGATTCACCAGCACATGGCGACCGAAAACCAGCGCGGATTCGAGTACTTCGCGCAGCTGATACTCAACCCCAGCATTGATGAGACGGATCGCGTGGCCGCGGTCGAAGGCGCGGACGAACAGCTTGGCGTACGGAAACTCCGACTTGCACAGCTCCACGATCTTGTCGGCGGCTTCCTGCTTGTCGACGCAGACGAGGATCGCTTCGGCGGTATGGGCGCCTGAGGCGTGCAGCACGTCGAGGCGCGTTCCATCGCCATAGTAGACCTTGAACCCGAACTGGCCGGCGGCGCGGATCATCTCGACGTCGACTTCGATGATAGAGACGTCGATGCCCTTGGCCAGCAGCGGCTGCGACACAACCTGCGCGAAACGGCCAAAGCCCACGAACAGCACGCGGCCATGCAGGTCGTCGGCCTTGTCGATCCCGACCATCGATTCCTTCTCCTTCGGCAGGAGTCGTTCCAGCAGGATGACCACCAGCGGCGTCAGCGCCATGGAGAGAATGACGATCGCCGTCATGCTGGCGGAGATGTTCTCGGTCATCACGCCTGCCCGCAGCGCTTCGGCAAACAGCACGAAGGCGAACTCGCCGCCCTGCGCGAACAGGGCGGACCGGCGCAGCGCCTCGCGGTTGTTGGCGCGGAACAGGCGCGCAACGACATAGATACCGAGCGACTTCACGATCATGAAGGCAAACACGCCGCCGACGATCAGCTGCCACTGGTCGCGCACCAGCGGCAGGTTAAGCGACATGCCGACGCCTAGGAAGAACAGGCCAAGCAGGATGCCGCGGAAGGGCTCGACATCTGCTTCGAGCTGGTGGCGGAAGGTGGACTCCGACAGCATCACGCCGGCAAGAAACGCACCCATGCCCATCGACAGGCCGCCCCAGTCGAGGAAATAGGCCGCGCCAAGCACGACCAGCAGGGCTGCGGCCGTCATCACCTCGCGCGCGCCGGAGCGGGCGAGGATGCCGAAGATGGGGTTCATCAGCCATTTGCCGGCGATGAACACGAGCGCTACCGAGCCGACAGCGATGCCGAGCGCCTGCCACCAGGGCTGTGACGGTCCGGTCGCGGCGGTTTCCGGATTGAGGCTGGCCAACACGGCGACCAGCGCCAGCAGCGGGATGATGGCGAGGTCTTCCAGAAGCAGTATGGCGACGGATCGCTGTCCGCTTGGAGCGCCTGTTTCACCCCGGTCGTCCATCATCGTCATGATCACGGCGGTCGAGGACAGCACAAAGCCCATGGCCCCGATGACGGCCGCTGCTGGCGGCAGACCGAGCAGGATGCCGACGCCGGACAGCAGCGCGCCGCAGGTGATCACCTGCGCCGCGCCGAGGCCGAAGATATCGCGCCGCATCGCCCACAGCTTGGCCGGGCGCATTTCGAGGCCGATCAGGAACAGGAACATCACGACCCCAAGTTCGGCCACGTGGATGATCGATTCCGGATCGCCAAAAAGGCCGAAGCCGAACGGGCCAACGGCAAGTCCGGCGGCCAGATAGCCCAGCACGGCGCCCAGTCCCAACTTGCGGAAGATCGGCACTGCCACGACGCCAGCCGCGAGCAGGATCACCGCAGACCCAAGATCCATACTGCCCGCAGCTTCAGTTGCCATGACTCACCTTGTCAGCGTTTTTCCACCCGTACGCGATAGGCGACGATGGCTGCAAGGATTAGTGCGGCCGGTCGCGCCTAGCGCAGGCGCTTCTCGAATTCCGCCAGATAGGCGTCGGCGTCTTCGTTCAGGCGCTTTTCCATCTTGCGGAACATCTCGAGCACTTCCTCCCCCGCCCGCGTGAGCACGGCGCCGCCGCCCTTGCGTCCGCCCGTGCTGGCCTCGACCAGTGGTTTGCGGAAGGCGGCGTTCATTGCCTCGACCAGCTGCCAGGCGCGCGAGTAGCTCATGTCCATCGCCTTGGCGGCCTTGGAGATGGAGCCTTCGGCCACGATATGTTCGAGCAGGTCGGCCTTGCCCGGGCCGAAGGCGCGTTCGCCCTTCGAGATCACACGCGCTGCGATGCGGATGGACGCCATCCTGGATTCTCCCTGGTGCGCCATCGAACCGCTCCGGCGGCGGAGCGCAAGAGGCTTCACGAATTCAGCGAAGTATTTGGCGTGCCTTTGCAAGGCGCTCGATGCCCCGGTCGAGCGTCTCGTCCGACTTGGCGAAACACAGACGCGCAAGCGCGGCGCCTGGTGGCGTGTTGTAGAAGGCCGAGAACGGAACGACCGCGACGCCCGCCTCCTTCACCGCGCGGATGGCGAAGACGTGGTCCGGCAGGGCGATCCCGGAGGCAGCGAGATCGATCGCCATGAAATAGGTGCCGGCGGCGGGCAGCGTGACGAAACCCTCCTGTGCGAACCCTGCGGCCAACCGGTCGCGGCCCCGCACCAGCTGTTCGCGCATGGCATCGAAATGGGCGGCGGGCTTGGCGAGGCCATAGGCGACGGCGGACTGCAGGCTGGGCGGGGTCGTGAAAGTGAGGAACTGGTGCGCCTTGGCGAAAGCTTCGGTCAGCCATGGCGCGGCGCAGGCAAAGCCGACCTTCCAGCCGGTCATCGAGAATATCTTTCCCGCCGAGCCGATCTTGATCGTGCGATCCCGCATGCCGGGGATGGACAGCATGGAGATGTGGCGAGCGCCGTCGAAGACGCAATGCTCCCACACCTCGTCCGATATCGCGATGCAGTCATGCTTCACACATTGCGCCGCAATGAGTGCAAGGTCGTCCGCGGCGATCAGGCTGGCAGAAGGATTGAGCGGGGTGTTCGGCACGACGGCGCGCGTCTTGTCCGTGAAAGCAGCCGCGAGTTCAGCCGGGTCGATGCGCCAGTGCGGCGGGTCAAGCCGGACAAAGCGCGCCGTGGCGCCCGCGCGGCGCAGCATGGGGAGGTAGCTGTCGTACATCGGCTCGAACAGCACGACTTCGTCGCCGGGCGACAGCAAAGCAAGCAAGGCGGCCGCCAGCGCCTCTGTCGCTCCGGACGTGATGGTCACTTCGGTTTTTCAGTCGAGCGCGATACCCTGCAGGCGGGCGTAGTGCTCCGCGACGGCTTCACGCAACACAGGCAAGCCGCGCGTGGGCGGGTACTGGTTGGGGCCAGACAAGACCGCATCGGCGGCAGCGCGACGCACATCTTCCGGCCCGTCCCATTCGGGAAAGCCTTGCCCGAGGTTGATGGCGCCTGTCTCGCGCGCAAGACCGGACATCACGTCAAAATCGTGTCGCCCAGCGCCGCGTAGACAGGGTTCATGTCCCAACCGGACGGAACGGGCGGATGTGCTGGAGATTGGGGATCTTGCCCCGTGCTTCATCGACCTGTGACAGGTCGATGGTCGCCATGAAGATGCCGGGATCGGTTCCGCCCTCAGCGAGGATCTTGCCCCACGGATCGATGATCAGAGAGTGCCCAAACGTCTCGCGACCGTCCTGATGCTTGCCGCCCTGGGCAGGCGCGATGACGAAGCAGCCGGTCTCTATGGCGCGGGACCGCAGCAGGATGTGCCAGTGCGCCTCGCCCGTAATGCGCGTGAAAGCGGCAGGCACCGCGATGATCTTCGCGCCAGCGACTGCGAGCTGGCGATAGAGTTCGGGGAAGCGGACGTCGTAGCAGACAGTCATGCCAAGATCACCGATGGGTGGGTGGGCGAGAACTGCTGCGCCGCCGGCGATGTAGCTGTCGGACTCGCGATATATGTTTCCCGCATTTAGCTGCACATCGAACATGTGGATCTTGTCGTACCGGGCCAGCACCTCGCCATCCGGACCGATCAGAAAGCTCCGGTTGGCGCATTTGCCCTCGCCGGCGCGGATGGCGATCGAGCCGATGAGCAGCGTGACGCCCAGTTCGCCCGCCAGCTTGCGAAGGGCGGCAAGGCCGGGATCAGCCTCCTCGCTTGTCGATTTCTCCCACCCGGCGCCGGGTTTCCGGTCGAGCAGTGTGGTCATTTCCGGGGTGGCGATCAGCTGGGCGCCTTGCCCCGCCGCCTGGCGGATGAGCGCGCTGGCCGAGGCGATGTTCTCCGCCACGTCCGTTCCGGACCGCATCTGAACGCAGGCCACCCTGATCTGGGACATCGCGCCAATCCCTGTTGCACAATTAACCGTGGTGTGAACCCGTCTTAAACCACGCCCGCGCTATGCGTCGCCTGCTTTTCGACGGAAGGCGGTCTGGATGTGGTTAATCATTGGTTTTCCCGCAACAGGCGGCGCCCGCACGACAGGCTCCACCGGTGGTATGCAGATTGCTGCCGGTGGCCAGAGGCTCGCTCCGTATCGTTATCCCGCGACGGCGGCGGACCTCGATAACCGCGGGATCGGTTGATATGCGAGTTCCAGCGCCCAGCGCGCCCATCGACACGGCAGCTCTGCCGCCGGCAATGCCCTACCGGCCGCGGCCGCGCGGCCTGCTGGAACATATGAGCTGGATCGACGTCGCCATGCTGTTCGCATGGGTGATGTCCACGACCATGCCTTTCGGGTGGGCAGCGCCCCTGCGCTATCTGGCGGCGGCCTATTTCGCCGGCTCGATGATCATCTTCGCGCGCCAGACCCTGCCCGCGACGTGGCGCGCCTGGCCTACCTTCATCATTCCGGTTCTGTGCGTCGTATCCGCGCTCTGGGCGCCATCCTCCAGCGAAGCCATCCGCAAGGGCCTCCTGTTTGCCCTCACCGCGATGGTCGCGATCTACGCTGCAAGCCGCCTCACCGGGCGTCAGATCCTGATCGTCTTCCTGTTTGGCGAAACCATCGCAGCAATGCTGACCATCCTGCAGCCCAACATCGTCAACGGCGCATGGACCGGAATTTTCGGCCAGAAGAACTTCCTCGCCGTCCACATGTTCATCATGTTCACCTGCGCGATGGCCGTCGGCCTGGACAAGAGCACGAATGGTTGGATGCGGCTTTATGGTCTGGCGATGGTTCCCGTTGCGATGCTGGTCATCCTCATGGCCAAGTCGGCGACCACCACCCTTCTGCTGATCGGCGCGGGCGCGGCGCTCGTCGGGCACGCCCTCTTCTGGAATGCGGCTTCGCGCATCCGGCACATGCGCACGCTGCTGGCGCTCGTGATGATCGTGTTCATGGTCTCGGTGATCCTGATCCTGTTCGGACTCATGCAGTTCGATGCGGAGGGGTCGCTGCTCGAGGCCCTCGGCAAGGATTCGACGCTCACGGGCCGGACCTATCTCTGGGCCACCGCCGAGCGCGTGATGGCCGATCACCCGCTGACGGGCGTGGGAGCCGACGGTTTCTGGCGCGCCAATCTGGGCGCGGCCAACTCGATCACGGAATACTTCCACTACGAGCGCTTCACGAAATTCTCGTTCCACAACTCCTACCTCGAGAACGGTGTCGCGTTCGGCTATCCCGGATACTGGGCAACGGTGTTCCTGGCTTGCTGGGCGCTGTGGCGGACGGGCATGAACTGGGTTCGCAACCAGACGATCATCAACGCCGCCTTTCTCGTCATGGCCATCATGATCATCGTCCGCTCCAACGCGGAGATCGACCTCGCGCTGGAATTTGCCGGCACGGCCGTGCTGCTGTTCATCGGTGCGGTGCGCAAGGAAAAGCTGGTGAAAGCCCCGATCGTCTATCAGCCCAACCTGATGCCGCCGCCCCATGCCGCGCAACGGGCAACGCCGTGAGCACGCCAGACGTCAGCGTCATCATCGCTGCCTGGAAGGCCGAAGCCTTCCTTGAGCGCGCGGTCAGGTCTGCGCTGGCCTCTCAGGGCGTCAACGTTGACGTGATCATTGTCGACGACGCCTCGCCTGATGGCACGAGCGCGCTGGCGCGGAATCTGGCGGGCGCGGACACGCGCATCATCGCAGAGCGCTTTGCCGCGAATGGCGGACCATCAGCGGCGCGCAATCGCGCCATCGCGCTGGCAACCGGACGCTATATCGCCATTCTCGACGCCGATGACGCCATGACGCCGGACCGGCTCGCCACCATGGTGAAGCACGCAGACGCGACCGGCGCCGCGATCGTCGCGGACAATATGATCGAGGTGAACGAAGCGGGCGAACGACTCGGGGCCGCAAATTTCCTGACCTCTAATGCGTTCGCGGCAAACCGCAGCATCGACCTGGCCACGTGGGTCGCCTTCAACGAGCCGATGAAGCGCAGCGACTGCATTGGCTACCTCAAACCGCTGATCCGGCGCGAGGCGCTGCTGAATACCGGCGCGCTGTATGACACCGGCCTGCGCAACAGCGAAGATTACTATCTGATCGCTGACCTTCTGGCAGGCGGTATGCGCATGGAATACCTCGCCACGACGGGCTATCTCTATACGCGCTCGATCGGATCGACCTCGCACCGGCTGAAGCCCGAGCATACGCAGGCCTGGCTGGACGCGGAGACGCGCTTTGCGGACCGGCATGGCGCGAAGCTTTCGTCTGCAGACCGCAAGGCAGTTGCACGGCGTATGCGCGCCTTGCGCAATGTGCATCATCTGGTCGCAACCACCGACGCGGTGAAGGCCCGCCGGCTGGGCAGCGCAGTTGGCATGATGGTGTCCGATATCAACGGCGCGGTCTTCACACTGGGAGTCTTCGCGCGCATCGCAATGGGGAAGGTCCTGCGCCGCAAGCTGGTCTAGCTGCTACTTTGCGGGCGGAGCGGCGAACGTGTCGCTGCAGTGCCGGCCCGCCAGTCCCGCAGGCACGTGGGACATGCAAACATAGAGTGCGGATGCGCCCTTGGTGTCGGCCTCACCCACCCATTCCACGGCATGCTTGTTGGCTGCCCAGATGTTGGCGATGACGCGGCTGGAGGCGGTCGGGATCGGAACCACCGCCGCTGATGCCTCAACACGACGGACCTCGACTCCGTCCACATACCAGGCGATCGAGGTCGGCAACCATTCGAATGCGTAGACATGCGGCGCAAGCGAGGCATCGAAGCCAAGCGGAATGTCCAGCGCGTCGCTGATGCCGTTGGAGAAATAGTTGGTGTGAACCTGTTCCGGCTCGCCGCCGACGAATTCGAAATCGACCTCCGAATGCGGATCGCCGAGCGCTGCATCGGTGTGGGTGAAGAAGGACGACACAATGCCGGGCGACTTGGCCGCGCGCATCACGACCTCGTAGCGGCCGTAGCCATAGAACCCCAGGCGCTGGAATTCGGCGCTTACATAAGGCGTCGCCCCCCCCTCGCGGCGCGTGACATGAAGCGACATGCCGCGCTCATCGAAGCGGGCGTTGTGGGGGCTGAAATCAGCGATGAGCCAGCCTGCGTCCATCAGCCAGTCGGATACCTGCTGCGTGGCGCCGTCATAACCGTTGCGCAGGTCGACGTAGAAACCACCCTCGGCTGGACGTCCCGTATTTGCTTCAATGCCTGGGCGAGACGGCAGCTGGGCGAAGGCCGCCATTTCCATAAGGCCGTTGGGCATCGGCGATCCGGGCGTATCGACGCAACCGGAGACCACAAGGGCTCCGGCGGCGATCCGCCTTTTCCATGCCGCTGACATCTCTAAAGCCCCTGCACCCGACATGCAGGATGTGCGCCGCACCCCCGCGATTCAAGAGTTTACATCTTGTGAGCGAAACTGGCGCGCCGGACGGATTGCGCAGCGCCCCGCGAGGGATAAACCGGTACGCGCGAAGGGACTCGCCGCTGAGTGCGGGCCCGCTCGGGAGGAGAGCCAGGATGATTAACCGCAAATGGGCGGGCGGCGCCCTAATGTGCGCGGCAGCCGTTCTGGCATTTGCCTGTACGGTTCCTGGCGGACCGGCGGGCACGGCCTCTGGCGTGGCAAGCGCAACGCCCGACATCATCGCCAACTACGACTCGTCCGAGTGGATCTACTGGGGCGGAGACGCCGGGCAGACGCGCTATGCGCCGCTCGACCAGATCAACCTTCAGAATGTGAACCGCCTAAAGGTCGCGTGGCGCTGGACGGCGGATGCATCGGGCGATCCGTCGTCGGGCAACTACAAGTCCACACCCCTGCTGGACGATGGCGTGCTCTACATGCCGTGGGTCAATCACGGCATGGCTGCGATCGATGCAGGCATGGGCAAAACGCTGTGGACGTTCGAGCCGCAACCGGTGGACATTGGCGGTCGCGGCGGATCGCTGGCGCCGCGCTCGCTGGCCTACTGGACTGACGGCGCCGAAAAGCGGCTGTTCCACAATTCGGCGGACGGCCGTCTGATCGCGGTTGACGCGAAAACCGGAAAGCCTGCGGCAGACTTTGGCCGCAACGGCACTATCAACCTGCGCGAGGGCGTGATCGAGGGCACACCGGTGACCGATGTCAGCTCGGTATCGCCTGCGCTGGTGGTTGGCGATATTGTGGTGGCGCAGATCATCGTGGCCGGCGGCCGCAACAAGGAAAGCGCGCCGGGATATATTCGCGGCTTCGACGTGCGCACGGGCAAGGAAGTCTGGCGCTTCAATCCCGTGCCCAAGCCGGGCCAGAAGGGCGCCGAGACCTGGGAGGAAGGCTCCAATCTCTATACCGGCGCGGCTGGCGCATGGGCGATGATGAGCGCCGATCCGGAGCTGGGCTACGTTTACATTCCGCACGAGACGCCGACGAACGAGTTCTATGGCGGCCAGCGGCCCGGCAACGGCTTGTTCGGCGAGAGCATCGTCTGCCTCAACGCGAAGACGGGCGAACTGGTCTGGTACTATCAGCTCGTCCACCACGGCATCTGGGACTACGACATGCCGGCGGCGCCGATCCTTCACGACATCCGCAAGGATGGAAAGATCATCAAGGCGGTGACAGTGCTCACCAAGCAGGGTCTGACATTCGTGTTTGACCGTGTGACGGGCGAGCCTGTCTGGCCAATCGAAGAGCGCGCGGTTCCGAAATCGCCGATACCCGGCGAGCGCGCCTCGCCGACGCAGCCCTTCCCGACGCTGCCCGAGCCCATGCTGCGGCTAGGCTACAGCGAGGACGATCTGATCGACTTCACGCCGGCTCTGCGCGCGGAGGGCAAAGCGCTGGCGGACCAGTATACCAAGGGCGAGCTCTACACCGCGCCGACCGAGATCACGCCGACCAACAAGGGCACGTGGCTGTTCCCCGGAACGGGCGGCGGGCCGAACTGGAATGGCGCGGCGTTCGATCCGGAAACCAACATGCTCTACACGCCGCTGCGCCTGAAGCCGCAGTTCGCTGGTCTTCGTAAAGGCGATCCGGCCAACACCAACATGCACTATTACGGCGGCGGCGGGGGCGCGCCAATCAACGGGCCGCACGGCCTACCGATCATGAAGCCGCCCTACTCCATCGTGATCGCGACCGACATGGGCTCGGGCAAACACCAGTGGCGCATTCCGATTGGCGACGCCGATGACAGCGTACGCAACCATCCGGCGCTGAAGGGCCTTGGCCTCGACTTCGAGAAGATGGGCAAGTTCGATGTGCGGCCGAGCCCGCTGCTGACGAAGGAACTCCTGTTCCTCGGCGAGTCCGGAAATATCGGCGGCGGATCGGGCGGGCCGATGTTCCGCGCCTATGACAAGCGCGATGGCAGCCAGGTGTGGGAGTTCGAGATGCCCACGCTGGTGACCGGCGCGCCGATGACGTACGTGCTAAACGGTCGGCAGTATGTCGTCGTCGCCGTCTCCAAACGCGGCGAGCCTGCAGAGTTGGTCGCGCTGACGCTCGATGGCGTGAGTGAGAATGGCGCGGCGCCTGTTGGCGGCGTGAAATTGGCTGAAGCCCCTCCCTCTGCGAAAGCGGCGGCCCAGGCGTTCACAGCGACGCCGGAGGAGCTAGCCATCGGCAAGGCGAGCTTCGACAGCGTGTGCGCGATCTGCCATGGCCCCAACGGCGCAGGCTTTCCGGGCGGCAATGCGCCGCCGCTCACCAACCGCTCCGACTACGCAAACATCGCGCGCGTGATCAATCAGGGTCAGGGCGAGATGCCCTCACTGGCGGCCGCGCTGCAGCCCGCGCAGATCGACGCGATTGCAAAGTACACGGTGCGCGTGCTGGGACCACAGGCGCGGCCCGCGGGAGGCAGGCCGCCAGCGGACGACAATTGAGGGAGCGGCGAAGGATGGTGGGCGGTGACGGGATCGAACCGCCGACATCCTGCGTGTAAAGCAGGCGCTCTGCCAGCTGAGCTAACCGCCCATAGTGCCGACTCTGGCGAGTGGCCTGAAATGGTCGGAGCGGCGGGATTCGAACCCACGACCCCTAGTCCCCCAGACTAGTGCGCTAACCGGGCTGCGCCACGCTCCGCCAATTCAGGAGCGCGCAGTCCGGACGGCATCGAGCCGGGACTTCAGATTGGTCAGGTCGGCCAGGAGGGTTTCAAGGCGCGTCCGCGCAGGCGTGCTGGCGACGACTTCAGCAGCACGGAAGTCGCCCCGCTCGACCGCGTCGCGGACAGCTTCCTGCAAATCGCGCACGGAGGCGCCGGTGTCGGCTCCGATCGTCATCTCTTCAGCCCCTGCAGTCTCGATAGCGTCAGCCGCCCCCGGCTGATCGTCGCCATCGCCATCCAGAGCCTTTAGGGCGCCCCGAATGGTCAATCCCTGCACGTGCAGCAGATTCTGCAGGCGGCGCAACAGTTCCATGTCATCGGGCCGATAGTAGCGGCGGCCATCCGGGCGCTTCATCGGGCGCAGGTTGTCGAACTTGGTTTCCCAGAAGCGCAGGACGTGGGTCTTGAGGCCAAGCTCGGTCGCCGCTTCGCCAATCGTGCGGAAGGCGTCCGCGCTCTTGGCGAACACCTCTTCGGACTCGGCAACGGCGCACGGCGCGGCTTGCGAATCCGGGATGGAGTCCGACTCAAGCGGAACTCCGGCCTGCGATGTGGCGGTCATCAGTCTCTCCGGGCAGTCAGCGCAGCTTCCACCCTTTGCCGCAACAGCGGCGAGGGCTTGAAGGACACCACCCGTCTTGCAGAGATCGGAGCCTCTTCGCCGGTCTTAGGATTGCGACCGACGCGTGCTTTTTTCCGGCGCACCACGAAATTGCCGAAGCGCGCGAACTTCACGTCGACATCGTGTTCGAGTTCCGAGCAGACCATCTCGAGCACACGCTCGAGGAAGTTGCTGGAATCCTGCTTCGTCAGCCCGACCTTCTGGACGAGCCGATCGACGATGTCCGCACGTGTCAGTGTGTTCTCGGGCACTTCGACGTCTCCGGTACGTTTCGAAACACTACCCCCCGCCCTCGCCCTTGTTAAGGGGGATGCGGCGAAATCCCGAACAATGTCATCCGTTTACGAGTTGTTAGCAAGTCGGAATGGTGCGCCAGCTGCCATCCGCTACATGCGGATCAGCGCCGAGCCCCAGGTCAGGCCGCCCCCGATGGCCTCGATCAGCACCAGATCGCCCTGCTTGACGCGGCCATCCTCGATAGCAGCCGCGAGCGCCAGAGGCACCGAAGCGGCCGACGTGTTGCCGTGCTCGGCGACGGTGGAGACCACCTTGTGCTCCTCCAGCCCCAGCCTTTCGGCAACGGCGGACAGGATGCGCTGGTTGGCCTGGTGGGGCACGAACCAGTCGATGTCGCTGATCTGCAGGCCAGCGTCAGCGGTTGCCGCCCTCACACTGTCGGAGATCTTGCCGACGGCGTGCTTGAACACCTGATTGCCGACCATGCGCAGGTGTCCGACCGTCTGCGTTGTGGACGGTCCGCCATCGACATACAGCAGATCGCGATAGCGTCCGTCTGAGCGCAGGTGGATGCCCTTCACGCCGCGCTCGCCAGCCTCGGCTTTCGTCTGACGCTCAAGCACGACAGCCCCTGCGCCGTCGCCAAACAGTACGCAGGTGGAGCGGTCCGACCAGTCGAGGATGCGCGAGAAGGTTTCGGCCCCGATCACCAGCGCCCGCTCGAACTGTCCGCGTGCGAGGAAATTGTCGGCGGTGGCGATCGCATAGACGAAACCGGAGCAGACGGCCTGGAGATCGAACGCGGCGCCGCGCGTGATGCCCAGCTTGTTCTGGACCACAGTCGCGGTCGCCGGGAAGGTATAGTCAGGCGTCGCGGTGGCGACGACGATCAGGTCGATATCGTCAGGACCCACGCCAGCGGCCTTCATGGCGCGGCGGGCGGCTTCGGCGCCAAGATCGGACGTGGTCTGGCCATCGGCTGCTATGTGGCGCTTCCGGATGCCCGTGCGCGCGGTGATCCAGTCGTCGGTCGTATCGACCATTTTCGACAGGTCTTCGTTCGTCAGAATGCGCTCCGGCAAATAGCCGCCGACGCCGCGTATGACGGATGCGAATTCAACCAAGACAACGCCTCACTCTGCCGCCAACCCAGCAAGCACAACTTATTTGGCAGGCTGCTGCGCGGGGGCAACGGCAGCCGCGACAGGCGCAAGGCGCCTGAGATTTTCTTCAACTTCCGTCCGGAAGTTGCTTCCACCCATGCTGGCGGCGACGTGGACCGCATGGGCAAAGCCCACATTGTCGGTGCCGCCGTGGCTTTTGACCACGACGCCATTGAGGCCAAGGAAAACGCCCCCATTGGTGTTGCGAGGATCCATCTTGGTTCGGAAACTCTTTAGCGCGGGCATCACGAGCAACGCGCCAAGCATGGCGATGGGTCCCGACTTGAAGGCGTCCTTCAGCATGTCGGAGATCATGCGGGCAATGCCTTCGGCCGTCTTCAGCGCGACGTTGCCGGTGAAACCATCCGTGACGATCACATCGATGTCGCCCTTGCCGATCTTGTCGGGCTCGATGAAGCCGCGGAAATCGATCGGCAGGTTGGCCGCGCGCATGAGACGGGCGCCTTCGCGAATCGACTCGTGCCCCTTGAGCTCTTCCTCGCCGATGTTGAGGAGCGCAACGCGCGGGTTCTGCACGCCATGCACGGCGCGGGCGAATGCTGCACCCATGATGGCGAATTCGACGAGTTGGGCTGCGTCCGCTGCGATATCGGCGCCGAGATCGAGCATCGCGCAGACGCCCTTGTGGGTCGGCCAGCTGCCGACCAGGGCGGGACGGTGGACGCCGTCTACCTTGCGGAGGATGAACATGGAGAGCGCCATCAGCGCGCCGGTGTTGCCGGCGGAGACAGCGGCGATCGCCTCGCCGGATTTCACCGCCTCGATGGCGTTCCACATCGATGTGCCTTTGCCCTGGCGCAGCATCTGGCTGGGCTTGGCGTCCATCGCGACCTGCTTGTCGGTATGTCTTATCGTGATCCGCGGGGCCGCTGTCGGCGCCTTTTCGATCAGCGGCTTCAGCGCGGCTTCATCGCCATGAAGCAAGAAGTCGAAATCCACGTTTGTGCGCGCGAACTGTTCCAGGCCTTCAACGACGATGCGGGGCGCATGGTCACCGCCCATCCCGTCGATGGATATGATCTTGCGGACCGGCATCTGGAACGATGAACTCCCGTTGGCGCCCCCGAACTCGACGGGTCCGGGCCGGCCACGATTCCGGCGTCTAATAGCACG
The DNA here is from genome assembly GCA_002280725.1 of Alphaproteobacteria bacterium 32-64-14. GTDB lineage: Bacteria > Pseudomonadota > Alphaproteobacteria > Caulobacterales > Hyphomonadaceae > UBA7672. Next base: position 36,398 of record NCEM01000046.1, read on the forward strand.
TGCGGAGTGAGGGAACAGGCCCTGCCCGCCCCTGCGACCCCGTCACCCTGCCGGGGTACGGAATTGCAGGCAGAATCACCCGCGCCCAGCCTTCAGGGCAGGCGCGGCCAGTTGAGCTCGCCCTGCAGCAGTTGTTCGTCTTGGTGCCGCCGCAGCGTGTCTTCGACCGAACGCATATACCGGACAAACCGGCCAACTTCGGCATCCGACACCCCAAGATTGCGCATCAGGGCCGTGTTGAGCACCGCTTCCGGCGCACCGTCGGCCAACGCTTCGTCATAGGCCTTGGCCCGGCCATAGAAGGCCTCGCCCATCTTGCGGATCTTCTTGCCGACGCTGAGATCGCCGGTGCCGATGTCCCGCAGCGCCTCGTCAAACCCATCGAAAAGGGCGTCGAACACGTCCTGGGCCAAAGCCTTGCCCGAGGAGCCGGCGGCCCGCAGGCGGCGGAAAACCAGCGTGCCGTGCAGGCAGGTCATCTCGAAACGGCCGGAAAAATTGTCGCGGGCGCCGCCCTCGTAATAGAAATCCGGACGAAGGGCCTGCGCCTGAATCGACTGGTGCAGCTTGTCCACCGCCCAACGGTTCTTCTTCGACTGGAACCAGTTTCCGAACGCCATGACTGTCCCAGCAGGTGAGAAGAACTTCAGAATTGGCCGGACCTTAGCAGGGTTCGCGCCGGGGGGAAGTTCGCGAAAGTGGCGAATTCCTGTGGGTTTTGCCCGGCCGCCTTGCTGGCGCCCAGAAGCCTTGCCAACCCGGCCGGGACGCTTGTAGCTACGCCTGAAGTACCGGAGTTCATGATGGCTTTCCGCCGCCTAGTCCTCGCCGCCGCCAGCTTTGCCGTTCTCGGCGCCTGCACGGCCACGCGCGATTTCCACGGCTTTGTGCCGGACCAGGCGCTGGCCACGGACGTCAAACCCACCGTCGACACCCGGTCGACCGTGCTGGCCCGCCTCGGCACGCCGTCGACGACCTCGATCTTCGATCAGCTCGGCCAGGCAAAGTATGCTCCGGGTAAGGAAAAGCTCTGGGTCTACATGTCCGCGACCCGCGAACTTCTGACCTTCTACTATCCGAAAGTTGTCCAACGCGAGATCGTTGCGATCCAGTTCGACGATGACGATGTGGTCTCCGACGTGCTGGTCTATGACATCGATGACGGCCGGGTGCTGGAATACAATTCCCGCGTCACGCCCACGCGCGGTCGCGAGCTTGGTATTCTCGAACAGTTGTTCGGCACGCTCGGCAGCCTGCAGAACCAGATTCCGGGCATGCAGCGCCGGACGGACCGCCAGCCGGGCGACAACCCTGGCGGACGTCAGTAGCGTCTTCTGAAATCAGCTCTGGCTTGCGATCTGCGTGAACGTCATCTGGACGAGCGCGCCTGCTTCACCGACGATCTGGTTGGCGACCTTCAGACATTCGGCGGCCGCGAGCGTTTCATCCAGCTTCTTCAGGTTGCCCTTGGCGTGAAAGCTCGTCTTGTGCGCGGCGCGCAGGATGCCATCGCGAATGAAATGCTGCTGCTCGCGATACTTCCACACGTCCTTGCCCGGACCGGCCAGCATGCGGGCGCTGATGAACAGGTAGTTCTTCAACTTCAGCTTGTCGTCGAACACCGGGAAGACGAGACCGCCGAGTTCGAGCGAGCGGGCGACTTCCGCCTCGCTGGGCGTTTCGTTGCCATGGGCTGGCTCAGCGGCGGGTGGCGCAAAGGCTGAAGCTGACGGCGCGAGGACGGCTGTCAGCGAGGCGGCAATAACGATTTCGCGGCGGGTAAAACGCATGCGCAAATACTGTCCGGGAATGGTTTAGGCGGTGTTTACGCTTCTGCGCCCCGCTGCCGGATCGGTCAGAAGTGCCGAAATCCGGGGGTGTCGAAGGTCATCGTGGCCCCGGCGGCGTCCAGAATGCTGACGCCCTGCCCCGCAATGACTGCCCCGATGCGCGTTGCGCCCGTGATCGCGGCCCGTGCGGACGGGGGAGCGGTGAACAGGGTCTGGTAGTCATCCCCGCCGGTGAGCAGGGCGCGGAGATCGGCTCTGGAATTGGCGACATAGGCGTCGCCTGTGGCGCTTAGCGGAACCTTTGCCGCCTCGATCACGAGGGCGACGCCGGAGGCCTCGGCGACATGTCCGGCATCGGCAACAAGGCCGTCCGACACGTCGATGCTGGCATGGGCATGAGCGGCCACGACATCGGCGAAGGCGAGGCGCGGCGGTTCGGGCACGCGGTAGCGTGAGACGAGCAGGTTGCGGGCTTCGGCGGACAGGTCGCCAAGCGCGCCGGTCGCAGCCTGCAGGCCGAGCCAGCTATCGCCGATCGTTCCCGTCACCCAGATATCGTCACCAACCTTCGCGCCCGAGCGGCGGACGGGGCCACGTGAGCCGACCTTGCCGGTGAGCGTGAGGGTGAGCGTCAGCGGGCCATCGGTTGATGTCGTATCGCCGCCGACCAGATGGGCGCCCCAGCGGTCGAAATCCTTGCGCAGGCCGCGGGCGAACCCGTCGAGCTGTTCGTGCGGACGGCCTTTGGGCCAGACAAGCGCGAGCAGCGCAGCATCCGGCTTGCCGCCCTTGGCGATTATGTCGGAGACGTTCACGCGCACGAGTTTCTGCGCGACAGTTTCCAGCGGATCGTCGGGAAGGAAATGGACGCCCTCAACGATGGCGTCCTTCGTGGCGATCAGGCCCATTCCATTTTCAAGGCGGGCAATTTCGGCCACGTCATCGCGCAGGCCATCTGCGCCCGCAGATGTTGCGAGGGGCGCGAAGTAGCGGCGGATGAGACTGAACTCATCCATTGCCATTACCCGCGAATGTCGCGCGCAACCGCATCCAGCAGCCCGTTGATGAATTTCGGCTCGGCGCCCTCGAAGAAGGCGTGAGCGAGGGAGACGTATTCATCGAGGATGATCTGCGATGGCAGGCTGATCTCGGCGATCAGTTCGTAGACGCCGGCGCGCAGGATCGCGCGCGAAGTTGCGTCCAGCCGTTCGATCTTCCAACCAGTCGCCAGCCGCTTCATGATGGCGGCGTCGATGGCTTCCTGGCGCTCGACCGTGCCATCGACGATGGCCTTGAAGATATCGGGATCGGCTTCCTCGACAGGCTCGCCCTCGTCGTTGAGGCCGAGGCGGTCTTCCATGAAATCCGCGATCACCGAGCGGGCCGACTGTTCGGTCTGTTCCATCTGGTAGAGCGCCTGCACAGCGGCCAGCCGCGCGCCGGCGCGCCTTGCAGCGAGCAACCTGCGTTCCGCGTCGGCTGGGATCGCGCTATTCATCGAAGTCGTGCTTGTTGAAGCGATAGGACAAGCCGACCATGCGCAGCACGGCGGCGACGACTTCCGCGCCCTTGTTCTTCTGCTTGCGGTCGGCGCGGACCTTGGCCTGCTCTTCGTTCTCGACGGTGAGCACGCCGAAGCCGAGCGGCACGCCGGAGATCGACAGTTCCATCAGGCCGCGTGCGACGTGGTTGGTGATGAGATCGTAATGGCTGGTCTCGCCGCGGATGACGCAGCCGAGCGCGATGAAGCCGTCCCACTCGCCCGAGTTCATCGCCATGGAGATGGCGCCTGGAATCTCAAACGCGCCAGGGACTTCCAGAAACTCGTGCGTTGCGCCGACCTTTTCGAGGCCTTCGACAACGCTGGCCTCCAGCTCCGCCGCGATGTGGGCGTAGTAGCGGGAAGTGACGATCAGGATGCGGGGCGCTTCTGGCAAGCTAGTCTCCGTCGATGCGGCGCCAGCCCTCGACCGTCAGCCCGTATCCGTCAAGCCCCGGCAGCACGTTGGGTCGGGTATTGCTCATCAGGATCATGCGGCGGACCCCAAGATCCTTGAGGATTTGTGCGCCGACCCCGTACTCGCGCAATGGGTGAGCCGGTTCGGTTCCTGCCGCGGCCATATACTGGCCGCCCAGCGCGCGGGCGATTTCCTCACCCATGCCCATGCGAACGAACACAGCGACGCCGGGCTCATCGGACGCGGACAGCTTCTCCATGGCGCGGCGGACGATGCCTTCGCGCTGGCCGGCCTCGCCCAGAACATCGGACAGGAAATCGACGCGGTGAACGCGCACCAGCGTCGGCTGGTCGCCCTGCACGCGGCCCTTCACGAGCGCGATGTGTTCGGCGCCATCCAGCGTGTTGCGGAAGACGATAATGCGGAACTTGCCGCCCCAGGCGCTTTCGAAATCACCCTCAATGCGGCGTTCGAGGAAACGATCATGACGGCGACGCCAGGCGATGAGATCCGCGATCGTGCCGATCTTCAGGCCGTGGAGCTGTGCGAAGGACACCAGCTCCGGCAGGCGGGCCATGGTGCCATCATCGCTCATGATCTCGCAGATGACGGCGGCGGGGAAGAGTCCAGCGAGACGCGAGATATCAACGCTCGCCTCAGTATGGCCGGCGCGGACCAGCACGCCGCCATCCTTGGCGACCAGCGGGAAGACGTGGCCGGGCGAGACGATATCGTCGGCGGCCTTCGTCGGGTCGATGGCGACGGCGATGGTGTGGGCGCGATCATGCGCGGAGATGCCGGTAGTGACGCCTTCGCGCGCCTCGATTGAGACGGTGAAGGCCGTCTTCATGCTGGTGCGGTTCTCGCGCGCCATCATGTCGAGCTGGAGCGTGCGGGCGCGATCAGGCGACAGCGAGAGACATATGAGGCCGCGGCCGTGCTTGGCCATGAAGTTGATCTGGGCGGGCGTCGCGAACTGCGCCGGAATGATCAGGTCGCCCTCGTTCTCGCGGTCTTCCGCATCAACGAGGATGTACATGCGCCCATTGCGCGCCTCTTCCACGATCTCCTCAATGGGAGAGATCGCAGCGGAGAAATCGTACTTTTCAGTATGGTCTTTCATTTGGGGCGCCATTCAAGCATGCGGGCGACATAGCGCGCCAGCATATCCACTTCCAGATTGACGTGATCGCCGACCTTGAGCTGTCCCAGCGTCGTGACCTGCAAGGTATGCGGTATAAGCGAGACTTCAAACCAGGCTTCCTCACCCACCGCATGAACGCCTGAAACAGTGAGCGAGACGCCGTCGATGGTGACTGAACCCTTCTCCGCGAAGAACTTGGAGAGGGGGGCGGGGATGCGGATGCGATAGACCTTGCTGCCGCCAGCTTGCGCGATGACGCCAACCTTGGCTAGCGCATCGACATGGCCATAGACCAGATGCCCGCCCAGCTCGTCGCCCAGCTTGAGGGAGAGTTCGAGGTTGACGAGCGAGCCTTCGGTGAGCTGGCCGAGATTTGTGCGCGACAGCGTTTCGGGTATCGCTTCGACGACCCACCAGGAGCCTTCATCGTCAGGCCCGAATTCCACCAGCGTGAGGCAGACACCCGAATGCATCACGGAGGCGCCCATCTGCAACTGCTCGACGCGATACTGGCTGCGTACGGTCAGACGGCGGAGGCCGTTGGCGTCCTCGACCTTCGCGATACGGCCCACATCGGTGACCAGTCCGGTGAACATCAGTTGGCGGCTTTCTGGTTGGCGGGCTGCTCGGCGAGCAACTCGCCTCGCGTGATCGACTTCACCATCAGCGCCCGGCCGCCATCAGGTTCAACGCGCCAATGACCGACGAAATACGAGGCGTCCTCAGCGGTGGCAAAGCCGGTGCAAGATGTCATCATCGTCGGGATGCGCACCTGGGTATCGGCGAAGCTGCCTGAGTGAACCCGCATCACATCGTAGACAGCAAAAGTATTGGACAGTTGGAACTCGTTGTCGCCGATCTTGTAGATCGTCGGCGCTTCGGTGACATCTCTTCGGCTCGCCACGTCGACCTGCAGCACGAACTCGCCGGGACCAACAGAGGCCGGGGGAGCACTGCGCAGCACATAGTAAATGTTGTCCGGATTTTCGCACGCGAGCGCAGCCGGCGCAGCGACAAGCGCCAGAGCAGCAACAACGAGACCTGACAGGTTCGATCTCACATCTTGCCCTTCCGCAGATAGCTTTCCCAGAGATCGGGGCCGATTTCCCTGACGCTCGTGCGCTCATAAGTGGGCGCCAAAGCCAGTTTCTCCAAGCCAAGGCCCCCGAGGCAAGGGCGCGCATCCCCACCTAGCAGGATGGGGGCGCGGAACCATTCGATGCGGTCCACCAATCCGGCGCGGATAAAGGCGGCGGCGAGCTGCCCGCCGCCCTCCACCATCATGGACGTGACGCCGGCGCGCTGGGCAGAGTTCATCATCTCGACCAGCGACACGCTGGACGAGCCCTCGCCTGCGGGGAGCATCCAGAACTGCAGGCCTTGCGCGGAGGGCCAGCGCTCGAGATCCATCGTTTCAAGCGTTGCGATTGCGACGGGGCCCATCTCAAGCGTGGAGAACAGTTTCGCGCTGGCGGGCACGCGGCCCCGGCTGTCGGCCACGACGCGGAGCGGCTGTTTCGTGGGCATGGGATTGGTGCGCGCTGTGAGTTCGGGATCATCCGCCAGCACGGTTTCGGATCCGACGATCACCGCGTCATGTGCTGCGCGCAGGTGGTGGACTTCGGCGCGAGCGGCTTCGCCGGTGATCCATTTGCTTTCGCCGCTGGCGAGCGCGATGCGGCCATCGAGGGAGGTCGCGAGCTTGAGCGTGACGGACGGCCGTGAAGCTGGCAGCGTCGCGCTCATTCCGGCTTGTCCTGCCCGTGCGCTTCGATCTGCGCTGCGACGAAGGCGGCGAAGTCGGCGGGCGTCTTGAAGTCCTTGTACACCGAGGCGTAGCGGACGAAGGCCACCGGATCGAGATCGCTGAGCGACTCCATCAGCATCTCGCCGATGTCTGAGGTCTTGATCTCGGCCTCGCCCATGTTCTCCAGGCGGCGCACGATGCCGGAGATCATGTGGTCGAGCTGTTCTTCGCTCACAGGCCGTTTCTGCAGGGCGATGGAGACGGAGCGGCGGAGCTTGTCGCGGTCGAACGGCGCGCGGCGGCCATCGCGCTTGACGACGATGAGGTCGCGCAGCTGGACACGTTCGAAGGTGGTGAAGCGGCCGCCGCAATTGGTACAGCCGCGGCGGCGGCGCACAGCCGTATCCTCTTCGGCAGGCCGGCTGTCCTTCACGACCGAGTCAGCAGAGCCGCAATACGGACAGCGCAAACATCACCCCTTGCCGATCAACCCCACGGAGCCGCGTACAGCGGGAAGCGATCCGTGAGTTCTTTCACTTCCTTGCGGACTTTTTCCTCGACGGCCGACGTGTCACCGCCCTTGGCCAGCGCGTCGACGATCTCGATCATCCAGAGGCCGACCTGCTTGAATTCGCCTGTGCCGAAGCCGCGCGTGGTGGCGGCGGGCGAGCCGACGCGGATGCCGGACGTGACCATCGGCTTTTCCGGATCGAACGGGACGCCGTTCTTGTTGCAGTGTTGCAGGTGATCCAGGCGCGCTCGAGCGCCTTTTCGGTGTCGTTGCCTTTGACGCCCTTGGGACGCAAGTCGACCAGCATGAGGTGCGTGTCGGTGCCGCCGGAGACGATGTCGAGGCCGCCGACTTTCAGCGTCTCGGCCAGCATGCGGGCGTTGTCGATGACGGCTTGCGCGTAGGCCCGGAAGGATGGCTTCAGCGCTTCGCCGAAGGCCACGGCCTTGCCGGCGATGACGTGCATCAGCGGGCCGCCCTGGATGCCGGGGAACACGGCCGAGTTGACCTTCTTGGCGATAGCCTCGTCGTTGGTGAGCACCATGCCGCCGCGCGGGCCGCGCAGGGTCTTGTGCGTGGTGGAAGTGACGACGTGGGCGTGTTGCAGCGGGCTGGGGATCAGGCCAGCGGCGACCAGACCCGCAAAGTGCGCCATGTCGACCATGAAGATTGCGCCGACTTCATCGGCGATCTGGCGGAAGGCCGCGAAGTCGATCGTGCGCGAATACGCCGAGCCGCCCGCGATGATGATGCGCGGCGAGGATGATTTCGCAACGCTACGGACTTCGTCGAAGTCGATGCGGCCGTCCTGGCGGCGGACGCCGTACTGGTGGGCCTTGAACCATTTGCCCGACTGGTTGGCCTTGGCGCCGTGCGTGAGGTGGCCGCCGGCGTCGAGGCTCATGCCGAGGATGTTGTCGCCCGGCGTGATCAGCGCGTTGAAGACGGCCTGGTTGGCCTGGCTGCCCGAGGACGGCTGGACGTTGGCGAAGGCGCAGCCGAACAGCTGTTTCGCGCGGTCGATGGCGAGGGTTTCGACCTCGTCGACGAATTCGCAGCCGCCGTAGTAGCGCTTGCCCGGATAGCCTTCGGCATACTTGTTCGTAAGCAGCGAACCCTGTGCCTGCAGCACGGCTCGCGAAACGATGTTCTCGGAGGCGATCAGTTCGATCTCGTGGCCCTGGCGGCCGTGCTCCTCACCGATCCATTTCGCGACAAGCGGGTCGGCCTCGACCAGACCGGTCGAAAAAAACCCTTTCGTCAGGGCGTTCGACTGGCTCATCGGCGCGACTCCACGTGTTTCGGGGCGGATTTGACGGGCGATACGGGCTGGGGCCCACCTTGGCAAGTCCAACGGGCAAGCGAAGCGTCGCGCTACTCCCCGGTATTCGTCGAGATAGATCAGAATCAGTATTTCACTTTAAGCTCCGGTCAGGGACTTGGTTGTTTCTTGCGTTCCACTTGGGGAGTGGCGCAATTCGCGCTGCGCGGGCGTTGCGTGGGTAGAATTGATGACTGAATCTTCAGCCAATCAGGGGCTGCCGGGTGAAGCGCTGCTGCGCATGACTTCGGATATTGTATCGTCCTTCGTGGCGAACAACCCGGTGAGCACGGATAGCCTTCCGGACGTCATCCGCTCTGTTTACCGGACGGTGGCTTCACTGTCCGGACCGACTGAAGCCCGGACCGATGACCGCCCCAAGCCGGCCGTTCCGGTCTCCCGGTCTGTGACCAGCGATTACATCGTCTGCCTGGAAGACGGGCGGAAGTTGAAGATGCTGAAGCGCTACCTGCGCTCGCGCTATGACATGAGCCCCGACGAATACCGCAAGCGGTGGAGCCTGCCGGCCGACTATCCGATGGTGGCGCCTGCCTATACCGAGCGCCGCTCGGAATTCGCCAAGAAGATCGGGCTGGGCAAGGGCGTTCGGAAAGCCCGCTAGGCGATCCAGCCGCCCTTCCCGTCCTTCCGCCTGCCAGAGGCAGGGTCGGCTTCCGGTTGCGTCTCGCCGGCGAGCTTGCGGCGGACGTAGCCGAGCTTTGACCGCGCCAGACGCTGGATATCCGATTGCGCGGTGTTCGCGGGCGCCGAGAAGCTGACCTCCAGCCCATCGCCCGCCGAAATCGCGCGCACTTCCATCGCGCCGCCAATTCGGTTCATCTCGAGCAGGATTTCGCCGTCGGGATCGTCGGTCATGGCCTCAAGTCTACCGCAGTCTCGCGATCAGTAGAAGGTGATGGACGTTGGCGTGATTTCATAGCGCCAGGTGGAGCACTTCTCCTGCTGCACGCGCATGGCGATGAAGCCGACGATGTCGTCGCGCTCGGAGAGCGGCGCACCGGTGCGGCCTTCCCAATGTTCGGGCGGCGGGATGTCGATGTAGAACTTCGCCTCGCCGCCGGCCATCTCATGCCAGAAGCTGATGCGGCGCTTGCCGTCGACATAGATGATCGCGCCGCCGCGAAAATTGCCCTCGTATTCGAGATGGCGGATAAATTTCCGCGCAATGTCTTCCTGCGCCTTTGCGCGCATCTCGAGATCGAGATTGGGGATCTCCTTGCCGAAGCCGTCGCGATAGACGATCGGGCCGGTCGCCGGAGGCGGGCCGGAGTACAGCTCAGGCGGACGGGGCGGAGGCGGTGGGAGTTTTTCGCCGGGGGCGTACTTCTTCAGCTCGACGATGTGACGCCAGCCCTCGTCGTGCGTGATGATGATGACGTACTCGCCCGGCGGCCAACTGAGCGTGGCGAAGAGGATCTGCACGCTGCCGTTCACACGGCTGGTGACGGGGCCGCGCTCGATGTCCTGCCCATCGCGCGTGACGGAGAGGTCTGCGTAGCCCTCATGGGCAGGCTTCGGCAGCCAGAGGATCAGCTGCTGCGAGGCGGGATAGTGGACGAATTTGACCGTGGGCAATTTGAGGTCGGCGGGGCCATCCGGCGTGCGGATGTCTGTGATAGCCGCCTGGCCGTCATGTTCTGGATCGGGTTCGCTCATGCCGACACGTTAGCTGATGTGGGGCGTTGGAACAGGGGTCGCTGAACGGGTCGCGACCTCAGAAGCCGGGCTTCTGAGGCGGGTTGCGGAAGTTGATAGACATCGAAGACGGGTGGGACCCGAGCGGTTTCCGCGCGGTGCGCAGCCCCCTCCCGCCTTCGCTGCGCTTCGGCGCGGCAAGCCGTCACGCCGCGAAGACGCGGCGCGCCACCTCCCCCGGCTTCGCCGGTGGAGGACGAAGTCAGAGCAACGTCCACCGCCTCATGGTGAGCAGC
>NCEM01000047.1 GCA_002280725.1 Alphaproteobacteria bacterium 32-64-14
GGGGCTGGCCGCAAAGCGGCCGGCGCCAGGGCCCCACCCGTCTTCGATGTCTTCGCAAATCCCGCAACCCGCCTCGCAGGCTTCACCTGCGAGGCCGCGGCCCGTTGCACGCCCCACGCCTATTTCGGCGCCCACGTGCTCCCCGCCACGAAAGCAGGCCGCACCGGATCGTTCGCGACGTCCTCCGCAAGCCGGTAGAAAAACAGGTTCATGTCGCGCGCCGCATCCCAATCCAGCGGCTGGCCCATATCATCCTGCGGCCGGTGATAGCGTGACTGATACCACTCGCGATACTTCACCTCTGACTGAGACCCCGGATCGAACGCAAACACAAAGTTCGTCGCCGGCACGCCCATGCGTAAAAACGGAAAGTGATCGGTCCGCTGGTTCAGGTTCCGCTCCGGCTCCAGGTCCGGCCGCACCTCGATCCCCATCGCCCCGGCCACCCGCCGCACATTCCCCGTCAGCGTCGTGTCGGCGATCCCATGCATGGTCAGCGCCTTCAGCGGAAACAGCGGCCGCAGCTGATCAAGATTGATCACCGCCGCAATCGTCTCCTTCGGCACAGTCAGATGCGAGGCGTAGTAGTTGGACCCCAGCAGCCCCTTCTCCTCCCCCGTATAAACCGCAAACAGCACACTCCGCTTGAACCCCGCCCCCGCCTGCCGCTCCGCCAGCCGGATCAGGCTCGCGACATAGGCCGCATCGTCAAACGCGCCATTGTAAAGCCCATCCCCATTCACCGGCTCACCATAGCCGTAGCCATCAAGGTGCGCCGACACGAGAACGATCTCGTCCTTCAGAACCGGATCCGTCCCCGGCAACATCGCCAGCACATTGTCCGACTGCAGCTCACGTTGGGAGATTGCGAAAGTGGCGTTGATCCGCGCCGGAACGTCAAAGCTCGGCAACGGCTGCGACGCCGCGCCAGCCTTCAACAACGCATCAGCGTCCTGACCAGAACCGCCGATCACCGCCCCCAGCGCCCCCGCGCTCAACCGCATCACCACCAGCTCCGGATAAGCAGGCGGCGGCGCATCCCGTAAAGTGACCGACCGCGCATACGCCTCAGGCCATCGCGAAGGCTCGATCGTAAAACCCGGATCATCCACATTGATGATCCCGACCGCACCCGCCTTCGCTGCCGCTTCCAGCCGCTGAGCACCCGTCGTCATTCCCGCCCGCCGCGCGCCGAAACAGACAACAACTTTGCCCTTCACATCGCCGATCTCTGCCGGCGAACAGTATCCGCGAAACGCCAGCTCCGCGTTCAAACTGGCTGGCAGGCTAACACTCGGCCGCACCGTGATGTCGTGAAGAAAGTCGAGGTCCGCGAGAGTCCTGACAAACAGGAGGTCGTCCCCCACCTTTGGATCCGAACGACCAGTCAGAACCATGAATCTCGTCCCCTCCTTCTCGACGCGCACCTCTTTCAGCAACAACGTCTGCCGATACCCGCCATTCTCGCCCGCAGGCTTCAGCTCCGCCGCGCGAAAGCGCTGCTCGACATAATCCGCCGCGCGATCATAACCCGCCGACCCTGTGTCGCGCCCCTCCATCGCGTCGCTTGAAAGATCGCCCGTGGCGCCCCACCACGCGACCGTATCCGCATCCGTCCCAGCCGGAGGTGCAGGCACGCTCGAACACGCAGCCGTCAGAACAGCCGCCGCAACAAGCAGACGCTTCATCGTGCTCTCCTCAGAACAGGTTGCCCTGATCATCTTCGCGCACGCGCTTGCGAATGCGCGGCCGATGCTTCTCTTCCGTACCGCCGGGAGCCTGTCCGGCAACCGGCGGCGGCGAAACGCCTCCCGCCCCAGCCGTCACATCCCGCTGGCCATCGGCAAATCGCAGCTTCAGCGCCTCGCCATCGGCAACCGCCCCCGCACTCCGCACCAGCCCGCCATCGCTGCGCGTCACCAGCGCAAATCCCCGCGCCAGCACGCGCTCATACGACACCGAGTTCAGCACCCGCGCCTGCCCCGTCAACGCCTCGCGCAGCCGCCGCAACCGCCGCTCCACCGCCGGCTGCAGCCGCGCGGCCACGCGCACAACCTCGCCCCGCTTGCCCGCAATCTCCCGCCGCAACGCCGCCGGACGCAACCCGCCACCGGCCTGGTCAAACCGCGCCCGCTTGCGCGCCAGCATCCGCGACAGCGACCCGCCAAACCGCTGCGAGGCCAGATCCAGCCGCTGCCGCGCCTTGGCCATCAGCGCATCCGGCTTCGGCAATCGTCCCGCCGCAGAATGCAGCTGCAGCTTCCGCCTCTCCAGCGCGCCCGCCACCCGCCGCGTCAGCCGCCCGCCCAGCATCTCGATCTGCGCCATCAACTCCGTGCGAACCGGCAGCGCCATCTCCGCCGCGCCCGTCGGCGTCGGCGCGCGCCTATCGGACACAAAATCGATCAGCGTCGTGTCCGTCTCGTGCCCCACCGCCGAGATCAGCGGGATCACCGAGTCCGCAACCGCGCGCACCACGCGCTCCTCGTTAAACGGCCACAGGTCCTCGATCGAGCCGCCGCCACGCGCCACGATGATCACATCGGGGCGAGGAATGGCGCCGCCAGGCGTCAGCGCATTGAACCCACGTATGCCCGCCTCGACTTCTGCAGCTGCTTTTTCCCCCTGCACCAGCGCCGGCCATATAATGACCCGAACAGGAAAGCGGTCGCGCACACGATGCAGGATATCCCGGATCACGGCCCCGGTCGGGCTCGTCACCACGCCGATCACGGCGGGCAGGTAAGGGATCGGCTTCTTCCGCTCCGCCGCGAACAAGCCCTCGGCCGTCAGCTTCTTCTTGCGCTCTTCCAGAAGCTGCATCAGCGCGCCAACGCCCGCCGGCCGCATCCGGTCTGCAATCATCTGGTAGTTGGACCGCCCCGGATAGGTCGACAGCTTGCCCTCGCACACCACCTCCAGCCCTTCCTCGGGCTTGAACGGCAACCGCGAGGCATTGCCCTTCCACATGATGGTGTTGAGCGTCGCGCCTTCGTCCTTGATGTCGAAATACAGGTGGCCGGACTTCGCCAGCACCACCCGACCCAACTCCCCGCGCACGCGCACGAAGGCGTAGTTCTCCTCAACCGTACGCTTCAGGTGCCCCGCAAGCTCGGACACCGTCATCTCGGGCGAGTTGGAACCCGGCTGCTCCGGCTGCGATTCGAGTGTGTCGTCCATGCGAGCACTATAGCTGCCCGCGCGGCCGCGTCAGCCTTTGCGCAATCGCTCGCGGTCGCCAGAAACCGGCTCAGCTATCTTCTTTTCGACAGCCTTTGCCCCGCGCGAGGCGCGCACCAGCACGAACCCGCCCGACCATCCCTCCGGAAAGCGCCACTCGCCCTCGATCCGGGTCAGCTTCTCGTCCACCGTCCCGGAATAGGCGATCGGGTTCCGGTGAACGCCCGGCGCCGGGTGGTAGATCTTGGTGAAATGCACGGTCTGGCCGCTCCGCCCGCCCGTGATGTCCGCCGACAGCTCCACCAGGAAAGGCGCCCCAAACGTCGCGGGCTCCAGCGTCGTGCCGGTCAAGCTGCCGCCCACCTCGGAGATATGCGCGGAAAACGGCGTCGGGCCGTACGCGCCTTCGGAATAATGGCCCGACCACAGCCCGGTCAGGTCACTCTCCCGCGAATATGCGTTCTCGTCGGCCACCGGCAGAACCCCGCATCACATCGCCCGCCTTGTTATGTGGTGGCGACCCGTACTAATCCCGCTGATTATATAACCCAGCTCCCAACCCGTCGGATGGCCTGAATGAAAATTCTCATTGTCGGCGGCGGCGGACGCGAACATGCCCTGGCCTGGCGCCTGAAACAAAGCACCCGCGTCACCGATATCGTGGTCGCCCCCGGCAATCCCGGCATCGCAGCCGTGGCCCGCTGCGAGAACATCGCGGCCGACAATATCGACGGCCTGGTGGCGTTCGCAAGGCTGGAGCGGCCTCACCTCGTCATCGTTGGCCCCGAAGTCCCGCTGGTGATGGGTCTCGCCGACAAGTTGCGCGCCATCGACATTCCCGTGTTCGGCCCCTCAGCACGCGCCGCCATGCTCGAGGGCTCGAAAGGCTTCTCGAAAGACTTCATGGCCCGCTACAACATCCCCACCGCGCGCTATCGCCGCTTCACTGCAGAGCAAGCCGCCGAAGCCAAGGCCTACCTCGATACGTTCGATGGCCCGCCTTACGTGCTGAAGGCCGATGGCCTCGCCGCCGGCAAGGGCGTGGTGATCCCGGAAACGAAAGCCGAAGCCGAAGCCGAGATCGACGCCATGCTCGGCGGACGCTTCGGCACAGCGTCCGCCTCGCTCGTGATCGAGGAATTCATGCACGGCGAGGAAGCCAGCTTCTTCGCCCTCTGCGATGGCGAAACCGCCGTGCCTCTGGCAGGCGCTCAGGATCACAAGCGCGTCGGCGATGGCGACACCGGCCCCAACACCGGCGGCATGGGCGCCTATTCGCCCGCCGCCATCCTCGACGCGGCGATGCAGCAGCGCGTGATGGACGAAATCGTCACGCCCACCATCGTCGGCATGAAGAAGGACGGCCGTCCCTATCGCGGCGTTCTGTTCGTCGGCCTCATGATCGACAAGGGCATTCCCCGCGTCGTCGAATACAACTGCCGCTTCGGCGATCCCGAATGCCAGGTGATCATGGCCCGCCTGAAGGATGATCCCCTGCCGCAGCTTCTCGCCTGCGCCACGGGCGGCCTCGGCGATTGCGCGCGACTGGAACGCTTCTCCGATCCCGCCGTCAGCGTGGTGATGGCGGGCGCGGGCTATCCGGGCGAGCCCAAAAAGGGCGGCGTCATCGGCGGTCTCGATGAAGCCGGCCAGGTTCCCGGCGTCACGATCTTCCACGCCGGCACCGCGAAAAAGGGCGACGACATCATCGCCAATGGCGGCCGCGTTCTCAACGTCACGGCAACGGCTCCCACGCTGAAGGAAGCCGTCGCCCGGGCCTACGAAGCAATCGACAAGATCGACTGGCCAGACGGCTTCTGCAGGCGCGATATTGCTTGGCGGGCGCTTGAAAGAGGCTGATCATTTCCACCGATACAAAAGTCCTCGACCTGCGGCCCGGAACGGTGTTTAGCAGTTTCGAACCATCGGTATGCGACGGCTGACCACGGACGAAAACGGACAGGGCAAGACATGAGCGACCCGAACCCCACCGACCTGTTTTCCGGCACGAAGGATGTCGCCGAAAGCCACAAGTTCGACGAGGCGAAACTCGCTGCGTGGCTGGAAGCCAACGTCGAAGGCTACAAAGGCCCGCTGACGGTTCGCCAGTTCAAGGGCGGCCAGTCGAACCCTACCTACCAGCTCATCACGCCCACCAAGAAATACGTCATGCGGCGCAAGCCGCCGGGCAAGCTGCTGCCCTCCGCTCACGCCGTTGATCGCGAATACCGCGTCATCGCCGCGCTCTATCCGCTCGGCTTCCCGGTCGCCAAACCCTACGGCCTCTGCGAGGACGGCAGCGTCACGGGCACGATGTTCTACGTGATGGACATGGTCGAAGGCCGCATCCTGTGGGACGCGACGCTGCCCGAATACCAGCCCTCCGAACGCCGCGCGATCTTCGACGCCAAGCTCTCGACCTTCGCCGCGCTTCATAATGTGGACTGGAAGAAAGCCGGTCTCGAAGGCTTCGGCAAGGAAGGCGATTACGTCGCCCGCCAGATCCATCGCTGGACCAAGCAATACCAGATGTCCGAGACGACCAAGATCCCGGAGATCGACAAGCTGATCGAGTGGCTGCCGAAAAACGTGCCGCCGGGCGAGCGCACCACCATCGTCCACGGCGACTATCGCATCGACAACATGGTGCTCCACCCCACGGAACCGCGCGTGCTCGCCGTTCTCGACTGGGAACTCTCGACACTCGGCGATCCGCTCGCCGACTTCACCTATCACCTGATGTCGTGGGAAATGCCCTCGTCCGATCCGCAGCGCCCCTCCATCGCGGGCGTTAAGGATCTCAAGGCCTGGGGCATCCCGACGAAAGATGAATACGTCGCCCGCTATTGCGAGCTGACGGGCCGCTCCGGCCTGCCCGAGCTGAACTACTATTTCGCGTACAACGCCTTCCGCCTCGCCGGCATCCTGCAAGGCATCGTCGGCCGGGTGCGTGATGGCACGGCTTCCAACGCCGCTGCCGCACAGAACGAAGGCCGCGTCGCCCCGCTCGCCCAGTTCGCCTACGCCTGCGCCCAGCGCGCCGGCATGGAAGGCTGACAACAGAGAGCAGCCGCTCCCCCACAAGATTCATGGTGAACCGATCGAATCACGGTGCAGCGACCAGCGCGTCAAGCCACTGATCCAGCGCCTTCGCCTCCAGCCGCTGACCGGCGGTGCGCTTTACCGCTTCACCGTCCTCGCCCCAGTTCTCGATCTGGAACGCCTCGTCGATACGCGACAGCTCGAACGCCTCTGCCGCGCTAAGCCGCCTGCGCTCGACCGCGAGGCCCAGCACGGCCGACCCGGTCAGCGACACCGCTGCGACCAGTCCATCCAACCTGAAATCATCCAGCCCCGTCGCATGACGCCGGACCGCCTCAAGCGACGTGTCAGGCTGATCTGCCGGCGAGATACCGGTCACCGCAACAAGCTCCACGCCATGATGCTCCGCCGCCCACGCACGCATAGGCCCCCATGCTGCGTCCTGCCTGCGCCGCAATTCCGCCGGGCGGTCAGCGAGATAGCAGACAAGATCCGTACCGGCATAGCGCACCGACTGGTCGATCAGCCGCTCGCGTACATCTGCCGTGCGATCGCACACGCCATAGGCGCGGCGCGTGTTGAACATGCTCGCGAGATCGATGCGCTCGCCCTGCGCACGCCATTCATCCGCAATCAACTCCGCGAGCTTTTCCGAAGGCAACGCCAGCCGCTTCCCGTTGGGCGTACGAACGGCGCGCCCATCCAGCGTGACGATCCAGCCCGCTTCGTCCTTGGCGACCTCCACCAGCGTGTAGAAACGCTTCGGCCGCTGGTCGATCTCGCCTTTCACACCCTTGGCGTACTCCATGCGCGCTCCTAAACCGGCACGACGTCGAACGGCGCAGTCATGCGCTCGCCGGATGAAAACGGAATTGTCCCATGCCACATGAATGACGGGAACAGCACCAGACGTCCCTCACGCGGTTCCACCACCCGCTCGATGCCACACCCGGGAACCGCCCAGCGCGGCTCGCCAAACTTGATCCAGCCTTCCTGACCCGACGCGCCGCCCATGCTCTTGGGCAGCGAGACATAGTAGGACGAGCTGATCCAACCTTCGGGATGCGTGTGGTTCACATGGAAACCACCCGGCCTCAGCAAGACCGACCAGCCGCCAGAAAACGCGAAACCTTTCGTCCTGCGCCCCACCAGAGGGTGAGCCGCATCGCCGCGCAGGCTATCGATGTAGACCGTGACGGGCGCCTCCAGCGCGGCAAAGTACGCACGAATGACCGGATCAGTGCTGAACTTGAGATTGTAGCTCGTCTGCGCGCCCCACCGCAGCGACTGGTCCAGCGGATGATCGCCCGCGTCCAGCATCCCGCGCAGGCTCGCGCCCAGCGCCGCGTTGAATGCGCCGATATCGGCAAAGCCCCGCGGCGCATCGAGATCGAACGCCTGAACGTGGTCCTTGTAGTTGCATACCCAGTCATGGCGCGGATCACCCAGCTGCTTCAGCGCCATGCCTTCATACGTGATCGCCGGCTGCAGGTCCGGCATCGCCGCCCGTACCGGCGCCAGAAGCGCAAGCGCCTCCCTGCCGCGCCCGAGGCGCAGCAGCGTGTGCGCGAGGTTCAGTTGCAGAGCAACAGCCTGCGGAAACGCCCGCGCGACGGCGCCATTGATGGACAACGCCTCGTCCAGCCGGCCGCGTTCGTCCAGCAATATGCCCAGCGTCGCGGCGAGCGTGGGATCGCGCGGATCGCGCGCCACCCCGTCGCGCAGCAACTGCTCCGCAGCAGCGTGATTGTCAGCAAGGCGCAGCAAGTCCGCACATTTGAGCCGCAGCGCCAGATCGCCCTGGCGCGCCGCAACAGCCGCCAGGAAAGCGTCGGCAAAGCGTTCGCCCGCGCCGTCCATCCAGAGCATGCGGGCATTGGCTTCGTGCAACCCCGCATCGAACGGGAAGCGCTCCACCGCCGCTGAAAGAACGCGCCGCGCATCGGCGATGCGGCCATCATGGTAAAGCGCGTAACCGAACATGGTCTGCACACTCGGCGCGCCGCTCGCCGCCGCAGCCTTTTCCATCAGCTCGACAGCCTCGCCAGACCGGCCGCCGGCCAGAAGGTCGCGCGCCTGCTCGACGAGCTCGCGGCTCATCTCTTGCGCCTTGGTTTGCGCAGATCGAAAAAGTCTTCGACGGATGATGTCTCAAACCCGAGCACATCGAATGTCTGCTGGATGTGCGGGGGCAGGTCTGCCACGATCTCGATGGCGCGCCCGCCGGGGTTCGGTAGACGCAGCGCACGCGCGTGCAGGTGCAGTCCATCAGCAAGCCCTGCCGGCGTTTCGCGGTCGCAGGTGTATTTGAAGTCGCCCACGATGGCGCAGCCAATCTCCGCCATGTGGAAGCGCAGCTGGTGTGTGCGTCCAGTTTCCGGCTTCAGCGCGACCCACGCCGCCTTGCGACCTGCATTCTGGACAACCGAATAGAGCGTGAGTGCGTGCACCGCGCCCTTCTCGTTCTGCGCGGCCTGGCGCATCTTTTCCTTCTCGCCGCCCGGTCCGGTGGACTTGATCATCCAGCCACGGATATCCCCGGTGGCGGGATGCGGCACGCCGAGCGTCACGGCCCAGTAGATCTTGTCGAGTTCGCGCGAGCGGAACAGCTTGCCCAGCCGATTGGCCGACCCCACCGTCTTGGCGAGAACCAGAACACCCGACGTGTCGCGGTCGAGCCGGTGAACAAGGCGCGGCTTCTCCGCCGTGTCGGGCACCAGCGCGCGCGACAGCGCGTCGATATGTCGGGTGGTTCCCGTCCCGCCCTGCACGGCGATACCGGATGGCTTGTTCAACGCGATGACTTCGTCGTCCTCATAGATGACCAGCGAACGCATCATGTCTGCGTCGGAGGATTTCACTTTCGCGCGCGGACGCTCTTCGCCATCTTCATCCTTCGGCGGCGGCGCGATCGGCGGCACGCGAACCGTCTGTCCGGCCTTCACTCGCGTGTTGGATTTCACGCGCGCGCCATCGACGCGGATCTCGCCCTTGCGCAGCGCCTTCTCGATCTGGATCTGCGTGATGCCGTGAAACTTGCGCTTCAACCAGCGATCGAGGCGCGTGTCGTCCTCGTCCGCATCGACGTTGAGATTGACGACCTGACCTGCATTCCAGCTCATGCCGCTATCCGTTTCGTCAGTTCCATCCCGATCGCCACGGCGGCGAGGCCCGCCGCAACCGATCCCAGGGCGTACAGGGCCGCACCCGCCCAGTCGCCACGCTCGATCATGCGTAGCGTCTCGAGCGAATAGGCCGAAAACGTCGTAAAGCCTCCCAGCACGCCAACGCCCAGAAACAGGCGCCACTGTTCGCCATCCGGACTGCGCGCGAGCCAGCCCGCCAGCACGCCGATCAGCAGGCTGCCGGCCACGTTGATGCTGAACGTCGCCCACGGCCAATCGCCCGGCTTCGCGGGCATAGCCAGCGAGACGCCATAGCGGCCGGCGGCGCCGAGGCCGCCCCCGAGGGCTACGAGAAGGACGTTGAGCATTGCGCCCCGTCCATAGGGCTAACTGGCCGCCAAGGCCAGATCGGCGGGCAAATCCAGCCCTGCGGCCGATAATACGGCGAGGAAATCGGCCGGCAGCGGGGCTTTAAGCACGATGCGGCCGCCCGCCGTGGGGTGCGGCAGGTCCAGGCTCGCCGCATGCAGCATGAGGCGCGGTACTGGCTCGCCCTTCACGGTAGCCGCCCCGCCATAATACGGGTCGCCAAGGATGGGCCGCCCCTCGATCGACAGATGCACCCTGATCTGGTGCATCCGCCCCGTCTGGGGCTCCACGGAGAGCAGGTGGACGCCGCCGGCGCTCGCCAGCACCTGCCAGCGCGTGACGGCCGCCTGACTGTTCTGGTCGCCCGGCCGCGCGGCGCGCATCAGCTCCAGACCCGGGCGCGCAATATGGCGCGTGAGCGGCATCGAGAACTCGGTCTCGCCCGGCGGGAACGGAGACCCCGTCGCGATAGCGAGATAGGTTTTGGAAACCAGCCGCTCGGCAAACGCCGCGCTCATCGCCGCCGCCGCCGGCTGGGTCTTGCCCGCCACGATGACGCCGGAGGTCTGTGCATCGAGGCGATGGACCAGACGCGGACGCTTGCCGTTCGACTTTGCAAACGCCGCCATCAGCCGGTCCAGCGTGCGATCATCCGGATTGCGCGTCTGCACCGGAAGCCCGGACGGCTTGTTGAACGCGAGCAGCCCACTGTCCTCGTGGATCACCAGACCGCGCACATAGTCACGGTCGGCGTCGCTGATGGGCATGTCCTCGTAGTTGCGCTTGGTCATCTGCCGGACTGTCATTTGGCGCCGATGCCCGTCACCGGGTCCGGAACGGGCGAGGAATAGTTCCTCTTGCCTTGCGCCAGCAGCCAGTGGTTCGCGCCCGTCTCGTCGACGATCCAGATCGAGCGGCGGAAGCGATCGACCATGATGTCCGCCGACACGCGCGCATAGGCGACCAGCTTTCCATCGGGCGAAATCTGCGGGTCAGCAGCCGACTCCAGCCGGAACACATCTGATTCCGTGAACACCTTCACAGGCTCGCGCGACGGCTGCGAAATCGCGCTGCCACAGGCGAGAATGGCGGCAATCGCGGCGATCAGCTGCTTGTGCATGAATGGATCCCTCTTCTGGCCTTCGG
This sequence comes from Alphaproteobacteria bacterium 32-64-14, assembly GCA_002280725.1. Classification (GTDB taxonomy): domain Bacteria; phylum Pseudomonadota; class Alphaproteobacteria; order Caulobacterales; family Hyphomonadaceae; genus UBA7672. The sequence continues at coordinate 10,863 of NCEM01000047.1, forward strand.
GTCTAGCCCGCCGCCGCTTCAGGGGAAAGCCAGACGGCTATCCCTTCGCGCGCTCGCGGCGGATCTTCGCCCACTGCTCCAGCTTTTCGCGGATGGGGCCTTCGCGGCCCGCGCCCTTGGGCTGGTAGAAGCTCTGCCGCTCCATGCCATCGGGGAAATAGTTCTGGCCGGAGAACTGTCCTTCGGCGTCGTGGTCGTACTGATAGTTCGCGCCATAGCCGAGCTGCTTCATCATTTTCGTCGGCGCATTCAGAATGTGCGAGGGAGGCGCGAGCGAGCCTGTCTCGCGCGCCGCTGCGCGCGCAGCCTTGTAGGCCGTGTACGCCGCATTGGACTTCGGCGCCGTCGCCAGATGGATCACCGCCTGCGCCAGCGCCAGCTCGCCCTCCGGCGACCCAAGCCGCTCATACGCCGCCACAGCCTCGTTGCAGATCATCAGCGCCGTGGGATCAGCGAGGCCGATATCCTCGCTTGCTGCGCGCACCATCCGGCGCGCCAGGAACAGCGGGTCTTCGCCGCCTTCCAGCATCCGGCAGAACCAGTAGAGCGCGGCATCGGGATCAGAGCCCCGCGTCGCCTTGTGCCACGCGGAGATGAGATTGTAGTGCTCCTCGCGATCCTTGTCGTAGGCAGGCGCGCGCTTCTGCAACGCCGCCATAAGCCCGTTCGCGTCGATCGGCTGCACACGGCTCCACGAGAAGACTTCTTCCACGAGATTCAGGAAATAACGCCCATCGCCATCCGCCATCGCCATCAGCGCATCGCGGCCATCCTCGCTCAGCGGCGCCGGCTTGCCCAGATGCGCTTCGGCGCGCACAAGCAGCTTGCCCAGCGCAGTTTCGTCCAGCCGCTTCAGCACCATCACCTGCGTACGCGACAGCAACGCGCTGTTGAGCTCGAAGCTGGGGTTCTCCGTCGTTGCACCGACTAGCGTTACAACGCCGCGCTCCACGAACGGCAGGAAGCCATCCTGCTGCGCCCGGTTGAAGCGATGGATTTCGTCCACAAACAGCAGCGTGCCCTTGCCCGCCGCGCGCCTGCCTTCCGCCTTCTCAAAAATCGCGCGCAGGTCTTTCACACCCGAGAAGATCGCCGAGAGCTGCTCGAACTCCAGACCCGCACGCTTCGCCAGCAGCCGCGCGATGGTCGTCTTGCCGACACCCGGCGGCCCCCACAGGATCAGGCTAGCAAGCCGCCCATTGGCCAGCATGCGCCCGATGGGGCCTTCCGCGCCGAGCAGATGATCCTGCCCGACCACATCCTCGATGGTTTCAGGACGCAGCCTGTCCGCCAGCGGACGAGGCGCGTCATCGGTCAGACCAGCAGCTGAAAACAGATCGCTCACAGTCCTGATCTAGCGCGGCAGGCGCCTGCCTGCCAGCGAGATCAGCGGCCGCCCAGATCAGCGCCCGCGCAGTTCCGACTCGATGCGCTGGCCGTTGCGCTCGGTGGCGAGGCGCCAGGTGGCGGGCGGCGTGGATTCCGCTTTCTTGATCGCCGCCTCGAAATCCGCCTTCGTGCGGATCATCGTGCCGTTCACTTCGCGAATGATGTCGCCCGGCTGGAACCCGACATTGCGGGCGATCGTGCGCGGCGGAACGCTGTAGACCCACATGCCGCCGTTGAAGGCGTCGAGGCCCAGTTCCTCGGCCAGTGCGGGCGAAAGCTCGGCCACCACCGCGCCCGTGAACGGGTTCTGGCCCGACACCTGAACCACCTCGGCCTTGGACGCCCCGGGAGGCGCCGCCATGCGCACGGAAACCTGCCGCGTCTGCCCGTTGCGCAGGACCGACAACGTTACAGTCTCGCCCTCGGCCTTGGTCGCGGCGATGAACTTCATCCCGCGATCATCGAACACTTCCCGCCCATCGACGGTGAGCACGACATCGCCTTCCTTGAGGCCGGCCTTGTCCGCGGGGCCGCCGGCATAGACCGCCGAGATCAGCACGCCGCGCGGCCTGTCGAGGCCGAGAGCCGCAGCCTTGGCGCTGTTGATCGTGTCGCCCTTGGCGCCCAGCCATGGGCGCACAAGCGAGCCACCGCGCACAGCCGCGTCCACCACGCGCTTCACCATCTCCGCGGGGATCGCGAAGCCAACGCCGTTGGAACCGCCCCCGCGCGAGAAGATCATCGTGTTCACGCCAACCAGCCGGCCCTGCATGTCCACCAGCGCGCCGCCGGAATTGCCCGGGTTGATCGAAGCGTCGGTCTGGATAAACGAGCCGAAGTCGGACGCGCCGACATCGGTGCGCGCGAGCGCGGAAACGATGCCGCTCGCCACCGACTGGCCGACGCCAAACGGGTTGCCGATGGCGAGCACCAGATCGCCCACCTGCACGTTGCGCGTGTCAGCCAATGTCAGTGTCGGCAGCTGCTCGCCTTTGGTATCGATCTTCAGCACGGCAAGGTCGCTCTTGGGATCAGCCATCACCAGCGTCGCGGAAAATTCGCGACGGTCGGACAGCATCACGCGGAATTCCTGCTCCTGGTTTTCCGGCAGGCCCTGCGGCCGCTCCACGACGTGGTTGTTCGTAACGATGACGCCATCCGCGCCGACGATCACGCCAGAGCCCAGCGAGTTGTCGACCTTCTCGTTGCGCGTCTGCGTGTTGCCGCCGCAGTAGAAGCTCGCCCAGAAGGGATCGTTGGCATACGGGCAGTTGGAGCGCGTGATGTTCACGCTCGAATAGACGTTCACCACCGCCGGCGCCGAGCGCTTCACGATGGGCGCAAACGATTGCTGCAGGCCAACCGCGCTGTCCGGCACGATCCTGTCCTGCAGCACGGGGTCGGGCGCGGGACCGGATATCGCCGGCGCAGAGGCTTGGTTCGCCAGCTGACCGATGGCCGGAACCGCGAGCATCGCGAGGGCCGTCGCAATCGCCGCTGACGCCACGAGGATGATGTTCTGGCGGTTCATGCTTCACTCCACGCCTGGATCCGCAAAGAGCCGGCCGGGCCGGTCAGGTGCGAGCCAGAAAATAGGGGGCAGATTCCGGCGCAAACAAGGCTTCCAGCACAGTTCGCGCTGGCGCCAACGCCGCATCCCAAAACAAAAGGCCGCCCAGTTAGGGGCGGCCTTTAGGAACCTTGAGGATCAGAACGCTTATTCGTCGGCGGCTTCAGCAGCCGCAGCGACGCGCTCGCGGTCAACGGCGCCCTTGGCGTCAACATCGCGGTCGACCAGCTCGATGATCGCCAGCGGGGCGTTGTCGCCATGGCGGAAGCCAGCTTTCAGGACGCGCGTGTAGCCGCCAGCGCGCGTTTTGTAGCGCTCGGCCAGCGTGTCGAACAGCTTCACGACCACATCGTCTTCTTTCAGCTGGGCAGCAGCCAGACGGCGGTTCGAGAGACCACCTTTCTTGCCGAGCGTGATCAGCTTGTCGGCGACAGCCTTGAGCTCCTTCGCCTTCGGCAGGGTCGTGGTGATCTGCTCATGGCGGATCAGCGCGCCTGCCATGTTGGCGAACATCGCCTTGCGGTGCGAGGCGGTGCGATTGAGTTTGCGAAGCGCGAAACCGTGGCGCATGTGACTAGCCGGTCCCTGAGGGACCGCTCCTTATAAATCAGGTGTGGTCTTCGTACTTCTTGGCGAGCTCTTCGATGTTCTCCGGCGGCCAGGACGGAACGTCCATGCCAAGGTGGAGACCCATCGAGGCGAGCACTTCCTTGATCTCGTTGAGCGACTTGCGGCCGAAGTTCGGGGTACGAAGCATTTCCGCTTCCGACTTCTGGATGAGGTCGCCGATGTAGACGATGTTGTCGTTGCGCAGGCAGTTGGCCGAACGCACCGAAAGCTCCAGCTCGTCGACCTTCTTGAGCAGCACCGGGTTGAAGCCCAGGTCCGGTTCGTCGTCGGAAGCCGAAGCGGCGACCGGCTCGTCGAACGTGATGAGCAGTTGCAGTTGGTCCTGCAGGATGCGCGCAGCGTAGGCCACGGCGTTTTCCGGCGTGACCGAACCGTCGGTCTGCACTTCGAGCGTCAGCTTGTCATAGTCCAGCACCTGGCCGGCGCGGGTGTCTTCAACCAGCATGCTCACGCGCTCGACCGGCGAGAAGATCGAGTCGATCGGGATGAAACCGAGCGGAGCATCGTCCGGACGGTTGCGGTCGGCGGGGACATAGCCCTTGCCGGTGGCGACCGTGAATTCCATGCGCACATCCGCACCCTCATCGAGGTGGCAGATGATGTGGTCGGGGTTCAGGATTTCGACATCGCCCGAAAGCTCGATCTGGCCAGCTTTCACCGGGCCGGGGCCCGAAACCTTCAGCGTCATGCGCTTCGGCGTGTCGGAGACCATGCGGATCGCGACGCGCTTCAGGTTCAGCACGATGTCGGTGACGTCTTCACGCACGCCCGGGATGGACGAGAACTCGTGGACGACGCCGTCGATCTGCACGCCCGTGATGGCGGCGCCTTGCAGCGAGGACAGCAGCACGCGGCGAAGCGCGTTGCCGAGCGTCGTGCCGAAGCCACGCTCAAGCGGCTCGATCACGAGCTTGGCTTTGCGCTGGGCGTCCCGATCATGCTCAACAACCGGACGGTTGGGGCGGATCAGGTCTTTCCAGTTCTTGTCGTTCACCGAACCGGCGGACATCGCCATGGATAAAACCTCTTCAGAATTGCCAGACCTAGACGGACGTTCGCGCGATTAGACGCGGCGGCGCTTCGGCGGGCGGCAGCCGTTATGCGGAACGGCGGTCGTGTCGTGGATGGTGGTGACGGTGAAGCCGACGGCTTGCAGCGCGCGCAGCGCCGACTCGCGGCCCGAACCCGGACCGTGCACCAGAACTTCGATCGTCTTCACGCCGTGCTCCTGGGCCTTCTTGCCAGCGTCTTCGGCGGCCACCTGAGCAGCGTACGGCGTCGATTTGCGCGAGCCCTTGAAGCCCATTGCGCCAGCCGACGACCAGGAGATCGTGTTGCCCTGCGCATCCGTGATCGTGATGATCGTGTTGTTGAAGGACGCATTCACGTGGGCGACGCCCGACGCGATGTTCTTGCGTTCCCGCTTCTTGACCCGGCCTTTGTCGCCAGCTGCTTCGCGCGCCATGTTCTATCCTACTTCTTCTTGCCGGCGATGGCCTTCGCGGGGCCTTTGCGCGTGCGTGCGTTCGTGTGGGTGCGCTGGCCGCGGACCGGCAGGCCCTTGCGGTGACGGAGGCCGCGGTAGCAACCGAGGTCCATCAGGCGTTTGATGTTCATCGCGACTTCGCGGCGGAGGTCGCCCTCGACGAGGTAATCGGCGTCGATCGTCTCGCGGATCTTGAGAACTTCGCCATCGGTGAGCTGGTTGATGCGGCGCGCCGCTTCGATCCCGAGCTTGCCGGTGATTTCCTTGGCTTTGGACGGGCCAATGCCATGAATGTAGGTCAGCGCGACTTCGACGCGCTTACCGGTCGGAAGGTTTACGCCTGCAATACGGGCCAAGTGCCTCTCCTGAACGTCCGCCGATCTCCCTACCCGGGAAAAAGGCCCGAAAAATCTCTATCGAAATGCCTTGCGCAACGCGAATGTTCGCCCATCGCCAAGCCGGCGTGGCGAAAATTCGGCCCGTCGCGAAGGCCGGTTCTTATAGGCGGTGACCTTCTCCCGTCAACCGCTTATTTCCTTTTGTGTTCACCCTGCCCCGCCGCGCGAACTTTGGGGCTTTCGTCTTTGATTTCTAAAGTCTTTTATTCAATGCCGATCCAGGATCGCCGAGATCGACGACGCCACGGTCGCGACATCCGCCATGCCGTCGATTTCCGTCAGCTTGCCCTGCCCCTTGTAGACTTCGACCAGGGGAGCGGTCTGGCTGTTGTAGGCGACGAGCCGCTTCTTGAAGGCTTCCGGATTGTCGTCGGCCCGGCCTTCGGCCTCAAAACGTTTGGTAACGCGGGCGATCAGGGCGTTCTCATCCACCTTCAGGCGGATCACGGCGTCGACCTTCTGGCCACGGCCGGCCAGCGAATCGTCCAGCGCCTTCGCCTGGGGAATCGTCCTGGGAAACCCGTCAAAGATGAAACCGGCCGCCTTGGGGTTGCGGTCCAACTGGTCCTCGATCAGCGCGATGACGATCTCGTCGGACACGAGCGAACCCGAATCCATGATCTCGGCGACCTTCTTGCCAAGGTCGGAGCCCGACGACCGCGCGGCGCGCAGCATGTCGCCCGTCGAAAGCTGGACGAAGCCACGCTCGGCAACGAGCTTCTTCGCCTGGGTCCCTTTGCCCGCAGCAGGCGGGCCGAACAGGATCAGGTTCACTTCTTCTTACCCCCCAGCCTCGCGCGCTTGATCATGCCTTCGTACTGGTGGCCGATCAGGTGCGACTGGATCTGCGAGACCGTGTCCATGGTAACCGACACGACAATCAGAAGCGATGTACCGCCGATATAGAACCGCCCCGCAAACTCGTTTCGGAGAAGCTCCGGCAGTACGCAGATCACGGCCATGTAGATCGAGCCAAGAACGGTGAGGCGGGTCAGGACGTAGTCGAGGTGTTCGGCCGTGCGCTTGCCGGGGCGATAGCCCGGGATGAAGCCGCCATACTTGCGCAGGTTCTCGGCCGTCTCTTCCGGGTTGAACACGATCGAGGTGTAGAAGAAGCAGAAGAAGATGATCAGCGCGGCGAAGACCACGATGTAAAGCGGCTGACCCGGCCCAAGATAGGCCTGGATGAACGTCAGCACATCGCCCCACCAGCCGGTCTGCGCCACGGTGGTATCGACAGCGCCCGGTGCAGTCGTGGCGGCTCCGGGATTGTTGAAACCGGCCAGCGTGTTCGGCAGCATCAGCAGCGAGGACGCGAAGATCGCCGGAATAACGCCCGCCGAGTTCACTTTAAGCGGCAGGAACGACGATTCCCCGCCAACCATGCGGTTGCCCTGCTGGCGCTTGGGATACTGGATCAGCAGGCGGCGCTGCGAGCGCTCGATGAACACCACGAACAGAACCATCGCACTGACGAGGCCGATGATTGCGACGACCGACACGAAATCCAGGCGGCCCTCGTAGAGCTGGCCCCAGGTCTGCACGATGTAGTTCGGAAGCTCGGCCACGATGCCGGCGAAGATGATGAGCGAGATGCCGTTGCCGACGCCGCGCGCCGTGATCTGTTCGCCAAGCCACATCAGGAAAATCGTGCCGCCGACCAGCGTGATGACGGTCGAAGCCATGAAGTACGGGCCAGGCGTGAACGCCATCGTGTCGTTGTTGAGCGCAACCGACACGCCCCACGCCTGCGCGAGGGCAAGCACGACGGTCAGATAGCGGGTATACTGGTTGATCTGCTTGCGGCCGCCTTCGCCTTCCTTCTTGAGGCGTTCCAGGGCCGGAACTGCCGTCGAGAGAATCTGGACGATGATCGACGCCGAAATATACGGCATCACGTTCAGCGCGAAGATGGCCATGCGCTCCACGGCGCCGCCGGAGAACGTGTTCCACATGCCCAGGATGCCCGCCTTCATGTCGGCGAACGCGAGCGCGTATTGTGCAGTGTCGAGGCCGGGGATCGGGATCTGCGCGCCGAAGCGATAGACGATCAGCGCAATGAGCGTAAACCAGATGCGGGCCTGCAGCTCCTTCGCCTTGCCAAAGGTCGAGAAGGAAATGTTGCGAGCCAGCTGCTCGGCTGCGGAAACCATACGGCCGCCCTCCAGATCGCGCCATCGCCGCCCGAGAGGCTTCCCGCGGGTGGCAGAGACGCTGACACCTACCCCTTAAAGGACAGGCTTACTCGGCAGCCTCAGCGGCAACCGGCTTCGTCACAGTAACCTTGCCGCCGGCTTTTTCCACCGCTTCGATGGCCGCCTTGGAAGCGCCGTGCACGACCAGTTGAACTTTGGACGTCAGCTCGCCCTTTGCAAGGAGGCGGATGCCGTCCTTGCTGCGACGCACAACGCCAGCCGCGATCAGCGCGTCGGCGTCGATCGTCTTCTTGGCGTCAAGCTTGCCGGCCTTCAGCGCAGTTTCGATCTTACCGATGTTCACTTCGGCAAACGATTTCGCATTGAACGGCGTGAAGCCACGCTTCGGCAGACGCATGTAGATCGGCATCTGGCCGCCTTCGAAGCCGTTGATGGCGACGCCGCGGCGCGCCTTCTGGCCCTTGACGCCGCGACCCGCGGTCTTGCCTTTGCCCGAGCCGACGCCAAGGCCAACGCGCATCCGCTTCTTGCGGGCGCCTTCCTTGTCGGAGATCTGGTTCAGTTTCATCTTGCTCTCCAGGCCAGCCTGCCCTCACGGGCCGCCAGCAAATACTTAGTCGGTCACGACTTGGACGAGGTGCGCGACCTTAGCGATCATGCCGCGAACCGAAGGGGTGTCCTCAAGCTCGCGCTCACGGGCAACCTTGTTGAGTCCAAGTCCAACGAGCGTCGCACGCTGCGAAGCTTCGCGGCGCTGCGGGCTTTTGACCTGCTTCACGCGGAGGGTTTTCTTGGCAGCCATCTCGACCGTCTCCCTTACGCGACTTCGGCGTTGCCCGAGCCGTCAGTACGGCGGGCGATGAACACAGCGCGCATCGGGCCACCGGCGATCACGCCCGTACCGGCCGGAGCCGAGCGCATGATGACCTTGCCAGCGCCCCAACGGCCGTGGGTGTCGTGGTGAAGCGTGCGGCCTTCGCGAAGCGGAACGCGGACCATGGATTTCTTGGCTTCCTCGGTCGCCTTGCGGATCGCCTCGGGAACCTCGCGGGCCTTGCCGTGGCCGTAGCCGATGCGGCCCTTCTGGTCGCCGACGACCACGAGAGCAGCGAACGCAAAGTTCTTACCGCCCTTCACGACCTTCGCGACGCGGTTGATCGCGACCAGCTTGTCGACGATCTCCGACTGTTCACGATCTTCATTGCGGTCACGACGGCCGCGACCACGGTCACCGCCACCACCACGTTCGCTACGTTCGCCTTCACGCGCCATTAGCGGCTCCCTAGAATTTCAGGCCGCCCTCGCGGGCGGCATCGGCGAGCGCTTTCACGCGGCCATGAAAGATGTAGCCGCCGCGGTCGAAAACCACGTCGGTGACGCCAGCCTTGGACGCGCGCTGGGCAATGAGCTTGCCGACAGCAGCAGCGTCTTCGGACTTGGTGCCGCCCTTGAAGTCCTTCTCAAGCGACGAGGCGGCAGCAACCGTGACGCCCTTGGCGTCGTCGATGAGCTGCACCGAGATGTGCTTGGTCGAACGGGTGACGGAAAGGCGCGCCTTGCCGGCGGCAACCTTGCGGAGTTTCGTACGGACGCGCTGGGCGCGGCGGTCGAACTGTCTGTGTTGAAGCGAGGCCATGGCTTACTTCTTCTTGCCTTCTTTGCGGCGGACGTACTCGCCGACCTTGCGGACACCTTTGCCCTTGTAGGGCTCTGGCGGACGCCAGCTACGGATTTCAGCGGCGACCTGGCCAACGGCCTGCTTGTCAGCGCCCGAGATCTTGATCTCGGTGGGCTTGGCGGAGGTGAACGTGATGCCGGCCGGAGCCTTATAGACGACCGGGTGCGAGTAACCGAGCGACAGCTCGAGATCCTTGCCCTTCATCGCCGCACGATAGCCGACGCCGACCAGTTCGAGATCCTTGGTGAACCCCGTGGTCACACCCGTGATCATGTTCTGGATGTTGGCGCGCGTCGTGCCCCACATCGCCTTCGAGCGGCGCTCGTCGGGATTGCGGGCTTCGACGTTCACTTCGCCGTCCTTGACCTTCACGGACACTTCGTCCGTGAGCGCCATTTTCAGCTCGCCCTTCGGGCCCTTAACGGTGACATGGCCGCCGGCGACTTTGATGTCGACGCCCTTGACCGCTTCAATCGTCTTTTTTCCTACGCGAGACATCTTAGCTCACCCGGCAGAGGATTTCGCCGCCAACGTTCTGGGTGCGCGCCTCGGCGTCCGACATCACGCCCTTCGGCGTGGACAGGACCGAGATACCCAGGCCGTTACGGACCAGCGGCAGATCGCGAACGGCCGAGTAAACCCGGCGGCCCGGTTTGGAGATGCGGCGGATCTCGGAGATCACCGGCGTACCGTCATAATACTTCAGCTCGACGTCGAGCTCCTTGCGGCCATCCTTCTCGACTTCGGTGAAGCCGCGAATGTAGCCCTCGCGCTGCAGCACTTCGAGAACGTTGACGCGAAGCTTGGACGACGGCGATTGCACCGACGAGCGGCCGCGACGCTGGGCGTTGCGGATGCGCGTGAGCAGGTCACCAACAGGATCATTCATTTGCATTGGTCTGACCTCCCCTACCAGCTCGACTTGACGAGCCCAGGGATCATGCCCTGGGAACCGTATTCGCGCAGGGCGATGCGGGACATCTTCAGTTTCCGATAATAAGCGCGCGGGCGGCCGGAAATCTCGCAACGGTTGCGCACCCGGTTGGGAGCGGAGTTGCGCGGCAGCTTGGCGAGTTTCATGCGCGCGTCGAAACGCTCTTCCAGGGGAAGGCTTTCGTCGAGCGCCACAGCCTTCAGCTCAGAACGCTTCTTCGCGTACTGGTCCACAAGCTGCTTGCGCCGGTTGTTCTTCTCGATCGAGCTTTTCTTTGCCATCTCGTTCTCTCCAGCGCGGCTAGGTACGGAAGGGGAAGCCGAACTCCGTGAGGAGCGCCTTCGCCTCTTCGTTGGTCCGCGCGGTGGTGCAGACAATGATGTCCATGCCCCAGACGGTGTCGATGTTGTCGTAGTTGATCTCCGGGAACACGATGTGCTCCTTGAGACCCATCGCGAAGTTGCCGCGGCCGTCGAACGATTTGCCGTTCAGGCCACGGAAGTCCTTCACGCGGGGCAGCGCGATCGTCGTGAGACGGTCGATGAACTCGTACATGCGCTCACGGCGAAGGGTGACCTTGGCGCCGATCGTCATGCCATCGCGCAGCTTGAACGTGGCGATCGACTTGCGCGACTTCGTCTCGATCGGCTTCTGGCCGGTGATCGCAGCGAGGTCGGCGACAGCCGAGCGGATCTTCTTGGAGTCGGCGACAGCTTCACCCACGCCCATGTTGATCACGACCTTGTCGAGCGCGGGCACCTGCATGCCGTTCGAGTAGCTGAACTGCTCGGTCATCTTGGCGCGGATGTTCGCTTCATAAAGCGACTTGAGGCGCGGCGTATATTTGGCGTCAGCCATCGATCGACTCCCCGGAACGCTTGGCAAAGCGAACCTTGCGGCCCTTGTCGTCGTTCTTGAAACCGACGCGCGTGGGTTTGCCCGACGTCGGATCGACGTGGGCGACGTTGGAAACATGGATCGGCGCTTCATTGCGCTTGATCCCGCCCTGCGGATCAGCCTGGGTCGGCTTCGTGTGGCGCGCCTTGATGTTGACGCCTGACACGAGCACGCGGCTCTCTTCAGGGAATGATTTCAGGACCTGGCCGGTAACGCCCTTGTCCTTGCCGGTGAGCACGACCACCGTATCGCCCTTGCGGATCTTGGCGGCCATTACAGCACCTCCGGCGCAAGCGAGATGATCTTCATGTGGTTCTTGGCGCGGAGTTCGCGCGGAACCGGTCCGAAGATGCGGGTGCCGATCGGCTCGTTCTGGTTGTTCACCAGGACGGCGGCGTTGGTGTCGAAGCGGATCACCGAACCGTCGCGGCGCTGAAGGTCTTTCGAGATGCGCACGACAACCGCCCGCTTCACTTCGCCCTTCTTCACGCGGCCCTTCGGAGCAGCTTCCTTGATCGACACGACGATCACGTCGCCGATCGAGGCGTAGCGGCGCTTGGAGCCGCCAAGCACCTTGATGCACTGCACGCGACGGGCGCCGGAATTGTCGGCAACCTCGAGGTTTGTCTGCATCTGGATCATGATGCATTTCCTTTAGCCGGAATGATTTCCCAGCGCTTCAGCTTCGAGCGCGGCGGGCACTCCTGGATCTCAACGCGCTGGCCGACGACCGCAGAGTTGGCCTCGTCATGCGCGTGATAGCGCTTCGACTTCCGCACCGTCTTTTTGAACAGCGGGTGGAGGAACGTACGTTCCACTTTCACCACAGCCGTCTTCGTCATCTTGTTGGAGACGACAGTGCCTTCCATAATACGCTTTGGCATCGTGCCTCTCCTTACGCCGACTGCTTCGACTTCTCGGACAGGACCGCTTCAATACGAGCGATCGAGCGGCGGATGTCGCCGATACGAGAGGTCTTTTCCATCTGGCCGGTAGCCTTCTGGAAACGCAGGTTGAATTGCTCTTTGCGCAGCTCGGCGATTGCGTCGCGAAGCTGGTCCGGCGTCGACTTGCGCCAGGTCTCGATGTCCTTGCGGATTTCGTACAGCTTGGTCATGCCCTACTCTCCGATCCGCGTGACGATCTTGGTTTTGACCGACAGCTTGGCCGCGCCGAGCGTCAGCGCCTGACGGGCGATCGCATCGGGAACGCCATCGATCTCGAACAGGATGCGGCCCGGTTTCACACGGACCACCCAGTATTCCGGAGCGCCTTTACCGGAGCCCATGCGGACCTCGATCGGCTTCTTCGACACCGGCACATCCGGGAACACGCGGCACCAGACCTTGCCGAGACGCTTCATCTCGCGGGTGAGAGCGCGGCGGGCAGCCTCGATCTCGCGCGCGGTGACGCGGTTCGGTTCCAGGGCCTTGAGGCCGTGGCTGCCATTGTTCAGCGTGAAGCCGGACTTGGCGATCCCGTGAATGCGGCCCTTGAAGGCCTTC
>NCEM01000048.1 GCA_002280725.1 Alphaproteobacteria bacterium 32-64-14
GACACCCGCTCAGCGAACAGGCGCAGCATCGCGATCAGCAAGAGCTGAAGCGGCGATGGGGTCCGCACTCCGTTTGCGCATGTTCGTGCCGGTGTCATGAGGCGGAGAATACGCCGGGTCGGGAGACCCGGGGAAAACGGGTGGGGCGGATTTTTTGTGTTTCACACAAATCCGGAGGCGAGCGCCTTGAGATCGTGGGCGAAGATTTTTCTGTTTCCGACAGCGGGCTCGACCGAGGAACCCCCTTGTCTCGCGACGAAGGCGTCGCGATCCACCACTTGCGTGGCAAGTGAGCGAGGAAAGATCGGGTGGATTGGTGGATCAGATCTCGCCGAGCGCCAGCAGATACGTGTCGAGGATGGCTTCGGCTTCCTCGCGTTCCTGGCGGTCCATCTTGCGGAGGCGGATCACGGTGCGCAGGGCCTTGGTGTCGTAGCCCATGGACTTGGCTTCCTGGTAGACGTCCTTGATCTGGCCGCCGACCTCTTTCTTTTCTTCTTCAAGCTTCTCGATCTTCATGACCGTCTGCTTGAGCTTGTCCTTCGCGGCCTGCGTAAGGGCGGCCGCTGCTGCGCCGTCATCCATGTGGTGTACTCCGGGAAGCTTGGACCGGCCGTCACTTTACCGGGGCAAGGGAGCACATCCAACGACGCGCACGCCGCAGGCGGCGATTCCCTGTTGATGGGCCTGTGAGTGGATGAGCAGAGGAGTTGTTCGCGCCATCCGGCCGTTACGCGGCCAGCCCCCTCCGTCTCGCGGCTGCGCCGCGATCCACCTCCCCCGCCTTCGGCGGTGGAGGACCTACAGAGGACTGCCGTTGACGACGCGGTCGAGGCGGGTCTTGGCCTCCTTGGCGGCCTCGAGATGGGGGTGGATTTCCAGCGCTTTTTCGTAGGCGCGCATGGCGGCGGCAGGCCGGTCGATCGACTCGAAGATCATGGCGAGGCCGAGATAGGCGCCGAAGTGGCGGGGCTCGAGCTGGATCGCGTATTCGAGATCGGCGACGGCTTCATCGTATTTGCCGACATTGAAGAACAGCACGGCGCGGCGGTTCCATGCCTCGGCGTAGTCCGGCCGAATCGCGATGGCGCGGTCGAACGCATCGCGGGCGCCGTCATTGTCTTCAGCGGTCTGATACTGGATGCCGCGCTCCATGAGCGTGTCGACCGTGGCGCTGCCCGAGACGAGCCAGGCATCCCAGATCTCTTCTTCGAGCTCGGCCGCCTCCTCGTCTGTCTCGACGGTCTTCAGCTTGTCGAGCAGTTCCTGGGAGAGGTTGCCGAGCTCTTCGCCCTCGCCTTCGGGCGAAGACAGCTGCCCCGGGGCGGCTGTTTCGGTCGATGTGCTGGGGGCGAACGTCTTGTCGCCGCACGCAGCAGCGAACGCGATCAGGGCAAGGATTGATAGGCTGTGACGAAGCATGAAACCACTATGCGGGGGCAGCCCCGCACGGGCAAGACACCGGATTCAGGCGTGGATAGGGGAACCCCGGGAGACCGGAGATCAGCCCTGCTTGGCCTTGAAGCGCGGGTCGGTCTTGTTGATCACGTAGGTGCGGCCCTTGCGGCGCACGACCTTGCAGTCGCGGTGGCGGCCCTTGAGGGATTTCAGCGAGGAACGGACTTTCATGGGCGGGCTGCCGGTCTTTTGCGTTCAGAATTGGGAGCGCGGCGTTTACTGGAGGGCTGCATACCTGTCAACCAGACGGCGAGCAGACGGGCGGATGGCCGGGAAACAGAACGCTTCCGGACGTAAATTGGCCTTAACGTTCGGCCGTCATTCATGAAAATCCAGCCAAACTGACGCAGTTTCCTGTGTTAGCGTGGCTTCGGTTGAAGAGGGCTGTTCACTATGCCGGCTCGAACCTTTCGCTGGGCGGTTGCAGGCGTCGTTCTGGGCATTGTCCTGGCGGCCTGCGAGACCGCCAAGATCGCGGGCGGCCATCCCGGGCCGCAGAACCCGCCGGTGAGCCCTGCCCCGCCCGCCGCCGAGCCGAATTCGGGCGGGCCTTTCGGGTTCGCTTCGTCCGGGAATGCAGACTTCGACAGCTGGCGCACGCAGTTCGCCTCCAAGGCGGCAGCGTCCGGCAAGCGTGAGGCAACGGTCCGCGCGGTGCTGGATGGGCTGGTTCCGGTCGAGCAGACCGTGCAGGCCCAGTCGTTCGACAACCAGGCCGAGTTCGTGAAGCCGATCTGGGATTATGCAAAGAGCGCTGTGTCGCCCACGCGCGTGTCCAACGGACAGGCGAAGCTGGCAGACAACATCACCACGTTCGGTGCGGTCGAAGCCGCCTATGCGCCGCCGCGCGAAGTGGTGGCGGCGATCTGGGGGATGGAGTCGAGCTATGGCGGCTTCATCGGCACGGACGATGCGCCGCGCGTTCTGGCGAGCCAGGCCGCCATTGGCCGCCGCAAGGACTTCAACGAGGGTGAGCTGCTGGCGATCATGCAGCTGATCGACAATGGCTCGGCCACGCGCGACCAGTTCCGCAAGGCATCGTGGGCGGGCGCGCTGGGGCAGACGCAGTTCATGCCGTCGAGCCTGCTGCAGTATGGGCGCGACTTCGATTCCGACGGGCACAGGGACATCTGGAGCAATTCGGGCGATGCGCTGGCATCGGCTGCGAACTATCTGTCGGCCTATGGCTGGCGGAAGGGACAGCCCTGGGCGATCGAGACACGGATTCCGGAAGGCTATGATTATTCGCTGGGCGATGGACGCAAGCTGACGGTAGCGGCGTGGAAGGCGACAGGGCTGTCGCCCGCGACGGCGGCGAGCTTTGGCGACAGCGATACGCTGCAGGCGGAGTTGTTTCTGCCAGCGGGATCGTACGGACCGGCTTTCCTGCTGTTCGAGAATTTTGGGATCATCAAGCGTTACAACAACGCCGACAGCTATGCGCTGGCGGTCGGGCTGCTGGCGGATCGACTTGCCGGACGGCCTGACCTTTCGCGGCCCTGGCCGACCGATATCCAGATGCTGACACAGCAGCAGGCGAAGGATCTGCAGGGCGCGCTCAACACGCTTGGCTATAGCGCAGGCGCAATCGACGGCATCATCGGGCGTGGTACGCGCCGGGCGCTGCAGAAATTCCAGAAGGACCGGTCGCTGGTTGCAGACGGGTTCCCCACTACGGTGATGCTGGGCAAGGTTCTGGAAGCGGCTGCGGCACGCTGACGTTCGCGGCGCCTTGCGATTCACACATCACAGGAACCGCACTCATCCGGGTACGTTCGATCTCCGCTTAACTTGGAGATCATCATGGCTATCGAGGAACGCCGCACGAGCGGCGGAAACGGCTTTCTGTACTTCGTGGTGGGCGCGCTTGTCATCGGCTTGGCTGTGCTCGCCTACATCATGCTGAGCGGCCAGCCGCGCACGACGGAAGAAGATGCGCTGGGCCGTGCGGCTGACAGCATCGGGGATGCGGCGGATTCGATCAGCGATAGCGCACGCGATGCGGCTCGCAACATGCCGCAGGTTCCCGCGCCGCAACCGGCGCCGACGCCCGCACCGGCCCCCGCCCCTGCCCCGGTTCCTGCGACGCCGCCGCAGTAGCCTCTATTCTGGCGGCTTGTCTTTCGCGACGGCGTCGGTGACAGCGGTGTTCTTGTCCCCGCTGTCCTTCGGCGTGGTGAAGAAAGCGTAGAGCGCCATCAGCACAACGACGACCGTGCACACGATGAAGGGCGCCTCGCTGGAGACGTTCTCGTACATCCAGAGGCCGAACAGCGGCGAGATGACAAAGCCCATGCCGTTGGCGGCGGTGATGAGGCCGGCGACATCGCCCTGCTGCTCATGTGTTGCGGCGAGGGACGCGCCCGCCGAGAAGCCGGGGCGCGCGAAGCCCTGGCCGAAGCCGAACAGGATCTGCGCGAAGGCGAACAGCGCGAAATCCTGCGCCCACACCATGAAGAGCGAGGCGAAGGCCAGCATGATGGCGCCGTAGACCATCAGCGAGCGCACCGGCAGCTTGAGACGCGGGATCAGCACGAGCTGCGAGATCAGCGTCGCCATGGCGCCGAGCGTCATCGCGGGGCCGGTGAATTGCGCGGAGGCGGCGCCGGGGGCGTTCATGCGGTCCATGATGGCGTAGGGAAAGGTCTGGCTCAGCACGCCGGTGACGAGCGAGAGGGCCACGGCGTAGAGCAGGAATGGGAAGATCGCGGGGTGCTTCCACAACCCCTTCGCGCCGGAGGAGCGACCATGGCCGGCGTCGGCGCGTGGGGTGCGGTTTTCAGGCAAGCGCGTGAGGACGAGCCAGGCAATAACCGCTGCGATCACGGTGATGACGATCACTGGGGCCAGCAGGCCGACCGTGGGCGAGAGGATGGCGCCGCCGGTGATCAGGGCGGCGGCGGCGGCGGGGCCGGCCATCTGGCCGAGCGTGAAGCCGGAGGTGAGCGTTGCGATCTCGTCCATCCGCTCGGAACGACTGGTGCGGTCGGCGACATAGGCCTGGGCTGCGGGATTCGTTGCGGACCCGAAGACGCCAAACAGCGTGCGCGCGGTGAGCAGCAGCACGAAAATCAGGATCCAGTTGGTGATCCAGCCCAGCAGGGCGGCGAGCGAGACCAGCGCGAAGAAGAACATCGAGGCGGCAAAGCCGAACATGCCGATGGCGGCGACTTTCCGCCTGCCCCACACGTTCGACTTGGCGCCCCAGTAGGGCGCTGTGACGACCCAGACGGCGGCCGACAGCGAGAAGATGGCGCCGGCGGTCCAGTCTGGCAGTTTCAGCTCGCGCGTGAGCGGCGGCAGCACGGCGGAGGTGAGCATGGTGTTCCCTGCCCCGACCGCGAGGAGGCAAAAGAACAGCAGCAGGAATGATCCGCGCCGGTCTGGCCGCGACTGGTCGTTGAGGGGGGGCGTGTCCATGGGAAACGGGGATAAGGCGGGCCGCGCATCATCACAAGCGCGGTTGTTGCGCGCGTCTGGCGCATATCAGGGCTCGACCGGACGGGGATGATTTCCCTAAACTGGCGCGGTCGCGCCGGAGAGCAGCGACGGCCACGGAAGCCACGGACAGGGAAGCCACGGACAGGGAAACGACCATGCGCCATCGCCTGACATGGTTCGCGGCAAGCCTGGCGGCGGCAGCCGCCCTGGCGCTCGCACCGGCGGCGACGGCACAATCCCGCATTCGCGACATGCCGGGTTATGACCGGTGGGCGGACATGTCGCCCCGGATCACGGGCGCGGTGAAGCAGGGCTCGGTGAACGCCGAATGGTCGCCCGATTCCAAATCGTTTGAATACACGCTGGATGGCAGGCGCTGGCGTTTCGATGTGACGACGCGCTCGGTGGTGGAACCGCCCGGTGGCGCAGGCCCGTCAGCGCCGGGGCCAGCCGCCTCGCCGCCCGCGCCGTCCAGCGGGCTCGTGCTGGCGCGCGGACGCGGGAAGGAGTCGGACGTGATCTCGCCCGACGGGCAGATGCGCGCCTTCTCGCGTGGGCGCAACATGTGGCTCGCGCCGGCAGCGGGCGGGCCGGAGATACAGCTGACGATGGACGGATCGGACGCCTCGCGTGTGCGCCATGGCGTGGGCAGTTACCTCTACCTCGAAGAGTTCAGCGTCTCGCAGCCGGTGTGGTGGTCGCCGGACGGACGCAAGCTGGCGTGGATGCGCTATGACGAGGCCAAGGTGGAGGATTATTTCCTCCAGCTCGACCAGACGCAGACGCTGTCGACCATGCTGGTGCAGGCCTATCCGCATCCCGGCACGATGAACCCGATCGCGGACCTGATGGTCTACGATGTCGCCACGGGCCAGACGAAGACGCTGGATGTGCGCGAGGGCGCGCGCTTCACTGACGAGGTGATCGGGCACTATGTGTGGGCTGCGCGCTGGACGAAGGACGGATCGGAAATCCTGGTGCGCCGCACCGACCGCCTGCAAAAGCATTATGATCTCGCTGCGTGTTCGCCGGCGACGGGTAAGTGCCGCAGCGTGGTTCGGGAATCACGGCCGGGATCGTGGGCGCAGGGCGCAGCGCCGAATTTCCTGTCGGATGGCAAGCGCTTCATCTGGACGTCAGAGCGGACGGACTTCCGCAATTTCTATCTCTATGACCTTTCCGGAAAACAGCTTGCACAGTTGACACGGCATGCGTTCGAAGTGGTGGACATCATCAAGGTCGACGAGGCGGCGGGCTGGGTCTGGTATACGGCGCGCTCGGGCGACAATCACATGAAGGTGCAGCTGCATCGCGTGCGCCTGGATGGCACGGGGGACGTGCGCCTGACGGACCCGAAGCTGACGCACCGCGTGATAATCTCGCCGGACAGCAAGTATTTCATCGATGTGGAACAGGCGCACGACCGGCCGCCGGTGACACGCCTGCGCGACTTCCACGGCAAGCAGATGGCGCAGGTCGCGACAAGCGACACGACGGATTTCGACACGCTGGGCCTGAAGGCGGCCGAGCTTTTCACCTTCACCTCTGCGGACGGGCGCACGCAGCTGCATGGCATGCTGCAATTTCCCTCGAACTTCGATCCGGCGAAATCCTATCCAATGCTGGTGCAGGTTTATGGCGGGCCGGGTTCGGCGGGGCTGAACGAGAATTATGCGACGCCCAATTCGCTCGCCGAATATGGCTTCCTTATCCTGCGGGTGGATGCGCGAACCAATGCGGGCAAAGGCCGGAAGGTGCTCGACACGGCCTACAAGCAGCTTGGCATCGTGGAGATGGACGATATCGCAGCGGGCATCCGCGCGACGTGGGCGCGGCCTTATGTCGATCGCACGCGGGTTGGCATCTACGGGACATCGTATGGTGGGACCGTGGCCGCCACCGTGCTGATGCGCCATCCGGATGTGGTGCAGGCGGCGGTGTCCAATTCTCCGGTCACGGACTATCGGCTGTATGACACCGCCTACTCGGAGCGGTTCCTCGGCCTGCCCGGCCCCGATGCCGCAGCTTATGACCGCGCGGCGGTGCTGACCTATGCCGACCAGCTGGTGGGCGACCTGCTCATCTATTACGGCACCTCGGACGACAATGTGCATCCGAAGAACGCCCTGCAGCTGATCAAGGCGCTGCAGGCGGCGCGGAAGAGTTTCGAGGTTCAGGTGGGCCCCGACAAAGGGCATACCGGGGTCGACCAGACCCGGATGATGGAGTTCTTCATCGAGCGGCTGATCCTGGATCGGGCGGCGAACGAGGTGAATCCCGCCCGGTAGAGGGCTGCGCCTGTCCGACGTGCGGCGCCCGTTCAACAATGATTTCAAGAGTCTAGGGGTCGATTGCGCGCTTGCGGCATGAGTCAAGTGATTAATTGTCTAGCAAAATGCCGTTTGGTGGCCTCAAGGGTGGCCTCTTGCCTGTTGGACCGTGTTATATGCGCCACGTTGTCGGCCGGATTCACAAAAGTGAGACGGTCGCAATTCGTGGGGGAGCCTAGGGACCGGTACGGCACGCCGGTCTCACGTGTGAAGTCTCAAGGGGTGCTTGAGCGTGCAGTTCAGTAAGATCGACGGGCCGGCCCCGACAAGCGCCGACCTTCCGTCCAGAGCGGACGTGACCCTGGCGAATGCCCGGACCGCCTATGTTGCGTCCGATGCAGGCTTTGCCCGCCGGCCGCCGGAACAGCGGCTCGACATGCCGCCACAGCCGCTGTCCACCCGCCGCAGCCTGCCCGAGCGGGAAACCGATGGCCGCTGGCGCTTTCTCATCATTCTCGCGTGCTCGCTGACGACCACGATTCTGGCGTGTCAGGCCATGCTGTCGGGCTTCTCGGCCGGCGGACTCAACCCGCTCGAGTGGCTGGCCGTCGGACTGTTTGCGGCCAACTTCTGCTATCTCGGCATTGCCGCTTTCACGGGCGCGGCCGGCACGGTGGTGTTGCTGCTCTCACCCAAGCCGCCGCCGCTGTCGAAGACGCCGCCAACCAAGGGCAGCCTCACCGCCATCATCATCCCGATCTATCAGGAGAAGCCCGCAAAGGTGGTCGCGGCCGCCGAAGCGATGTGGGACTCCCTCAGGGACCTCGACGCCGAGAAGGGCTTCGAGGTCTTTTTTATAAGCGACAGCATGGACCCCGCTCTCGTGGAGATCGAGGAAGCGGCGATCCAGGATCTGCTGCGCCGCCGGCCGGACGAGCCGTTCTGGTATCGCCGCCGCCGCGACAATGCGCAGAAGAAGCAGGGCAACATCAACGATTTCGTCCAGCGCTGGGGCGGCCGTTACGACTACATGCTGGAACTCGACGCGGACAGCTTCGTGTCGCCCGAGACGATGCTGGAACTGGTGCGCCGCATGGATGCGCGGCCGCGGACGGCGCTGATCCAGACGCTGCCGATCATCGTTGGCGCGCGTACGTATTCGGCGCGCCTTCAGCAATTGTCGCTGCGCTCGCACGGCGGACTGTTCGGCGCCGGCCTGAGCTGGTGGTCTGGCGGGGCCGGAAACTTCTGGGGCCATAACGCCATCATCCGCCTGGCGCCGTTTGCCGCGCACGCCGCCCTGCCCGACCTGCCGGGCAAGGAGCCGCTGGGCGGCAAGATCCTGAGCCACGATTTCGTCGAAGCCGCCCTGCTGCGCCGCGCGGGATGGCGCGTCGAGATCGCGGGCGACATCGAGGGCAGCTACGAGGAAACGCCGCCGACGATCGTTGACCTTGCCGCGCGCGACCGCCGCTGGGCGCAGGGCAATATCCAGCAGATCCAGGTTATTCTGGCGCGTGGATTCGACTGGCTCTCCCGCGTACACATCGGGGCGAACCTGATGGGCTACCTGTCGGGCCTTTTGTGGTTGAGCTTTGTGGTCGTGGGCGTCCTGATCGCGGCCAACGCCAAGTTCTTCGAATCCGAGACTGTGGCCAGCGTCACGGCCGATCCGAACGCAGGGCTGCGCCTCGTGATCATCATGGCGGCCGTCCTGACATCGCCGAAATGGCTTTCAGTCATACTGTGGGCATTCGGAAAGCTGCCGGGCTGGGATCGCTCGCCGCGCTTCCTTGTGAACGTGGTGTGCGACCTTGGCATGACGATGCTGCTGGCGCCGATCTTCTTCATGAACCATGCGGGCTCGATCCTCTCGACGCTGATGGGCGTTGACGGCGGATGGCGGCCGCAGGTGCGCGACCGCAACGGCTTTGCGTGGAGCGATCTGGTGCGCCACTACGTGCAGCACATGATCTTCGGCTTCTGCCTGCTGCTGGCCTCGTTCGCGATCTCGCCGAGCTTCATGCTGCAGAACCTGCCGATGGCGACGGTGCTGATCTTTGCCCCGCTGATTGCGCGGCAGGTGTCGGGCGTGGCGCGCAAGGGATCGGTATCGTGGCTGCTGTATGCGACGCCGGAAGATCTCAAGCAGCCCGAGATTGTACGCCGCGCAGAAATGCTGGCGGCGCGCGGGACGACGGATGTTCGCAGGCTTGCGCCGCAGCGGCGCAACCGGCCGATGCACCGGATGAGCATGGTGGTGCGCCGGGCGATGCGCCGGGCGCGCAGGGCAGACCAGATCGGCCGCCGCGACGCGGAATAGGCCACGCGCCTTGCTGGAAATACGAAGGGCCTCGATCGCTGGATCGAGGCCCTTTTGTTTTGCGCCGCTGCGAGCGCTACCAGGCGTGGCGCAGGCTGAGCCACACGGCGGCTTCGTCTTCGGCGTCGGCGATGTGGTTGGGTTGCGTCGCGAGCGCGAGGGCGGCCTCGAACGTGGTGAGGTCGCCGAGCGGCGCCATCCAGGCCAGTTCGAAATCAAGCTCGCGGCCACTGGGCGTCAGGCCTGCCGACCGGCTTTCGTAGGTGATGCGGCCCGAGCGCGTGACTGCGATTGGCGCGTTGAAGCTCAGCGCACCGCCCTCTGCCCGGCGCGGCTGGGCGGCGCTGAGACGCAGCGTGCCGCCGGCGAACGGGTGCTGGGCGTTGAGCGTCCAGCTTGAGGTCCACAGGCCTGAGACATTGAGGCCTTCGAGTTTGGGCTCGGCTGCTTCCATCAGGCTCGAGAACGTCCACGTTCCGACATTGCGGCTGGCTTCGAGGCTGATCGCCGTCATGCGCGTTTCGTCTTCGCCGCCAAACCGGCTTTGCACCGCGCCGCCGAGCGCCGAGGTGTCATCGCGCATCGCGGCATAGCCGAGGCGGACGCCCCAGTCTTCATCGCCGGTTCCGATACCAATGCTGGACGAGGATCGGCCCGAACCTTCGGACGTGCGCGCGTCGAGCATGAGCGGACCAAAGGAATGCGAGACGCTGGTCCACGCATCGCCCGAGCCGAGCATGGACGGGGCGGACTTGTCGTCGATCAGCATCAGGCCCGGCGAGAGGCGCCGCGGACCGCCGCCGCGCCCGAGGGCGACGGTTGAATTGCCCATTGCATAGCTAAACTGGAAGGTGGCGTCGGGGGCTTGCACCCAGGGATAGCGCGGATCGTAGATCGGCGCGGGCGCGTTGAACCACGACAGCCGGGCCGGCCCCAGCGCCACCGCGCGGGCATGGCCGCGCGCATACTCGGCGCGCAGGCCAAAATCGTTGAAGGGCGCGCGCGCTGTGAGCATGCGCGTGTTGTCGATGCGGAAGCCGCGCATATAGCGGTCCTGGAAGACGAGGCCGTCGAAGGCGCCGGATTCCTCGATCCAGTCGCCCAGCGCGCCGCTGGCCGGGCCAAGCGCTTCGGCGAGGGACACGAGTTCGCCATCGAAGCTGAGGGTGGTCGTGCCCACCGGCGCGAAGGCGCGGCGGAGGTTCATGATGCCACGGCCGCCGACAGTGTCAGTGCCCGCAGCGGCGTTGATGCCGAGCACGGCGTCTGGCGTCGTGGTGACGTAATCGTCGGCGGTATCGAGCAGGACAGCCAGGGCGGCCTGCGGCGTGAGGTTGGGGAACAGGTCGAGCATCAGCGCGAGTGCGCCGGCGACGGCGGGCGCCGCGAAGGATGTACCGGAGGCGAGCCAGTAATCTCCATCGTCATCGAGATCGTTGCAGCCCGTGGTGACGGTAGCCGAACAATCCGGGTTGGTGGGCAGGCGCAGGTTGTCGTCGACGCCCGCGACCACGTTCGAGACGCCGGGCGCAAGCAGATAGAAGTTGGCGGTTGGACCCGCACGGTTCGAAAACGTCGCCATCTGGCCAAGTCGGTCAACGGCGCCGACCGCAACCACGCGCCCGTTGAGCGCGGGATCGCCCGCGACGATAGCGGGCTCGCCCGGCACCGTGCCCTTGGCGGCTTCGGTGGCTGTGGGCGCTGCGCCGTCATTGCCGGCGGAAATCGTGAACAGCACGCCCTGGTTGGTGGCAGCGACGATCGCGTTGCGCAGGCCGGTGGAGATGCTGCCCTCGCCGCCCAGCGACATGTTGATGACCTTGGCGCCATTGGCGACGGCGTAGTTGATGGCGTTGATCAGGGCGCCGTCGCTGAAGCGGCAACCTTCGTCCTCGCCGGTTTCCTGGCACGTGCCCGGTCTGTCTGCGCGGATGGCCAGAACCTTGGCTTCGTAGGCGACGCCATGAACGCCGATATTGTCTTTCTTCGCGACGATGACGCTGGCGACCATCGTGCCGTGGCCATCAGTGTCGATGTCGGCCGATGTTCGCGCAGTACCACCGCATCCAGAGGCTGCCGTGGCGCAGACATCGTGATTGCCGATGATCTGGCCTGAGAGTTCGGTGATCGTGCTGGTGACGTTGGTGTCGATGACGGCGACGACGATGCCCTCGCCCGTCGCGCCGCGCGAATAGGCCGTCGAGGCGCCGATCAGCTCGACATGCGTGTCGCGGTTCGTGGAGAAGAGATCGCCCGTGTATTCGCGCGTCTCGAAGAAGCTCGGCGGCGGGGGGGGCGGCGAGGTGGGCGGGGGCGGCGGGGGTGGGGGCGGCGGCGGCGGGAGAATTGGCGGCGGCGGCGCGGGGGGCGCTGCGCCTCCTCCACCGCCGGCGCAGGCCGCGAAGCTGGCGGCGGCCAGCGAGGTCAGCAAGGTCGCGCGGACGACCTTGACCACCGTTGAGGCGCGATTGTCGCCCATTCCGACCTCCCGGATCTGACCTCTGCAGCAGGTTCGTGAACGTCCCTGCGCCGACCCGGAGGGTCAAGCGCGAATCCATTATGGACTCTTACCCATGGAACTAGAGTGGGATTCTCAGCGGGCGACGGCCTGGCCGAGGAAAAGCGGTATCGACCCCAGCGGGGTTTCCACCCAGTCAAGCAGGAGATCGTGCCGTTCGACCGGGACGGCATCCACTTGCTGTTGAGCATAGGCGAGGCCCAGATAGAACACGCGGCCCGTGGCGCGCAGCTGGGCGATGGCGCGATCGTAATGGCCCTTACCGTAGCCCAGGCGGCGGCCGCGCAGGTCGAACGCCAGCAGGGGAGCGAGGACGAGATTGGGACGCACGATCTCTGCTTCAGCCGAGGGTTGGGTGAGGCCGAAGGGTCCCTTCTCCAGCGTGGCGGGCGCGGAGTCGCGGAACGTCATCTCGCCATTGCCCTCGACACGCGGCAGCACGATGCGGGCGCCAAGGCCGGCGAGACGCGCCAGAAGCGGTGCGGCGTCGAGCTCATCCTTGATAGCGAGCGTGCCGGCAACCACCGGGCCGTAGCGGTCGAACAGTTTTGCGGGAAAGCGGGCGGCGAGCTTCGTCGCGGCGTCGGGATCGCGCGCGGCGGACTCCGAGCGAATCTCGTTCATGTGGCCGCGCAGGATGGCCTTCTGTTCGATGATCTCGCTAGCGTCGGTCATGCACTTACCAGTCATCAGATTGCGCGGCGAGGCAATGGCGATTGTGAACACGTCTGATATCCGCCCGCTTCGCGGGCAGCCCCTACCGTCTCGCGGCTTCGCCGCGATCCACCTTCCCCAGCTTCGCTGGGGCAGGACCGCGCGCCGCTGCCGTCCTCCCTCGCCGAAGGCGGGGGAGGTGGACGCGAAGCGGACGGAGGGGGCCGCCCGAAGGGCGGATGTTTCAACAAGGGGGGATGGAAAGGTTGGCGGGGCCACGTGCGCCGTACGAGCTTTATCATTCCCGTTCGACCCAGCAAGCTAGGTGGGCGCCAGATGATGAGGACCACGGTCCCCGCCAGAGCCAGCTCCCTGACAGAAATGTACGGTCGACGGAATGTTGTGCCGTTCGAACGCTGCAGCTTACCGCCAAGTAGCAAGGTAGGGGCTCAACCCCTTTCCAACAAGTGAATTCGGCTGCTGGCCTGGACGGGGCCGTTTGGGGACATTTCCCTGCCTGAGCTTGGTGAATGGCCGGGCCTGACCGGCGTTGCCCGCAATCACCGTCATGGAACTTTTGCACAGGCGAGACCGAACCGTCGCAGGCCTGACGCCGGACAGTCACGGACGCGGCCTAACCCCGCCGCGCGCATCCGAGACGGACAAGCGCCAAAAGCCAAAGGGGTGTTTCGTGAAGATCAAGCTTCTGATGGGAGCGGCGATCGTGTCGCTCAGTGCAGGTCAGGCCTGGGCCCAATCGGCCCCCGCGCCCGACGACGATCCCAACCGCGACGTGGTCATCATCTATGGCGAAGGCGAAACGCGCCAGATACAGACCCTGACCAGCGAAGACCTTGGTCTTGAAGCCGCAGGCTCGAGCCCGATCAAGCTGATCGAGAGCCTGCCGGGCGTGAACTACACCGCCGCCGATCCGTTCGGCGCGTATGAGTGGGCGGTCAACATCAACATCCGTGGTTTCCAGAAGGACCAGCTCGGCTACACGCTCGACAAGGTTCCGCTCGGCGACATGAGCTATGGCAACTACAACGGCCTGCACATCAGCCGCGCCATCATCTCGGAAAACCTCGGCAAGGTCGAACTTGCGCAGGGTTCAGCTTCGCTTGCGACGGCCTCGACCTCCAACCTTGGCGGCGCGCTGGCCTTCACCAGCCGCGGCCCGGCCGACGATTTCGGCGGCGAGATTGCGCTGACCGGCGGCAGCGAGAACATGTTCCGCGGTTATGCCCGGCTTGAGTCCGGCGCGATCGACGCGATCGGCGGCGGCAAGGCGTACATCTCCTACGCCAACCAGGAGCAGGACAAGTGGAAGGGCAATGGCCCGCAGAAGCTCGAGCAGTTCAACGTCGGCTTCGAACAGCCGATCGGCCCGGGTGTGCTGTCCGGTTTCTACGACTGGTCGAAGCGCCGCGAGACGGATTACCAGGACCTCTCGCTTGAGATGATCAACCGGCTCGGCTATGAGTGGGATAACTCCGCGCCGAACTGGGCGCTGGCAAACCGTGTCGGCGATGTTGCCGCGAACAATGGCTATTCCGGCGTGTGCAACCCGCTGTTCCCGGATGGCTCGCCGACCTCGGCTCCCTGCCCTAACCCGTCGGCCGGCACGGCCTGGCCTGCCCCGTACATCAATGCGGACGATGCGTACTACGACGCGGCCGGCCTCCGCGATGACACGCTGGCGCGGCTCTCCTACGATGCGGACCTGACAAACGATCTGGCGCTGTCGGTGACGGCCTACATCCACGAGAACGAGGGCCAGGGCATCTGGTTCACGCCGTATGTGAATCCGTTCCAGTTCGGAGCGCCCATCTCGCAGCGTGCGACGATCTCGCCGGTTTCGGTGCGGACCACCGAGTACGACATGAACCGCAATGGCGCGCTGGGCTCGCTGACCTGGGCGCTGGGTGATCACACGATCGAGGGCGGCTTCTGGTACGAGTTCAACGACTTCAACCAGGATCGCCGCTTCTATGCCAACACGCGCCTGGCGCCTCGCCCGACGCTGGACTTCATGCGCAATCCGTTCGCGACGCAGTGGTCGTACGCCTACGACTTCGAGACCACGATGTTCTACCTGCAGGACTCATGGGACATCACGCCGGACCTCACCATCTCGGGCGGCTTCAAGTCCGTGAGCGTGGACATGACCGTTGACACCAACGTCAACGGATTTGCGGTTCCCACGCCGGGCGCCAACAATGATCTCGATGGCACGATCACCTCGGAAGACAACTTCTTGCCGCAGGTGGGCTTCACCTACGCGCTGGGTGATGGCGAGATCTTCGGTGGCTACACCGAGAACATGCGCGCCTTTACGCTGGCGCCGGCCGCGAGCCAGACGCAGTCGGGCTTCGACTTCATCAAGGCGAACACCAACCCGGAAAGCTCCAAGACGCTTGAAGGCGGCTATCGCTATCGCAACGGTCCGTTCCAGGGCGTGGCGGCAGCTTACTTCGTGAAGTTCGAAGACCGCCTGCTCGGGATTTCCTCGGGCGCGGGCATCATCGGCAACCCGTCGGTGATCCAGAACGTCGGTGGCGTCGAAACGAAGGGCTTCGAACTGGCCGGATCGTACGAATTCAGCGACCAATGGACCCTGACGGGTTCGTACGCCTACAACGACTCGAAATACGAAGACGACGTCCGCAACGCACTGGGCGCCGTCATCCAGGCGACGGGCGGCAAGACCGTCGTCAACGCCCCGAAGCACCTGCTCAAAGCCGATCTCGGCTATGACGATGGCGCGTTCTACGGAAAGCTTTCGCTAGCCTACACGGGCTCGCGCTACTTCTCGTACCTGAACACGGCGGAAGTCGATGCCTACACGCTGGCCGATTTCACGGCGGGCTACCGCTTCAGCGGCAACGACCTGCTGGAAGGCGCGGAGATCCAGCTCAACGCCACCAACCTGTTCGACGAGCGGTACGTCTCGACAATCGGCACCAACGGGTTCGGCACGGGCGCCGACTCGCAGACGCTGATGGTCGGCTCGCCGCGCCAGTTCTTTGTGACGGTACGCAAGTCCTTCTAGAACCTCCCCAGCAGAAGGACTAACACTGGCGCCGCCGGAGGCCTGACACCTCCGGCGGCGCTGCTTTTGGGACAAGGCTGAACTCATGCAAGCGACACGACGCGAAGCGATTGCAGGCGCTGCAGCCCTTGCGGCAAGCGCATGCGCGACGGCTTCCGAGCCCGCGCCGATGGCCGATGCGCACCCCGCCTCGGGCAAGACGCTGAGCCGGATCGCGTTCGGGTCGTGCGCCAAGCAAAGCAAGGAGCAGCCGATCTGGGATGCGATCAACGCGGCACAGCCGGACCTGTTCGTTTTCCTCGGCGACAACATCTATGCCGACACGCGCGATCCGAAAGTGATGGCCGACAAGTATGCGTTGCTGGCGGCCAAGCCGGGCTTCCAGAAGCTGCGCGCCAATACGCCCGTGTGCGCGATCTGGGACGATCACGATTATGGCGAGGACGATGCCGGCGCCGACTATCCGATGAAGGATGAGAGCCGCAGGCAGTTCTGCGATTTCTGGGGCGAGAGCGCAGACAGCCCGCGCCGCGCGCGCGATGGGATATACACCGCCTACATGTTCGGGCCGGGCGGGCAGCGCGTGCAGGTGATCCTGCCGGACCTGCGCTGGAACCGCACGCCGATGCGCAAGCTGGCTCTTGGTGGCAAGCCCTACATCGCGTGGCAGACGGAGTTGCAGAAGTCTGGCGCGCCTGTGCCGGGACCGTATGAGCGCAATCCGGCGCTGGACGCGACCATGGTGGGCGAGCCGCAATGGACGTGGCTGGAAGAGCAGCTGCGCCAGCCGGCGGATGTGCGTATCTTCGGATCGAGCCTTCAGGTTCTCGCGGACTTCGCCGGCTGGGAAAGCTGGATGAATTTCGGGCGCGACCACCAGCGGCTGTTCGCGGCGATCCGCGAGGCGAAGGCCAATGGACTCGTCTGCATTTCAGGCGACACGCATTATGCCGAGCTGTCGATGCTCGACCTCAACACGCCCTACCCGATCTGGGATCTCACTTCCTCGGGTCTCACCGAAGTGTGGCATGTGTTGCCGCCGAACGCGCTGCGCGTGGGGGATGCGCTGCGGGAGAACAATTTCGGGCTGATCGACATCGACTGGATGAAGCGCGAGCTGCTGATGCAGGTGTGTGATGTGAAGGGCACGGTGCGGATCAGCCGCCGTGTTGCGCTGGATACGTTGAAGGTGGCGTAGCGGCAGGCCGCCTGACAGTGACTAGCCAGCGGCGCAAAGCTGGCGCAGACTCAGCTCCAGAGACGGCTGGCCCAAACAGCTGGGACTGGCCGCGCGGATGACAGGGACGGACATGACCATTTTCATGAAGGCTGCGCTCGCGGGCGCTGCGGTTCTCGCGCTGGTGTCGTGTCAGGCGGCGCCGCCCGCCGTTGTGGCCGATGCGCCAGTGGCGCCGGTTGCGGAGACGCCCGCAACGCCGGCGCATGACATTGCGCCGGCGCCGCAGCCGGTGAGCACGACGGCGAACCATCCGGGCGAGGCGGTCTACAAGCAGTTCTGCGCCGCCTGTCACGATCAGCCGGAGGCCACACGTTCGCCTGCCCTCAGCACGCTGAAGCAGATGAGCCTGCAATTCCTCAACTTCGCGCTGACCGAGGGCAAGATGAAGGCGCAGGCCTCGGTGCTCTCGCCCGAGCAGCGCGCGCAGGTGGTGAGCTATCTGATCGGCGCGAAGCCGCCGGCCGACAACTGGACCACAGCCATGATGTGCGATGCGGCGCGGATGCCGGTCGATTTTGGCGGCGGGCCGACGATCACCAATTTCGGATACGACAAGCGCAACACCCGTTCGCTGACCGCGAGCCAGGCCGGCATCAGCAAGGCGCAGCTGCAGAAGGCGCCGGAGCTGGCGTGGGCCGTGGGCTTCCCGGATGCGACGGGCATGCGCGCGCAGGGCGCGGTTGTGGGCAAGAACATCTTCGTGCCGGTGGCGGATGTGGGCGCGATGTATGCGTTCGATATTTCCATTCCTGAAAAGCCGTGCCTGCAATGGGTCTACAACACGCCGGGCGGCGCGCCGCTGCGGACCAGCTCGGCGTTCGGCGTTGTCGATGGCGTGCCGCTGCTGGTGTTCTCGGGGCAGGACACGACAGTGCACGCGGTTGACGCGCGCACCGGCAAGGCGGTGTGGACGAAGCAGGTGGGCACGTTCTCCTATTCCACAACGACGGGTACGCCGAGCGTGCTGAGCGACCGGATCATTGTGCCTGTGGCGCAGTTCGAGATCGTGTTCGGCGGCAGCAATGATGTGATCTGCTGCAACAACCACGGCTATGTGCTGTCGCTCGATCCGAAAACCGGCGCGCAGCAATGGCGCTATGACACCATGCCGGATGCGACGCCGCAGCGCGATCGCGGCGATGGCAAGCAGCTGCTCGGACCCTCGGGCGCGCCGATCTGGAACTCGCCGGCGATCGATGAGACGCGCGGGCTGATCTATTTCGCGACGGGCGAGAGCAACTCCCCGCCTGCGCACGTGAACACCAATGCGGTGATCGCGGTGGACCTGAAGACCGGCAAACAGAAGTGGAGCTTCCACGCGACGCCGAACGACATCTACAATATCGGCTGCGACCTGCATTCGAAGCCGGAGCTTCTGAACTGCACCAGCGCACCGGAGACGGTCTATCGTGACGTGGACTTTGGCGCGTCGGTGATCCTGGGCACGCACAGCGATGGCAAGCAGCTGGTCTATGCGGGTCAGAAATCAGGCTCGGTGTGGGCGTTCGATCCGGAGACCGGCAAGGTTGCGTGGCGCACGCCGCTGGGCACCGGCGGCGCGCTGGGCGGCGTTCACTGGGGCATCGCCTATGACAAGGACACGGTCTATGCGCCGATCTCGTCGGTTGGCGTCGAGATAAAGGGGGAGTGGACATTCGATCCCAAGATCAAGCCGGGCCTTTATGCGCTGGATGCCAAGACCGGAAAGATCAAATGGCAGTACAATCCGGAATTGCCACCGGGCGTGACCCCTCCGGCTCTTCCGCCGGGCATGCCGCCCATCTTCCCGGTTCACCCCATCGCCATGTCGGCAGCCCCGGCCGTGATCGATGGCGTGGTGCTGGCGGCGACGCTGGACGGGCGGCTGCATGCGCTGGATGCCGCGACGGGCAAGCTCTTGTGGATCAAGGCGACGGCGCAGGACTACACGACGGCCAATGGCGTGCCCGGCAAGGGCGGCGCGATCGATGCGGCCTCGATCTATGCGGCCAACGGCCTGATCATCACGAACTCCGGCTATGGCTCGTTCGGCCAGGCGCCGGGGAATGTGATCCTGGGGCTGAAGCCGAAGGAATAGTTGGACACACACCCTCGACGCAGAGAGACGTCTAGAGCCTTTCATATTTTGGTGGAAGCATAGCCTGCGCTGCGGATGTAGTTTTGGCATTCTGCGGAGGTTATCGACGTAACGATCCTTCCTGCTTCGC
>NCEM01000005.1 GCA_002280725.1 Alphaproteobacteria bacterium 32-64-14
TTTCGCTGGCGAGATTTTCTTACTGGTTAATATGCGTCAATTGGTACACCAACTCCAGAATCGACGTCTATATCGCACTCTTATTGACAATCGGTCTGCAAACCCAGGATATCAAGGAAAGCCACGTATCGACTCATAATTATTCAACTAAGAAGAAATGTCGACGGAAGTCAACACACCACATAAGAAGAGAAAACATTCTGTAGCTATGTTTGATCTTAACAAGCTCTACATTCCTTCTCAGGCGAAAGACTTCTTCGAAATTTACGCTTCCTCTTACTGTGGAGGCGTCAACTTCTCGATTGTGGGCGGGCAACCCGAACAGCCGTTGGAAATTACAATTATCCCAGACAGGTATTGTGCTCCGAACGGCATCCCAGATGAAGTTGTTTACACCCTGCTTGAGGTGACAGTAGACTGTGACTTTAATATTTTTATGCGTGGTTATGACCCTTGGTTCATGATTGGTACTCAAGACAATACTGCGGTTGTTTTAACTGATTCCCCGGACGTGTTGAAGCTGCAGCTTGTACTTGGTGACCTTTGGAGCCAAAGTATTTCTGTTGGGCATACGTGTCTACTGGAGGTGGAACGTCTCCGCGATGAAGACGAAGAGATCGAAGTTTTTCCGGTTTATAACGCAGCCTCATATCTGTCGCTCAGCTCCAAAACTGCTTGTGGGCTCAATCAGATGGTCTGTTGGAACGGTGACGGACCTCTCATCTCAGCTTCGCATTTTCAGCTTTCTGACGACTATAAGCAAATCACTATTCTGAAGGAAGGCGTTTATCAGGTCAATGTGCGACTTGCTGACTCCAACCGTAGCGAAGCATCGTGTGTTCGCGTGGGTTCCTCGGATCGTTTGCGCCGATCACCAGTTGATCGCTACCGCACGAGACGACGATACCATGTTTGGAGTGCTTCATTGTCGAATGCACGAAGTTTGGTCCCTTGGCCTCGGCACTTCGCTTGAGGACCGCCCGCGATATACCCCTTCGACAACCTTCGAGACCTTCCCCTTTCCCGAAGGCCTCACACCAAACATTCCAGCGGCGGACTACGCGAACGATCCGCACGCAAAAGCCATCGCTACCGCCGCGAAGAAGCTGAACGACCTGCGCGAGGCGTGGCTCAACCCGGAAGACCTTGTGCGGCGTGAGCCGGAGGTTGTGCCGGGGTATCCGGATCGCATCCTGCCGATCAATGATGCGGCGGCGGAGATCCTCAAGAAGCGGACACTGACCAATCTCTACAACCAACGGCCTGATTCTCGCGCGGCTGTTCAAGCTGAATCAGGAGCGGGCGGCGGCGGGGAGGTAGGTTGGCGGCAGTAGAGGTTAGGAACATGATCAGGCTATTCGCAGTCGCGGCTTTGTTTGCCGGTGTCGTCGTGTCTGGCGCACGCGCGCAGACCGTTGCCGGCATTGGGATGGCGGGCATGGATGCGCGCTCCGGGAAGCCGCCCCAGCAGGTGGTGATCTTCTTTCATGGGTATACGCAGCGGGGCGTGGCGATGAAGGCGTTGGCGGATACGTTGGCGCGGCGGTTGCCGGATGCGGCTTTCATTTTCAATGATGGGCCGATTGCGGCGGGGGATGGGCGCGCGTGGTATGTGATGCGGGGCGAAGACGCGGAGAACACGCGCGCGAAGGCGCGGGTGCTGGCCGTCGATACGGTGACGCGCGCGTCGGAGGGGCTGGGCGTGCCGCGCGAACGGATTGTCGTGGTGGGGTTCAGTCAGGGCGGCGGCGTGGCGTTCGCGGCGGGGGCGTGTTCGACACCAGACGTGAAGGCGGTGGTGTCGCTCGCGGGCGTGCTGGCCGATACGTGCGCGCGCGAAGAGGGGCAGGCGGCCGCCAGTGTGCTTATCGTGCACAATGCGGGCGATCCGGTGGTGAGCGGCGCGCGCATCGTGCAGTTCCGCGAGGCTCTGGCGGCGGCGGGATATGACTCGCAGCTGGAGACGGTGGCGGGGAATGGGCACTGGCCTTCGGGCGCGGGGCTGAACAAGGCCAAGGATTTCATTGTGGCGCAGCTCACTGACAGGTAGCGCGCAATTTTGCGGCGCGGCGTGACCGGGAATCGGGCGCCGGAGGGTTTTCCACTGCCCGAGCAAGGCGGCGGGGCTGCGCAAACGGGCGGCGGAGGTAGGTTGTCTATCGGTGCGTGGAGGCCTGCGCACGCTGATGGGGCATACGATGGGGCTGTTCTCCTTCCTGTTCGGTGGAAAGAAGAAAGAGGCTGCGAAGCCGCCGGTCGCGGGCAAGCCGACTTCCATGGAGAAGCAGATTGCGGCGGCGGCCGCAAAGCCCGTGACGGTTAGCGTGGCGCCGGGGGTGGCGCAGGCGAAGCTGCGGCTGAAGCTGGCGGCGGCGCTGCGCAGCGGGGCGCACGCTGCGGCTTATGAAGCGGCGCTGGGCCTGGCCGATATCCAGGTCAAGGCCGGGCGCAAGACGGCGGCGCGTGTGTGGAGCGCGCAGGCCGATCGCATCAAGGCGAGCCACGGCGCCTGAATCTGTCCGATGGCTGGCGGCATTCGGCGTCGCGGATTGCCAATCTGCACATGCGCTGCGGAAATTTCGTTGACGTTCATGTTGCGTGGCGCACGCTGCGATCCTGGGTGGTGCAGGCGTGTGGACCCGTCATGAGCAACAAGCTGTGTGGCAAGCTGATCGTGCCCGGCATGGAGGAAGATGCGCGCGAGGCGCAGCCAGGCGATGGCGAATTTGCGCGGAGGCTGAAGGGCGCGAAGCTTTTGACGGCGGAGGTGCTGTACTACATGCCCGATCATCCGAGCCTGCTGCAGACCTATCTGTGGCAGACGCTGGACGAGGCGCCGAAGTTTCCGCGGCTGGCGGCGTTTCTCGATCACTGGCGGCGCGAGATCGAGGCGGTGATCCATTCGGTGCGCGTGGCGCATGGCGAGCCGCTGGCGGCGCCGGCCTGGCGCAAGGTGGACGGCTTCATCCAGCGGCATTGAGTAGGGTCACTTGCGCTGGAAGATTTCCTCGATG
The DNA here is from genome assembly GCA_002280725.1 of Alphaproteobacteria bacterium 32-64-14. Lineage (GTDB taxonomy): Bacteria > Pseudomonadota > Alphaproteobacteria > Caulobacterales > Hyphomonadaceae > UBA7672. Next base: position 3,015 of record NCEM01000005.1, read on the forward strand.
GTGAGGCCGAAGGCGTCCGATATCGCGAAGGCCAGCGGCAGGGAGGGGTCGTACTTGCCGTTCTCGATGGCGATCACGGAATTGCGCGACACGTCGAGGCGCTTGGCGAGGTCTGCCTGCGTCCATCCCCGTTCGGTGCGAAGCTCGCGCACGCGGTTTTTCATGGCGTGATCACCGGCCCGCGCGCTTGGAGAGCCACCAGCAGGTCCACACGAGGCCGTAGCCTGCGATCTGGAAGATTGCAGCGGAGAACACGCCGACGAAGAAGCCGCCTTCTGGTGTAGCGCCGGCTGCGGACTGCGTGGCGACGAAAGCAGCGACAGGCTCTGCAAGCAGGGGCGAGGCAATCGCACCCACGGCGACAAGCTGGATCACCACAAGCCCGGGGGCTCCGCCCCAGAACCAGGCAAACTTGTGCGCCTCGCGGCTGGGTTCGTCGAGCCGGACCCACGCATAGAGCGTGAACGCCACAAGCCACACCAGCACGACGGCGCCGGAGCCGATCCGCAGGGCAGGGTCCTGGATTGTGGGCGTCAGCACGAAGGCGAGCGCCGGGAGAATGGCAATGAGCGTGTAGGCCCAGCTGGGCAGGCGCACGAGGGACATCAGTAGCGCTCCGTCGTGATGCCGCGAAGTTTGAGGCGCTCCTGCACGCTGTCCGGGCCGACGAGGTGCCCGCCGCCGACGGCGATGAGATGCGTGCCTGCGCCTTTCAGCATCGTTTCGATCTGGCCGGCCCAGTTCTCGTTGCGGTTGAGCAGGAGGCTATCCATCTTTGCGCCGCCGAACATCGCCTCATCCGTTTCGCTGAGGCTGGCGAACATCTTTGCGGCGCCCGAGATATCGCCGCGCGCCCATGTGAGGGCGAGCTCGTCCATTGCGCCCTTGGTGGCGTCGAGGTCGGCTTTCGGAATGGAGAGGAGGTGACGCAGGGCTGTGAGCTGTTCGTCGATCGAGCCGGAGCCCAGGATCTTCGTCTGCTCCTCGACCGTCTCGAAACCCTTGATGGGGTCGCCATCGTCCTCGGCCAGCTTGGCGATCTTGACGTCGATGCCCTGTGTCGGATCGTAGCCGCCATTGATCAGGGGCGAGACGCCGATGAGCATCGAGGCGTACCATGGCTTCATCATATTGATGACGGTGAAGGTTTCCGCCGGCAGGCCCAGCTCGGCGATGCGGGCTTTCAGCGAGGCTGTTTCTTCGAGCGTTAGCATTTTATCGAGCGGCGTTGTCGCCATCGCGTGGCGCATCATGATGGGCGCGGCTTCGGCGGCGAACTTCATCACGTCGGACCCCATGGGGATTTCGAGCCAGAGTTCGCCAGCGTGTTTCACCGCATCGCGCAGCTTCTGGCTGTCCCACTGCACTTCGGGCGGAAGGGCGTGGATCGTGCCGGTGAGGTAGATGGTGGAGTCGGCATCCTTGATGACCCACATGGGCAGGCCCTGTTCGGACGTCTGCGCGTGGGCTGTGCCGAAAGCGCTGGCGGCGAGCGCGGCGGCGCTGGCGAGGAGCGTGCGGATCGGGCGTTTGGGCAAGGGCATGGCGATTCCTTCCATGGCGGAGGAGTGGGGAGGCGTTCGGAGTGGCAGGCGTGTAGGCGCAGCCGTTCAGGCCGGCGGCGCTTCATGCGTTTGCGTGTGTCACGTCGATGTTGTGCATCCAGTCTTGATGCAAAGGAAACTGGACAATATGCACTTGACATAGTTGGCCCTACCCCTAGATTGGTCTCATGAAGACCGATCTCACCCACCCAATGTTCAACAACAACGATGCGGCCCGTGCCCATCTGGAAAAGCTACTGTGGCCGGAAGGCCCGATCTGCCCGCATTGCGGCGTGTGCGATGAAGCCACGCTGATGAAGGGCAAGAGCCATCGCCCCGGCCTCTACAACTGCCGCGCCTGCAACGAGCCCTTCACCGTCACCATCGGGACGATCTTCGAGGACTCCAAAATCCCGCTCTACAAATGGGTGCTGGGAATGCACCTGATGGCTGCCAGCAAGAAAGGCGTCTCTGCCCTTCAGCTTCAGCGCATGCTTGGCCTCGGCTCCTACCGGACTGCTTGGTTCATGGCGATGCGCATCCGCGAAGCTCTCCGCATGGAGCCGATGGAGCGCGGCAAGATGGGCGGCAAAGGCAAGGTCGTTGAGGCTGACGAGACTTATATCGGCAAAGTCTCGGAGCCCTCCAAGGTTCGCAAAGACGGCCAGCCGTTCAAGGCGGACCGTCCGGGATCGTCAAAGCGTGGCGGTCGCGGTCCTGCCAACAAACGTGTCGTGGTCGCTCTGGTGGAGCGTGGTGGCTCAGCCCGCGTGTTCCATGTTGGCAACGCGGACAAGGAAACAATCGACAAGATCGTGCGCGATAACGTCCATCCTGAAACCCGCCTGCACACGGACGAGGCCAACGTCTACAAAGGCGTCGGCAAGGAATTTGCCGCCCACGAAACCGTCACCCATGCGAAAGACGAGTACGTTCGCGGCGACGTGACAACCAACTCCGTTGAAGGCTTCTTCGGCGTGTTCAAGCGCGGAATGAAAGGCGTCTATCAGCACTGTGGCGAGAAGTACCTTGCTCGCTACGTCACCGAGTTTGAGTTCCGCCACAACACCCGCGCCAAGCTCGGGTTCAATGACGATGATCGGGCGACCCTCGCAATCAAAGGCGCGGCGGGGAAACGTCTGGTGTTGCGACAGCCTAAAGGCATCCTCCCCGCCTAAGCGCCGTAGCAGGCGCAAGGCGAAGGTCAGGCATTATCCCTTTCCGCCGGGACCTTTGCGCTGACTCGACTTTAGCTCGTGCTTCTTGCTCTTATGCTCCCTCGGGGGCGTTTTCAGCATTCGCTTCAAGCCCTCATCACGAAGGCGCGCCGTCTCGCTGGCGCTGCGCTGGTCAGGATCGGGGGGATTACGTGTCAACTGAGAAGTCTCCAAAGAACCGACTTAAGGCGCTAATGGACGAAGCGCCAGATAAGCCAAAGCGCGACCAGATCATTCTTGAGCTAGAGGCCTATGGCGACGCTGGCATGATCCTGGTCGGATCAACAATGCTACAACATACGCTTCACGACCTGTTGCTGCGTTTCTTCAGAAGCGATCTGACCAAGAGCGACCACGAAGGGCTATTCAACTTTGAAAAAGGCGGGCCTCTGAGCAGCTTCGCGTCTTGCATACGCATCGCTTACGCGCTGGACATTATAGGTCCCGAGACACGGGATGATCTAAACACGATCAAGAGCATCAGAAATCTAGTGGCTCACGCTCCGCTAGAAATTGCCATCGACACCGACCCCATTCCCGATCTCATCTATGGCATGCGGGTGTGGGGCAAACAGATCAGCAGTAATCCGGCCAGTTTGCGAAGAAAGCTTTTCGCGTCCGCAGTTTGGGCCATCAGCAATCGTATGGAGATGCACTCTCCGTTTCGATACGAACATGTGCCCGCGCCCAAAGAGCCGAGTATCCCGACTGTCCCGCTGTACAAGCGAATTGGTGGCACTCACCGGGTGAGCCTCAGCAACACAGCGGGCGCGGTCAGGATCAGAACCGATCTTGAGACGATTTCGACTCGGCCACCATGACCCGATACATGGCCAAGAATATCTCCCTCACTCCTTCGTCTGGCTCCATCACTCGCGAGTCATAGGCTCCCAAGCCTGCATCTATCATTGCGGGCGTAACTTCGATTTCATCATCCGGCCTGTCACGCGGGGGCACACTACTCATAGTTGCACACTATGTGAAGTGCATATTGTCCAGGAAACTTGGCATCGCGATGGGCGCGCGTCAAGGATCGGGCATGAGAAAAATCGCATGGCGGAAAAGGGACGCTAGTAGCGCTTCGACTTGATGCCGCGCTTGGCCAGCATTGCCTGCAGGCTTTCGGGACCGACGAGGTGAGCCGCGCCGACGGCGATGAAGGAGACGCCGGAGCTTTCGAGCATCTCTTCAATCACAATCGCCCAGTTGGCATTGCGCTTATCGAGCAGGCCTTCGGTGTCCATCGCGCCGGAGGCAGCCGCCATGTACATCATGCCGACCAGCGCCTCGACCATATGCGTCTCGCCCTTGATCCAGCTGCCATAGGCAAGATCGCCGACGCGCTGCATTGGCAGTCCGTGCTCCGGTATCGCCTTGAGCGTCGCGCGGAGATTGGCGAGCTGACTCGCGATGCTGTCCCCATCCATCAGCGCGATCTGGTCACCGATGGCTTCCATGCCCTTGACCGGGATGCCCTGTGCAACAGCCTGGCGGGCGAGCGCGTCGTCGATGGCGTTTTCGCTCTTGTAGTCGCCGCCCATGAAATCGTTGAGGCCGAGGGCGTAGGTGGCGTACCACGGCTCCATGCGGTCGAGATTGTCAAACACGCGCTTGGGCGCGCCAACCGCCAGCAGCGCCGCCTGCAGCGCAGCGTTCTCTTCGATCGTCAACAGTTCGGAGAGAGGCGTGCCGCCATAGGCGGCGTATTCCTCCAGCACCGGATGGAGCGCTTCGTCCAGACCGGCGGGATCGGCGATCTCACTGAGTTCCAGCCACAGTTCCTTTGAGGCGGCCAGCGCGGACTCGAGTTTTTCGCTACGCCAGAGCATGCCATCGCGCAGCTGGTGGATCGTGCCGGTGATGTAGATCGTCGAATCCCCATCGCGGATCACCCACATGGGCAGACCGGGCGAGGGCGTCGGTTTGGTTGCTGATTGCGCGTGGGCGGCGAGAGGCGCGAACGCGACAAGCGCTGCTGTTGCGGCCGCCTTTGCCAAACTCCGCAACGCCATGTGGTTCCCCGACTACCTGCGCGAAGGATTGCCGCAGCAGCGGGGAGCGTCAAGACACCGTCGCAGGCAGGGGCTGGCGCACTGACGTTGATCGCGCGAAAATGCGGAGCTGCCGTTTCCCTGAGCATCGTGATGCGGATTTGGGTCTACATTCTGGAATGCGCTGATCTAGCGTATTATGTCGGCAGCTACCGCGGAGACGATCCGGCCGAGCGCGAAGCACAGCACAACGATGGTGTTGACTCAAAGGCCTGGACTTACAGCCGCCGCCCTGTTCGCATCGTTTGGTGCACCGAGTTCGAGGATCCGACCCAGGCAGTCTTGTTCGAAAGGCAGCTAAAGGGGTGGTCACGCGCCAAGAAGGAAGTGGTGATCCGTGGTGAGTGGCAGGCATTGCCGCGTCTGGCGCGGCGTAGAAGCCGGCCGGATGACGAGATTCCGAAGCGGAAAATCCCCAGACGATCCGACTGAGGCCCACGCGCTCGTGGTTCGACGGACGGCATCGCGGGCTGCGCCCGCAACGCCTGCTCACCATGAGCGCTGAACTGTTGCCGGCGGGAAAGCGCTCATCCTGAGCAGGCCCGAAGGGCCGTCCGTCGAAGGACGAGCGCTTTGGCCGTTAGTTAAGTTTCAGGTTCTTCAACGCCGCGAACGGGTTGCTGGAGTCGTCTGACTTCGGCGGGGCGGCGGAGTAGTTTTGCGGGCCGGATTTCGCGGGCTTGCCCGACTGCTTGCCTTGCGTAGACGCGGGCTGCGCGCCGTGGGCGCCTTGCGTGCCGGCGACTTCGCGCTTCATCGACAGGGCGATGCGCTTGCGGTCGATATCGACTTCCTTCACGCGCACGCTGACGATCTGGCCGGCTTTCACCACGTCGCTCGGGTCCTTCACGAACGTGTCGGCGAGTTCCGAGATGTGGACGAGGCCGTCCTGGTGGACGCCGATGTCGACGAAGGCGCCGAAAGCGGTGACGTTGGTGACCGTGCCTTCGAGTTTCATGCCAACTTTCAGGTCCGACAGTTTTTCGATGCCGTCTGCGAACGTGGCGGTCTTGAATTCCGGGCGCGGGTCGCGGCCGGGCTTGATCAACTCGGCGAGAATGTCGGTGACGGTGGGCACGCCGAACTGTTCGTTGGCGAAGCCTTCGGGTTTCAGCATCGAGAGGAAGGCCTTGTCGCCGATCAGGCTCTTGAGCGGCCGGCCGGATTTCTCGGCGATGCGCTCGGCCACCGGATAGGCTTCCGGGTGGACGGCGGAGGCGTCGAGCGGGTTCTTGCCGTCCATGATGCGCAGGAAGCCGGCGGCCTGTTCGAACGCTTTCGGCCCCATGCGCGGAACCTTCTTGAGCTGCGTGCGGGATTCGAAGCGGCCGTGTTCGTCGCGATAGGTGACGATGTTGGTGGCGACGGCGGTGTTGAGGCCGGACACGCGGGCGAGCAGGGCGGCGGAGGCCATGTTCACGTCGACGCCGACGGCGTTCACGCAATCTTCCACCACGCCATCGAGCGAGCGGGCGAGGGCGTTCTGGTCGACATCGTGCTGGTACTGGCCGACGCCGATGGCCTTCGGTTCGATCTTGACGAGTTCGGCGAGCGGATCCTGCAGGCGGCGCGCGATGGAGACGGCGCCGCGGATCGACACGTCGAGATCTGGGAATTCCTTCGCCGCAAGTTCAGACGCGGAATAGACCGACGCGCCGGCCTCCGAGACGGTGACGCGCGTGAAGTTCAGTTCCGGCATTTTGGCGAGTAGTTCGTTGATCAGCTTGTCTGTCTCGCGGCTGGCCGTGCCGTTGCCAACCGAGACGAGCTGCACGCCGTGCTTCTTGGCGAGGACAGCAAGGGTCGCGAGCGAGCCGTTCCAGTCGCGCTTGGGCTCGTGCGGATAGATGGTGGCGGTTTCGAGCACCTTGCCCGTGCCATCCACCACCGCGATCTTGCAGCCCGTGCGGATGCCGGGGTCAACGCCCATGACGACTTTCGGACCGGCGGGCGCCGCCAGCAGCAGGTCTTTCATGTTGCGCGAGAAGACGCGGATGGCTTCGTGGTCCGAGCGCTCCTTGAGGCGATCGACGAGATCGGTGTGCGAGGAGGGGGCGAGGCGTTGCTTCCATGCCTGGCGCGCGGTCTCGGCGAGCCATTTGTCGGACGGGCGGTTGCGGTCCTGGATGTTGAACGCAGCCATGATCGCGGTGACGGCGGGATGGCGCTGCTTCTCGTCGTGCGGAATGTCGAGGTCGATCTTGAGGACGCCTTCCTTCTCGCCGCGCAGCATGGCGAGCGCACGGTGGGAAGGCATGTTGGCGATGTTCTCGGAGAATTCGAAATAGTCGGCGAACTTCGCGCCTTCGGCTTCCTTGCCCTTGACGAGGGCAGAGCCGAGCTGGCCGCCGGTCCACACCTTCTCGCGGATCTGGCCGACGAGGGTGGGCGTCTCCGACATGCGTTCGATCAGGATGCTGCGCGCGCCTTCGAGCGCGGCGTCGGCATTCTCGATGCCTTTGTCCGACGAGATGTAGGCGAGGGCTTCGGCAACGGGATCAAGCGCCGGGTTGGCAAGAAGACGATCGGCCAGCGGCTCGAGGCCCGCTTCGCGGGCGACAGACGCTTTCGTGCGGCGCTTGGGGCGATAGGGGGCGTAGAGATCTTCGAGTTCGACCTTGGTCGTGGCGGCGCGGATCTGCTTTTCCAGTTCCGGCGTCAACTTGCCCTGCTCGCTGATGGAGCGGAGCACGACTTCGCGGCGATCGTTCAGGATGGTGAGATATTCGAAGCGTTCGGCCAGCGTGCGGAGTTGCGTGTCGTCGAGACCGCCCGTGCGTTCCTTGCGGTAGCGCGCGATGAAGGGGATGGACGCGCCTTCCTCGATCAGCTGGATCGTGGCTGCGACCTGTCCTTCGCCAACCCCAAGCTCCTTCGCGATGACGCGGGCGATCTCGGCGACGACGAGCGGGTCTTTGGCGGCCATGGCGATCTCTCAGCTTTTTGGGTCAGCGCGTTTTGGGTCAGTCGGGCGGAAGCTATGGGCAGCCGCCGCGCGTGTCACGTGTCGCGCGGCAATGGTTAGCGACTGGTTAGGGAGGCTTATGCGCGACCGTTGGAACGTGTTAGTCGTTGCGCTTCAGGGAGGACGGAAGTCAACATGTCCAAGGAAAACGTGGCCCTCATCAAGGGCGTCTACGAGGCATTCGGGCGCGGCGATGTGCCGGCGGTTCTGGGCGCGATGTCGCCGGGCATTGTGTGGAACGAAGCCGAGAATTTCCCCTATGCCGATCGCAACCCCTATTCCGGTCCGCAGGCGGTGCTGGAAGGCGTGTTCGGGCGCATCCTTGGCGACTTCGACGGATTCGCTGTCGTGCCGGAGGAAATCCTCGATGCGGGTGACACGGTGGTGATGCTCGGCCGCTATGCGGGGACGAACAAGGCGACGGGCAAGGCCATGCGCCCGCAGGCCGTGCACGTCTGGCGCATCAAGGACGGCAAGATCACGCAATTTCAGCAGTATGCCGATACGCTGCACGTGGCGCAGGTGATGAACCGGGTTTGAGCGCTAGAACAGTTGCTTGTTCGTCGTGATCGTGACGTCGCCGCTCTGAATGCGAACGCTGGTGTCAGGGCGCAGGTTCGCCGTCGATTGTGCGTCTTGAGGTAAGCCGCTCCAGACGCCCTGCACGAGCCAATCCATCTTTTCGCTGGACCCCAACGTCACGTCGATCGTCGCCCCATCGGCGGAAAGGCCAACGATCTCGATCGTGTAATACTCGCTATCGGATAGCTGTGTTTCATAGTCGTGGCCGTCATAGGTGACGAGCAGAGGTTTTGCCTTCACGGGAATGCGCAGGCGGATGCTCCGCGCGCCCAGTGCGGACAGGGCGAGTATCACGGTGTGTTCGCCCTTCCCTTCTAGAGTGTCGCTCAGGGCCGTGACGGTTGCGCTCGGACGGTCTGAGAAGTCGAGCTTGCGCGCGGGGAGGTTGGCGGCCGCGCCGGGAGGAGATTTGATTTCGCCCACGGCCAGCTGCTCGCGCATCGCGGCGGGAAGCGCGCCGGCGCGGGCGCTGGAGAAGAGCGCGGCGGATTTTTCGTCCATGTCGTAGTGGGCGATCAGGTTGAGCGCGAGCGGCCGCTCGATGGTGTAGGCGGGCGCCAGAAACGTGACGATGCACGCGCCGCCAAGAACGCCGCCGAGCGCGTAGAGCGCGGGGCGCCTGTGCGTGGTGAGCGGGCCGATGAGCGCAAGCATGGGCGCGATCACCATCGCTTCGACAACGCCGAACACGGGCGCCATGACGAGGCTCATGGTGACATCCAGCAGCTGGATCAGCGGGAAGAAGATCAAAGCGAGGAAGGCGCTGGCGACGCCGTAGGCCGCAACCTGATAGCGCGGGAAGAGCCAGGCCGCGCCTCCGGCGATAACGAACACCACGCCGGGGATGAGATGGAGCATCGCAAAGCCCGGCACGGTGAGGCTGATGCCCATGCCGATGGCGATGAACCAGAACCAGCCCGCTGCAAACAACGATTCCGGGCGCGAGCGCGGCGCGAGGAAGCCAAGCGCGAGGGCTGCGATCAGCAGGGTCGCCGCGAAGATCGTCATGTTGAGCGCCTGCGGCGTCGCGGTCCAGAAGGCGGGCTCGGGGCGGATAAGGCCGAACACCTGCTGGATCACGAATGCGCCAAGGCCGGCGGCGGCGAACAGCGCTGGCGGCAAAGCGAAGGCGCGCCAGTCGAGCCTGCGCCAGCCGCTGTCGCGCGTGGGGCGGATGAGCAGCATGGCGGCAACGCCGAAGCACAGGCCGACCAGGACGAGGGCGAACACCTGCGGCAGCGAGACGAACAGGCGCGAGCCGATATCCGCGTAGGCGATCTCGCCGGCGGATGAGTCCTTGCTCCAGTCGCTGGCGAGGAAAGCGCGCGTGGCGCCGAGCGCCTGGTCGCCCATGTGCTGCACGCTGGCGCGGTCCAGCATGGCGAGGTCATCGTGGTTGGTGTGGTAGAAATCGACGCCATCGGAAATCGCGATGTTGATGCCGTTCGATCCGCCGATGAGGTGCACGGTGAGATCGGTGGAATTCGGGAGAAGCTCGTAGACGGCGGTCATCATTGAGTTGGAGAAGGACCGGGCGCCGCTTTTCGACCAGTCGGTGACGAGGGCGGCATTGGGATGCCCGGTCTCGAACATCATCGCCGGGCCGCGCACGCCGCGCGCCTCGAGATTGATGATGCGGCCGACCTCGAAATCGTAGGCGTCGCGGTTGTCGACGAAGGCCTGTGCGCCGAGCAGGCCTGTCTCCTCGCCATCGGTGAACAGGAAGACGACGGGCTTCACCGGCGTCTGCTGCTTCAGCAGGTGGGCGACTTCGAGCCACACGGCGAGGCCGATGCCATCGTCGCCAAAGCCGGGGCTGGCGTCGACGCTGTCATAGTGCGCGGTGAGGACGAGGGCGGGGCCCTGTTTCGGGCCCGTGCGGAAGAAGACGTTCTGGACGAGGGCGCAACGCATGCCGCCCCGGCCCATCGCCTGGCAGACATTGTGGACACGGATTTCCGGCGCGTAGCCCAGCGCAGTGATCTCGCGGAGGAGGCGCGTGCGGGTTTCGTGCAGGGCTGCGGAATCGACAGGATGCGGCGTGCCATCGATCACATTGCCCAGCCGCGCGATGGCGCGCGCGGTGTCGAACTGATCCGGCGCGTTGGTCTGGCGCGGGGGGTCGAGCGCAAGGGGAACGGCGCGGAAGAAGAACAGCACGAGCAGGAGAGCGAATACGCCGAGCACCCATGCGAGGCCGCCGGGTTGAAGGGGTGATGCCGTCACATCGTGGCGGGCGGGCGCATTGTCCATGATCTGTGTCCCGCCCGTGCTCTTGTTTGTTGCGGCGGACGATGCAGCGCGTCAGGCGGTTCGGCAAGCCGCCGATCCTGCGCCGGAGCGTTGTCAGCGCCAGCGCAGCGTCTGGCCTGTTTCCTCCGCCGGCATCGGCGCAAGGCGGCGCACGGCCATGCAGGCGATGAAGCAGGCCAGCAGGCTGGCGCCGGCGATCTCGGGCGAGCCGGACAATTCAAAGGCGAGTATTGCAGCTGCGAACGGCGCATCGAGCAGGACGGCGATGCACACGGCCATGCCCAGCACGCCGAAATAGAGTTGCGGCGCGGGGATGCCGAACAGCAAGCCCGCGACGACGGCGAGCGAGGAGCCTGCCATTGCGCCGATGAAGAGTGCAGGCGCGATCGGACCGCCACCCCAGCGGAACGCGATGGTGACGGCGACCGCGGCGATCTTGGCGACCAGCAGGACCGGCAGGTATGCCGCGCCATATTTTCCAGCGACGGCGGCGGCGAGCGGCTCGAATCCGACGCCGAGCACTTGCGGGAAGCCAAGCGCGATGATGCCCAGCAGCGCGCCGCCGACGATCGGCATGAGCCACAGCGGCAGGCGCAGCCTTCCGGCTGCGGACGCGGCGAGGATCGGCGCGCGCGACCAGATCACGCTGGCAAGGTAGGCGAACATGATCAGCAGCGGCAGCATGAGCAGCGCGCTGAAATGCGCCAGGTGGGAAATGGCGACAGGTTCGGGCAGGGCGATCAGCGGGCGCGAGCCCATGAGCCAGGTCGCCATCAGCCAGGCGCAGACAGAGGCGACAACCACAGGCCCGAGCGCGGTGAGTCGCATGCGGCGCAGGATCAGTTCGCTCGCGAGCAGCACGCCGGCGATCGGCGCGTGCAGGGACGCCGAGATCGCGGCGGCGACGCCCATGGCGACCAGCATGCGGCGCGAGGCGACATCGAGCCCGAGCAGGCGGCCATGCAGCACGCCTAGGCTGGCGCCAAGGTGCGCGACGGGTTCCTCGCGTCCCGCAGCGCCGCCCCAGCCGATTGAGACGATGGCGATCAGCGCGGAGAGGAAGCTGTCGCGCAGGGACAGTGTGGTGGTGCGGATCGCGCCGCGCAGGCGGCGGTTCTGGATCACATCCTGCAGGCCATAAGGGCGCGGGGCCGGCCCCCATCCTGCAGAGATGCCTGCGCGCAGCAGGAGCGAGATGATTGCGCCGCCCACGATGGGACCGATCAGCAGGCTCCACCACGGAAGATCGAGCAACCGCGAGGACAACCTGCCGGACGCGGCGCCGTAAGCGAGGAACTGCGCATAAGTGACCAGCGTGCCGAATAGCGCAACGGCCAGCGCGACAAGCGCGCCGACCACGATGGCCAGCGCCCACATGTAGAGGCCGCCGCGTTTCGGGCGGCCGATTACCTCGCCTGATGGCCGGACGATTTCACGCGACATTGAAGGGAGGTTGTGTGCTGCCAGCGAGCCGGGTCAAGCAGCGCGGGTGAAGAGTGGAGAAAATTTCAGTATCCGGACGTTCGCCCCATCGTGAATGCGGGTCGCCAGCCCCCAAACGTGGCCGTTTTGCGACCGGCGGCGTGTGGGGTAAGCTTGGGCTACCCAATCATGCGGAAGCGGGGAAATGATGCCGGCTATCGATCGTAGGCAGGTGCTGGCCGGGTTGGCGGGGTCGAGCGTGCTGGCGGGGTGTTCCAGCATGCCGGGACTGCCGGGCGTTCCCGCCGGGCCTGCGCCGGTGCTGTATTACCTCGGGCAAGCCAAGGTCTACCGGGTCGATCCCGATGTGGGCACGCCCGAGACGCTGGTGGACCGGGGCCCCGCGGACGGCTCGCGCCCGCAAGGCACCATCCATGACGGGATTGGCGTTCATGCCGGCTCGGGGCAGATCTTCTGGACCGACATGGGCCGCCCGGACGCGCGCGACGGCGCCATCTTCCGCTGCGAGCGCGATGGCTCGGGCCTGACGACGATCGTTGCGCCGGGCGATGCATTCACGCCCAAGCAGATGAAGATCGATGAGGCGTCGGGCAAGATCTACTGGTCGGACCGCGAGGGGATGGCTGTGAAGCGCTGCAATCTCGATGGCACGGATATCGAGACGCTGGTGGTGACGGGCAATCCCGTTGTCGACAAGGGCGACGAGACGCGCTGGTGCGTGGGTCTCGCGCTCGATCCGGGGCGCGGGCATGTGTACTGGACGCAGAAGGGCGGCGACAACGCATCGCAAGGCGTGATCCGGCGGATCAACATCGCCATGCCGCGCGGCTCGACCGCGAACAACCGGCGCGACATGGTCACACTGTTCTCGCGCCTGCCTGAGCCGATCGATCTCGACCTCGACCTGTCAACGCGCACGCTCTACTGGACCGACCGGGGCGACAACACGATTTCACAGGCGCCCATGGATCCGCCTGCGAAATTCGATCCGGCGATACGCATCGATCGCACGGTCGTGCTGCGCGGGCTCAATGAGGCGATCGGTGTCGCGCTCGATCTGCCGCGCGGGCGCATGGCGTTCACCTCGCTTGGCGGCGAGATCGGCGTCTGCGCGCTGGATGGAACCGGACGCCGCATGCTGGCGTCCGCTCACGGCATGCTCACGGGGATCTGCTGGGGATGAGTTGCAGCTGCTGGCGGGGCGATGCGGCCTGCTGGAAGATATCAGCGCGGGTACGGATTTCGGTCTTTCCGCAGGCGATACAGTTGAAGAGAAAGTGGTTGGCGGCGCCGCCGCCCGGATCGCGCGGAATTTCCTTCACGCGATGCTGCTTGCCGCATGACCGGCACTGCAGGACCAGGACGATACCCGCCGCGTTGGCGCTGTCGCGCTTCTCTTCGTGCTTTGAATTCATGACACCCCACTCTGACTGAGTTGGTGCTAGGTCGAGAGTCTCAACAACAACTGACTCATGTGGCGGTTGCGCTATATACTCTACCCAAGGTGGGTAGGACCGGCGTAAACGGTTGGCCCTGAAATGTTCGCCTGCGGCATTCACCAAGCCTGCCGTTCCTGATGTAGAGGTCGTGCATGACAACGATCCCAGCCGATCTTCGTCCGAAGGCATATGCGTCCGCCGAGCTGTTTCTGGACATGCTTTATGCCATCCGGCAGATCGCCGACGTCGATCTTGAAAGCGTGGCGATCTATGTGTGCGTCGGCGAGGCGACGATGCGGCCGGTGCTCAACGATGCCGCGCTCGTCGAGCAGATCGCCAACGTGGATGTTGCGCCGGAGGATGCGCGCGGATCGATCGCCATGCTGCTGGTCTCCGACAGGCTGGGTCTGCCGCGCGAGACGGTGCGGCGCAAGGTGAAGCAGCTGATCACTTTGGGCTTGCTCTATGAAGACGCCAACGGACGGATACGCACGACGCCTAACTTTGCCGATCCGCGCATGAAGGACGCCATCGGGTCGATCCACGAGGCCGTGGGGCGCTATCATGCGCGGTTGGCGAAGTGTGGCGTTGAGAGCTAGGACAGGTCGGAGGCTTACGCCTGGATTGTGCGCCGGGGCGGAATGGGTCAAACAATGGCCCAGTTCCCATCGGCGGCAAACCAGTCCCGGAGACACGTATGCGCAAGGCGTTGTTGCTCGCAGGCATTCTTGGCGTTTCGGCGATTGGGGCGTCCACACTCGCGACGGCCCAACCCGGTGACACTGGCCGCGCGGCCTTCCGCCAGATCTATGAAGAGATGGTGGAGATCGACTCATCGCCCACCACGGGCTCGTGCACCAAGGTTGTGCGCGCGGCGGAGACGCGGCTGAAGGCGGCCGGGTTCACCGCGCAGGACTATGAGGTGATCATCCCGCCGAACAAGCCGGACGACGGGAACATCGTCGCGAAAATCCGCGCGCAGAACCCCACGAAGAAGGGCGTGCTGCTGATGGGGCATATCGACGTGGTCGATGCGCGCCGCGAGGACTGGGAGCGCGATCCCTTCACGCTGTTCGAGGAGAACGGCTATTTCTACGGCCGCGGCACGGCGGACATGAAGGGGCAGGCGGCTGTCTGGCTCGACCTGATGATCCGCCTGAAGCAGGAAGCCGGCTTCAAGCCTTCGCGCGATGTCGTGCTGGCGCTGACCTGCGGCGAGGAGACGTCAAACCGCGTCAACGGGATCGACTACATCCTCACCAATCACAAGCCGTGGTTCGATGTTGCGTTCGCCCTGAACGAAGGCGCGGGCGGATTGCTGTCGGCCGATGGCAAGGCGCTGGTCCTGCAGATCCAGGCGGGCGAGAAAATCCACCAGGTGTTCGAGCTGGAAGTCACCAACCCCGGCGGGCATTCCTCGCGCCCGATGAAGGAGAATGCGATCTACCAGCTGATGGCGGCGACGAAGAAGGTGTCGGCGCTGTCCTTTCCGGTGCAAGTGACGCCGGTGAATCGCGAATACTTCCGCATTACAGGCCCGATCCTTGGCGGCGAGATCGGCAAGGCGATGTCGGCGGTCGCGAAGGATCCGAACGATCAGGCGGCGCTGAAGGTCCTGCAGGCTGATCCGAGCTATAACGCCTCGCTGCACACCACGTGCGTGGCGACGCAGCTTCAGGCGGGCCATGCCCCCAACGCGCTGCCGCAGCGCGCGACGACGACGCTGTCGTGCCGCGTCATGCAGGGCACGACGCCGGAGCAGGTGAAGGCGACACTGGAAGAGACCATTGGCGATCCCAATGTGAAGGTCTCCATCGTGCGCCGCCGCGAGGGTTCGACCGCCCCGCCGCTGACCGACGAGATCATGGGGCCGGTCAAGGCGCAGGCCGCGAAGATGTGGCCGGGCGTTCCGATTGCGCCGCTGATGACAGCGGGCGCAACCGACGGGCGCTTCCTGATGAATGCCGGCGTGCCGACCTATGGCCTCAGCGGCATGTTCTCGAAGACCGGCGAAAACAACGCGCACGGCCTCAACGAGAAATTGCGCGTGCAGTCGCTGTATGAGGGGCGCGACTTCCTCGAGGCTGTCGTGCGGGCTTATGTGAAGTAGGGCGCGGCCCTACTTTTCCCGCTCCTGCACGCGGGCGCCGTTGAGGATGCCTTCGAGGGCGTGGTTGCCTTCGTGGCAGGCGAACTCATAGACCGGACCGTTGGAAGGCGTGAAGATCATCTCGCCTTTCCATGTCTGCGTATAGAAGCCCGGATCGTTCACCTCGAACGCATAGGTCAGCTCGTCTGCGCCCGTGCGCGTGAAGCGCTCGGTGACGGTGGCCTGTTCGGACAGGAAGATTGGCTCGTAATCGCCGTGCCAGCGGTTCCAGTTGCGCGTGACGATCACCAGCGTGTCGCCCTCCCAGTGCCCGACGCTGTCGCCAAGCCACTGCTTCACCGGTTCGGGCTTGTGCGGCTGACCGAGACGGACGATGCGCGCGTCGTGCATCATCTCGACATCGATCATCACATGGTCGGTCGTCTGCACGATCTGGTACGTGTTGTTGTAGATATTGTTCAGCATGGGCGGGCCGCCAGACCCGCGCGAGCCGATCAGGCAGCGGTCGGCCGGGTTCATGCCTTCGGGGCCATCCTCGTTGCGCGTGGTCATGATCTTCGCGATGCGGGCCTTGCCCTGTTCGGAGACGGGCATCTTCCCGCTGGGCGGATCGGTGATCCAGGACGAGCGGGCTTCTCCGTTCACGACGCCGACACGCATGCCGCGGTCGAGCCAGAAGGCGTTGTAGCCGCCGATATTGCCGCCAGCCTCAGGCGCGCCGGAGTCGGGCGCCGTGCGGCTGTTGGCCGAGACTTCCTGCTGCAGCCGCTGTCCCTCCATCGTCGCCACCTGTTCGGGACTGAGCGAAAGCGGGAGGGAGGGGATCTGGCGCTCCAGCGTCGTGATGCTGGAATTCGTCCATGTGCCCTGCAGGTCGGGCTTTCCATCTGGCGTGCGCGGCGGCTGGTAGGCCTGCGCCAGCGCTGCGGGCGCGAGGCAGGTTACAGCGATAGCCAGCATTGTCAGGTCGCGCAAAAGCTTCATTGAGGTCGCCTCCCGGATCGATTTGGGACGCTACGCTTCAACGCCGCGAAGGTGAAGGGCGGCGAATGGCGCACCATGCGTCGCGGGGAGGCGCCCTGGCGCCACGCATGTGATGCATTGCCGGGCAGTCGTGCGTAGCGAGCGCGCTCTGGCTGATACAGTGTACCGGGCAGGAAGAGGTCAGCGGAGAATCCTGATCGACCTTGATGCACGTGCGCGCAGGAATTGCGCAAATGCTTCGATCACGCGATGGGCGCATGCCTGGATTGGCTCCGGGTTGGGCATGTCCGCTCAAGCGGTCATCAAGGCAGGCGCGAATTGGCCCTCGTTCGCGTGTATTGCCGCTGTGGTCATGGCGCTTTGCAAACGCGCCGTCATAATCCTGAAACGCGATAGGAAAAATTCGCATCGGGCGGCTGCGTGCGCAGCTCCGCCCTGACGCCCGTTGGCGCATCGGAATCAGGGCGCCTCGCCTTCAGACATCGTCAGGTTTTTCAGGTTCCGCGAAACGGTTCGGCTGTACCCGTGCACCGCCAAGCGGCGTGATCGGCCCAACGAGAAAAGAAGCGGGTGAGGAAACAGAGGAGAGCAGAACAGGACACGGGGACCATCATGAAAACCAGACTTCTTTATCACGGACTCATCAGCGTAGCGGTGGCGGGGGTCGCGCTCGCCGGTGGCGCAGCGCAGGCTCAGACAGGGCCGGATCCAACGCCGGCCGATACGGTGGCCGAGCAGCCGCCCGAAAAGGACGACATCATCATCGTCACGGGTACGCGCACAGGCCGCAGCGTTGCTGACTCGGCTGTGCCCGTCGACGTGCTGACGGCGGAAGCCATCGAGGATATCTCGTTCACCGACACCAACGACATCCTGAAAACGCTGGTGCCATCCTACACCATTGCGCGCCAGCCGATCTCGGATGGCGCGACCTTCATCCGCCCGGCGGCGCTGCGGGGGCTCGCCTCCGACAAGACACTGGTGCTGGTGAACTCGAAGCGGCGCCATCGTGCGGCGCTGGTGTCCATCGGCGGGTCGGGCACGCAGGGGCCGGACGTTGCCACGATTCCGGCCTCCGCCATCAAGGCGATCGAGGTGCTGCGCGACGGCGCGGCGGCGCAGTATGGCTCGGACGCCATCGCGGGCGTGATGAACTTCATTCTCAAGGACGCGCCATCCGGCGGCGAGATCCAGTTCCAGGCCGGGCAGTATTACGAGGGCGATGGCGATGACATGCTGCTCGCCGCCAACCTCGGCCTTGCGCTGGGTGAGAACGGCTTCATTAACATCAGCGTGGAGGGCACGACCGCCCAGCCGACCAATCGGGGCATGCAGTGGGCGATCCAGCGGGGCGTCAACAATGGTGTAAACTGGCAGCAGGGCAGCTTCGACGTTGCGACCTACCTCGCTGCCAATCCGCAGTTTGGCTATCTCTTCGGTCCGGGCGCAGACTTCGATTCGTCGAACGTGCAGATCTGGGGTCAGCCGGAGGCGGAGGCTTTCCGGATGTTCGTCAACGCCGGCTATAAGCTAAGCGACACGATGGAGCTGTATGGCTTCGCCAACTATTCGAACTCCACGTCCGATGGCGACTTCAACTATCGCAGCCCGGTTGCCGGCATCAATACCTCGCGCATCCGGACGCAGAGTGGATCGATCTTCCAGTATCTTTCCACGTATCCGGCAGGCCGCACGCCGCGCTTTGGGGGCAATGTGGTGGACTTTTCGTTCACCGGCGGTGTCCGTGGCGATTTCGCGGAGAACTTCTCCTACGACTTCACTGGCCGATACGGGAAAGACACGATCTACTACACGTTGTGGAATACGGTGAACCCGTCGCTTGGCAATCTCTCGCCGACCGAATTCCACCCGGGCGACCTGATCTCGGATGAATTCGCGCTCAACGCTGACTTCGTCTACACGATGCCGATCAGCTTCTTCGCCAATCCGCTCGATATCGGCTTTGGCGCGGAGTATCGCGACGAGGGCTACGAGATCGTGCCCGGTGAGGAAGCGTCATGGATTGCGGGGCCGTACGCGCTGCAGGATCCGTGGAACTTCTGCTCCAACGAGACCGCCGTAGGTGCGCGCACGGCGACGGCTGCAGGCCTTGCTGCTGGCGTGACCACCGTGAACTGCCAGACTGCGTCGGACCCCGTCTACACGCAGCTGGCCGTTGGTTCGGATGGCTTCCCGGGGAACAACCCGGCCTATTCCGGCTCGCTCAATCGCGACAGCTATGCGGCCTATGTCGACTTTGCATCCGACGTGACGGACGATCTGTTCCTCAACCTTGCGCTGCGGTTCGAGAACTATTCGGACTTCGGCGAGACGTTCGACTACAAGCTGTCGGGCCGCTATTCGCTGACGCCGGACATCAACCTGCGCGGCTCGGTCGGAACCGGCTTCCGGGCGCCGACGCCTGGCCAGCTGTCGACCATCAACGTCTCGACGCGCTTCCCGGCCGGCGAGCCGGTGGCTGTGGGTCTGTTCCCGGCGACCAACCCGGTCTCGCAATTCCTCGGCGCGAAGGAGCTGAAGCCTGAATCATCCACCAACTACTCGCTGGGCGCGACGGGCGCGTTCGGTCCGTTCGATGTGACGCTCGACTTCTACCAGATCGATCTCGAAGACCAGTTCTATGCGACTGCCACGATCAACGTGACGCCAGCCATCCGCACGGCGCTGCTGGCGGCAGGCGTGCCTGGCGCTGATACGATCGGCGGCGTCAACTTCTTCCAGAACGCCTTCGACTCGAAAACCGAGGGTGTCGACCTGGTCGTGACCTATGACGCGGACTGGGGCGAACTTGGCTCGACCGTGTTCACCACCAGCCTGAACTACAACAAGTTCTCGATCGAGAAAGTGAACATCGCCAACCTGTTCTTCGAGGAAGACGTGTTCGACTTCGAGAATGCGGCGCCCCAGATTCGCGGCGTGTTCTCGGCGGTCCATTCGTTGGGAGACTTCACCTTCATGGCGCGGGCGAACTACACGGGCGACTACACTGTGTCGAACTGCCTGACAGGTAACGCGGCCAACGGGTTCACTTGCAACCCCAATGCCGCATCCGCCTATCCGCAAGGCCTCGCCAAGCAGGAGATGCCGGCCGAAGTCCTGTTCGATCTCGAACTCGGCTGGGATGTGACGGACGACCTTGCGATAGCCATCGGCGCGCGCAACGTTCTCGACACCTATCCGGCCGAGGGCAACCCCTACCTGCAGGAGACGACGAACGGGCGAATCTATCGCTCCGATTCGATCGTCGATTGGCAGGGCGGGTTCTACTACGTCCGCGCCAAACAGACGTTCTAGGCGGTGGCCTGCGCAGGAGCGCGCATTCTCCTGTGCAGGCGCCACTTCGGGGGCGCCTTTCGGGCGCGGGCGCTGCAATTCGCGGCGCCGGACAGGGATCGGCGGCAGGGGGGCGCCGCCGGCCTTGCTCCCGCTCGCGCAGGTGCGCATGCCCGTGGCTGATATCTCAACAATACGAAGCGACTGGATGTTGTCCGAGTGGCGCTGAACGACATGGCAGACTTTGCCTCTCAAACCGACTGGTTCGGCGCGGCGATCCAGCAGTATGGCCTGCTGGTTCTGTCGATGCTGGGGGCGGGGCTGCTGGCGGGGTTTGTTGCGGGCATGTTCGGCATCGGCGGCGGATTCGTCGTGGTGCCGGCGCTGGCGGCTGTCTTGTCGGTGTTGCCGCACGAGGGCGGCGACGAGCACATCATGCATGTCGCCATCGGAACGTCGCTGGCGACGATCTTCTTTACGTCGCTCCGGTCGGTTCAGGCTCATGCCAAGCGCGGCGCCGTGGACTGGAGCATTCTCAAGGGATGGCTGCCCTGGGTGGTGGGCGGCGTGATCGGCGGCGTGGCGCTGACCAGCTTCATGGACGGCAGCCAGCTGAAGATCGTGTTCGGGCTGTTCCTGATCCCGCTGGGCCTGCAGTTCGTTTTCCAGATCCTCGGGCGCAAGGTGAAGACGGAGGAGAACATGCCGAAGGGGCCGGCGCGTGCCGCGCTCGGTTCGGGGCTTGGCGCGTTCTCGTCGCTGCTGGGCATTGGCGGGGGAACGCCGGCGGTGCTGATCATGACGATGAGCGGCGTCAACATGCACCGCGCCGTGGCGACGGCGGCGGGCTTCGGCACGATCATCGCGGTGCCCGGCGCGATCGGCAGCATGATCGCCGGCTTCGGGCAGAGCGGGCTGCCCGCAGGCTCGGTTGGCTTTGTGAACGTGATCGCGCTCGTATCAATCACGGCGATGAGCATCTGGACCGCGCCGCTGGGCGCAGCGGCGGCGCACAGCCTTGATCCGGTGAAGCTGAAGCGCGTGTTCGGCGGCTACCTGCTTTTCACGGCGGTGTTCATGCTGAAGGATCTGGTGCCGGTTTAGCTTTGGACCGCCGGGCCCCCGCCCGGCAAACCGGCCGTAGGCCGGTGCATCTGTGTTGTCGCTGCTGCGCAGCGACTGCCGGGCGGGGGCCCGGCGGTCCAGAGAGCTACTTCCCGATGCTTGCCTTGTAGTCTTCCGCCGCTTTCAGCAGGCGCACCACATTGCCGCCCCACATCTTGGCGAGGTCGGCTTCAGTATAGCCTTCCTTGAGCAGGCGCTCGGTGATTTTGGGCAGGGCGGTGATATCGCGGAAGCCGTCGAGCCCGCCGCCGCCATCCCAGTCGGCGCCGAAGCCGACATGGTCCACGCCCACGAGTTTGATCGTGTAGAGGACTTGGCTCATGTAATCCTCGAACGTCGCGCGGTTTTCGGGGAACTGCGCGTTGAGGGCGCCGAGTTCATCGAGATACTGCTCGTACCGCGCGCCTTCGAGCTGGCTGGCGTTGCCCCATTTCGTGCGCAGAGCGGTGAGGGCGTCGGTGCGCTCCTTGGTCTGCGGCAGCGGTTTGATGAACGAGCCGAGCGCATTCATGTGGATCACGCCGCCGCGCGCGGCGAGCTTTTTCAGCAAGGCGTCCGGCGCGTTGCGCGGGTGCTCGTTAAGATGGTCGGCGCCGTGGTGCGAGAGGATGATCGGCGTGGCTGAAAGGTCGATCATCTGTTCGATCGTCGCGTCTGAGGCGTGGCTGCCGTCGAGTACGATGCCGAGTTCGTTGGCGCGGCGGACGTATTCCTTGCCCAGCGGGCTGAGGCCGCCCCATTTCATGCCGAGTTCGCCGGGGTTGGTTGAATCCGCCAGCTGGTTGGTGCCGTTGTGCACCGGACCGGCCATGCGCACGCCGAGCTTGTAGAAGGTGTCGAGCAGCGAGAGATCCTCGCCCAACTCGTAGGAGTTCTCGATCGAGATGTAGACGATCTTCTTGCCTGCCGCGTTGATGCGCGCAGCGTCGGCCGATGTGAGCGCCAGCTCGAACTTGTCGGAGTGAGCGGCGGCCATCTTGTGGATCGCGAGCGCGCGCAGCAGGGCCGTGTCGCGGATGGTGCGATAGCCTTCCGGCGTCAGCGGGCCCTGGCCCATGTAGATGACCCAGAAGCCGCCATCGAGGCCGCCTTCAACCATCCTGGGATAATCGACCTGCGTGCCGTCCCGCCCGACGTCATGGCGTTCCATGATGTTGTAGCCGCGCACGGTGTCGAAGAAAGCGGGGGTATCGAGGTGGGTGTCGAGCGTCATCAGGCGCTGGTGAATCGCCCAAGCCTCAGCCGAAACGCCGTGGGGCGCAGACGGTGCGACCGTCGTGGTGCAGGCCGCAAGGGCGAACCCGGAGGCGGCCACGGCGAGCGCGTGACGGAAAGCTGAACGGGTCATGGCTGTCTCTGCGAGTTGAAGTTTGGGCGGCGTTGCGCTTCTGCCACCATGCATTTTGCTGCAAACACCTCAAGGCGTTGCGTAATCTGCCTATGGATGACGGGAGAGATGCTCGCGCGGCGAGGGTTCACCCATTTGTCATCGCCAAGAAAAGTGTAGCTATAGAGCGGGTCTCGATCCGGTCGGAATCGGGCCGCAGGGGTCAATACTTAGGGAGCTAAGCATGTTAAAGTGGGGCATCGGCGTCGCGACGGCGGCGCTGGCGACAATGGCTGTCGGCGGGGAAGCGCAGGCGCAGACGGGTTACTTCTCGGTCGGCACCGGCTGGACGTTCCTCGACAACGCGGACACGCGGATCGAGAACGGAATCTCGGCCAACAACGACATCAACATGACGTTCGAGACGGACGACAACATCAACGGCCGCGCCGCGATCGGGAGCGATCTTGGCTTTCTGCGCGTCGAGGTTGAAGTCGGGATGGCGTCAATGGACGTCAACTCGTACGACTCGCGCAATCCGCCGAACATCAGCCGCACGGCCGATGGCACGATCGGCCTCTACACCGCGATGGCCAACGCATTCTGGGACGTCGATGCCGGCATGGGCGGCGTGACGCCGTTCTTCGGCATTGGTATCGGCGCCGTTCAGGCCGAGCTGGAAATGTCCGGCCCGCGTCCGACCGCGCCGAACGGCCCGGTGGTCAGCCTGATCGACAACGACCAGGTGAACCTTGGCTGGCAGATCATGGGCGGCGTTTCGATGCCGCTGTTCGGCAACACGCAGCTGACGGCGCAGTACCGCTTCTTTGACGCCGGCACGATGGACACGGTCGATACGCTCGGCCGCGCAACGGGCGTCGAGATCAAGGGCAGCAGCCTGGACGTCGGCATCCGCGTGCCGTTCTAAGGCTGGCTGAAGTTCGAAAATCGAAGGGCGCGTGGCCACCCGGCTGCGCGCCCTTTGCTTTTGCGTTTGTCCCGAGCTGCCTGTTTCCGAAGGCGATGCCGCCTGCCGCATGATCACACATGCGTTTCAGCTGTAGTTTGCAAATGAGAATGGGTTGCAATTAGAAATCCCCTGTCGTAACGCTCGCCTCAAGAAGGGGCCCGCTGTTGGGGCCGGGGAACATGATGCGCGCCGGTTCCGGTCCGCACGGCAGGGAACTGGATGGCCGAGGGGTCGGACATAAGCGCAGCCGCGTCGGAAGACGTGGAAAAGCTGAAGGCAGAGAAAGCCGCCAAGAAGGCCCACAAGGCCAAGGTGCGCCGGCTGTTCTGGATGACGCAGGCGCGCGTGTGGCACTGGATCACCGGCGCCGCGACGCTGATCGGCATGCTGCTGTTTGCGTTCACGGGCATCACGCTGAATCACGCAGGGCAGATCGAGGGCAAGCCCGCCATCGTCGAGAAGACGGCGGTGCTGCCGGCCGGGATTCTGGTGCAGCTTGGCGAGGCGCCGGCGGAAGGCGAGACGGCGATCCTGCCGAAGCCGGTGTCCGACTGGCTCGAGAAAGAGCTGGGCGCGCCCGTGTCGCGCAAGACCGGCGAGTGGTCGGAGGCGGAAGTCTATGTCGGCATGCCCAAGCCGGGCGGGGACGCATGGCTGTCAATCGACCGCGAGACGGGCGACGTGATTTTCGAGAACACGGATCGCGGGGCGATCTCGTGGCTGAACGATCTTCACAAAGGCAGGAACACGGGCCCGGTGTGGTTCTGGTTCCTAGACATTTTTTCGGTTGCGGCCATCCTGTTCTGCATCACTGGACTGGTGCTGCTGTGGATGCACGCGCCGCGCCGGCCGCCGACATGGTTCATCGTCGGCGCGGGTCTGATCGTTCCGGCGCTGATCGCCGTTTTCCTCGTTCATGTGTAAGGTGAGGCGCCTATGCGCAATGTTGTGATGCTTGCGGTTCCGGTGGTGATGGCGGGTGCGGCGCATGCCGGCACGCTGGAGCTGACGGTGGAAATTCCGAAGCTCAACGTGGCCGAGTATCATCGCCCGTATGTGGCGATCTGGATCGAGGATGCGTCCGGCAAGGTCGCGGCCAACCTGTCGGTCTGGTACGACATCAAGTTGAAGGATCAGGAAGGCGAGAAGTGGCTGAAGGATATCCGCCAGTGGTGGCGGCGTACCGGCCGCGAGTTGAACCTTCCGGTCGATGGCGTGTCGAGCCCGACCAAGCCGCCGGGCAAGAATACCGTGAAGTTCGACACGGGCGCTGGTCCGATCGCGACCCTGCCGGCGGGCGAATACAAGATCATCGTCGAAGCCAGCCGCGAAGTTGGCGGCAAGGAACTCGTCGAGATCCCGTTCAAATGGGCCCCGGGCGCTGAAGCGACGGGCACAGCCAGCGGCAAGGCCGAGCTCGGCGCCGTCACGCTCAAACTGACCAAGTAATCCGCACCTTTCGGGAGAGAGACCGATGAAGAACCTTGCCAAGAAACTGATCATCGCCGCCGCCGTTGCGTCGCTGACTGCCGGCGCCGCCCACGCCCACCGCGCGTGGATCCTGCCGTCGGCCACGGTCGTCTCGGGCGACAATGCCTGGGTGACGATCGATGGAGCCGTGTCGAACAACCTGTTCTTCCCGGATCACCGCCCGATGCAGATCGAGTCGATCAGCATCACCGCGCCGGATGGCACGCCGGTGAAGCCTGCGAACGCCACGGTCGGCCAGTACCGCACCACGTTCGACCTGCAGCTTCTGCAGAAGGGCACCTACCGCATCGCGCAGGCCAATAGCGGCCTCAACGCCTCGTGGAAGGAAGGCGCGGAGACGAAGCGCTGGCGCGGCACGATGGACGAATACGTCGCCCAGGGCATCGACAAGAAGCCGGGTGTTGAACTCACGCTGTCGAGCCGCCGCGTCGAGACGTTCGTCACCAATGGCGCGCCGAGCGCGCTCAAGCCGACGGGCAAGGGCCTTGAGCTGATCGCCGTCACGCACCCGAACGACCTCTACTCGGGCGAGGAAATCACCTTCAAGCTGGTGGATGGCGGCAAGCCGGCCGCGAACGTCGAAGTGACGCTCATCCAGGGCGGCGACCGCTATCGCGCGGAAGCGGGTGAACTGGTGCTGAAGTCAGCCGCGGACGGCACGATCAAGCTGACGCTGGAAAACGCCGGCATGTACTGGCTGGAAGCCGAAGCGCGCGGCACGGCCTCGATGGAAGGCAAGACGGTCAACTCGATGTCGACCTATGTGGCTGTCCTCGAAGTCCTGCCGGGCTGATTGATCGCTTTACTGCGAATAGTCCGGAAGGCCCTGCGGTTCGCCGCGGGGCCTTTTGCTTGCGTGAAGCAGTTTCACCTGACAGCTAGGATGGCATGACCGACGTGCGCCTCCTTATTCCGCAGGGCATGAAGCCCGCTGACGTGCGCGCTTCTCGCATCGACGCGCCTGTGCGGCGATTGTCTGGCGCGACGATGGGGACGGGCTGGTCGCTGTCGTTCGCGGCGGAGGAAGATGTTGCGAACACCCATGTCATCGCAGCGCTGGACGAGACGTTCGCGCTGGTGATCCGCCAGATGAGCGGATGGGAGCCGCAATCCGATCTCTGCCAGTTCAATCGTGCGGCGCCGGGATGGCGTGAGCTGCAGCCGGAGTTCTTCCACGTGCTGGCGCGCGCGCTGGAGATCGCGGCGCTGACGGAGGGGGCGTACGATCCGGCGCTGGGAGCTGTGGTAGATCGCCTGGGGTTTGGACCAACACCGCTTGTCATCCCGGAAGCGCGCAGCGCTATCCGGGACCCATCGGGCCAGCACGACAGCCTCGCGATGGATCCCGGCTCTCCGCTTCGCTTCGGCCGGGATGACACGCGGTGGCGCGATGTCCAACTCGATGCCGCGAACCTCCGCGCCTATCAGCCGGGCGGTGTCGCGCTGGATCTGTCGTCGATCGCCAAGGGATACGCGGTCGATCTCTGTGCGGAGCGGTTGCGCGGGTTGGGCGTGCCGTCCGTCCTGATGGAGATCGGCGGCGAGTTCGTGGGGCAGGGCGTGAAGCCCGATGCGCAGCCATGGTGGGTGGCGCTGGAGCTGGCCGAGACCGCGCCTGCGCCCGGCGAGCCGCCGGGGACGGATGTGGCGCTGGTGAATCTTTCCGTGGCGACGTCTGGCGATTTTGTGCGGCGGCGCGAGGGCGTCTCGCATCTGCTGTATGGGCGCACGGGTGAGGCGCTGAGCGGAGAGCTGTCGGGCGTTGCGGTGATGCATGCGCGGTGCATGGACGCGGATGGCTGGGCGACTGCGCTGTTTGCGCTTGGGCTCAGCGAAGGGCTGGCGGTGGCGGAGGGGCAAGGGCTTGCCGCGGTGTTCGCGCAGCGCACTGCGGATGGCGCGCGGACGCACCTGACGGCGGCGGCTCAGGCGATGACCGGCTAGCCGTTTCGCCAAAAGAAAAGACGCGCTTCGATGAAGCGCGCCTTCCCAGTACTCTACGCTTTTTACTCTACACAGCCGATGAGACTCGAATCGGCCAACTCCACTTACGCATACGCCGCTGGCCGATGGGAGGCGGCAAATGCAGCAGATGCTGCAATGCGCCGGCGGCGAGACAACGCGGCCTGAACTCAACGTTACGCTACGCTACAAAACAAACGGGCGCGGAGATCGAAGCGAACTCAACGCGCCCTTTGTCGGGTCATACGTGCCTCTCCTTAGGGAGAGGCGAGCTGCCGGATCCGGGGGAGGGGGTCCGAATCCGGCGCTCAAGCGAAGAAAACCTTAGGCGGCTTTCTTGGCGGCCTTGACAGCCTTGGTCGTGGCTTCAGTGGCTTCTTCGACAGCCTTCGGGGCCAGAGCGACAACCGTGTCGATCATCTGGGTCTGGGCTTTTTTCGCGACTTCGGCGTAGGCCATCAGGCGGGCCGGGATGTCCTGCATCGTGGCCTGGGCCAGTTCGCCGGCTTTCTTGGCGTAGGCCGTCGGCTGCGTTTCGGCAGTCATCAGCGTGGTCGCGTCCTTGGCGGCATCGCGCATCCAGGCGGTGGTCAGCTCAACGTTCTTGTTGAGGGCTTCCACGGCGACTTCGCGATACTTGGCTTGCATGTCGGTGAAGGCTTTGAGCGGCGTCGCGTTGGCGAAATCCGGCATCATTTTCGAGAATTGTTCGAAGCTCTTGTTGAAGTCGAACATGTCGGTCATCGGGTTCATGGGGGGGTCTCCTGAGGGTGGTCCGAACTCTGTGAGAACCATCTAATGCCGCAGTGCGGCAAAGGCAAGTTCGAAATTGCCGCAGGTGCGAAAAATATTCCGCGAGTGCGAAGGGAGCGTTAGGCTGACGTTAGGGAATTAACCGGGTTTCGCGTTGCAAGCGCTGCAAATCCCAAGACCCAGCCGATTACGAAGCTGAGTCCATAACCGCCGAGCGGCACGGGGTAGGCGCCGAGCAGCGGCGCAATGGCGGTGGCGGCGAAGTAGCCGGAGAGGGCCAGCGCCTTCCAGCGGAGGTCGGCCGAGCGCCAGAGCAGGAGTGGGCTCAGAACGGCGACCACCAGCGACACGGCGAGTCCGTAGCCGAGGACAGCGGACTGGCTGAAGGCGAGGCCGAAGATGCCCTCGACATGGGGCACGGGCAGGAGCGGATCGGGCTGCATCACGCAGTAGGCGATCAGGCCTGCGCCGATGAGGAGGGCTGCGAGCGCGCCTGCCATCCGGAAGGCGAAGCCGAAGAGGACGACGCTGGCGCTGACGAAACCGGCGAGCTGGGAGACGTCGGGCTGGTGCGCGATGACGCCGCCCATGACGAGAAAGCAGGGAATGGCGAGCCACCTGCGACCTGGCGTGAACACGGCGATCGCAAGCGGCAGGACGAGAGCAGCGGCGTTCAGCTGTATCGGGCCGCCGCCCACCCAGCGGGAGACGCCTTCCTGTTCCGGGCCCCAGATGCTGAGGACGATCACGAGAACGGCGAGGAGCGTGACAGGAAAGCCGAGCCATCCGCGCGACGCGGTGACGACGCCGATGATGGCGGCAACGACCCACATGACCGGATTGCGGACCCAGGTGTCGAGCGGGATGCCGGCCTGCGCCATGACCGCAGCGCCCACGATGATGGCGACGAGCGAGCTGGCGCTGAACGCCCAGATGGACGGGCGGTGAGACCCGTCGTCCGGCTGGCGGCCTTGCGGCATGAACTGCGTCAAACGCTACTCGCGGACGTAACGGCCAGGCGCCGGCTCGAGGCGCGGGACAGAGGCGGGGAAACTTTCGGCGGCATCGATCTTCTTGCCGGAGCGGCGGGCGAGCCATATGGCCCAGTCCGGCCACCAGGAGCCGTCGTGCGCATCCGTGCCTGCGCGCCAGGCATCAAGGTCCGTGCCGGGGTCCGCGTCGGAGACCCAGTAGCCGTACTTCTTCTTGTCCGGATGGTTCACGATGCCGGCGATGTGGCCCGACTGTGCGAGCACAAAGCGCCCGCCGCCCTTGAGGCGCGTCAGGCCTTTGAAGGACGCCGTCCACGGCGCGATGTGATCCTTTTCGCAGGCGACGACATAGTGGGGCATCTTGATGTCATCGAGGCCGACATGCGTGCCCTCGATCTCGAACGCGCCTTTCGCGAACAGGTTGTCGCGATAGAGATGGGTCAGGTATTCGCGCGCCATGCGCTCGGGCAGGCGGGTGGAATCCTCGTTCCAGAACAGCAGGTCGAATTTCGGACGCGCCTCGCCGAGCAGGTAGGCCTTCACGGCGGGCCCGTAGACGAGATCGTTGGGGCGCAGGAAGCTGAATGTGCGCGCCATGATGCGCTGGTCGAGGAAGCCCTTGCGCTGCGCCTCGATCATGATGCCGGAGATGAAGCCCTCGTCGATGAAGGATTTCAGCGGGCCGGGGTCTTCAAAGTCGGTGAGGGCGGTGAAGAACGTCACCGACTTGGCGGGGTTCTCCTGCTTGGTCTTCTGCAGCCAGGCCTGCGTCAGCGCCAGCGTGGTGCCGCCGATGCAGTAGCCGACGACGTTGACGCCGTCATTGCCGTGCAGCGCATCGACCTTCTTCATCGCGGGGACGACGCCCTGCGTGACGTAAGAGTCCATGCCGCAGGTGCGCAGTTCCTCGCGCGGGTTCTTCCACGAGACGATGTAGACGGCGAAGCCCTGGTCCGTGAGCCATTTTACCAGCGAGGATTTCGGCTGCAGGTCGAGAATGTAAAACTTGTTGATCCATGGCGGGACCAGCAGGAGCGGCCGGGCGTGGACCTTGTCCGTCGTCGGCTCGTAGCGGATCAACTGGTAAAGCGCGGTGTCCTCGACGACGTGGCCTTTCGTGGTGGCGAGCGTCTCGCCAACCTTGAAGGCTTCGGGGTCGGACAGGGTGACCAGCAGGTCTCCGCCCGAACGCTCTAGATCCTTCACGAGGTTTTCCAGCCCCTCGACCAGCGAGCGGCCATTGGTCTCCACCGCTTTCTTGATGGCGACCGGGTTGGAGGCGAGGAAGTTTGCGGGCGAGAACAGGTCGACCAGCTGGTGTGTGAAGAAGTGGACCTGTTCGGTGTGCTTCTCGTCTTCGCCGGTCGAGGCCGTGTCGGCGATGCTTTCCAGATACTCCGACATGATCTGGTACTGGCGGCGCAGGTAGTAGAAGAACGGGTGCTTGCTCCACTCCGCATCGGCAAAGCGCGCGTCGGCCGGCGCCTCGTCCTCAGCCGCCTTGGGCGTCATGCGGCTGGCGCCCGAAAGCATGGCCTGCGTGAGTTCGGCATAGAGCGCGGTCGTGTTCTGCCAGAACTGCATCTGGGAGTTCAGCGCCTTCATCGGGTTCGACATCCAGCCCTGGGCATGGCTGGCGGCGGCGCGCAAGAAGAAGGGCTGTCCCGGACCTTCGACGCCCGGATTGCGGATTTCCCGCCGCGACAGGGCAAGGAAAAGTCGCTGCAGAAGGAAATTGATGCGCTGGAAGTTCTGGCTGAGCTCGAAGGCCCCAACTGGACTCATGCCATCTGTCATTGCCGCGCCCGAAAATGTGTACAGGAAGCAAGGTAACACCCGCCCGGATCGCGTCAAAGGTTCTGACGCGAAACGTGTTTCTCGTTGCTGGCGTGGATCGATACGGCCGTAGCGTAAGGCGCCGGAAAAGGTTTCGCCGCCCTGCGGCAATTGCGGGCTTCTGGAATCGAGCGGAAGGGGTTAGAGGGAGTCTGGGGATTGCTGCACCTGCACAGTATGCAGTCGCACAAAAATCGCTGGAGACGTCGCCGCACATGCAGCTTGGCTCCCTGGCTCGTTGGCTGAAGAAGGACGCGACCGCCTGGGAAGGCGAGCTGTTCACCGTGTCCACGTTTGGACGCGGGCGCGATGTGCTGTGCCTGCACGGTCTGGCCGCCTCGCCGGACACGTTCGAGGATGCGCCCGAATATCTTGGCGGCGGCGTGAAGCTTCACCTGCCGCACATGCGCGGGTTTGCCGGGCTGGCGCCCAGCGCGTTCCGCGATCCAATGAATTTCCTTAAGCCGGCGGCGGATGCACTGGCGGCCTATATCCGCCTCAACATCGGCAAGCCGGTTCCGGTCATGGGGCACTCGATGGGCGGGCTCGTCTCGCTGATCCTCGCGCGCGACCATGCGGACGTGGTCGAGCGGCTGATGGTGGTGGACGTGCCGGCGTTCTTCTCGGTGCTGATCACGCCGTTTGCGACGCCGACATCGATGGCGCATCTGGCCCAGCATTCGCGCCGCACCTATTTCGAGACGCCCAAGCCGCAGCTGCAGGATGACCTGCGCCGCACGACCGAGAAGCTTGTTAACTCCTCTTCGCATGCCGAGCGTATCGTGAAGTGGGGCATGGCGTCTGACCGCCGCACGACGGCGGACGTGATGGCCGAAGTGATGGTGACCGACCTGCGCGGCGACCTGCAGCGGATCAAGGCGCCGGTCGATGTGATCTATGCGTGGCACAAGGCCGCCCATCCGAGCCGGCTTGCGCTCGATCAGATCTACAATTCTGCCTATTCGGGCCTCGTCCAAGGCGAGAAGCACCGGATCGACGAAGCCAAGCACTATGTGATGTTTGACCAGCCGGTCGCCTTCTACGAGGCGGTGACCCGGTGGCTGGCCAAGTGAGACCTGAGAGCCCGACCTGAGAGATTGAGATGAGCGAAACGGAAACCATCGAGCTGCGCCGCTATCCCAGCCGCAAGCTCTACAACAAGAATTCCTCCAGCTATGTGCGCCTGCCAGAAGTGGCGGAGATGGTGCGCAAGGGCGCCAACATCCGCGTCGAGGACACGGAGACGGGCGAGGACGTGACCCGGCAGGTTCTGCTGCAGATCATCATGGACCAGGAAGGCCAGACGACGGGCGCGATGCTCTCGGCTGACCTGATGATGGACATGATCCGGCTGCACCAGTCGAAGGCCAGCGAGATGATGACCGGGCTGTTCGAACAGTCGGTCGCCTTCATCCGCTCGCAGCAGGAACAGCTGGCCAGCCAGGTCACCGGCGCCATGTCGGGCATGTCAGGCGGGATGGGGCCGCAGCCGTGGAACGTGTTCGATCCGGCGGCGATGCAGGAGATGCAGCGCGAATACCAGAAGCGTCTCGCCAGCTTCTGGAGCGGCGCAATACCGGGCATGCCGGGCGCGGCGCCGAAGAAGCCCGAACCGGCCCCCACGGCCGCCAACGACGCGGACGAGCTGAAGGCCCTGCGCGCGCGCCTTGAAGAGCTCGAGAAGAAAGCGGCGAAGAAGTAGGGTCGAGGCCCTAGTTACCGCTTACCCGATAATCCCGCGTCGCTTCCTTCAGCAGCGCGCCCATGTCCATGGGCGGGCGCTTGTATTTTTCCTCCGCGAACAGCGGCGCCTGATCCGCGTAGTGCGGCGAGGACGCATCGAGCGTGGCGGCGCCGTACTGGTGGATAGTGTCCAGCGTATACGTGCTATCCGGCGCCCAGTCGGCGATGAGGACGTAGGTGTCGCCTGCGCGGCCCGAGCGGTATTTGTCCGCCGCCAGATCGCCGGCAACATACACCGCGCGCAGCGTGTCCGGCCCGCCATCGAGCGCCCATGACTTGTCGCCGCGCTTGAGGCGGCTGACCTCGCCCCATTCAGGGTCGATGCGGCCGGTGGCGGCGATGAGCTGTTGCGCAGTCTGCTTCAGTGCCGCGAGGGCGCGGTCGTCATCATAGGCGCCGTGGATCTGGCTGCCCATGATCGCCTGGCCCGTGAAGATGGCGAGCGCTGCGTGGCGGTTCTGTCGGTCGGCGTGGCCATCCCACGCACGGACGTGATCGATCAGTTTCTGCGTGTCAGCGTCGACCTTGCTCGACCATTCAACATCCAGCGCTTCCGCCATGAAGGCGACGTTGGAGTCGACCGAGTACCAATCGTCCATCTTGTAGGCGAGGAACTCGTCGCGCGTGATCGACGTATCCTGGCCGAACAATTCCTGTGCGCGCAGGCCGCGATTGGTGACGAGCGTGTCGAGCGCGAAGCTGGCGGGATAGTTCTCGGCTTTCGGATTGTCGTCCGGACCGGAGGTCAGCAGCGGCGAATGGTTGGCGCTGACAACATAGCCGGATTTCGGCTTGATGACGGCGGGCAGGGCCTCGACGGGCTCCCAGCCCTTCCACAGCGTTTCGGAAATGTCGCCGGGCAGGATCTTGCGGCGATCCCAGCCTTCCACGCGCTTGGGCATGTTGGCGTTCCAGAAATAGGCGATGCCGCCCTTTGAATCCGCCACGACATAGTTCACGGAGGGCACGGCGTTGTACTTCACCTGCGCCGCGCGCCAGTCATCGACCGTCTTGGCCATGTTCATCGCGAGATACTGGTCGATGTGCTCGAACTCGTTGGCGCCGACGAACGAGACGGCGAAGACGCCTTTCTCCGTGACAAAGACCGGGCCGTGTTCGGACCAGCGCGCCGTGCGCTCGACGTCGACCAGCGCACCATCCTTCAGCACCTTGTAGCTGATCTGGCGGCGCGTCAGTTCCTTCCACTGGCCATCCATGCGGTATTTCGTGGGATAGACATCGTCATCGACCACGAGCTTGAACGTGTCGAACAGGTCGGGCTTGTTGACCGTGGGCGCCCAGCCGAGATTGGGGCCGGCGCCCTGCAGCATGAGCGGCGTGCCGGGGAACATGGCGCCGAGCATGTCGATGCCTTCTTCCGATTTCATGCGGGCTTCGTACCACGCCACGCGGCCTTCATACGGCTGGTGCGAATTGACGGCGAGGCGTGTGTGCCCGTCCGCAGCGCGCGTGGGCGCGACAGCCAGCGCGTTGGAGCCAAGCTCGATATCGTCGGCGGTGTCGGTCAGGGACGCGCGGGTGGAGGTCTTGGTGGACATCTCCATGTTGGCGCGGCCCGAGACCAGCGCGTCGATCTCTCCGTCGAGCCCATAGAATGACATAGGGCGCGTGACGAATCCGGACGCGATGTCTTTGCCTGTCACCGGCATGGAACGGGCGCAGGTGGTTTCGGGGTGTTCGCCACACCACGTGTTGAGCCCAGCCGCGTAACCTTCGGCGAGCGCCTTTGCGGCGGGCGAGATCCGCGTGTCATATTCACGGTAGACGACTGCGCCGGCGCCCAGCGCCAGGACAAATTCATCGGACTTTGCGCCGCTCTCGCCGACAATCTCGGCCAGCGTACCGCGGCTGGAGCGGATGACTTCCTCGATGGTCTTCCAGTCGTCCTCCGCGTGGGCGTAGGCGAGGCCGAAGGCGACGTCTGCGTTGCGCTTGCCGTAGATGTGCGGGACGCCAAAGGCATCGCGGACGATG
Organism: Alphaproteobacteria bacterium 32-64-14; assembly: GCA_002280725.1. Classification (GTDB taxonomy): domain Bacteria; phylum Pseudomonadota; class Alphaproteobacteria; order Caulobacterales; family Hyphomonadaceae; genus UBA7672. The sequence goes on from NCEM01000005.1 coordinate 37,091, forward strand.
CGGGCGTCATAGCCGCTTCCGCCTGGAGATGTGCCAGTGGCGCAGGATGCCAGCGCAATGGCGGATGCGGCGAGGGCGAGCGAACGAAGCATGGCGTTTCTTCCCTGATACTTTCAGGTAGCGTAGCCGGGTGATGTGGTTGGCGCTAGTGAGCCCGGGGAGCCGGTCCTAGAAGTCCTTCTCGCCCACGCGGCGCAGCACATCGGCTGCGAATTCCGACAGCGTGTCGTCGCGGGCGCCCATGATGACGATGAGGTCGCCGTGATGTGCGAGTTCCACGAGCTTGTCCCCACAGGCCGTGCGGTCGGGCAGGGCGAAGGCGCGTTTGCCGGCGGCGGTGACGCCATCGGCGATGACATTGGATCCCAACGACTTGTCGACGGTGCCGCCGAAATAGGCGGGCTCGGGCATGAACAGCACGTCTTTCGCGGCGAGGTCGCGCGCGAACATCTCGATCAGCTGGTCCTTCATCTGACGGATGGGGCCGTAGCCATGCGGCTGCCACATGACAAGAAGCCGGCCGGGGAAGGCGTGCAGCGTGGCCAGCGTGGCGGCGATCTTGTCGGGGTTGTGCCCGAAATCGTCGATGACGGTGATGTCTTTCGCCGTGCCCACCACTTCGAGGCGGCGGCGGATACCGACGAAATTCATCAGCGCCAGGGTAGCTTCGCGCAGGCTGAGTCCACAGGCGCGCGCGGCGGCGATGGCTGCAAGGCCGTTGGAGAGATTGTGGCGGCCCGGCGTCTGCAGGCAGATGCGCTGGCGCTCGCCAGTCGATTTCTCGGTGACGATGCACGACTGGCCATCGGCCTGCGTCACCAGGTCTGCGATCGAGAAATCGGCGTTGGTGTCCGTCAGCGAGTAGGTGAGTGCGTTCGGATGGTTCACCTCGGCGGCGAGGCGGCGTGTCTCGTCGTTGTCGAGGTTGATGACCGCGATCTCTGCCTTCGACACGAACTCCGCAAACAGGCGGCGAAGCTCGTCCATCGATTTGTGGTCGAGCGCGATGTTGTTGAGCACGGCGATGCTCGGCTTGTAGAGCGAGATGGAGCCATCGCTTTCATCGACTTCAGAGACAAAGATATCGCCCTCGCCGACGATGGCGGAGGCGAAGGGGAAGTCGCCCGCGACGAAGTTCTTCATCACGGCGCCGTTCATCACGGTTGGGTCGCGGCGCGTGGCGTAGAGGATCCACGCGATCATGCCCGTGGTGGTCGACTTGCCCGACGTGCCGCCGACGGCGATGGAAACCTTCGCGGAGTTGACGAGTTGCGCCAGAAGCTCCGGCCGCTTCATTTCCGGGCAGCCGAGTGCGCGTGCGGCGACAACGTCCGGCACGGTATCCTCGACGGCGGCGGAGGTGACGAGGAGTTGCGTCTTGCTGGTGAGGCCCGAGCCATCCTGCGCATGGAGACCGATGCCGCGCGCCTTCAGGAAGTCGAACTTGCCCGAGGTGCGGCCCGCATCGAGCGACCGATCCGAGCCTGCGACCGCGAAGCCGCGCGCCTTGACGATCAGGGCGAGGGGCAACATTCCGCTGCCGCCGATGCCGCAGAAGAAGTAGGGTCCCGTGTGAACCAGTGTGAACTGTGAGTCGGACATGGCGTCTGTCATAGCTGGGATGTCTTAGCAGGTGACCAATGGGGTCAAGTGAAAAGGTGTTTCGCATCGGCCTTGTCGCGCCGGGCACGCGCATGCCGCCCGAATTGGCGCGGCGGGCGCAGGTGATCGCCGCGAAGGCCTATGGCGGTCGGGTGGAGCTGGTGTTTCATCCGCAGTGCTTCCTGCAGGCGGGCCATTTCGCGGGCGAGGATCACGAGCGGATCGAGGCGCTGGTCGAGGTCGCGAACGATCCGGCGCTGGATGCCGTGTGGCTGGCGCGGGGCGGGTATGGCGCCTGCCGTGTGGCGGAGTATGCGATCCCGCGGCTGAATGCGCATGCGCAAGCCAAGCGGTGGCTGGGCTACTCGGATGCCGGCTTCCTGCTGGCGGGACTCTGCCGGGCGGGGTTCGAGCATGTGGCGCATGGCCCGATGCCGGTGGACCTCGTTCGCGAGGATGGCGAACCGGCGATGCTGCGCGGACTCGCCTGGCTGGTGAACCAGGATCGTAGCACGCTGGAGCCAAGTCTCAGGCCCGGACAGAAGGCGCTGGCGTTCAATCTCACCATCCTGTCCCAGCTTCTTGGAACTCCGCTGGAGCCGGACTTTGCGGGTCGTGTGCTGATGCTCGAGGATGTTGGCGAGTACATGTACCGGATCGACCGGTACATGTTTCATGTGACGTCCAACGCCGCGGTGAAGGGTTGCGCGGGGATCAGGCTGGGGCGGTGTTCCGCCGTGCCGAAGAACGATCCGGACTTTGTGCTGAGCGAACACGAGGTCGCCCGGTTCTGGTGCGAGCGGTCCGGCATTCCGTATCTGGGCCGTGCCGATATCGGCCACGACAGCGACAACCGGGTTGTGCCGCTAACCTGAGGCAAGGGTCCAGGTTGCAGCGTCGTCATGATGCCGGGCCGTTAACCCTGCGACTGCGCTACCTTCGATGAAATTACGCGATGGAACCCGTCACGTCGCGTCCGCCAGTGAAATGGGTGCTGAGTGGCATGCACGTTGCTCGATTGAATCGATTCAATCGGGAGTTATTGAATGGCCCGGAGCCCTGCAGCGCTTCCGCAAGACAATTTTGTCTTGCTCGACGGCCTTCGTGGACTCGGCGCGCTCCTCGTGCTGATCGGCCATACGATGATGTACTGGGGCCCCTACACGGCCCCCAGCGGCGCTGTGATCGTTGACCTGTTCTTCCTGCTCAGCGGCTTCGTGATCGCCTACGCCTATGAGCCGCGATTCCACGCCGGCATGCGTGCGGCCGAGTTCATGACCCACCGGGTCGTGCGTGTTTACCCTCTTTATCTGTTGGGCACGCTGCTCGGTTTTGTCGGCCTGTCCGTGATGGCGCTGGGCGATCTCGATGGCATCGACCGCGTGGGGTCATACGCGCTGCAGTTGATTCCGCAGCTGTTCATGCTTCCGTCTCCGGAAGTCCTGGGCAATGTGAAGATGTACTCGATGAACTCGCCCGCATGGACGCTGTTCTTCGAGCTGTTCGTCAACATTGTCTACATCCTGACTTTCCGCTGGCTGCGCGACACGCGGGTGCTGATTGGCGTCGTGATCGCCTGCGCGGCCTTCCTGGCCTTTGCCGTCTTCAGCTACGGCATGATCGACCAGGGCTCGCACTGGGAGGGCTGGTGGGTCGGCTTTGCGCGTGGCGGCTTTGGCTTCTTCGCCGGCGTGCTGTCCTATCGCCTGCTGGGGCAGCCCCGGACGGCGGCGCGCCCCGTCAGCCGGTGGGCGTTCGTCATTCTCGTGACGATCCCGATCGCGTGCTTCGTTCCCGCGACGCCGCAGATGCGCCCCTTCCTCGACCTGACGCTGGCGGTGTTGCTGGGTATCCCGCTGCTGTGGGTTTCACAATCGGTGGCGCCGCCAACCAAGTGGCATAGCCTGTTCATTGTCGGCGGACGGATTTCTTACGCGGTCTACATTCTCCATCAGCCCTTCCGTGAAGTGGCGGAGCGGATCACGTGGCGCTCGAGCATCCTGCTCGACACGGCGCCGCTGCCCGGCATCGTGATCCTCGTCACGATCGTGACGCTGGCCTACTTCGCCGAACGTTTCTACGACAGGCCGCTGCGCCGGTTCGTTGTGGCGAAGCTCAAGCAGCGCGCGGCGCGCAAGCAAAAGCAACGTCCACCTGCAGGCAGGCCGTCGGTTGGCGCAATCTCCGCCCGCTAAGCCCTGCTGATGAGCTCTACTGGGCGACCCAGCCGCCGTCGATCGACAGGGCTGCGCCGTTGATCTGGTTGGCGGCTTCGCTGGTCAGGAACACGGCCATGGCGGCGACGTCCGACACCTTCACGAATTCCTTGGTCGGCTGGGCGGCGAGCAACACGTCGCGGATGACAGCCTCTTCCGAGATGCCGCGGGCTTTCGCCGTGTCTGCGATCTGGTTCTCGACCAGCGGCGTGCGCACGTAACCGGGACAGATGGCGTTGACGCGGATGCCGAAGGTGGCGCCTTCGAGCGCGGTCGATTTCGTGAAGCCGAGAATGCCGTGCTTGGCGGCGACATAGGCGCTCTTGAACGGCGAGGCGACGAGGGCGTGCGCCGAGGCGATGTTGATGATGCGGCCCCACTTGTTCGCCTTCATGCCGGGGAAGGCGAGGCGCGTGGTGTGGAAGGCCGAGGTGAGGTTGAGCGCGATGATGAGGTCCCATTTCGCCACGGGAAAATCCTCGACCGGGGAGACGTGCTGGACGCCGGCATTGTTGACCAGGATATCGGCTGGGCCGAGCTTCTCCTTCGTCATGGCGAACAGCGCTTCGATCTGGTCGGGCTTCGTCATGTCTGCGCCGGAATAGAGGCATTCGACCTTGTTCTCGGACGCGATGGAGGCGCGCAGCTTTTCGATCGCGGCTGCATCCCCAAAGCCGTTGATCACCACATTGTTGCCGGCCGCCGCCAGCGCGCGGGCGATGCCCTCGCCAATGCCGGAGGTGGAGCCTGTGACGATGGCTGTGCGGGTCATGGGGGAGCGATCCTTCTGGCTGGCGCCGTTGTCGCGCCATGTCCTGCCCGTGGCAAGGCGGCGCGATGGATCAGACAGGCGAGGCGGAAAATTCCGCTAGTGTTCGGGCGCCGGTGAGCACGCGCGGGCTATTCCAGCGTCGCATCCAGCTTCAGCACCAGCGCCGTAAACGTGTCGGCGGCGAGGGCCAGCGCCGCGGGTTCGACCGCCGCAATCGTGTCGTTCGGCGTATGGATCAGCGTCAGTACCTTCGGCGGAGGCGCCGCCGGATCATAGCCCTGCGGGCTGATCAGGAAGTGGCGCAGCCTTTCCGCCTCCACCTTCGGCTGGTGTCCCAGCGAGATTGTGGGGGCACCAGCGGCAGAAAAGGCGCGGTCGTCGCTCGGTGGGTATTGCGGAAAATCGAGACACGAGATGGCGCGTTCGGCGCAGACGGCTTTCACGGCGCCGATCATGAAGAGTGATTGTTGGCCATTGTTGAGGCCGTACATCAGCGTATCGCCATTGCCGTTGACGTCTGCGTTGATGACGGCGGCGATATTCTCGACGCCGTGAGCATCGATCCAGGCGCGCGCACCGATGAGGCCAAGCTCCTCCTGATCCAGAAGGATGAGGCGCACAGGATGCTTCGTGCGCCCAGCCACGCGCCTCGCCGTCTCGATCATCGCGACCACCGAGCCTGCGTTGTCGACCGCGCCATCCACCAGCTTGCCATCCTTGAGCACGACGGCGTCGTAGTGGGCGGTGAGCAGGATTTCGCGGCCTTCGTCCGGGCCGAGGCGCACGACGACATTGTGTCCGGCGGCTGGCGGCGCACGCTCGCCATCGAAGCTTTCGATCTCATAAGCGAGGCCCGCCACATCGAGCTGTGCCTTCAGCGCCGCCAGGCGGCCGTCCTGAGTCGGCTGGGCAAAGGCGGCGACGTTGGCGTGCAGCTGCTGTGGCGTCGCGGACAGCGGCGTAGGCGCTGCTGCGGGCGTCGCGCAGGCGGCAGCCAGCAGCAGCGACGGAAGAATGAAGCGGATCATGCCTGTCCCTCGGTGTTGCGCGCGTTGTGGCCTGCCGCAGGGGATGGGGCAAGGTGACGGCGCAGGGTGACGAGGATTTGCCGATTGGCTAGTCTTCCAGAAAACGGGCGAGGCGAACATGCGGTTGGGGATTGCAGCGGCGCTTGCGTTGCTCGTGGGATGCACTGGGCTCGATAAGCCCGCCATCGAGGGCTACGACAGTATCCGCGCCGCCATCGTGGTTGAGACGGATGCGGCCACCGGAAAGGTGACGGCCAGTTCGGCGCCGGCGGCGAAGGAGGAAGTTTCCCTCCCGGACGTATCCAGCGGCATGGATGCTTCCGGCCAGTTCCAAGGCTCTGTGCACACTCAGCGTGCGCGCTCGAAATTCTATGTCGAGGGTCAGAAGTTGGCGGATGGTTCCGTGCGCATCTACTTCGTCAGCGCCGGACAGACGCCCGTCATAGAAACCGAGCTGCAGGAAAAACCGTGGACGGAAACCAACCCGGACTCCCACGGCTATGTCGGCGAGCCCTGGCGCAAGGTGTTCTGGGAGCTGATCGAGTATCGTCACGAATGTGACGCGCTGAAGCTGCGCTGCCTGCGCTTCAAGACCGACCGGATGAAGCTGTCGGAGGACGACGTCCGCGCGCTGCTGGCCGAGGGGCGCAAGGAAATTCGCGTGTCGCAGAACGAGTATCGGGTTGTCGGCTTGCGGCTCGACGTCGATCAACTCATTGCCGTGCTTGACGCGCTGGGCGTGCGGGAGCGGTTCCGGTAGCCAGCTGATATCGATTCTCGAAAAAATTCTGCCGTCAGTCTCTTGCGATCTGGGCGGAAGAGGGCACGTATTCCCCTGATGCGCCGAACTCCCCTCGGCGCGGGTCAGGGAGACAAAAAGATGGCGGGCAGCCCCACAGCGCTTCAATATCTCGACAAGGCCGTTGGAAGCCTTCGCAAGCTTGGCCTCTTTCCCGAAAAAGCGGGCGATCCCGCGCCGGTTGTCGCCCTGCTGAACCAGATCACCGAGCTGTCGCCGGACAAGGTGACGACGATCGCGCGCACGCTCGACCAGGCGTCGACGTTCAACGAAGTAGTGCGCGAGCATATCTCGGGCATCAAGGTGGGCGAGCGTTATGAGACGATCACCACCGCCTTCAACTCCATCCGTGACGACGCCAAGGGCCTCGTCGAGCAGTATGCCGACGGCAAGATCTCCACGATGGAGCGTCTCGGCAACGTCTGGATGAAGATGACGCGCGGCGACATCGCGCAACGCTTCGACAAGATCAAGGACACCTACATCGACGTTCAGAAGGACACGAAGGTCCAGATCGAGAAGGAATTCCTGATCCTCGAAGCGTACATGGATTTCCGTGGCGCGATGAAGCAGTCGGAAGTGCTGGCGCTTGAAGTGCTGAAGACTGCCGAGGCGAAACTCGAAGAAGCAAAGGCCAAGATGACGGCGGCATCCGCGGCTGTCGCGGCCTACACCGGCACGGAGCCGGCCGAGCGGTCCAAGCTGGAACTGGAGCGGGACGAGGAGCTGCGCCGCCTGCAGGCCGAGGAGAAACGCTACCAGATCTCCAAGGACCTCTCCGACAATCTGACGGTTGGCTACAACACGTCGGAAGTGATCATGGCGCGGCTGGTGCAGACCACGAACGCCAAGGAGCGGATCTATGCGCAGTCCGTGTCGTTCTTCGGCACCAACGAGGTTGTGCTGACCGCGCTGTCGGCGACCTTCACGGGCATGCACGGCCTGCATGAATCGACCCAGACGCTGGAGTCGATGAAGAAGGGCGTGGACCAGTCGCTGGAAGTGCTCGCCGAGATCGGCGGCAAGGTCCAGGAAGCGGCCCTCAAGGCGGGCTATGGCCCGACCATTTCGGCGGCTGCCGTCAAGAAGCTGGTCGACTCCGTTGTCACCTACCAGGAGCGTTCGATCGGGATCATTGCGGAGATGCGCAAGCTCTCCACGCAGAACTCGGCCGAAATCCGTGACGCAGTGGAAGATGGCAAGAAGCGTCTTGCGCTGCTTGTTGAACAGGGCGCGGCTGCAGCGCTGACCGTCAGGACCTCATGAGCGAGGCTTCCGTTCCGGTGCGGGCTCCAGCCACGGTTCCGGCCGTGGCCGACGAGCCCCGCAAGCTCGACGATGTCATGCTGGCGATGGACGTGGTGGACACGCTGCGCCATCGCACGCGCATCGTCGACATGGAGCTGAACGAAGAAGCGCGCGAGGAACAGCTCGTCGCGCGGCTCAAGGAAATCTACGGCGCACAGGGCATCGAAGTGCCCGAGCGCATCCTGAAGGACGGCGTGAAAGCGCTGGCGGAACAGCGCTTCGCCTACAAGCCGCCAGCGGACACGTTCTCGGTGAAGCTCGCGAAGCTCTATGTCCGCCGGAAAAAATGGCTGCCGCAGACGCTGGCGGGCCTGGGCGCGCTGGCCGCGATCATTGCCGGCTTCCAGCTATTCGTGTTCGGCCCGATGAACGCCGAATGGACTAGCATGCCGACCGAGATTTCGCGCGTACTGGCCGAGGGGCAGCAGCTGGCGATTGATCCGGCGGTGGATGCGCAGCTGGGCAGCATTGCCGCCGAGGGACAACGTGCCGTCGCCAATGGCGATCGCGGTGCGGCGAAGACGCAGCTGGCGACCCTGAAAGGCATGACGGAGCAGCTGGCGCAGGAGTATGAAATCCGCATCGTCTCGCGGCCCGGCGAAAGCACGGGGATCATTCGCGGGTCTGATGATGCGCCGAACGCGCTCAACTACTATCTGATCGTCGAGGCGGTGGCGCCGGGCGGGCGCGTGTTGACCGTGCCGGTCGAAAGCCTCGAGACCGAGAAGACCGAGCGTGTGAGCATCTGGGGCCAGCGCGTTTCACTCGAAACCTTTGATCGCGTCCGCGCGGAGAAGCAGAATTCGGGCGGTGTGATCGCCAACGACGTGCTTGGCTACAAGACGCGCGGCGAGCTTGAGCCCAAATTCGACGCCCCGGTTCCCGGCGGCGCCATAACAGATCTGAGCGACTGATGGCCGGATATGATGATGTCATAACGGGTCGCGACGCCCTGCACCGGCTGGACACGCTGACGGCGCGCGCGCGCGAGGAATTCGATGCCGCCGCGCGTGGCGCTGAAGGCCATTCGCGCCGGCGCGCCGATCTGGTGCGTCTGCGCTCGGAAGGCTATCGCGAGCTGGCGGCGATGCGGCTCGACGTGATCAAGAACGGCGCTGACCAGACGCTGGACGCAGCCGAGAAGGAAGCGACGCGGCTGCTGGCCGATCACGCAGCGTTCATGGAGCGCGTTGGCCAGGAGGTGGTTCTCGCGGAAGGCGCGCTGCGCGACGCCGAGGCAAACCGCCGTGCGGGTGAGGCGGACGTCGATGCAACGTTGAAGGCTTACGAAGCGCTGGTCGCGCAAACCGAAGCCGCAGTGCAGGCCGACCCTGCCTATATAGCGCTGAAGCAAGCGTTCGAGGAATCCCGCGCCGTGGCCATCCGCGCCGAGCAGAAGCTGGAGCTGGCGAAGACTGATCGCGCCGAGAAGAGCAAGCCGTACGAGACCGACCCGCTGTTCGCGTATTTGTGGGAGCGCAAGTTCCGCCGCCCGGAGTACAAGAAGGGCGGCCTCTCGCGCATGCTCGACGGGTGGGTTGCGGGTCTGTGCCGGTATGACGAGGCATATCTCAACTACGCCCGCCTGACCGAGCTGCCCGATCGCATTGGCGAGCATCTCGCCACCATGCGGCTGGAAGAGGCCGAGGCGCAGGCGGCCATCGAACGCTTCGAGGCGCAGGCGCTGGAGACGCGCGGCGCAGCGCAGCTGTCGGGTGAGCTTGCCAAGGCGAAAGACAAGCTGAAGAGCCTCGACGTACTGCTTTCGGAAGCAGAGTCGAAGCATTCGGCGCTGCGCGTCGAACAGGAGAAGGCGGCTAGCGGCGATACCGGCCCTCAGGAGCAGGCGCGCAAGGTGATCGAGGAAGGCCTGGTCAAGGCGAGCTTCCCGGATCTGAAAGTGCTCGCAGCGGAAACGACGACGCTGGACGACGATCGCATCGTCGAGGCCCTGGTGAAGTTGCGTACCGAAGAGCTCCAGATGGAGGTGAACTGGCGCAGCGTGGAAGCCATGCCGGCGCGCCGGCGCGCCGGCGCCGATGCGCTGGAGCTCGTGCGTCGCCGCTTCAAGGAAGCGGGGCTGGATAGCCCGTATGTGATGGTGCTGCGCGGCGCATTCGAGGCGGCGCTGGAGGCCTATGGCAAAGGGCCGTCGCCAGACGGCGAGGGATTGTGGCGTGCGATCAAGGCGACCGTGAAACAGGCGCCGCGTCAGGACGATGACTATTTCGGCGGACCGCGCCGGGGCCGCAATGTCGGCGTCGGCGAAGTGGTCGCGGGCGTCATTCTCGGCGAAGTCATCAAGGCAGCGACGCGCGGTAGCCGCTGGGGCGGCGGCGGTGGTGGCGGTTGGGGCGGGGGAAGCAGCGGCGGTTCGTCGGGCGGAAGCTCTGGCGGCGGCTTCCGCACACGCGGCAGCTTCGGCGGCGGCGGCTTCAAGACCAAGGGGCGGTTCTGACGTGGCGCGCCTGCAGCGGCTGTCGTGGATCGACATTCCGCTGGCGCCGGTCGTGTTTCCCAATGGACGGCAGCTGAACGTTTCGCTCGGTCTGGGCTCTGGCCTGTCACGCCGCGCATCTGATCCGCCCGGAATCGTTCATGCGGTGACAGATCGCGGGCCGAACATCTTCATCTCGCAGGCGGTGGAGGAGTTCGGACTCGCGCATCTCGACCATCTGCGTGGCGTTCGCGATGCGAAGGTAATGGCAACGCCCGATCTCGGGCCGTCACTTGCAACGCTGCGTGTTACCGGTGACGCCGTGGAGCTGCTCGGCGCCTTTCCGCTCACCGATACGAATGGCGAGCGCCTTAGCGGACGTCCGCCGGATCTTCCCGGACGCGAGCCGCTGTTCGATCTCGCTGGCAATCCGCTGACACCCGGCGTGTTTGGCGCAGATGTCGAGGCGCTTGCGGCGATGCCGGATGGGTCGTTCGTGTTGGCGGATGAATATGCGCCGTCGCTGCTGGTGGCCGATGCGGGCGGCCGCGTCTCGGCGCGATGGGCGCCGGTGGGCGCGGATGCGGCGTATGCGCATTCGGGCGTTGCGGTTCGCGCTGTTCTGCCGGAGCGCGCCCTGCGGCGGCGGCCAAACCGGGGGCTTGAAGCGCTGTGCGCGTCTGCGGATGGGCGCTGGCTCTATGCCGGGCTGCAGAGCGCATTGGCGGGCAAGGATGCAGGCTCCACCGAAATCTGGAAGCTCGATGCCGCAACCGGGGCGATGGCCGCGGCGTGGTCCTATCCTTTCGATGCGCCGCAGAGTTTCCGGCGGGATGCTGCGCGCCGCGCGGTCAGTGCGGGTGATCTCAAGGTCTGCGAGTTTGCGTGGGTGGACGAGGATCGTCTGCTGGTGCTGGAGCGCATCGCCCACACCACGAAAATCCATCTCACCACGCTCGGCTCGACGATAACGAAGACCCTGCTGTTCACCAGCGACGACCATCCGGAGATGGGGCCGGACATGGAGGGCATGGCCTTGCTGTCGCCCGATCAGATCCTGCTCGCCTGCGACAATGATTTCGGCGTCGAAGGTGCGGCGACGGAGTTCTGGCGGGTGACGCTGGATGCGCCGCTTACACGATGAGCTGTCGCGCTCCGTGTTCCACGGTCATCGACCTGGTTCCTGTGGCGAGCGGGCTGCGTCCACCCATGGCGGGCACAAACACGTATTCCGCCTCGATGCGGTCCTTGCGGATATCGAGCGTGAAATAGCCGCGCTGGCTGGCATCCATCCATTTGAGGTTCGGGTTCGCTGCCATGAAGTCCGACGCGATGCGCGCGGCGTCGCCATTGAAGCGGCGCTCGAAGCCGTGTGACGACACGCTCTGCCCGGCGAATTCGACGCCGATGGTGCCGGCGTCGTCGGCAAGGTCGAACGCCCAAGCGTTATGGCTGTCGCCAGTCAACGTGACGAGGTTGGCGCCGGCGCGGCGGGCGGCGTCATACATTCGTGTCCGCGCCGCAGGGTAGCCATCCCACTTGTCCATTGAATACGGCATGCCGGCCGCATTGAGACTTGCGCGGCGACCAACCTCGGGCTGTATCGCTGGTGGAATGCCGCCGCTGATCCAGGCTGCGGAGGGTGTTGGCGCCCGCGTAGCGGCCATGATCACCTGCTGTATCAGGATCTGCCAGCGCACGCCCGCATCGACGGATGCTTTCAACCCGCTCGCCAGCCACTGCTCCTGCTCGGCGTTCATCATCGCGCGCGCAGGGTCAGCGAGTGCGCCGTCTCTTAGCGCAGTGAGCGCACCGCCGATGTCGCCGCTGGCAGCGAAGATGGCATCCAGTTCGTCGTCAAGCTGGCGCGAGCGGCCGAGCAGCCGCGTCTCAAGCCGGTAGAGCGTGGCGAGATTGCCAATGCGATGGCTGCCATACCAGTCGCTTTGCGCCGGCATCCATTCGCGCCAGGCCCGCATGCCCGTGGCTTTGCGTGCGCTCCATGCGCCTTCTGTTGCGGCGTCGTGCGCGCTGGCGCCGTCCTGCCAGCTGTTGTTGGCGGACTCATGATCGTCCCACACCGCGATCATGGGCAGGCGGCGATGAAGCTCCGCAAGATCCGGGTCGGCGCGATAGCTGGCGTAGCGCTGCCGGTATTCGGCTAACTGCACGATTTCGCCGGGCGGGGCGAGGCCGCGAAGGGTGGCGAGCCCCGGCTGGGCGTCTGGCCGCGTGACGGGAGATTCGTAGATGTAGTCGCCGGTATGGATGGCAAGGTCGATGTCCTCGCGCGCGGCGGCATGGGCGTAAGCGTTGAACCAGCCCGACGTGCCGTTTGAGCAACCCAACACGGCGATGCGGAAGGATTGTGTATCGCCCTCAGGCAGCGTGCGCGTGCGGCCGATCGGCGAGGCGGCGCCGTCGGACGCGATGAAGCGGTAGTGATACCAGCGCCCTGGCTGAAGGTTGTCGACAAGCGTGCACACGCAGCTGTCGTAGGCCGGCGTGACCTCTGCCTCGCTGGTGCTGATGATGCGGGCGAAGGCTGCATCCTCCGCCACTTCCACACGCAGGCGCGCGAGGCCGCCGGAGACATAGCGCGTCCACAGGACGATGCCCGTCTGGCGCGGATCGCCAGAAGCGACGCCGTGTGTGAAGCCGCTGACGGGCGTCGCGAACGCGCGGCCCGGCAGCGCGATAATGGCAAGGCCTGCGGCCCCTGAGAGAAAGCGGCGGCGCGTGTTCACAAAGGCCATGGTGGCGATCTCCAGGGCGGCATGCACGTCTGGTAGTCGCCGTTCGTGACGGTTTGGCGTCAGCCGCCCGGCGGGCGAAGATAGTCGCGCTTGCCGAGGTGGACCCCGTTGTGGCGCAGGATGTTGTAGGCCGTGGCGGTGTGGAAATAGAGGTTGGGGAAGACCCAGCCCTGCAGATAGGTGGCGCAGGTCATCGGCAATTCCTGTCCGCCGCCGACCGGGATGTTCACGACCGTCTGCGTGCGGGCGTTCATCGCCTCGGCGGATGCAGCTTGCACATAGGCGTTGGCCTTCTGCGCCCGGTCGATCAACTGGAGGAATGTGGTCTCCACATCGGGGAAAGCGGGCAGCTCGGTTCCGGCAAGGCGGGCCGCGCCGCGCGTGAGGCTGTCGCACGCGATCTGCACCTGGCGCGAAAGCGGGAACATGTCCGGGAACAGGCGGAAGTTGAGGAACACATCCTCAGGCAGTTTCGCGGCTGTTGCGTGATCCGCGCCCTTCTTCAGGATGCCGCCCAGCGCACCGAGCGTCTGCTGGCTGGCGGTCTTGATCAGGCCGGAAATCGGAACAGTCATGGCGAACCCCGTCACGGTTGAGGCGCTGTCATAGCTTGGCCGTCCGCAGCCTGCACGCAGGAATTTTGCCCAGACCCAGCTTGCGCTGCGGCGGCTGCATCCGTAGGGCAGGGGATACAGGGGAGGACGGCTTGCGCAAACGCCTTGTCATCATGGCGTGGATCAACATCGCCATCGGCGGCGCCGGCGTTGGCCTGCTCGCCGCGCTGGTGGCTGCATTCGTCCTGGCGCGTGACCCGGAATACACCGACGAGTTCACGGTGCTGGGCAGTATATTAGGCGTGTTCACGCTGATCTACTTCCTGCCGATGTTCCTGGGCGGGATTGGCGTTCTGCGCCGCAAGGTGTGGGGACGCGCGCTGATCTGGGGCGTGACGCCTTTCCTTGCGCTGGCGACGCCGGTGGGCACGCTGCTTGCGGGCTATAATCTCTGGGCGCTGATCACGACTGTCGATACCTCGGCGGCGTTTTCAAGCGACAGCATTGCGCGCGTCGAGCGCATTGTGCGCAACGCGCTGCGCAACATCGTGCTGATCCTGATCGCGATGTTTATCCTGGGCACGATCGTCGGCATTGGCTGGCTGTTCCGCGACCAGATCGATCCGCCGAAGAATCAGATCCTGACGCCGATGCCCGAGATGCCGAAGTTCGATACGCCGGAATTCAAGATGCCGGAGTTCAACCGGCCTGAGCAACCGCCCGCACCGGCACAGTGACATTGCACAGGCCGATGCGGCCGACGGGCTTCGTGTAGAAATCATCCTTCCGCCAGCGCCGCGAATTCACCAGCGTCGCAAAGCTCGCGCTGTCCGTCTTCATGATCTCGAGCGGTGTGCGCTGATGCGGCGGAAGATCCGCCGCGACCTTGATGTCGGCATAGCGCTGGTATTCTTCCGGCGTCTTGTAGAAGCCGATGTCGCCCGTGCCGCGCGGGAAAGACGACATGATCTCCATCCCCTGCACAACGCGGCCAAGCACGGTGAGCTGGCGATCGAGATTGCGCGGGCTGTGGCCGATGATGACGTAAAGCTCCGTGCCGCCGCCCGAGTTCTCGTCGTTCTCGCGTCCAACGCCGACCATGCCGTAGCAGTGCGTGAGCCAGACGCGGCCCTTGTCGCGCGCGGCGTACATGCCATTCACGAAGCCGACCTCGGGCGCATAGGTGTCCGGATCGGGCAGGATGTCGAAGCCAGGGATGGCCGTGCGGGGCAGGGTGAATTCGGCATTGAGCTTCTCTACGCCAACCTTTGGCGGGCGAGCCGGATCAGCCGCCTGCGCCCACTGGCTAACGAAATTGTCCTGCACGCGCGTGACGGCGCCATTGGCGAAATAGCCCTCGCGTGAAAGCGCTTTCACATTGGTCACATGGTTAGGGGCAAACGCCGGCGCTAGTTCGATGATGACGCGGCCTTTGCCGGGAAAGTCCATGTAGAGCGTGTTCTCGGGATCGAGCGTGCGCCATTCGGATGGCTGCGAGGCGGCGATGATGTCGGCCGGTGAGGGCGTATTGCCTTCGGGGGCGGCCGGGATGGCGGGGCCGGTCTGGCAGGCGCTGAGCAGTCCAGCCAGAAGAGCCGGTGTAAAAAACATCCGCATCGAGTGTCCCTCACGATTTCCGATGCGAACAATGCGATGCTTTCAGGCGCGGCTCAATCTGAAATCGGACACGCTAAAATGGGACAAACAGAAGGCGCTGTCCATCGGCAGCGCCTCTCGTTTGATCCGCCTCGCTGCTGTTAGCCGCGTGGCTGACCGTTATCCCAGTATGTGCGGCCGGTGTTGCGGTCCACGTAGTAGTACCGCTGGGCGTTGCGATCATAGATGAGGTCGTCCCGGTTGGCGACCTGCTGACCGCCGACGAAGCATCCACCTTGTTCCTGACAGCCCGTGTAGTAACCGACCGCTGCGCCAAGTGCGCCGCCGATGAGCGCGCCGGACAGATCGTCGTCCGAGAGCGCCGCGCCAGCGGCCGCACCTAATGCGCCGCCGATGGCAGCGTTGCGTTGCGAAGGATCCCAGCTGTCCATCGTGTTGCAGGCTGCGAGCGAAAGGCTCGATACGGCTGCGCAGAATGAGACTTTCAGAGTGTTCATTGTGTCGCCTTTGTCCGCAGCGGCATCCGTTATGTGCCTTGATAACGATGCGGGGCGACGAGCGTTCCGGCGTGGCGGCTGCTTAAACACTGGAACCACGGCCATGTTCGCGAAATGGCCTGCTATTGCTGGTCAATCCACACGCACGGGCAGCGTTTCAAGTCCACGGAAACCAGGCAGGCGGCACCATGCGGGAGGCGCATCGGGTTCCGCCAGACGCAGATTGGGGAACCGCGTGAACAGTCGCGAAACCAGATGCTTCGCCTCCATCCGCGCGAGCGGCGCCCCCGGGCAGATATGCGCGCCGCCGCCGAAGGACAGATGGCGTGACGCGCGCGGACGCGATACGTCGAACGCATCCGCTACTGGAAAGGCTGCTTCGTCACGATTGGCCGCCCGTATGAAAACGTTGAGGGCGGCGCCGGATGGCACAGGGCAGCCGGAGAGTTCCTCCGCATGCGTGGCGATGCGCCAGGTGAAATCCACCGGCGCCTCGTAACGCAGGACTTCCTCCACCGCATTGGGCCACAGCGATGGATCGGCGCGGAGCTTCTGCAATTGCGCCGGGTGCGTGAGTAGCACACTCACGGCATTGCCGATCAGGTCCGTCGTGGTGACATTTCCGGCGATCAGCAGGCCGCGAATGTTGTAGGTTATTTCCGTGTCGCTCAGCCGTACGCCAGCCATCTGCGCGCGCGCCATGTCGCCGAACAGATCGTCGGGCGGATTGTTTTTCGCATCATCGAAACGGCCACGGATATAGTGCGCAAGGCCGTTGGAGGCCGCGACCAGCGCGGCGACGTCTTCAGGTGTGCGGTTCGGATTGAAGGTCTGCACGATGCCGTTGAGCCAGCCGCGGAATGTCGCCAGCGTCTCCCGCGGCACGCCGAGGATAGACCCGATGCACGCGACAGGTACGGGCTCGGCCAACTCGTGCATCAGGTCGAACTCCGCACGGCCATCGAGCCTGTCCAGCGCCGCGTCCACAATGCGGAGGCATTCGGGCTCAAACCGGGCAATGCGGGCATAGAGCGCCTGCACCAGCGGATTGCGAACGCGCGCGTGCTCCTCGCCATCGAGTTCGAGCATGGAGGCCCGCTGATCGTCTGGAAAGGCGAGGCCATCGGGAACAGTGCTGCGCCGCCGCCGGATGGCGATGGCCGCTGGCTCCGCCCGGTCCGGATTCTTGGCGTGCGAGTTGTCGGTGAAGATGGCCCGCGCATCCGCCATCCGCCCCACCAGCCACGCGCCCGCCGCTTCATCGCGATGCAGCGGACACTGCGCGCGAAGCTCAGCGAGGCGCGGGTAGGGATCCTCACGCGCAACGGGATTGGCGGCTGTAAGATCGAGCATGCGAAAAGCCGCATGTTCGCCATTGGCCAAAGTATCAGCCATCGACCCTTCCCCCCGCTTCTTCTCAACCCAGGGTGCAATCAACCTAAGGTTGTGTTCGAGAGTGGTCAAGCGGAGGCTTGCGAGACGCCGCAGATGCGAGGAAAATAACAGGTGGGGACCGGGCATCGCCGGTGTTGGCAGGGGCAGCGGCATGGCCGTGACGATTCCCGACCGTCTACCCGCCAGCGCCACGCAAGGCGAGCGGAGGACGTTCGCGCTTCTGGAGAAGTTGCCGGACGATTGCATCTGCTACTACGAGCCCGTCATCGGGGAGCGCTATCCCGACTTTGTCGTGATCCTGCCCGAACTTGGCGTGCTGATCATCGAGGTGAAGGGCTGGTATCGCAGCCAGCTTGAGCGAGCCGATACGCGCGACGTCGTTGTTCGGCAGGATGGCGTCAGCAAAGTTCACAAGCATCCCGTGCGTCAGGCGCGGGACTACAAGTTCGATCTGATGAAGGCGTGTCAGGCAAGCCGGCACGCAAGGCATCTGATGCACCGCGGCGGGACGCATGAAGGGCGGTTCGTCTTTCCCTTCGGACACATGGCTTTGATGTCCAACATCACGCGCGATCAGGTGAAGCAGGGCGACCTTGAGATCGCGCAGGGGGTCTTCAGCGGCGGCAAGATCGTGATGCGCGACGAAATGGATGCGCTGCTCGATCTACCGGCAGACCAGTTGGTGGAGGCCATGCGGGGCTGGTTCGATCCGGCCTGGAGCTTTCCGCGACTGACGAAATCCCAGGTTGATGCGGTCCGGCTGATCATCCATCCCGAGATCGTTATCGAAGGCACATCGCTTGCCGTGCTGGATCACAAGCAGGAGGCGCGGGCGCGATCAATTGGGCATGGGCATCGCTTGATCTATGGCATCGCCGGATCGGGCAAGACCGTGATCCTGCTGTCGCGCGCCAGACTGCTTGCGAAAGATCCGGCCAGGAAGATCCTCATGCTGTGCTTCAACAAGGAGCTGGCGCGGCGTTTTCGGGAAGACCTGCGCGAGCATTCCAATGTGGATGCGCTGAACTTTCATGGCTGGGCGGCGCGCAATGGCCATGCTGCGGCTGACGACTACACACCCGAAGGTGAAGAGGCGCGTGCGATGTCATTGCTTGCCTTGCTCAAATCCGGCAAGGGCGAGGCAGGGCGGTATGACGCGATACTGATCGACGAGGCGCAGGACTTCCAGCCGCTATGGTTCAATTGCGTGACGCATGCATTGAAAGATCCAATCGATGGCGACCTGCTGATCGCACTGGACGGAGGCCAGAATTTGTACGGACGCCGGACATTTACCTGGAAGTCCGTGGGCGTGAATGCATCGGGCCGCGTGGTTCCCCGCTCGCCTTACGATTTCGACCGCAACTACAGGAACACGCGGCAAATCCTGACGGTGGCCGCGCAGTTTGCTGCGGTGAATCACAGTGACGATGAAGATGACGCCCTCCAGTCGTATCGCGTCGAGCCCAGCGCAGCAGCGCGCGAGGGCCCGACGCCCAAATGTTTCGCTGCGCCCACGCGCGATGCAGAAGTGCAGGCTGTGGTGAACAGCGTGAAGGGTTGGCTGGAGCGGGGGATACGTACGGATGGCGAAAGATACGAGCGTCTTGCGCCGGACGACATCGCCATTCTCTATCCGCGTTGCCCGAAGGCGCTGCAGCCAAACCTTGGATCGATGCTCGACAAGCTGAGCGAGGTGGCGGCGGTGCGGTTGCTTGCGGCGACTGCGTCAACCGAGGCGCGGCGGGGCCGCGGTGATGGCCCGGCGTTGACGGTAGGCACTGTACATTCGGTGAAGGGCCTGCAGTTCAAGGCCGTAATACTCGTGTGGGCGGACTTGTTCGCAACTCCGGGGAGTGTGGAGTGGGCGAAGAACGACCCGGCGCTTCTCTATGTCGGCCTCACGCGCGCGCAGACTTTCCTGTGCGTGTCATGGGTCAAAAACACGCCGCTCACAGCCCAGATCGAAGCTGCGATCGCCTCTATCGAAGCGGACAAGCTGTCTGCGGAACGCGCAGAGGTGAACGACCTGAGCCGCAAGGGTGTGGCCGAACCGCCTGCCAGTCCGTTCCGCTGGTTGCGGTGAGACCGGCAGGGTTGGCTGGCGCCTGCTTCCTAGAGAACGTCCAGCATCTTTGCGACGAGCGGGTGGCGGACGACGTCGGCTTGTTGCAGGCGGCAGACGGCGATGTCGCCCTTCATGCCTTCGATCTTCTCCGCGATCGGCGCGAGGCCGGACAGTTCGGGCAGGAGATCGGACTGCGCCGGGTCGCCGGTGACGATCATCTTCGAGTTCCAGCCGAGGCGAGTGAGGATCATCTTGAGCTGCGTGTAGGTGCAGTTCTGCGCCTCATCGACCACGATGAAGGCGTTGTTGAGCGTGCGGCCGCGCATGAAGCCCACGGGGGCGATCTCGATCTGCCCTTCGGCGATCATCGTCTTCACCTGCTTGGCCGACATGCGATCCTGAAGCGCATCGTAGAGCGGGCGCAGGTAAGGGGCGAGCTTCTCCTCCATGTCGCCGGGAAGGAAGCCGATGTTCTCGCCCGCATCGACGGCCGGGCGGCACAGCACGATGCGGCCGACCTTTCCACTGCGCAGCGCTTCAACCGCCTTGGCGATGGCGAGATATGTCTTGCCCGTGCCGGCGGGCCCAAGCGCCAGCACCAGATTGGAGCGGTCCATCGCCTCCATCAGGCGCGCCTGGCCTTCGGTCTTGGGCGCCACGTTCTTGACATAGGCCTGCTCGCGCGGCGGCTCGCGGTGTTGCGGTTGATTGTGTTGCTGTGGCTGCGCGTAGGCGCCGCGTTTTCTCTTCTTCGGATAGTGCTCGTCATCCGCGATGGGGTCCCAGCCGCCTTCGATGACGCTGAGCTGAACGCTTCCGGTATCCCGATCGCGGCGGCCCTGGAATTCGGCACGGACCCGGCGGACAGCGGCACGTTTACCCATTGAGGTACTCCTTGGCTGAGATCGACAGAGCAGGCTTGGTAAAAACAATGCGAGAAACAAAAACGCCGCGAGCCAGAGAGGCGCCGCGGCGGTATGAATGCGAATTGTCGGGTGTGAGCCGTAGTGGCGGCGGTCGCCGTGACGGACGACCTGCTGCCTCGAAGTCGGATGGTGCAACCGTGCGCGGTCGACTCAATCCCGTTCCCCGTTTCTCGGACAGAGCACAGCAAGTTGTGCGCCACCCGAATCAGCTTCCCTAGGAGTAAACTAGTCTCGCATTAACGGAACCATAAAGAGGCAGTTCCGCCACAGCGGTCATTAACTCGCCATCTGACTCCGGATGCTGCATTTCTGTGACAGCGGCGCCTGTTTGGGAGTCGCGCCTGCCTTTTGGCGTGGCAATATGGGCGAGCTGCAAGGAAGGACGCGCCAGATGGCGATCTACGAACTCGATGGCTTGAAGCCAACGATGGAAGGCGATCACTGGATCGCGGGCACGGCCAGCGTGATGGGCAATGTCATCCTGAAGCAGAACGCCAGCGTCTGGTTCAACGCCACGCTGCGCGGCGACAACGATCCGATCACCATCGGCGAGAACACCAACATCCAGGACGGCAGCGTGCTTCACACGGATGTCGGCGTGCCTCTCACGATCGGGAAGAACTGCACGATCGGCCACATGGTGATGCTGCACGGCTGCACGATCGGCGAGAACACGCTGATCGGGATCGGGTCGATCATTCTCAACGGCGCGAAGATCGGAAAGAACTGCCTGATCGGCGCGAACTCGCTGATCACCGAGGGCAAGGAAATTCCTGATGGCTCGATGGTGATGGGCGCGCCGGGCAAGGTGGTGCGCGAGCTGGGCGAGCAGCAGATCCAGATGATCACCGGATCGGCCCACCATTATGTCGAGAACTGGAAGCGCTACGCGAAGGGTCTGAAGAAGATCGATTGATTTATTTCCGGCGGCTGCATCCATTGCGCCGCCTTGACCCCTCTAGCTGCACGTATGCGCGTGTTTGGAGGTGGTCTCATGCGGTGGCGGATTGGGTTGGCGGCGTTCTTGACGCCCGTGATGATCGTGCTCGCTGCGGGCGCGCAGGCTGAAGCGCCGCTTCTGGTCAGCGCTGTTGTCGAACAAGTCGCAACCGTGACGATGCGCTAGAGATCGTATTCCCGGCGGAACGACTCCAGCGGGGCAGTCACCGCGAGCACCTGGAAGGGAAAGCTCAGCCAGGGCTGCGTTACGTCCAGCGTTTCAAGGTTGCGCTTGAACTGCTCTGCGATCTCCGGCCTCGCGCGGCCGCGGAAATCGAGGAACTGGCCCCAGGTCGACAGCCCATGGATCGGGCGCGGGCCGGTGACGGGCTGGCGCGAGTTGGCGTAGGCAGCGGGAAACAGGCGGCGATAGCCTTCGGTGTTGTAGAGCCAGGATTGGCCAACAACGCTGCGCGCCGTGGGCCATTCGCGTACGGCATGGCCGAACATCGCGGTCAGCTCTTCGCGCCGGCGCGCAAGGTTGGAGGCGTGCAAGGGGCCGACAGCAGCTTCGTTGAAGCGGTTGCGGAAATGGATGCGCACAGCGCCCTCGGCATTGGGCGCCTCGCAGGCAAAATGCGGACCGAACGGGAATCGGTCTGCCGGCCACGGGTCTGGCGGGCGGTCGGCATAGGCGAGGATCAGCGCGTCGAGCCGTGCGCCGGAATCGCGCATGGCGGCGATGCGATCTGCCAGCGCGGCGAATTCGGGGTCAGCCGCCTGCTTGGAGAGATTTCCATACGCAAACAACCGGTGGAAATTGGTGTGAAAGGTGATGGTCTCGGTCAGCCGCAGCCCCGCCTTTGCGGCGAACACATCGGCCCAGTGCAGCTGCGCGCCAAAGAAATCGCGCGCGATCTCCGCAACGGCTCTGCCTTTTGCCTCCGCCATCGATTCTGCACCCACGCTTGAGCCCACTTTTTCCGCCGTCTGGCATCCTAGCGCATGGCGCGCCAACGCCTATATCTCCGCCATGGCAATGCTCTCCGTTCTCGATCTAGCCCCGGTAGTCGAAGGCTCCACCACGCGGGAGGCGTTGCAGAACAGCCTCGATCTGGCCCGCCATGCAGAGAAGCTGGGCTACAATCGCTTCTGGCTGGCCGAGCATCACAACATGCCCGGTATCGCCAGCGCAGCGACGGCCGTGGTGATCGCGCATGTGGCGGCGGGCACATCCACCATCCGCGTCGGGGCAGGCGGCATCATGCTACCCAACCACGCGCCGCTGATGGTGGCCGAGGCGTTCGGCACGCTGGCCGAGCTTCATCCTGGGCGCGTCGATCTCGGGCTTGGCCGCGCGCCGGGAACGGATCAGGCGACCATGCGCGCCCTGCGGCGCTACATGGGCGGCGCGGACAGTTTCCCGCAGGATGTGCAGGAGCTGCTTGGCTGGTTCGATCCGGTCGTGCCGGGGCAGACCGTGCAGGCCGTGCCGGGCGCCGGCGCCGATGTCGATGTGTGGATCCTCGGCTCATCGCTGTTCGGCGCGCAGCTGGCTGCTCACCTCGGGCTGCCTTACGCCTTCGCTTCGCACTTCGCGCCCGGCGACATGATGGGCGCGATCCAGATTTACCGCGAGCGCTTCAAGCCATCGCCCCGGCTGCAGGAGCCGTATGTGATGCTCGGCCTCAACGTGATCGCGGCGGAGACGGATGAGGAAGCCAAGCTGCTCTTCACGTCGATCCAGCAGGCCTTCGCAAACCTGCGGCTTGGCCGCCCCGGCAAGATGCCGCCGCCGAAGGCTGACCTTAAGCTCGATCCGATGGTCGAGAGCGGCATCCTGCAGGCGTTGTCATGCTCGGTCGTCGGTGGGCCTGCGAAAGTGAAGCAGGGCATCGCCGATTTCGTGGCGCAGACCGGCGCCGACGAACTCATGGTCACCGGCTCAGTGTGGGATCACGCCAAGCGGCTGCGCTCGTTCGAGATCGCTGCGCAGAGTATCGGCTAGTTTCTGGACTGCCGGGCAGGGGCCCCGGCGGTCCAGAGATTACCGCGCGTCGCGCTTTGGCTTCCCGCGGAACGGCTTGCTGCCGCCGGGCTTGTCGAAAGCGCGGAAGGGCTTGTCGCTCCGGAACTTCTCGCCACCGCGCGGCGCGGACGGGTTGCCATCGGCTTTCGGTCCACGCGGCTTGAAGGATTTCCCGCCCGGTTTGTCGCCGAACTTGCGGAAGGGCTTGTCGCCGTCAGCGCGAGGTGCGCGGGGCTTAAAGCCCTCGGTCGCGCGGTCGCCTTCGGCGCGCGGAGCCCGCGGTTTGAAGCCTTCGGATTTGCGATCGCCATCGCGGGTGCGGCGTTCGCCGAACGGCGGCTTGGGTCCACGAACGGGCCGCTGGTCAGCTTCCGGCGACCAGGCGCGCTTCGGCTTGTCCTCTGACTCCGGCGTCACAGGCGCGATCTTGCCATCGGCGCGGGCGGCGTCGCGGCGGGCCTTGCGGTTGAGACCGCTCGGATGAAGGTGCGGCGGCGCTGACGGCGAAGCAACTTCGCCCGTTCCCAGTGCAGCGTAGACCGGATCGGCGGCAAGCTTGGCGCGCTCGTTATCGCGCTGCTGATGGCGGGCCGCGCGGGCTTCATCACGGGCAGACGGTTTGAAGTCTTCGCGGGGCGGACGCGCATCGGCGCGCGGCTCGCGCTTGGGGCGGTCGCCGTATTCGCGCTTCTCGCGCGGCGGACGATCGCCAAAGTCGCGCTTGGGACGGTCTTCACGCGGCGCACGATCAGCTCGGGGGCCATCGCCATCGCGGCGGGCGCGCATCGGATGCACACTGTCGCTCGGGCCAGGCGCGGTCGTGGGCTCGATCTGGATCTTGTCGTCTTGCGTGTCGCGCACGGCGATCGCGAAGGCTTCGGCGGCGTGACCGACGATCTCGAACTTGGTTTCGTCCGGGAAAATCCGGATCGGGCCGATCTCGGCCTTGGTGATGTGACCGACGCGGCAGATCAGCGGCAGGATCCACTTCGGATCGGCATTGCGTTGGCGGCCGACATTGAGACGGAACCAAACGCCATCGCCTTCGGACGCTGCAAAGCCACGCTCAGCGCGCGCGCGTGGAGCCGGACGGTCGCCGAAATCTCTGCCACCGGAGTCGCGGACGCTGGAGTCTCTCGGGCCCGTTGCGCCGCTCTGGCGCTCGAATGTCTGCGCGTTGCGCATGCGGCCATCGTCAGACACGTCTTCCGGCTCGGGCAGCTCGTTGCGGAGCAGGCCGATCAGGGCGGCGGCTAGCTGTTGCGCTGGGATGCGCTCGGCCAGCTGGTTGACGATGTCCTGATCTTCATCCGTGACGGTGGCGTTGAGAGCCGGGTGGCCGAGAAGGCGCTGGCGATCCTGCTCGCGGATTTCGTGGGAGGTCGGCGGCCCGCTCCAGGTCGCGTCGATGTTGGCGGAGCGGAGCACTTCCTCGGTGCGGCGGCGCTTGGTGTGCGTGACGAGCAGGACTGACGTGCCCTTCTTGCCCGCGCGGCCCGTGCGGCCGGAGCGGTGGAGCAGCGTTGCCTTGTTGGTGGGCAGGTCGGCATGGATGACGAGGCCAAGATCCGGCAGGTCGAGGCCGCGCGCGGCGACGTCGGTCGCAACGCAAACCTTGGCGTGACCATCGCGCAGCGACTGCAGCGCGTCGTTACGCTCGCGCTGATTCATTTCGCCCGACAGGCCCACGGCGTGGAAACCACGCTCGCGCAGGCTGGCGTGCAGGTGGCGAACAGCTTCGCGTGTGGCGCAGAAGACGAGCGCGCCGCCAGCTTCGAAGTAACGCAACACGTTGACGACCGCGCGTTCGGTGTCGCCCGGAGAGACGCGCATGGCGCGATAGTCGATGTCGCCGTGCGGCTCGGTGGAACTCGTGGTGTCGATGCGAACCGCATCGCGCTGATAGTTCTTCGCCAGCATGGCGATGCCGCGCGCAATGGTGGCCGAGAACAGCAGCGTACGGCGTGTGTCGGCCGGGGTCGCATCGAGCAACTGTTCAAGTTCTTCGCGGAAGCCAAGATCAAGCATCTCGTCGGCTTCATCGAGCACGGCGACCTGCAGCGCCGAGAGATCAAGGAAGCCGCGCGTCAGGTGATCGCACAGACGTCCTGGCGTACCGATCACGATGTGGGCGCCGCGCGAAAGCTGTTGCTGCTCGGTGCGCACGCTCATGCCGCCGACGCACTGGACGATGCGGGCGTTGGTATCTGCATAAAGCCATTCGAATTCGCGGCTGATCTGCATGGCGAGTTCGCGCGTCGGCGCGATGATCAGCGCCATCGGCTGCTGGCCCGGCGCGCCAAAGCGCTGCTGGTTACCGAGGAGCGAAGAGGCAAGCGCCAGGCCGAAGGCCACCGTCTTGCCCGATCCGGTCTGGGCCGAGACCAGCATGTCTGCATTCGGACGGTCGGCGTTCTGGTCGGCCTCGACAACGGCAAGCTGAACCGGGGTCGGCTCGGCATAGCCACGCGCAGCAAGAGCGCGGTCGAGCGCGGGGTGTACGGCTGGGAAGGGCATGAATCGGATCGTTTCGTTGGGCGGGCCGTCCCAGGTGCGGGAAACAGGTCGCAGGGGGAGGCCGGGTCTGGCGGGGCTGCCATACAGCAATTGTGGATAAATACCAGCGGCGTCGGCAGGACAGGGCCTGCCAGCGTCAAACAACCGCGCCGAAGAGTTGGCCGATCCCTGCCGTCACGGCCATGGCGATGGCGCCCCAGAAGACGACACGGATAACAGGTCTCAACGGCCTCGCCCGGCCAGCCCAGGCGCCGAGGTAACCCAGCACGGCCAGGAAGATCAGAGAGGCGCCGCCGACATACCAAGCAAGCTGCACGTGCGGGGCGAGCAGGGCGGCGGTGAGCGGCAGAGCCGCACCGACCGCGAACGAGAAGGCCGAGGCGATGGCGGCCTGGATCGGTCTGGCTTCAGTAAGCTCGGAGATGCCCAGCTCGGCTCGCGCATGCGCCTGCAGCGCATCCTTCGCGCTCAGCTGGTCCGCCACCTGCGCCGCCAGTTCGGGCGAGAGGCCGCTGCTGATATAGATGTTCTTCAGTTCCTCGCGTTCGAACTCCGGCATCTCGGCAAGCTCGCGTTTCTCGCGCGTGAGGTCGGCCTTCTCGGCGTCGCCTTGTGATGAGACGGAGACGTATTCGCCTGCGGCCATCGAAAGCGCGCCTGCGATCAGCGCAGCCGTGCCCGACACCATGATGGCGTTGCGATCCGCACTCGCGGCGGCGACGCCGACGATCAGGCTGGCAGTGGAGATGATCCCGTCATTCGCGCCCAGCACGGCGGCGCGCAGCCAGCCGATCCGTTCGACAGCGTGCTGTTCGATATGTTTGCTGCGAGCCATGGACCACGACGCCCTGTTCGCGCTCAGCCTGATGCGAGCAGGCAGTTGGCGCATTGCGATAGATCAGCGACTACTGGACCTCGTCCGAGTCCCAGACGCCGCGCACAGCGATATCGGCCTCGACGCCGACATTGTACCAGGCCAGCCGGTCCTTCGAGGCGTTGACGATGACGAAGTGCTCGTGCGGCCGCGTCGCGATCGTCAGCTGGCTACGGATCTGTTGGATCGTCTGCTTGGAGCGCAGCACCCACATGTCGCCGGCCGCGCGGGTCATCTTGCCGGCGTCGCGCAGCACGCGCTCGAAACGGTCGTTGCCGGCGAGCAGGCGCGCGGCGATGAAATAATTGCAGACCGGAACCTCGGTCTCGCCCGTATCAAGCCGCGGGTCGCCGAACTTGCGCTTCTTCGGTCCCTTGAAGTCCCAGCGCAGGTTGGGGTGGTGGTCGGCGCGGTGGTAATCGGCGTCGTTTCCGCAGGCGATGAACGAGCCCGCCTGGACGCGGCCTTCCTTGAGAAAGTCGATCAGGCGCGAGCGCGGGTAAGGCCCGTATTCCTGCTCGCCGATCTTGATGCGCCATTTCACGCTTTCGAAGGGCGGCGGCGCAGCCTCCTCCCCTTCAAAGCCCGTGTCGTCCACGGCCTGGCTAAGTTCGAGCGTGTCGCTCATTGAGCGTGTTCCGCTTACCCCGATTTGTGTTTACTTGTAGGTGAATCCACCTTGTCCAAAGGTAAACGACGGGCCGGGCAAAGACCCCAGCCGAACCGCCAGGGAGCGACCATGAGCAACTACGAATTCATCAAAACCGAGGTTGAGGGCCCGTTGTTCATCGTGACGATCAATCGTCCGGACCAGCTGAATTGCCTGCATCCCATGGGGAATGCCGAGATGGGCAAGGCTTTTGACGAGTTCGCCGCCAACCCCGACCTCTGGGTCGCCATCGTGACCGGTGCGGGCGAAAAAGCGTTCTCGGCGGGCAACGACCTGAAATTTGCCGCCTCCGGCCAGAAATCCCCGGTTCCGATGCCGGCATCGGGATTCGGCGGGCTGACGTCGCGGTATGACCTCTACAAGCCGGTGATCGCGGCCGTGAACGGCTTTGCCATGGGCGGCGGTTTCGAGATCGCGCTGGCCTGCGACATCATCATTGCCGCCGAGAACGCCAAGTTCGCGCTGCCCGAGCCGCGCGTCGGCTTCGCCGCTCTCGCCAGCGGCATGCACCGCCTGCCGCGTGAAGTGCCGCTGAAGAAGGCGATGGGCATGATGCTAACCGGCCGCACGGTTCTGGCCGCCGAAGGAAAAGAGATCGGCTTCGTCACCGAGGTCGTGCCGCAGGGCAAGGCGCTGGAAGAAGCCAAGCGCTGGGCTGGCATGATCCTCGAATGCTCGCCGATGGCGATCAAGGCGACCAAGGAAACCGTGCTCACCGGCCTCAAGACGGCAGACCTCAAGGCCGCGTTCGATCACAAGGTTCCCGGTATTGCGAAGCTGATGGCCTCCGCCGACCACAAGGAAGGCCCCAAGGCCTTCGCCGAGAAGCGCAAGCCGACCTGGAAGAACGAGCAGTAGTCGCGTGAGCGCAGGGAGTAGGGATTGGGGAGTAGGGAATAGGAATAGGCAAAGTGGCTGGACCACTCCCTATTCCCCATTCCCTATTCCCACATCCAGCGGGGGCGAGATGACTGGTGTCTCGCAATGAGCGCCGCACCTGATTTCCGCCAGCTCGCCGCCGATCACGGCATCGAGCTCGACAAGGACGCATCGATGCTGCGCATCGGCGGCGCGGACGCGGAATACTTCGCCGCGACCGCCCGCGATGCGATGGGCGCCTACTGGATGTTGCGTGCGCCCCGGCGCGGCGACGTCCAGTTGCTCGGCCGGCAGGAAAAGCTGGTGCTCGATTTCGTGCGCGGGAAAGTGCCGGTCGTGCTGCCCGACTGGCAGGTGCATACGGACAAGCTGATCGCCTACCGCGTCCTGCCCGGCATTCCCGCCGCCGAGATCGATCCGCTGATGGGCGAGCTGATCTGGCGCCTGCCGCAGAAATCCGTGCCGCCGACATTCGCGCAGAGCCTTGCGACGGCGCTGGTCGCCCTGCACAGGCTCGATACCGGCACGGCGATCGAAGCGGGACTACCGGCTGTCGAGGCAAGCGATCTGCGCAGGCGGATGAAGATCCGCATGGATGATTGCAACACGCTGGCAAAGGTCCCCGAGAAGCTGTGGGGTCTCTGGCAGAAGTGGATCGATGGCGATGCGTTCTGGCCGGATCGCGTCGTTGTCGTGAATGGCGACATCTACCACCCGCACCTGTTTGTGGATGCGGACTACAAGCTGGTCGGCATCGACGATTGGTCGAATGCCGAGGTGACCGATCCTGCATCCGACTTCACGCTCTACTTCGCGGCGGCGGGCAGGGAAGCACTGGAAGACCTGATCGCCAAGTACGAAGCGGCGGGCGGCGAGACCTGGGCGCGCATGGCCGACCAGGCCGAGATGTACTACTGGGCCAGCCCCGTGAAGTTCGCCACCTACGCCATGCGCACCGGCGACCTCTCGCACCTCATGAACGTCAAGAACATGGTGCACCGCTATGCCAGCATGCTCGAGGATAGCGGATACGAGGAGTAGGGTGCGCCTCACGCTGTCGCGAGGATCCTGCGTTTAGATCGTTGTGGCCTGGAAGGCCAATTTCCGATTTTGGCCCGTAATGGACATAGCTTTGATGCCAGCTAAGCATCAAATCCGCTCCACGGTCAGGCCAGCGAGCTTCAGCTGAACAAGCACACTGTCTGGGCCGACCAAGTGGCCCGCGCCAATCATCACAAAGGTCGCGTGGTCATTCGCAAGCATCGTCCTAAAGCGGGCTGGCCACTTGGCGTTTCTGTCTGTTTCCATGTGCGGATAGAGATTGGGGTATCCCGCCTTCATCTCCTGGACGAACGCCTCTAAGGGCCTCAGATCGCCGCGCGCCCAGGCTGCCTTGCGATGGTCCCACGTCTCGGTCGGAACGCTCTGCTGGTCGATCATGTACATCAGATATTCGGCTGCGGTTTCCCGGGACATGCTGTCTGTCCAGACCAGGGTCGCCTCAGCATCCGCAAATTCTGTTCGGACGGGCTTGCCTGCTGCTTTGGCCTTGGCTTCCAGCGTCGTCAAAGGGTCGGGCGTGGATAGGGCGGGAGCCTTCCTTGCAGCGTAGGCCTGCTGCAGGACAACTGCGGCGAGCCATGGCTTGAGCGGTTCCAGCCGCGTGTAGGCGACGCCCGCATCCGCAGCTGCAACTGACACCTTTTCCAGCTGTGATGGCGTGAGCCAAGTGGCGAGCGGTCGTTGGGGGTCCACACCCCGCGTCGCGTAAGCTGCGCGGTCGGCCTCGGTGTAGTCCGGCGTCTCCTTCCAGAATACCACACTTTCTGCCAGCGCCTTCTCAACGCGCAGCGATGGCCATGCCACTTCCGTCGTGCCGCCATCAGCGAACAGATAGACAACTGATCGGTCCTTCTGCACGCGCCAGAGAGGATAAGTGTCCAAGCCGCTGATTGGGGTGGTCGTCGTACAGGCAGTCTGCGCGGCTGCAAGTGAGGCCCCTAGAACTATGAGTTCCCTCCGGGACATCGCCATCGTACGTCTCCATCGTTGTTATACTGCAGAGCGCTCTGTAATACAGAGCTGGATGGCAAAGTCAATTCGCGCGTCGGGAAAGCTACGGAGGCGAGACTATGTTTCGTCCGGCAGTTGGCCCGCGATGATGTCACGAAGAAAGAGAAGGTGGGCGTCGTATGCGCGGCGTCCGGCGCGGGTGATCATGGCGCGTGTGCGAGTGCGCTTGCCAACGATATCCTTCTTGATGGTGATGTAGCCCGCCTTTTCGAGCGTCGCGAGATGCGCGCCAAGGTTTCCATCGGTCGCATGGGCAATCGCCTTAAGGCGTAGGAATTCGAGCCCCTCTCCGGCTGGTATCGCGTTCAGCACAGACATGATTTTGAGGCGCGTGGCCTGATGAATGATGTCGTTTTGATCGGCCATATCAGGGCTTGCGTAGCCACATGCCGCCTAGGATCAGTCCGCCGCCGCCCGCCGCCGCCATCCAGACGAAGAACTGGCCGGGAGCCCACGCTGAACCAGCGATGACAATGAGCATGAGAGCGGCACCGACGGCGACAAGCCGCCAGCCGATGTAGAGGCCGATTACGATGTAGATAAGCCCGAGCACCAGTGTGACCAGCGACTCAACCTGTATCAGCGTTGGCTGCACGACGACGAACTGGGTGCTAAACACGAAAGCGGCGAATCCGAGAAAGAGAACGAGCGACTCCCCTGCATGACGCCAGCCGCGACGACCCGGAGCGGAGCGGATATCGAGAATGATGCAGGCGACGAGCCCTGCAAAGTTGACGGCGGGCCATGCATATGTGCCGTCAACGGGCAGCCGCACGATGCCTGCGACGTTCACGATGATCCAGACAATTCCCCAAACAATCAGCCTACGGCCTACACGTTGGTAGGCGACAGCCGCGACCGAGCGTTGTGTGGCTGTCGCAGCGGTCTTCAGCGCTTCGGCTGCATCCTCTGGGCGCAAGGGTGATTGCGTACTCTGCATCACGGAGCACTCTGCGTCCGAACAAGCGGTCTCGCAAGTGGCGGGATGCTGGCGATGGGACATCGGACAAGACGCGTGCGAGACGTCAGCGAACGGCCGCGCTAGATATCCGTCCCGTGCAGCGTGCGGAAATCCACCGCGAAGCCGCCGTCGATATAGCGCACGCATGTGCCGGCGCGTTCGCCGAGTTGCACGCGGTCGCCGATCATCGGACGGGGGCCGGCTGTCTTGAGCGCGACGCCGAAGATGGAGACGTCGGCCACGGCGCAGGCGATGGAAATGCCGCTGCCGTAGATCGCCACCACCTGGCTGCCGCCGGGGCGGCGTTCGGCTTCGCGTTCGTCGCTCAGGCCGAGGCGGTCCTTGTTGATTAGCCAGGTCAGCTGGTCGCCGATCTTGTCGCGCTTGCGCTGTGGCACGGTGAACTGGACGGCATAGCCGATCTCGTTGAGCACGCGCGCGACCACGCCTTCGACGCGGCCGATGCCATCGATGTAAAGAACGAGGTTCTCGCCCTTCGACAAGGGACGCGCGAGATTGATGCGCAGCCCACCGGCGCAGACATCAACCGTGGTGCAGGTGAATTCCTCGCCTTCGCCCGTAAGGCCGCGCACACGCACAGCCCACTGGACACGGCGATGACGGCGACGGTCGGCCGCTTCAAGGCGGCGGATCGACGGCTTCTCGACGGCTTGCGCCAATTGCATCTGCAACCCTCAGACGCGGGGGAGAGGTTCCCCAGACGTCATAAGGTTAACAATCAATGGTTCACAAATGCTTGCGAGGCGGCGTCTGCGTGGACGGCGCCGGGCCTTCCGAGCGGGCGTTCAGGGGCCCCTTCGCCGGCGCACCGCGTGAGGCCAGCTCGGGACGCTGGCGCGACAGGCAGTGCGGCGCGGGGGGCTTGAACTTCATTGCGTGCTGACCAGCCGGATTGCGGGGTCAAGGCTGGGCGCAGGCGGATAGAGCGCGATGGCCTGAAGGCGGCGCAGCGGCCGGCCGTTGAGCAAGGCCTCGCCGGTCACCGACTGGCACAGGCCAAGGAAGCGGCGCGGAATGCTCGGTCCGCCAAGCAGCGGCGCCAGGGCGAATTCGAGATCGATGCGGCGGCCGGTCAGCGTTTCGCCACGCGCGCGGATCAGGGCAGGGCCACGATCGGCGGCGGCGGCCGACAGGGCGGCGGCGACAAGGCGGCGATCCGGCTCGCTCCACAGCGTCAGGAAATTGTGGTCGAGAAGCTGGCGGCCGAACAGGCGCTCGATCGAATAGCCGACGCGGCGGAAGCAATAGTCGCGCTCCGCAACGTGGTTAAGGACAAACAAACGGCCGACGAGATCGGGGTAATCCTCGGTCGTGGGGCCGCCAGATGCGATGCCGTCATCGGACAGGCGGCGCCAGGCGTCGAGCAGCGCCTGAGTATTTGGATGTGCGTTCACGTCTTCCATAGACAATTCCGTTAGCCTTGCGGTGGCCGAATTCCCCAAACGCCGAGGGATTGGTCGCAATCGCCGGGCCATGACGCACGGCGCGGGAATCGCGGTCCGAAACTGGCCGTTTTCCCGCCCAGCGAGAGATCGGGACCGGGGGCATTACCTCCGCACGCGAAAACGGCGCGCGGTTTGCATCCTGCCAGGCGAGGCCTCTGGGAGAGCTTTTATGCGCGTTTCATGGCGACACATGTTGGCGGGCGCCAGCATCGCGACGGTTGCAGCCACCGCGGCGCTGACCGCCATTGGCCAATCCTGCAACACCTGCGCGCCGCCCCCTTCGCCGCCGCCTCCGCCGCAATCCAGCGGCTGCTGCCAGGCGCCGCGCAATCTCGTGGTGCAGGTTCCCGGCGTAAACGTCGCCACAGCCAATGTGCATGTTGGCGCGACATCCATGGCGGTCGCCTCCGCGCGGGCATCTTCGCTGGCGTCCGGCATTGCTGTCGCCGGCGTGGGCGCATCGGGCAGCGCCTCTACCTTCATCGGCGGCGGTGGCGGCTATTATTCCAACCCCGGCGTCTCGCAGAGCACGATCTCCGGCTTCTCGGTTGAAGGCGGCTACGAGACGCGCCTCGTCGAGGAAGAGGTGCTCGGTTACGAGGAAATCTGCGTCGACAAGATCGTGGAAGAATTCCGCACGCGCCCGGTTCAGGCGCTGTGCATCGATGACCGCAACACGCCGCATCCGGCCTCGCGCGTCGATGGCGAGATCGCTGTCGTCGCGGGCTATACCGGCGAGATCTATCGCTGCGTAGCCGGCACACGCATGCAGGTCACCGTCGGCGAGATGGTGAACGGCGCAGCCAGCTTCGATCGCGGCGACACTTTCTCCTGCGCCAAGGGCGAGGCCCTGGTCCACACGCGCGGCGGCGCGCTTCAATGCCGTCCGCAGGCGCCCGAGCGGGATTGCAACGAGCGCTCGCTGCTCCGCAAGTTCGGTCCGGGCATCAAGCTGGTGAACATGCCCTCGCAGAAAGCCATCTGCGAACCCACGCGCCGCCAGACGGTCACCAAGGTCGTGAAGGAAGTGAAAGTCCCGCGTCCCGCCGCCACCGGTAACCTCGTCCTCGATGGCGGCGTGGGGCAGGGCTACTAACGCTTTCTGGTCATTAGCCCAGCTGCATAAATGATACTGTTGCCCCACCCTGATGATGCGCGTCATGTGACGCCTGCATCAGGAGCGGCGCGCATGTCCATGAACTCACTGGCCTTCTATGCGGTGTGGGCCGCCGTGGCGGGCGCGCTGATCCCTGTGATGGCCGCGATGCAGGGCGCGCTGGGGCGAACGATTCAGTCGCCGTTGCACGCATCCTTCATAGCGGTGGGCATGGCGTGCCTCGCCGTTGGGCTGGTTCTCGCGGCGTTCAGGCCGGCCATGCCAGCGGGCAATCTGCTCGCGAGTGTTCCGCCCTATGCGTGGTTCGGCGGGCTGGCGATGGGGTTCTATGCGCTGAGCGCGACGTTTGTTACGCCGAACTTCGGCGTCGGCAACTTCGTGATGTGCGTCGTGGTCGCCCAGCTTGTGATGGCGACGGCGATCGACCAGTTCGGCCTGTTCGGCGCACCGGTTTTTCCGATCGATCTGAAGCGTGCTGCGGGTCTGGCGCTGCTTGGGGGCGGGGCGGCGCTTGTGGCGCTGAAGTAGGCCGCTTCAGCGGCCGAGCTGGGCGGGATCGTAATAGAAGCGCTCGCTGCGGATGCGGTCGCCATCCCACACCTGCATCGCGATTTCATCGAACAGGCAGCGCCCACCCGATGGCAGCGCGATTTCGAACTGCCAGTTGATGAAGACAAGCCTGCCGTTGACCGCGAACCGCTCCACCTTGCGCACCGGCATGTTGCCATAGCGCAGCACGATCTCCATCTCGTTGGCGAGAAGCGCATCGCGGCCGCATCGCGGCTCGTTCATGTTCTCCTGCATGGACGCATCGGCGTGATAGAAGTGCATGATTGCGCCGACATAGTCTTGCTGCTCGACGCGCGCGAGGAAGCTGCGCACCCGCTGCAAGGTCGGGCCGCCACCGCTGGTCTGCGGTGCATCAAGCATCGAGTAGAGCGAGACCGCCATCAATTTTTTGCAAGCTGCATGGACTGAGAATCCATACTTGTCATGTGGACGGTTAACACATGGTTGGCACAGCATTGCGTGGCGCCGATCTCGTCAGGACGCCTTATTTTTCGGGCTTCTAGCCGCGTTTGGGTGGAACGATAGGAAGCGAAGAAGATAGCCCCCCGTCGACCGGAAGCACCTGACCGTTAACGTATGATGCGTCGTCAGAGGCCAGGAACAGCGCGACCTTCGCGATCTCTTCCGGCTGGCCCGCGCGGCGCAGGGCGTTGAGTTGTCCGATCTTGTCGTCGGTACCCTTCTCCCGCGCGCGGTCGAACACTGGTTTGGTCATGCCCGTCTCGATGAGGCCCGGACAGATGCCGTTTACGCGCACATTCGTTCCGGCGAGATTGTTGGCAGCAAGCGACACCAGCGAGATCACCCCCGCTTTCGATGCGGAATAGGCGGGCGACCCCGCGCCATTGCGCAGGCCGGCGACGCTGGCCGTGCAGACGATGGCGCCGCTGCCCTGCTTGATCATGTGCGGCGCGCCGATCTGGATGGCGAGCATCGGTCCGATCAGGTTGACCTGCAGGATCGTCTTCCACTGCTCCTCGGTCTGCTCGAACAGGTTGGGCGTGCCGCCCGAAATCCCTGCGTTGGCATACAGCACGTCGATCTTGCCGTTGGTCTTCAGTGCAAGGTCGATCAGCTTCTGCACGTCGGCCGAAGATCCCGCGTCCATTTCCAGCGCCACGGCCTTGCCACCTGCCTTGATGATGTCGGCCACGGTGTCATTGACGCCTGCCGCCTTGTCAGCAGCGATCACCGAGCCGCCCTCAGCCGCGAACAGCTTCGCAGACGCGCGGCCAATGCCGGAGGCGGCGCCAGTGACGATGACGGATTTGCCGGTGAAGCGGGCCATGCGGAGGTTCCTTCTTGTGTTGATTGGTATTCGGGCGGGACGGGGCGGAGGTCAACGGCTCGAAGACTGAGCGCCGCCGCCACGAATTGCTGCACCGCTCCCTAACCGCGATGACAGGTTTGCGAGCCGGGTGACAGCGGCGGAATGATCACGCTATATCCACCGCAGGTCAGGGCAGGATTTGAGGCGGGAGAACTCAATGAGGGTTATATTTGGCGCGGTGGCCCTGGCTGCTGCTTTGGCGGCATGCGGGCCAACGGCGCCGTCTGCCGAAGAGATCGCGAAGAACAGCACCGATCTCGTGGCCTATCTCGATGCCGAGTACGAGGAGGAGCTTCAGCAATCGCCGCAGGAGATGACCTCGCAAGGACGCAAGGAGCGCTATGGCGAGCTGGACGATCGCTCCGAGGAAGCGATGGACAAGGAGCTGGCCTGGCGCCGCGAGAGCGTCGCCCAGATGAAAGAAAAATTCGATCCCGAGACGCTGGGCGAAGACGCCCGGCTGTCCTACGAGATCTGGGAGCTGGAACTGGCGCGGGCCGAGAAGTCGTCCGAGTTCCGCCGCCACCGCTACATCTTCGGCCGCAACGGCGCCCATACGGGCCTCGTCAACTTCATCATCAACCAGCACCGCGTCGACGAAAAGTCCGACATGGAGGCCTACATCTCGCGCGTCGCCGCCATCGCGCCGACGCTGGATGTGCTGATCGCGCGCGCCAAACTCGCCGCGACGGACGGCATCCGCATGCCGGGCTTCGCCTACGACCAGACCACGTCCGAGATCGGGCGCGTTCTCACGGGCGCGCCATTCTCCGCCACGGGCGACAGCGCCCTGTTCGCAGATGGCAAGGCCAAGATCGCAGCGCTGCAGACCGCGGCCAAGATCATGCCGGAAGAAGCAACCGCGCTGATCGAACAGCTTCGCGCTGCGATGGTCGACACGATGAAGCCGGCCTACGATCGTCTCGCTGCCTGGGTCGCCGAAGACAAGGTCAACGCATCGCCGGCGCCACAGGGCGCAGGCGCGCTGCCGAACGGCGAGGCGTACTACAACGCCATGCTTAGCCTGATGACGACCACCGACATGACGGCGGATGAAATCCACCAGCTCGGCCTGTCGGAAGTCGCGCGCATCCACGCGGAAATGGAGAAGGTGAAAGAAGAGGCGGGCTTCAAGGGCACGCTGCCGGAGTTCTTCGCCTTCATGCGCACGGACAAGCAGTTCTACCTGCCCAACAGCGACGCCGGCGCCCAGGAATATGTCGACCGTGCGACCCGTCACATAGAGGAGATGAAGCTGGCGCTGCCGAAATACTTTGGCCGCCTGCCGAAAGCCGATCTCATCGTGAAGCGCGTCGAGCCCTATCGTGAAGAGCCGGGCGGCGCGCAGCATTATCAATCCGGCACGCCGGATGGGTCGCGTCCGGGCATCTACTACGCCCACCTCTCCGACATGAACGCGATGCCGACCTACATGCTGGAAGACATCGCCTATCATGAAGGCCTGCCGGGCCATCACATGGATCCAGCAGGAACTCGAAGCCGAGACCGGCCCGAACAAGCTCCCGAAATTCCGCACGCAGTACGGCTACACCGCTTACTCGGAAGGCTGGGGTCTCTATTCGGAAGCGCTGTCGCGCGAGATGGGCTTCCTGAAGGACCCCTACAGCCACTACGGCCAGCTCTCGGGTGAGATCTGGCGCGCGATCCGCCTTGTTGTGGATACCGGCATTCACTCCAAGGGCTGGAGCGAAGAGCAGGCGGTGAAATACTTCACCGAGAACTCCTCCATCGCGGAAGGCGCGATCGCGTCGGAAGTGCGCCGCTATATCACCACCGCGGGGCAGGCGACGGCTTACAAGATCGGCATGATCCGCCTGCAGCAGATGCGCGACAAGGCGCGGGCCGAACTTGGCGACAAGTTCAGCTACCCGGCCTTCCACGACCAGATCCTCGGCGGCGGCGCCCTGCCTCTGCCTGTGCTGGAGAAGAAGATCGATCGCTGGATCGCGGCGCAGAAGAAGGCGTGAGGCTGGACCGCCGGGCTCCCGCCCGGCAGGCGAGCCGCAAGGCTCGCTGTCCGCGTTTCAAGAGTGCCGGGCAGGAGCCCGGCGGTCCCAGATTTCGGGAGTTACCCATGAGAGTTCTGTTCGCAGCCGGGATGGCGGCGCTGCTTGCGGCCTGCATGCACGCGCCAACGCCTGAGGAAGTCGCTACCGAAAGCACGCGGCTGACCGAATATCTCAACGCCGAGTTCGAGGAAGAACTCGCGATGAACCCGATGGACCTCACCACCATGGGCCGCAAGGAGCTGTACGACCAGTTGGGCGACTTCTCCGAAGCAGGCTCGCTGAAACAGCTGCAATGGCGCCGCGAAAGCGTGGCCGGCATGAAAGCCAGCATCGATCCCGCCAAGCTGAATGACGACGCGAAAACCAGTTGGGCGATCTGGGAGTCCGAACTTCAACGCGCCGAGCTGCGCAACACGTGGAAACGCCATGCCTACGTGTTCGGCTACAACGGCGCCCACACCGGCCTGCCGAACTTCCTGATCACCTATCACAAGGTCGATGCGCCTGCCGACATGGACGCCTATATCGCGCGTCTCAACAAGCTGGGCGATGCGCTGGACCAGTCGACCGAACGCGCGAAGCTCGCCGCAAGCGATGGCATCCGCACCCCGAAATTCGGCTACGAGCGCACGATCTCCGAAGCCCGCAACGTCATCTCCGGCGCGCCCTTCGCGGCGGGGCCGGACTCCCCCTTGTGGGCTGACGTGAAGGAAAAGATCAACGCCCTGAAGACCGGCGGCAAGGCCGATGCGGCGCAGGCGGACAAATGGACCGCAGCGGCGCAAGCGGCCCTGCTGGGCGAAGTGAAACCGTCTTACGAAGCGCTGATCGCATGGCTGAATGCAGACATGCCAAACGCCAAGTCCGGCAAGGTCGGCGCGCTAACGCTGCCCAACGGCACGGCCTGGTACAACGCCTCGCTGCAGATGCAGACCACCACGTCGATGACCGCCGGCGAGATCCACAATCTCGGCCTCAAGGAAGTCGAGCGCATCCACGCGCAGATGGACGCGATCCGCATCTCCACCGGCTTCAAGGGGGACAAGGCCGCATTCTTCGAGTTCATGCGCACGGACAAGCAGTTCTACCTACCCAACACGGACGAAGGCCGCGCGCAGTATCTCGCCAAGGCGCAGGGCTATCTCGATGCGATGTACAAACGCCTGCCGGAGTATTTCGGCCGGCTCCCGAAAGCGCCGCTGATCGTGAAGCGCGTCGAGGCGTTCCGCGAAGTGCCAGGTGGGGCCGCTCACTATTACGGGCCCACGCCGGATGGAAAACAGCCCGGCATCTTCTACGCTCACCTGATCGACATGAGCGCCGTCTCGCTCTGGGCGCTCGAAAGTCTCGCCTATCACGAGGGCGTGCCGGGCCATCACATGCAGATCGCCATCCAGAACGAGCTGACGGATATCCCGCTCTTCCGCACGCAGTATGGCTATTCGGCCTTCTCCGAAGGCTGGGGTCTCTATGCCGAGGATCTCGGCAAGGAGATGGGCATGTTCACCGATCCCTACAACGATTTCGGCCGCCTCTCGTCAGAGCTCTGGCGCGCGGTCCGTCTCGTCGTCGACACCGGCCTGCATGCCAAAGGCTGGACCGAAGACGAAGCGATCCAGTGGGCGATGGCCAACTCGCCGCGTCCGGAATCGTCCATCCGCAGCGAGGTGAAACGCTTCCTGCTGTGGCCGGGGCAGGCGACCACCTACAAGATCGGCATGATCAAGATCCAGCAGTTGCGCGATGAAGCCCGCGCGGCGCTGGGCGCGAAGTTCGACCGGAAATCGTTCCACGACATGGTGATCGGCGGAGGCAGCATGCCGCTGCCCGTGCTCGAGGTGCGCGTCCGCGCCTGGATCGCCACGCAGACCAAGGCCTGAGGAGAGACTATGCGGTTCATTCTTGCAGCGGCGCTGATGGCGTTCGCCACGGCCTGTTCGCCCAGCGCGCCGGCCGCCCCCAAGGTCGAGGAGATCGCGCAAACCAGCGCTGACCTCACCGTCTGGCTCGATGCGAAGTATGAAGAACAGCTCCAGATGAGCCCGCTCCAGCTGACCATGCTGGGCCGCAAGGACAAGTACGATCAGATCGACCAGTTCACCGACGCCGCCGCCGACGAGGAACTGGCCTGGCTGAAAGCCAGCGTCGCCGAGATGAAGGAAAAGTTCGACCCGGCAAAGCTCGATCCGGAATCGCGCACCTCGTTCGACATGTGGGCGCTGCAGGCAGAGATGGACGAGAAACTCGTCCCGTTCCGCCGCCAGGGCTACGTCTTCATCAAGGACGGCCCGCACGCCATGCTGGCCAACTTCATGATGAGCTTCCACGCGGTGAGCGAGGTCTCCGACATGGAGGCCTACGTCGCCCGTCTCGGCGAAGTGGCGCGAGCGCTCGACCAGAGCCTCGACCTGGCGAAGCTGTCGGCGGATGCCGGCGTGCGCCCACCGCGCTTTGCCTATGCGCAGGTGATGCAGGAATCGCGCAATGTCATCACGGGCGCGCCCTTTGACGCGGGCGCTGACTCGCCGCTCTGGGCTGATGCCAGGGCCAAGATCAAGTCGCTGGTCGATGCCGGTAAGCTGGCGCCGGGTGAAGCCAGGGGCATGGAAGCTGCGGCATCCGCGGCCCTCACCGAAAAGGTGAAGCCCGCCTACGAGCGCATCATCGCGTGGCTCGACGGCGACAAGCCCAACACCAGCAAGTGGGCGCAGGGTGTCGGCACGTTGCCGAATGGCGCAGCTTTCTACAACGCCATGATCGAAAACCACACCACCACGACCATGACAGCCGACGCCATCCACGAACTCGGCCTGTCCGAAGTGGCGCGCATCCGCGGCGAGATGGAAACCATCCGCGAGAAGGTAGGCTTCCAGGGCGACCTGCAGGCCATGTTCGCCTTCATGCGCAACGACAAGCAATTCTACGAGCCGGACACGGATGTTGGCCGCGCCGCCTATCTCAAGAAGGCGGACGACTATGTCAGCGGGATGATGGCCAAGGTGCCGGACTATTTCGGCCTGCTGCCGAAGGCTGGCCTCGTGGTGAAGCGCGTCGAGGCATTCCGCGAAGAGAAGGGCGGCGTGCAGCACTACTATCCGGGCACGCCCGACGGCTCGCGTCCGGGCGTCTATTATGTGCACCTGTCCGACATGACGGCGATGCCGCTGTGGGACCTGGAGAGCACCACCTATCACGAGGCCGCCCCCGGCCATCACATGCAGATCTCGATCGCGCAGGAGCTGACGGGCATTCCGCTGTTCCGCACGCAGTATGGATCGACCGCCTATGTCGAAGGCTGGGGCCTCTACACCGAGATCCTCTCCAAGGAGATGGGCTTCTATACAGATCCCTATTCCGACATGGGCCGCCTCAACAACGAGATGTGGCGCGCTGTCCGCCTCGTGGTCGATACCGGCATCCACTCCAAGGGTTGGACCGAAGAGCAGGCCGTGAAGTACTTCATGGACAACTCGCCGACGCCGCAAGCCGCGATCGAAGCGGAAATCCGCCGCTACTTCGTCTGGCCGGGCCAGGCGACGGCCTACAAGATCGGCATGATCAAGATTCAGGAGCTGCGTGCGCTGGCCCAGAAGGAGCTTGGCGACAAGTTCACCAAGTTCACCATGGCCGGCTTCCACGACACGGTGCTCGGCGGCGGCGCTCTGCCCCTGCCTGTGCTGGAAGCGCGCGTGAAGCGTTGGATCGACACGGTAAAGGCCAGTTGAGTTTTCGCCGCTGGAAAACGGCGGCGCATTGCAGATGCGTGGGAGGAGAGAGTCATGCGGGTAATGTTTACAGCGGCAGCGTCGCTGCTTGTTCTGGCGGCGTGCGGAAATCCAGCGCCGGCCGCCCCTACGGCCGAAGCCATCGCCGAGGCGAGCGCTGCGATCAACACGTGGTTCGACGCCGAGTATGAGGAAGAGGTTCAGCTTAGCCCCATCACGCTCACCTTCCAGGGCCGCAAGGACAAGTACGGCGAGCTTGACGATTTCAGCGAAGCCTCGATCGACCGTGAGCTGGAATGGCGCCGCGCGTCCGTCGCGGAGATGATGGAAAAATTCGATCCGGATATGCTGGACGTAGAAGCGCGCACCTCCTTCGATCTCTGGGCGCTGACGCTGGAGATGGATGAGAAGGCCGCCAAGTTCCGCCGTTCGCCCTACATCTTCGTGAAGGACGGCCCGCACGTCTTCCTGCCGCAGTTCGTGATGCAGTTTCACGCCGTGTCCGAGAAGTCGGACCTCGACGCTTATGTGGCGCGTATCGGCGAAATCGGCCGCGCGATGGACCAGGCGCTGGAGCTTGCCAAGTTGGCGGCGGCGGAAGGCAATCGCGCCCCGCGCTTCGCGTATGACGAGTCGATCACGCAATCGACCAATGTGATCACCGGCGCCCCGTTCGGCACGGGCGATGCCTCGCCGATCTGGGCGGACGTGACCTCTGAGATCAAGACGCTGCAGGACGCCGGCAAGCTGACGGCGGATGAAGCCAAGGCGATCCAGGATGCCGCGCGCGCGGCGCTCGTCGATAAGCTGAAGCCCGCCTATGAGCGCGTCATCGCCTGGCTCAAGGCCGATCGCCCCAACACGACCGAACAGGCGACCGGCGCCTCGGCCCTGAAGGATGGCGTGGCGTTCTACGACAACGCGCTTGCGCAGCAGACCACCGTGACGCTGACCGCCGACGAGATCCACAATATCGGCCTCTCGGAAGTCGCGCGCATTCACGCCGAGATGGAGAAGATCAAGGAGCAGGTGGGCTTCAAGGGCGCGCTGCTCGAGTTCTTCAACTTCATGCGCACCGACAAGCAGTTCCAGCTGTCAAACGATGACGCAGGCCGCGCGCAGTACATCAAGATGTCGGAAGACTATCTTGCCGCCATGACGGCGAAGCTGCCGGAATACTTCGGCATCCTGCCGAAGGCCAAGCTCGTGGTGAAGCGCGTCGAGCCATTCCGCGAGGAAGCCGGCGGCGCGCAGCACTACTTCCCGTCGACGCCGGATGGCACGCGGCCGGGCGTGTTCTACGCCCACCTCAGCGACATGAAGGCGATGCCGACCTACACGCTGGAAGCCATCGCCTACCACGAGGGCGTTCCGGGCCACCACATGCAGATCGCGATCGCGCAGGAGCTGACGGGCATTCCCAAGTTCCGCACGCAATACGGCTCGACCGCCTATCAGGAAGGCTGGGGCCTGTATTCCGAAGCACTGTCGAAGGACATGGGCTTCTACAAGGATCCGTACTCCGACTTCGGCCGCCTCGGCGCCGAGATCTGGCGCGCGATCCGCCTCGTGGTCGACACGGGCATCCACTCTAAAGGCTGGTCGGAAGAGCAGGCGGTGAAATACTTCCTCGACAACGGCCCGACGCCTGAGGGCGCGGTGCGCTCCGAAGTGCGCCGCTATATCGTCTGGCCGGGCCAGGCGACGGCCTACAAGATCGGCATGATCAAGATTCAGGAGCTGCGTGCGCTGGCCCAGAAGGAGCTTGGCGACAAGTTCACCACGCTGGATCGACACGGTGAAAGCCTCGTGAGGCGCGCACTCCTCAGCCTCACACCGCTGGCTCTGCTGGCGGCGTGCGGTGATGGCGTGCCGTTGAGCGGCGAAGCGCGCGCAGCCTACGATCTTTGCGTCGCCGGCGGCGGTGAAGCAGCCTACTGCACCTGCGTGACCAAGACGCTGCAGGAGAAGATGTCGCCCGAAGCCTTCAGCAAGATGGCGAAGGGCGAGCAGGCCACCGATCTAGAAGCCACCCTGCTCGCGATCGGGCAGGCCGACGAGAGCTGCAAGGCGAAGTAAGCGCCAACGACCGACAGATCACTCCGCTGCAACAACCTGTTGCGGCGGAGTTTTCGTTTGCCCCGCATACTTCACCGGCAGGCCCGGTGTGCCGGCCTGATCGGGGTGTGCGGCAAGGTACGCCATCTTCAGCTCGCGCGAGCGCGCGTGGTTGCCATCGGGCGACCAGCCCGGATTGTTGATCGCCCGCCCGATCCAGCGCCACGGCCGGAAGCCATCGCTCGCACAATCGCGCAGCAGGCCACCAAGGCCGTGATAGGCGACAACAAAGGGATTGTAGCTCTTCAGCGGCGTCACGATGCCATAGACCGGCTTGTCGTGATCGAGTTCTGGCACAAAGCTTCCGAACATCCTGTCCCACACAATGAACACGCCCGCGAAATTCGCATCGAGATAGCGCGGGTTGGTGGCGTGGTGCACGCGGTGATGGCTCGGCGTGTTCATCACCGCCTCGAACCAAGGATACATCCGGCCAATGGCCTCGGTGTGGATCCAGTACTGATAGACAAGGTTCACGCCCGCCGACAGCGCGATGAAAGCGGGATGGAAGCCGAGCAGCACCAGCGGCGCAGAAATGATCACCAGCCCCGTCAGCGGGCCGAACCATGGCTGGCGAAGCGCCGTGGTGAGATTGTAGTGCTCGGACGAATGGTGCGTCACATGCTCCATCCACCACCAGCGCACGATGTGCGCGAAGCGATGCTTCCAGTAGTAGATCAGGTCGTAGGCGACGAACACGATGATGAACGACCACCACGTCACCGGCACGTCGAACAGCCGGTAAGGCCAGAATAGCATCAGCAGCCACGTGCCGACGAAGGCAAACAGCGTATCCGCCATAACGCTGCCCAGTCCCATCGCAAGCGAGGTCAGCGCGTCCTTCGTCTCATAACGTCCCTTCGCGCGCCCCGCCTTCACCGCCCACCACTCCAGCGAGAAGGTGAGCAGGAAGAACGGAATGGCGATGACTGTTGGCTTCCAGAAATCCATGGGGCGGATGAGTCGCACGCGCCGGGCGGGATGGGAAGCGGGCGCCGCAGGGGCAATTATTCGAGAGGCGGCCTGCAAGGCGATTGACCGCGGGCAAGGCGCGGCCTGACAGTG
This sequence comes from Alphaproteobacteria bacterium 32-64-14, assembly GCA_002280725.1. Taxonomy (GTDB): domain Bacteria; phylum Pseudomonadota; class Alphaproteobacteria; order Caulobacterales; family Hyphomonadaceae; genus UBA7672. The sequence goes on from NCEM01000005.1 coordinate 81,429, forward strand.
CGCCCAACGGTCGGGACTGGCCGGCAGGGAGAGACACGATGCGCAGATGGGCGGCGGCCGCACTGGCGGCGGTATCGGTTCTGGCGGTGGGGACGGTTGCCGTAGCGCAGCAGACGCAGGCGCCAGTCACCCGCGCGCCGGCCAAGGTCGCGGCGGGCGCAACCGAGCTGATCACGCCGATGCGCGACGAGGTGAAACTGGCGGGCAACCTCTACCTGCCCGCGGGCAAAGGTCCGTTCCCCTGCATCGTGCAGCGCACGCCCTACGGCAAGGACCTGATGTTCGCGAGCCCCGCCGGCGCCAAGAAATATACCGACGCCGGCTATGCGTATTTCGTGCAGGATGTGCGCGGCAAGGGCCACAGCGAAGGCTTCTACTCGGCCTTCATCAACGACGCCTTCGATGGCTACGACACCGTCGAATGGATGGCGAAGCAGGACTGGTGCAACGGTTCGATCGGCATCACGGGCGCCAGTGCGATGGGCTATACCTCGCTGCTCGCCGCGACGATGAACCCGCCGCATCTGAAGGCCGCCTACGTCGTCGTCGCCCCCTCCACGCGCTTGACCGGCGCCTATATCGGCGGCGCGTTCAAGCAGAAGGATTCAGGCGACTGGAGCCGCGGGCAGGGCATCTCCGAAGAGGTGATCGCCCAGTCCGCCGCCAACTATCCCGCAAGCAGCTATTGGGATCGCACCGAGATCGCCGAACAGCGCAAGTATATCGACATCCCGATCTACCAGTACGGCGGCTGGTTCGATATCTTCAACGAAGGCAACGTCCGCAACTTCATGCACCTGCAGCATGAAGGCGCGGCTGGCGCGCGCGGCAACCAGAAGCTCGAGATGGGTCCGTTCGGCCATGGCCCACTATCGGGCGACATGGAATATCCGAACGGCGGCGGCATCGGCAACGCACAGGGCGGCGCCGACAGCGAAATGCGCTGGTGGGAATACTGGCTCAAAGGCGTCGACAACGGCATCATGAGCGAACCGCCCGTGAAGATTTTCATGATGGCCTCCGCCCGCAAGGGCGCCGTCAGCGCGAAGAACCGCTGGATGCAGTTCGGCGACTGGCCGCCGGCGCCCGCGACGGTGAATTACTATCTCGGCGCGGATGGCGCGCTCACCACGACGACGCCAGTCAAAGCAACCGCATCGAAGACCTATTCCTTCGATCCCACCAAGCCGGTGCAGACCATCGGCGGCGCGAACCTCACCTTCGATCGCGGCCCGATGGATCAACGCCCCATCGGCAACCGCCAGGACTATCTGCGCTTCCAGACCGCGCCCCTGACCAATGACGTGGTCATCGCGGGGCCAGTCAGCATGGATCTCTGGGCTTCAACCGATGGCCCCGACACAGACTTCGTCGTCAAACTCGTGGACGTCTATCCTGATGGCTACGAGGCGATCATCCTCGATACCGCCATCCGCGCGCGCTATCGCAATGGCCGCATGCCCGACGAGATCAAGATGATGACGCCCGGCGCGCCTGAGAAGTTCACACTCGATTTGTGGGACACCGCCATCACGTTCGAGAAGGGTCACCGCATCGCGGTGCACGTCACCTCGTCGAACTATCCCCGCATCGACGCCAACCCCAACACGGGCGCCAATCCGGGGCCGGGGGTGAAAACGCGCGTCGCCCGCAACACCATCTACATGGACGCGAGCAAGCCGAGCGCGCTGCAGCTGCCCGTCCTCGTGTTGCCGGAATAGGTGGGATCATGACAGCCGATCGCGAATTCGACGTCATCGTCTACGGCGCAACCGGCTTCACCGGCCGCCTCGTCGCCGAGCACATGCTGGCGACGCATGGTGTCGGGCGCGGCGTGAAGTGGGCGATGGCGGGGCGCAGCAAGAGCAAGCTCGAAGGCGTGCGCCAGGAGATCGGCGCGCCTGCGGATGTGCCGCTGATTATCGCCGATGCCTCCAACCCCGCCTCGCTCGATGCCATGGCGCAGCGCGCGAAGGTGATCATCACCACCGTCGGCCCCTACCAGCTCTATGGCGAACCGATGGTTGCGGCGTGCGTCAAGGCCGGCACGGACTATGTCGACCTGTGCGGCGAGCCCGCCTGGATGGCCGCGATGATCGCGAAGTACGATGCGCCGGCAAAAGCTTCAGGCGCGCGAATCGTGTTCTCCTGCGGCTTCGACTCGATCCCGTTTGATCTTGGCGTCACCTTCCTCCAGAACGAAGCCATCGCCCGCCTCGGCGTTCCGGTCCGCCGCGTGCGTGGCCGCGTGCGCAAGATGAAAGGCGGCTTTTCGGGCGGCACGATCGCCAGCCTGATGGCGACGCTGGAAGCCTCGAAGAAAGACCCTACCATCCCCAGAACACTCGGCGATCCATTCGCGCTGACGCCCGGCTTCAAGGGCCCCGCCCAGCCCTCAGGCGAAACTGTCGAACGCGATGACGCTGCCGGCCAATGGGCCACGCCCTTCATCATGGCGATGATCAACACGAAGAACGTCCACCGCTCCAATCATCTGCTCGGCCGCAGATGGGGCGCGGACTTCGTCTATGACGAGATGATGCTGACGGGCGATGGCGAGGGCGGACAGAAGCGCGCGAAAGCCGCCAAGCGCCAGGGCGACATCCAGAACATGATGCTCAACTTCCCGCCGACACGCGCGCTGTTGCGCCGGTTCGCGCTGCCCAAGCCCGGCGAAGGCCCCTCGAAGGAAGAGCGCGAGACCGGCTTCTACGAAGCGGCCTTTCACGGCGAGACGGCCGATGGCCGCGTGCTGCGCGCCGTGGTGAAGGGCGACAAGGATCCCGGTTACGGCTCCACGTCGAAGATGATTTCCGAAAGCGCGCTGTGCCTCGCGCGCGATGTCAGCCGCGATGAAGCAGCCGGCGGCGTGTGGACGCCGGGCGCTGCCCTCGGCGCCAAGCTGATCGCACGCCTTGAGACTCACGCCGGCATGAAGTTCTCGCTCGAGAACTAGTCGCAGCGCGCGTACACGAACGTCGCCCCGCGCCGCTCGTAGGTCAGCGTGCGCGCGTCCGCGCCAAGCTTCAGTTTGTGCGTCTCGTTGATCGTCTGCCCTTCGGAAACGTGTTCGACATCGAGCGTCAGCAGCCCGGTGGTCGACATGTCCGCCCCGGCGACGACTGACCGCCCCTCATAGAATCGCACAGCGCCCGGCGCTGCCGCGATGCGCGTGAGCGCAGGATCAGCCGTGCAGTCCTTCCGCTCGATCGCCCACACATGGCGGAATTCCAGCGGGATAGGCCCCGGCGTTGTCTGCGATGTCGGCAGCTTCTCGCCAGGCGTGGGCGCGGCGAAATGTCCGCCTGTTGGCTCGATCTTCGGCAATGGCATTTCCGCCGCCGGTGGCGCGGGCTGCGGCTCGGGCATCGGCACAGGCGGGATCACGGGCGGCGATTGCGGCGCGCCGCATGCGGCCAAACCAAGTGCAATAAAACGGCTGTCGCGGTACGGAGCATCCGTTGAAAACGATGCCCGCCGCCACTGGTTCCGCAAAAGCAAAAGCGGCAGCTCTCCGTCAAGGAAAGCCGCCGCTCCGTACACTTACAGACTCTACGCTACTCTACACGCGCCCCCCGCCATGGGCCTAACTCTACAAGGGCAGGCCAGGGCGACCGGGAAAAGGGTGGACCCTGGAAATCGATGTCGTGTCGCGCGCTGCTAGTTGTTGCGCCGGGTTGAAATGAAGGTGGCCGAGTTGCCGATGGCCGAAGCCGATCCATAGACCGCGCCGGCGCCATTGACGCTGATGGATCCCGTCGACGTGATATTGCCGCCATTGGTCTGGTTGACGGTGGCGTTGAGCGCCGCATCGCCGCACTGCGAGCAGACATAGCCCGTGACCGCGTTGCCGATCGCGGTGGATGCAACCACCACATCGCCGCCATTGCCGTTCTGCGCATCGAACTTCGCATTCGCATCGACGCCGCCCGTGTTCAGCTGGCTGACATCCAGCACCATGTCCGAGCCGACATTGGTCGCCAGCGTCGCATTGCCGACGCCGTAAGCCGAAACGCTGGCCGTGCCCTGGCTCCACTGGCCGAGCGTGACGCGCGTATCGGCGGCCACATCGGTCGAGGACGACTGGCGTCCGCGGATCTGGGCATAGCCCCACTCGTTGGAGACGGTGGCCGAGTTCGCGGCGGCGGTCGAAGCCGCCGTCACGTTGTAGCCCTGATACTGGTAGACGTCCGCCGTCGCCTGCGATTGCGCGCCGGTCGAGGTCTGCGTGTAGCTCGCGTCAACCGTGGACGTGGTCGAAGCCGAGCCATAGGCGTTGATCGCGGAAGATGCGCCGGCAACCGTCTGGCTGACGCAGCAGGCGTCAACATCCGTGACCGCGTAGGATGAGTTCGACGCATCCTGCTTCAACGCAACAGTGAGATCGCCATGGTCGGCGGCAGTCGCGGCGTTGTTCGAGGCGCTGCTCGCAACAGCCGACAGCGTCTGGCCGTTGCGAACGCTGGCGCGGGCCGAGGCGAGCACATCGCCGCCATCGGCCGTCTGCGACGCCCGCAGATTGAGCGGGCCGTTGGTGGTCTGTGCCTGCAGCGCGTTGGCCTGCGCCGTGGCGATCACAGTCGCATCGCGCACATCGCCGCCTTGAAGATTGGCGTAAGCGAACGTCGCGCCGGAGTTTGTCTGGTCCGATTCCGCATCCAGCCCGCCATTGGCGTTCGATCCGGAGACGGAGTTGCCGGCGGCGGTGGCGGCGGCGACACCCGAACGGGCGCCATCGCGCGTCACCACATTTATGTCGGCGGCAACATCGCCCCAGTTCAGTTGCCCATTGAGGGCCGTCGAACTATTCTGGGCAAAGGCCGGAGCAGCGAGCACGCAGGCAAGACCAGCGGCGGCGGCAAGGCGGGCAAGAAGCGTCATGATGTGGTCCCTCCCTCTGCGCGGGCCTTAGCCGCGGCGGCCGCGCAGGGCAGCCTTGACGCCTTCGTCACGGTTCTCGTTCCAGCGGTTCGGATCGGCGCGGGCGCCGCCATCGGTGATCAGCGAGCCGCCAGGCAGGCGGATGGCCGTGCCGGTGACCGACTGCGGCTGGTGCATGCCCTGGGTTTCCTGGGCCAGCGCGCCGCACGGATCGGCGTTGGCGACGCCGTAGAGGTTGGCCGTCATTTCGAGGACAGAGCGCTCGATGGTCGAGCGGATCGCGAGCTGGATCGGCTCCATCGCACGCTCGCCGGCGCCAACGTCAAAGATGTTGCCGTTGGCGAAGTCGAAGATACCCGCCGATATTTCGCGGCCGATGATCTGTTTCTGATAGGAGATCAAGTCCACCACTTCGAGCGTCTTGGTCGAAACGAGGCGCAGGTCGACGCCGACGTTGATCACGAAGGCCTTGAAGCCGGCGCGGCCCTTGGCGTCGGTCGGGTCGAGGTCGCCGATGAAGGCGTCGATGCCGACCGAGCGGATGTTCGAGTTGAGTTCGGTGATGCCGCCGACGAAGTAGTAGTCGGAGCCCGGGATCTCGCCCGCCATGATCTGGCGGAATTCCGGTTCGGCAGGGCCCTGGCCAACGCCGGGGTCAGCACCGATCAGGCGGTTGTTCGAGTATTTGAGTTCAAGTTCGGACACCGACGTGTCGAAACGTTCGACCAGGTGAGCGCCCGCTTTTGCGAAGGCCGACATTGCCATCAGGGAGGCGCCTTGCGTGACTTGGCGGCCGCCTTCGAGGTCTACCTTGCCGGTGTAGTCGAGTACGCGGCCAACCGCGATGCGCGGACGGGCCTTGCCGGTCGCCGTGGCGTAGTTCGCCATGCAGACCAGCGCGTTCGAATACGGCGTGGGGTTCGCGGTCACCGGCGCGTCGCCGATCGGCGTCGCATACAAGCCGGCTTCATTGGCCCAGGGAGAGACGCAGCCGGTGACGGCGAGCGCGCTCGCGGCAACGGCGAGGATTTTGAAGGTCGTGATCATTGGAGGTCGATCTTTCCGTTCAGCACGGTCGTCTGGTTGCCGTTGTTGATCTGGGTGGAGTTCACGATCACCGTGTTCCAGTTGCCCTGGGTGATGACGTTGAGCTGGTTGCCGACAGCTGTGCCGGTCGAGATGCCGCCGCCAAAGCCCGCGCCGGCGGTGGCCTGCGCCCACGCACCTGCAGAAGCGGAGGCGGTTGACAGTGAGGACTGGTCCATCCCGGTCATGATGCGGCCATCGAGGATGACGCGGTTGCCGTTGGCATCGCGCGTGTTGGCGTCGTAGCCAGACTGTTCCTCGCCATAGCGGTAGCCAAAGGGGCGTTCGAACTCGCCGGACACCTGGGCTGCCGGGTTCGGCCGCTGGGCGTAGGCGGGGAGGGCGAGCAGCGCGACCGCGCCGCCAACCAGAGCAACGCCGGCCAGCGCGCCAAGGGCGGCTGAAACCAGAATGCCAGGGCCTTTTCTCTTGAAGGACATCTCAGGATGTATCCCGTTGGTTGAGTTGAACCACGGGTTTGCAACCGGTGTGCCAGTTGCGCGCCTACGTTGAATGCGCCGGAGCTCTGCTCGCGTAGCGGGGGAATGCATCATCATGCGCGCAATGGTACGCGCAAATAATGTGCTTATAGCTAAGAACGTGTCTGTTTGGCACACGTAACAGGCGAGCAGATGCAACGCGCCGCCACATCCGGGCGTTGAGACCCGACGCCAGCGGTGGAATCAACGTCATGACAAGGCTCGACGATGGCGGCATGCGCCTGCGCAGCGGGCGAACCGTCTGGCGTCAGCATGCCGTTAAGCCTGATCAGCCAAGGGCGCGTGCGCACGCATGCGGGGATCGATGGCGCTTACCTGGCCGATAGCGATCTGGCGGCGCAGGGCTTCGTGGGGCAGGGCGCGCTTCTCTATGACGGCCGCACAGAGCCCGACCCCGTAAAGCTCGCCCAAGGGCTTCTGGCGGCGGCGCAAGCGCGCGGCGCGGTGTTGCTGTGCCCAGCCACGGCGGAAAACTACGAGACCTCGCTGTCGGCCGTCACGGTGACCACGCGCGAAGGCGATACCGTCCGTGCAAGGACGCTCGTTCTGGCGAATGGCTACGAGATGCCGGACTTCGTGCCGGCGCCACGCCACTCCCTCGTCTCGAACTGGGCGCTCGCCATCACGCCCTTCCCCGGAGAGGCCTGGCCGCACCAGAGCCTCGTGTGGGAAGCTTCCGACCCCTACCTCTATATGCGCTCCACTGCGGATGGCCGGGTGATCATCGGCGGAGAGGACGAGGAATTCGCCGATCCCGACGCAGGGCAGGCGCTGACGTCGGCGAAGATCCCAGGGTTGCAGGCCAAAGCGGCCGCGCGTTGTCCGGGTCTCGCCGACGTGGAGGCCGAGTTCGCCTGGTCCGGCGTTTTCGGCCAGACGGACGATTCCCTGCCCCTGATTGGCGCGACGCCAGGCCGTCCGCACTGCCTTGCAGCGTTTGGATACGGCGGAAACGGCATAACTTTCAGCGCCATGGCCGCCGATCTTCTCGACGCGCACCTGCGCGGAGAGCCGTGGAAAGACGCGCCGCTGTTTGCGCTGGACAGGGATTAACCGTCCCGGGAAGGCCCGCGGGCACGCGAGCGGGCGCAAGAAAACTTCGTCCGGTAGCCAGTATTAAGTTGAAAGGTGCGGCGGGCTGCCGCACCCTGTGACTCAACTGCCACATCATCACCACGGCGCTGGGAGCCCGACATGATCCTCGAGCAGATCCTCAAAGAGAAGGGCGGACAGGTGTTTTCCGTCGCCGAGTCCGCGACGCTGAAAGAGGCGGCGGACCTGCTGGATACCCGCCGCGTCGGCGCCATGGTGATCCTCAACGAGGCCGGCGGCATCATCGGCGTCCTGTCCGAGCGCGACATCATAAGGAATATCGCGAGAATCGGCGCGGCAGCCCTGAAATGCACGGTCGGGGAGGTGATGACCCGCCAGGTCGTGACCGCCCGCCCGCGTGACACGGTAGAATCGGCAATGGAAAAGATGACCGACCGCCGAATCCGGCATTTGCCCGTGGTCGATGGCGGCCGGATGATCGGCGTCGTCTCGATCGGCGACCTCGTGAAGTGGCGGATCGCGGAAGCGGACGCCGAGGTCAACGCGATCCGGTCCTACATCCAGCCCTGACGGCGACCCGGTAGACTCACCCTGCGTGAGGGCGCGACTCGCCCGCGACATGCGCAGCTTTCACACCTTCGCAACCTTTTAGGCGGGTCGGCGCGTGATCGCCGGTTGCCCGCAGACTCGCAAAATCCCAGCAAAACATGCGTTTTGGCGCGCTCCTGGAAGGTGACTGCAGACGACTCGGAATTCGCGCAAAAAGATCAAAATCGCGCTTGCGCCCTCAGGGTCACGAGCGTATATACCGCCCTCCCGCCGACCACTGTTGGTCTAACGCGGGCCCCGCAATGGGCCCGAGGAAGCCTCTGTCGTCCTTTTTGTGAGCCTTTTCGGCGTCCTGTGGATCGCTGAAAAAAGTCGGAAAAAGGCGGTTGACGGGAAACGAAGCTCGGGCTTATACCCCGCGCCTCACGCAAACGGGGCGGCCAACACGGCCGATACGGATGCGGCGGATAGCCGGTCGAAAGACCATTGTCCGCGGGATGTTTGACATTGTGAGTGGAAGAGAAACGCGGGCGGCGATGTTGCTTGCAGGGTTCTCAATCAGGCTTCGGCCTGGGTGAGGCCCATTTATCGACATCGACGGTTTGCGTTTATCTAAGGAAAGCCAGTTCAATATACGGCCCAACGTGAGTTGGGTTTTATGTGAACGGGTTTCCCGTCAAATATACGCAAATGCTTTGCAGCGACCTCGCGAAATTCCGCGAGGTTTCGTCGGAGTCAAACCTCAACCTGAGAGTTTGATTCTGGCTCAGAACGAACGCTGGCGGCAGGCTTAACACATGCAAGTCGAACGCCCCGCAAGGGGAGTGGCAGACGGGT
>NCEM01000049.1 GCA_002280725.1 Alphaproteobacteria bacterium 32-64-14
CTCTCGGCCATCGTTGCGGTTGCCCGCAAGCACAACCTGAAAGTCGTCGAAGACGCTGCCTGCGCCGTTGGCGCGGAGTACATGTGGGATGGCGAATGGGAGAAAGTCGGACGCTGCCGCGGCGACGTGGCCGTTTTCTCCTTCCACCCGCGCAAGATCATGTCGACCGGTGATGGCGGCATGCTGACCACGCCGCACGCTGACTGGAACAAGCAGTTCAAGCTGCTGCGCCAGCACGGCATGTCGGTTCCCGACACGGTCCGCCACGGCTCCAACCAGGTTATCTTCGAGACCCACCCGGTGCTCGGCTACAACTATCGCATGACGGACATCCAGGCCGCTGTCGGCCGCGAACAGCTGCGCCGCCTGCCGGGCATCGTCGCCCGTCGCCGCGAGATCGCAGACAAGTATCGCGCGCTGCTGAGCTCTGCCCAGTGGATCGGCCTGCCGCTTGAGCCGCAAGGCATGAAGTCGAACTGGCAATCCTTCGCGATCCGTCTGCCTGACTACGCAGACCAGCGCGCCGTCATGCAGGCGATGCTCGACGCAGGCATCGCCACGCGCCGCGGCATCATGTGCTCGCACCGCGAGGACGGCTACAAAAACGGCAATCACCCGCCGCTACCGCACTCCGAAGGCTGCCAGGATCGCACGATCGTCCTGCCGCTCTACCCGCAGATGACCGACGCGGATCTGGAGCTTGTCGCCTCGACGCTCAAGAAGGCAACCGAGCCGAAATAGCAAACGCTGCGATTTCAGAAAAATCCGGCCTGACCGATTCGTCGGTCAGGCCGTTTTTTCAACAAACACCGTGCCGGCCGAATAGCCCGCGCCGAACGAGCAGATCAGCCCCTTCTCACCGGGCTTGAAGTCCGCCGAGTGCTTGTGGAAGGCGATGATCGATCCGGCCGACGATGTGTTGGCGTAAGTGTCGAGCACTGTGGGGCTTTCGTCCTCGGTGGCTTCGTGACCGAGCACGCGCTCGGCGATGAGACGGTTCATCCCGGCATTGGCCTGGTGCAGCCACATGCGGCGCAGCTCGGCCGACTTGATGCCGAGGCGATCCATCTCTTCGTTGATCATGGCCGCGACCATGGGCACGACTTCCTTGAAGACCTTGCGCCCTTCCTGGACGAACAGCTTGTCGGACTTGCCGACGCCGTCCGGATCGCCGCGGTTGAGGAAGCCGAAATTGTTGCGGATGTTGTTGGAGAACACCGTCTTCAGGTGCGTGCCAAGGATCGACCAACCGCCCTTGGGCGCGCGGTCATCGGACTCGACCAGCACCGCGGTCGATACGTCGCCAAAGATGAAATGGCTGTCGCGGTCGGTGAAGTTGAGGTGGCCCGAGCAGATTTCCGGGTTGACCATCAGCACTGTCTTGGCGTGACCGGCGCGCACGAAGTCGGCCGCCGTCTGGATGCCGAAGGTGGCGGAGGAACACGCGACGTTCATGTCGAAGGCGAAGCCCTGTGCGCCGAGGGCTGCCTGAACCTCGATCGCCATGGCGGGGTAAGCGCGCTGCATGTTGGAGGCGGCGCAGATCACCGCGTCGATTTCCTTGCCTTCGCGCCCGGCCTTCGCCAGCGCTTCTTGTGCGGACTTCACCGCAATCTCGGCTAGGATGGAGATCTGTTCGTTTGGGCGCTCGGCGATATTGGGCGTCATCCGCTTGGGATCGAGTACGCCGTCCTTGTCCACCACATAGCGCGCCTTGATGCCCGAGGCTTTCTCGATGAACTCGACCGAGGAGTGCGGCTTGGGTTGAACCCTGCCGGCCGCGATGTCGTCGGCGTTTTGAGCATTCCACTGGTCGGCCCAGGCGTTGAAGCTTTCCACCAGCTCGGCATTCGAGATCGAATTGGGCGGCGTATAAAGGCCCGTGGCGGAAATGACCGGACGCGACATGAGACACCTCGTTCTGAGCGCGCAGGTTTAAGCGCGTCGTTGCGTACCGTCGAGTACCCGTTTCATGCCGCTACGGCAGTGATCAGGTATTTGCGGCACATTCGAGGGCGCCTGCATAGTTCGGCTGGTCGATCATGACCTGCGCAAAGACGCTGTCGCGCAGGCGGGCGTGCAGGTCCGGGCGTTTCAGGTCGATATCGCCGGCGCGCATGGCGGCGCAAAGTTTTGCCCGCAGATCGGCCAGCCTGCCGCTGGTTTTCAGGATAGCTGAAAGGCCCTGCGCCTCCCATGCGTTGGCGTCTGGCCCGAGATTCATTTCGCGCAACACAATGTCCAGCGCGTTGGCCGAGACGCGCGACAGGAACTGGCTGCGGCCCTTCTGGCCGCCCTCGGCCTCGCCGCGCAGGAAATCGCGCACGCCGGACAGCAGCTCGGCGCTGGTCGGAAGTTCGCCAGAAGTTTCTGCAGCCGCTATCGGCCGCCGGGCCCAGCCCGGGATCAGCATGTTCACGCAGTCAATCTGGCACTCGGAGCTGCGGCGGCCGATGGCCGGGCGCTCGACGCTGGGTTCGCTGCCATTGCGGAACGACTGCGCCATGGACAGCGTGCCGACCGCCCACCAGAACGATCCGAACACTTCCCAGAACCGCACCGCTTTGCGATCGACCTTCTCACCACTCACCTGCTCGTAGCCAGCGAACAGATCGTCCGGCTCGCCGAACCCGCCGACAGCTTTGCCGTTCGCGCCGAACCGCCAGGAGCGCGTCATCAGCCAGCCGAGATCGCGCATCGGATCGCCGACATGGGCCAGTTCCCAGTCCAGCACAGCAACGACGCCTTCGTTGGGCTCGACGATCAGATTGCCGTTCCTGAAGTCGCCGTGCACCAGCGTCATCGGACGTTCGTCGGGCAGGTTCTTCAGCAGCCACAGCGCGGTGAAGTCGATCATCGGCTGCGGCGTGTTCAGCTCAAGATAGGCCGCATGCGTCTTGCGCACGATGTGGTCCGGCGTGAACGACTCCAGCGCTTCGCCGAGCCCGGCGGCCTGCACATCGACGGAATGCAACCGCGCGAGGATTTGCCCGCATTGCCGCGCCAAGGTTCGCCGTGCGCCTTCCAGCTCTGGTGAGCGCACGATCTTGCCACCCAACGTTTCACCGTTGACCCAATCCATGGCGAAGCCTGAGCCGAGCCCATCTTCAGATTGCAGCACCAGAAGCACCTCTGGCCCCGGCACGCCCGCCGATTTCGCCGCGCTGAACAGCTTGGCCTCGATGACAAGGCCCGGTCCCGGTCCCATCGCGGACTGCCCCTCGCCCGCCGCCCGCCGCAGAGCCAGCGTCTTTGCGGAGCCGTTGATGACGACGCTGAGCCGGTAGGTTTCGCGGCTCGCGCCTGCAGACAAACGCTCGCATGCCGTCAGCCGTTCGAACCCCGGCAGGCGTTTCAGGACGGCTTCAAGCCTGGCGTTATCGATCATGCGCGCGGGCTCACTCGGTGACGCCCTTGGGCGCGCGCTGGTCCATGAAGCCGAACATGTAGCCGGCGACGCGGCGCATCTGGATTTCCTCCGCGCCCTCGGTAATGCGATAGCGGCGGTGGTGGCGATAGATGTGCTCAAACGGTTTGTGCCGCGAATAGCCAAGCCCGCCATGCACCTGCATCGCACGATCCGCCGCCTCGCAACACAGCCGGTTTGCCCAGTAGTTGCACATCGAGACTTTGTCCGACGCCGCGAAATTCCCCGCCGTGTCCATGATCCACGCGGTCTTGTGGATCAGGGCGCGCACCATCTCGCACTGGGTCTGCAGCTCGACGAGCGGGAACTGGATCGCCTGGTTGCTCGCCAGCTTCTTGCCGAACGGCGCGCGGACATTGGCGTAGGCCACCGCCTCGTCGATGCAATATTGGGCCGCGCCCAGAGAAGACGCCGCCTGACGGATGCGGTTCTCGTTGAAGAAATGCTGCACCACCTGCAGCCCGCGCCCCTCGCCGCCGAATATGGCGCCGTCGGGCACGCGCACGCCCTTCAGCGTCACGTGGGCGTGGTCGGAGGGCATGTTGAACGTCCAGAGGTATTCCTCGATCGTGAAGCCCGGCGCCTTCATGGGGACGAGGAAGGCGGTGATGCCATGGCCATCGCCTGCCTTGCCGCTCGTGCGCGCCATGATCATGTCGTGGCTGGCGACGTGGACGCCGGTGTTCCAGGTCTTCTCGCCGTCGATGATCCAGTCGTCTCCCTCCCGGCGCGCCACGGTTTCCATGTGCGTGGCGTCGGACCCATGTTTGGGTTCGGTGATGCCGAAGGCGAAGCCGCGCTTGCCGGCGGCGAGATCTTCCATCCACTCGGCTTTCTGCGCGTCGGCGCCATAGGCCCACATCAGCTGCGCGCCGATGCTGTTGCCAACGATGGAGTGCTCGTTCTGCAGGTCGTTGTGCAGGCCGAGGCCCTTGTGCGCAAGATGCTCGCGGATCACCGCCATGGCGAGGTTGGGGCCACAGCCGACATCACGCGCCGAGCCGCCCAGTTCCTTGGCCAGCGCGAAGCGGAAATGCCCGGCCGCATCAGCCTTTCGCCGCGCCTGGCGCAGCAGGTCTTCCCATTCATGCCGCGGCAGGCCGCCCCTGTCCCAGTCGGTGCGGGCGTGCTCGCGGCGGTGGTCGAAGAAGCGGATATTATCGTCCGCCTGCTCCAGCGGCCTGATCTCCGCTTCGATGAAGCGATCGAGTTCGCCGAGATAATCGACGAGACCCCTCGGCAAACCAAAATGCGGCAGGTTGAAATCCACGATGCGATCTCCGGCGTTTCCTCGCCGGAGAGTGTTCCACCTACTCGGCTGGAACCGCAACAGGGTCCGGGTGCGGGGCCAACTTCTTGTCCTTCGGCGCCAGCAGCAGGTACATGGGCGGCGTCACGATCCGCGCGATCAGCGTGGAGGACACGAGCCCCCCGATGATCACCATGGCCAGCGGCGAATAAAGCGGCGATTTCTCGAGCACCAGCGGCGTCAGACCGCCAATGGCCGTAAGGGAAGTGAGCAGCACCGGCAGGAAGCGCACTTCGCCCGCCTTCTCGATCGCTTCACGCAACGGTGTCCCGCGCGCGCGTTCCTGGTTTGCGAATTCGACCAGCAGGATCGAGTTCTTGATCTCGATACCTATCAGCGCAATGAACCCGATGATCGAGGTGTAGGACAGCGACTCCCCGCCGAGATACAGCGCAATCAGGCCGCCCATGATGCCGAACGGGATCACGAAGGCGACCACCGCCGCTGTTGCGAACGAGCCGAATTCCAGCAGCAGCACGGCCATCACGCCGAACATGGCGATCAGCAGCGCAGGGCCCATGCCGCCAAAGCTGCGGGACTGTGCTTCCGCCTCGCCGCCCAGGCTGGATGAATAGCCGGCCGGCAGCTTCTGCGACGCCAGAGCGGCCTCCATGCGCGATGTGACTTCGCCGGCGAGATAGCCCGGCTGGAGATAGCCTGTGATGGTGACCGTGCGCTCGCGGTCGAACCGGCTGATGCGCGCCGGGCCGGAGGATACCCTCGGCTCGGCGAACTGCATCAGCGGCGCGGCGGAGCCATCGCCCGTCCAGATGTAGAGGTCTTCAAGATCGTTCATGTTCATGCGCTCGGCGCGGGGGGCGCGAACGACGACGGGATAGGAATCGCCCACCGGATCGCGGAAGGCTGCGACGCGCGCGCCGCCGATGGCGATGCGCAGCGTCTGGTCGAGCGCGCCAGCCGGAACGCCACGCAGGGCGGCGGCTTCGGTGTCGATGCGCAGGTCGAGATCGAGCAGGCGCTCGGCGAGCGGGTTGGTGACATTTCGCACGCCGGGCACGCTGGCGATGATACGCTCGAAGTCAGCTGCGATGCCGGAGAGCACTTCGATATCGGCGCCCTGAATGCGCACGGCCAGCGGCGCCTCGATCGGCGGACCGTTGAGGAAGCGCTTCACGTTGAAGCGGACACCGGGATACTTCGCAAACTCGGCGCGCAGGCCTTCGAGAGCAGCGTGGCCTTCCTCACCCTCCCAGTGGTCGAAGCGCGCATAGATGGCGCCGACATTGCTCGCCTGCTCGTTCGGGATTTCGTTGTAGTAGACCTGCGGGTTGCCGCGCCCCGTGTTGGCGAAGCGCCAGGTGATGTTCTCGTGCTTTGCGAGCGCGGCATCGGCGTACATCACGGCCCGGTCGGTTTCCTCGACCGACACGCCCTGGGGAAGTTCGACCTCCACCATGAAGTAGGGGCTGTCGTTTTCTGGAAACAGGCTGAAGCCCAGTTTCGGAACCAGCGTCAGCGAGGCCGCGAACAGCGCAAGACCCGCAATCACGGTGAGACGGGGCGCTGCAAGCGCAATGCGCAGGATCGGGCGGTAGACAGCGTGGATGCCGCCCATCACCACATCGAGGAAAACGTTGTCGTGGTGCTTCTTCGGCAGCAGACGGCTCGCGAGGAACGGAATGATCGTCAGCGCCACGAATAGCGAGGCGGCAATCGTGCACACCACGGCCATGGGCAGTGAGCGGGTGAAATCGCCTGCGGCCTCGGGGAGATTGAGGAGCGGCACGAACGCCAGCAGCAAGGTCGCCGTACAGCCCAGCACGGCGACATTGATCTCGTTGACGCCAGAAATCGCAGCGTCGCGTGGAGACAGTCCGCCCCGCTTGTGGCGGGCGATGTTCTCGGTGACGACGATGGAATCGTCCACCAGCAGGCCAAGCGCCAGCACGAAGCCCGCAATCGACAGCTGGTTCAGCGAATAGCCCATCAGGTCGAGCGCGATGACGCCGATGGCGAACGAGGCCGGGATCGACACCATCACCACCAGCGAAGCGCGCAGGCCGAGCGGCAACAGCGTCAGCAGGACGAGGCCGATGGCGATCATGAAGTCGCGGCCCAGCGTGGAGAGGCGGTGCGCAACGGTTTCGGACTGGTCGAAGCCGCGCTCCAGCTTGATCTCGGGCGGCAGGCGTTCCTCGTATTTGTCCACCTGGAAGCGGACATTGTCCATCACGTTGAAGATCGTGGCGCCCAGCTTTGCCCGCGCCGTCACGAATAGCGCGCGCTTGCCGTTGTAGCGGGTTCGCACCGACTGCTCGTCATTGGTCCACTCGACCGTGGCGACATCCCCCACGGTGAGCGCGCTGGCGTCTTCCGAGCGCAGCACGACGTTCCGGATTTCATCGAGGCTATCGAAGGGGCCGGTCGCTTCCACATTGAAGCGGCGGCCGCTGGTTTCGACGGAGCCGATCGGAACGTCTGCGCCTTCGCGCTGCAGCGCCTCGGTGAGCGCTGACAGCGGCAGGCGATAGGCGGCCAGCTTGTCGAGATCGGGCGTGACGCGCACTTCGCTCGGCGGCACGCCCCAGATTTCGGACTGCTGGATGCCGTCGGCGCGCTCGATCGCATCGCGCAGCTCGCGGGCGTAGGCCTCCATACGGCGGTAGGAAGCGTCGTCGCTGACCAGCGCCATCTGCACGATGTTGGTCTGCGCCGGGTTCTGCCGGTTGGCGCGCAACAGGGTGATGCCTTCAGGCAGGCTGGCGCGGATAACGTTCAGTTCGCGCACCACCTCGTCGTATTTCTTCTCGGGGTCAGACCCGTAGATGAAGCTGACGCCGATGCTGGCAAGGCCCGCCTGGCTGGTCGACTGGATTTCGTCGACATCCTCGAGACCGTTGAGCACCGTCTCGATGGGGATGGCGACCAGACGCTCCATCTGCTCGGCATCCGCGCCGGGCAGGACGATGAACACGCCAACGCCGGGGAAGGAGACGATGGGGTCTTCGGACTTCGGGATCGACATGACGGACTGGATGCCCAGCCCGAACAGCATGACGAACACGATCATCGTGAACTGCCAGCGGTCCACGAAGAAGCGGGTGAAACCCTGCATCGCCCCCGTGCCCCGCTCTATTCGCCGGCGATGCGCACGGCATCGCCATCGCGCACCATGGAAGCGCCGCGCGTGATCACACGGTCACCGGCCGCAAGGCCCTTCAGGATGGATACGCCCTGATCGCTGACGCCGCCGGTTTCCACCGGGCGGCGGCGCGCCTTGCCTTCAGCATCAATGACGAAGACGACACCCTGATCGGCACGCGCATCGATCAGTGCAATCGCGGGAATGACATAGACGCCTGCAGCAACGTTCGCCTCCGAGGCCTTCGCAGCAAGACTGATCTCGGCGACCTCGCCGGCGCGCAGGCCGTCCAGCCGGGCGAGCGCGACCTCAACCTCGAATGTGCCGGACTGCGATCCGCGCGGTGCGATGCGCACCACATTGCCCGAGACCACGTCACGCTGCTCGATGCGCACCGAGGCCACATCGCCGACCTTCACCTGCGCCACTTCGGCGGGCGTGAAGGAGGCGCGGACGATCAATCCAGCGCGGGATTCGCCGATGGTCACCACGGGCGTGCCGGCGCTGACCGTCTGGCCGGGCTCTGCCTGGCGCATGAGGACGATGCCGCTGGCCGGGGCGACGATGGCGATGCGCTCGCGCGTGCGCTCTAGCGCCAGGCGGGCATTGTCGAGATCGGCCTGCGAAGCCGCGCCGCCTTCGAACAGGCGGCTGATGCGGTCGAATGTTTGTTGGGCGGTCTGGCGGGCTAGGGCGGCTTCCGCCTCGTCCGCACCCACGGTTGTGCGGCGCAGGGTGGCGATCACCTGACCGGCCGCCACGCGGTCTCCGCTATCGACCGTCAGGGTCTCGATCTGGCCCGGCGCGCCGAATCCGAGGGCGGTTTGGCGCTTGTAGGCCACCAGCCCGCTCGCCCGGACACCGGTTCCAGCGCCATCCGGCGCTACGGCAAGCACCTCAACCGTGATCACCGGAGCAGGCGCAATGACGGCGGTTTCGCCCGCCTCTCCCTGGCACGCGGCCAGTGCGGCGGCGGCTGCAACTGCGGCAACCCCATTTCTCCAAGCTGACAGAGCGGATTTCATGTGCCACCAAGGGAGTGGATGGGTTACCTTGACAGTGTCTAGTTATTGTTGGACACCGTCAAGCAGAATCGGAAATGACATGACCGTGACGAAGTCTGCGACGCGCGACGACGTTCGCGCTGGAATCCTTGAGGCCAGCATTGCCCTAATGAACGAGGGCGGGCTTGGCGCATTGTCGATGCGCGAAGTGGCGCGGCGCGCGGGCGTCAGCCACCAGGCACCGTATCACTATTTCACGGATCGTGGAGCCATCCTCGCCGAGCTGGCCGGCGAAGGCTTCGACAAGCTTTACGACTACATGGTGAGCGCCATCGGCCTTGCGCGCGACAAGCAGGCGCGTAACCGCGCGCTGGGCGAGGCCTATATCCGGTTCGCGCTGAACAATCCGGAAGTCTTCCGCCTGATGTTCCGCTGCGAGATGGTGGACCTGATGAACTATCCGGAAGCCAAGGAAAAAGCCGACCGCTGCTTCCAGCTGGTTGCCGAAACCCTTGGCGCGCCGATCGGCGCCGACAAGACGAGCGCGGATCTGGTGCCCGTCATCGCCGCCTGGTCGACGGCGCACGGTCTCGCCACGCTGATGCTGGAAGGCAAGTTGGGCGAAGCGTTCGGCGACACGAACGACCAACGCGAAGAAGCCGCCAAGCGCATCCTCGCCTTCACCGCGCAGCAGTTCACGAAGTAGGCTGACCTAGCACCACGCGCCGGAGATCGGGATCACCTGCCCCGACACGAAGCCGCTGCGGCCGAGCGTGAGCAGCTCGATCAGCGCCGCAACCTCCTCGGCCTCGCCCAGCCGCCCCATAGGCACGCGAGCCAGAAGCTTCGGGCCTTTCACGGGGTCCTCGAGCAGCGCCTTGGGATAGTAGGTCTCCGTCTGGATGAAGTTCGCCGCGACGGCGTTCACCGAAATCCCATCGCCTGCGACTTCAAGCGCAAGCGTGCGCACCACGCCGTTCACGGCCGCTCGCGCCGCTGCGTAAGCGGCAAAACCCGGAATGCCGCCGATCGGCCCGGAGGATGATCCAAACACGATGCGGCCAGCCTTGTGCGGACGCATCGCCTTCACGCCAGCGCCAGCGAACGCGATCGATTCCGCCGCCAGATGCAGGAAATAGGGCATCAGCGCCTCGATTGTCAGGTCCTCGACCTTGAGACGCGGAGCCGGCATGGCGCCAGAAATGACGACTGCGTCGAGCTTGCCGCCAAACCGCGCCGTGGCCCGCGCGACGACATCAGCTGGCGAGCCCCACGCAATCACATCGACCCCGTCCGCGACGCCATCGGCCGTGATCTCGCGGTCACACCCGATGACGCGCGCGCCTGATGCAGCAAGCCGCCGCGCGATCACCGGGTTCGCAAACCCCTTAATGTCGGTGATCAGGACGCTGGGTTTATCTGACATGACATGCAGGTCCGCTGGCTGGGGCGAAGGGTTCGCCCCAGATATTCACCGGACGCTGTGCGTTGGGAAGCCCTGCCTACGGCTCAGGCTGCCTTGTCGGACGCGAGACGGCGTCCCTGCAGCAGGCTGACATACTTCGTCGCCAGCTCACGCGCATCGATGGGCTTGGACAGATACTCGCTCATGCCCAGCGCAAGAAAGCGCTCGCGATCCCCCGACATGGCGTCGGCGGTCAGCGCGATGACGGGGATGTCCTTCCACGGCTGGTCGCTGGCGCGGATGCGGCGGATCGCTTCCTTGCCATCCATCACCGGCATGTGGACGTCGAGCAGCACGATGTCGAACGGCTGTTCCGCCAGGCGCGCCAGCGCCTCGACGCCATTGGCCGCCTCGACGATCTTGGGCGCCATCTGCGTCATGAACAGGCGGACAACCTGGCGGTTGACGGCGTTGTCATCGACGAGGAGGACGCGCGCGCCGATGACCGACTTTGGCTGAACTGTTGGCGCTGCGGCGGCCGGTTCGCCGGTTTTCGGCGCCACCAGCGCTGCGCGTTCGGCCACGAAGGTCAGGTGGAAAGTCGATCCTTCACCTGCCCTGCTTTCCACGGTCACGTCGCCGCCCATGAGGCGCGCGAGCTGCCGTGTGATGGCGAGACCCAGGCCCGTGCCGCCGAAGCGGCGTGTGATGGAGGCGTCAGCCTGCGAGAACGCTGCAAACAGCCGCGCCTTGGTATCCTCGTCCATGCCGATGCCGGTGTCGGCGATATCGACGCGCATCCGATGGCTGCCATCGGGCAGCGGATCGGCGCCAAGGCGGATCGTGACGCCACCGCTTTCGGTGAACTTGATGGCGTTGGAGAGCAGGTTGCCGATGCACTGGCGCACGCGCACCGGATCATAGCCCGCCTTGCGCGGAAAATCGGGCGCAACCTCGACAGTGACATCGAGGCCCCTGTCGTGAGCCTGAGGCAGGAACAGCTGGCGCACACGCTCGGTCGTCAGCACGAGGTCGCCGTCGATGCGCGCGATCTCGAGCTTGCCGGCTTCGATCTTGGAGATGTCCAGCACATCGTTGAGCAGCGCCATAAGCGTCTGGCCGGATTCGGTGATCACCTTGACACGGTCGTGCTGCTCTTCGGTGAGCGGGTCGCCAGCCAGCACCTGCGCCATGCCGAGAATACCGTTCAGCGGCGTGCGGATTTCGTGGCTCATCGAGGCAAGGAAGTTCGATTTCGCGATAGTTGCCGCCTCGGCCTGCCGCTTGGCTTCGAGAAGGGCGAGTTCCTGCTGCTTGCGCTCGTGGATGTCCAGCATCAGCCCAACGGCGCGGACGTTTTCGCCAGCCGCATTGCGCTGCACGCGCGTGAACAGCCGCACCCACCTGCCCTTGCCATCGGGGGTATGGATGCGCGTGTCCATGCTCTCGACTTCGTTGGAAGCCAGGCAGCGCTGCCAGCTCTTCACAACGGCGGCCTGCTCTTCCTCGACATAGATGCCGAACGGATGCTGCGCCTGGCGCGCCATCGCTTCCGGGCCCGCAAGCTTCTTGAATTGTTCGGATGACCAGCGATCGCCCGTCTTCACGTCGATCTCGTAGACGCCGGCGTTGGCCGCAGCCATCGCAAGCTCCAGGCGGTCAGACATCAGGTCCGCCGTGTCGCGCGCTTGCGCCAGTTCGGTGACCTTCTGCGAGAGCCCGAACATCTCGAACCGCCCGGACGCCAGCTTGCGGCCAGCGCGATAGTAGACACGCAGCGTCTGCCAGACGCCGTCGCTGCTGCGGACGCGCATTTCGCCCATCGCAGAGCCGCCCTGCGTCGTGATCCGATCGCGGATCACGTCTTCCTTCGCGATGTCGTCCGGGTGTTGCAGCGTCTTCAGGACATCAACATGCACCGGCCGCGACGTATCGCTGTAGCCGAGCAGATTTTCACCCGTGAACGAGTAGAGCCCGGTATCGGGATCAAAGCGCCAATCGGTGACCTCGGCGTCCATCAGGAGGCGCTCGCGCGCCATGCGCGCGCTCATCAGCGCGGTAAGCGCCATCCACTCCGGCGACACATCAACGAGACGGATGACCTCGCGCCCCGGCGAGACCGGCGTGCGATCGACGCGCACCCACGTCTCCGCACCAGCCGACACGATCTTGAAGCAGTTGGCGCCGGTGGATCGCGATTCATCAGCCGACAGGCCGCGTATCAGTTCGAGAATCTCGATGCCGACCAGGAATTGCGCGGGACGGGCAAGCTTCGTGGCGAAGGCGGCGTTCACTTCGACGATCCTGTCACGCGCATCGACGACGCAGCACGGGAGCGTTGCGAGCACCGCCACGGCCACGTCCGGCGAGTTCAGCAGAGGGGTGGGCGGCATGAACAAAACGACCGGCGAAATTTACGAACCGGGGTCACGTTACCCGCAATTGGTTTAGCGACAGTTCAACAGGGGCAGGATGCGATGGCCGCCCCGCGAACCGGCGTTAACCTCCTGTTCGCAGACTTTCAGCAACGGCGCGGGCGCCGGGCGTATCAAGCGCGCCGGCCTCTCCGAACCGCTTGATGGCCAGCCGCCACAGCCATTTGGCGTGGCTCTGACGGCCCGATGCGGCTGCATGATCGCCAGCCAGGCCGGTGAGATCCGCGAGGACGAGGCCCTGCGCGGTTTCCCGCCCGGCATCCAGAAGGCGTTCGGCTTCATCCAGCCTGCCTGCCTTGATGGCCGCCCGGATCTGTGCACGTGGATCAGATTCAGCAACAGGCGCAGTTGCCGGAGCGGGAGGCGCGACGGGTTTGGCAGGCGGCGCTGGCGGTGGCTCGGCTGCGACCGGGATCGGGCTCAGGGTCGCGGCGGATGGAAAGTTTGCAGGCGCCGCGGCGGCTGGGGCGGGTTGCGGCGGGGGCTGCAGCGGCGGCGTTGCTATCGCGACCGCCTTTGGCGGCGCGGCCACCGGGGCCACAACGGGCGGCGGGACCGGCGGTGGAGTTGGGGCGGACGCAACGGCGACCGGCGCCGGTTCGGGTGCCGCCGCCTTGGGAGATGGCGCAGCCGGAGCGGGCACGATGGAGGCTGAGGTCTGTGGCGCCGCAGGCATAGGAATATCGCCGGAACGCCAGTCGCGGTCCGCCGCGCGGCCTGCTTCGGAGTAATAAGCCTCAGCCTCTCCGAGGTGAGTTTCTCTCGCCTGGGCGCGGGCTTCGAGCGCCTTGCGCCGGTTGGGGCGGGGATGAACGGCGCTGACCAGGAAGACGATGCCTGCCGCAAGGGCCAGCAGGCTCGTCACAAGAATCCAGGGCGGGCCGTCCGGCCCCGGCGGGAAGATCGCGCGGAGATCGCCACGGTTCAGCCAGGCGAAATAGCCGCCACCGCCGCCAAGCGCTGCACCAATAATAAACTGGAGAATCCGTACCAACATCACGCCACCCCAGAACGCCCGGCCCACGACACACTAGCCACAACTCAGAGGCGGTGCGGTAGCAGGCCTGCTACATAAACCCTGCACCCGATGGCCGTGGCCAACCAGCCTTAGCCAAAATCAGGCCATTCTCAAACCATGCTTGTGACACGGGCCAGCGAGCCGCACGAGACGGACATGCCGCCCCTGGCGCCTGGAGCTCGGCAAGCGCCTGAAATCGCTGGCAAAGTGATTGGAGCGCCAGCGCCCCCTACCCATCCCGGGGCGCGGCCCGTTCCCGAGCCAGCGCGTCCGGTGTTTTCGGGCTTATTTCGACAACCGCAGCTTGGTGATCGACGTTGCGATCTCCTTGAAGTTCTCGCGCAGCTCCTCGTTGGTCGAGGCAAGATAGGCGTGGCTGGTGCTGGTTGCGCAGGCCGCGAGGAATTCATCGCCCTCCAGCGCCGTGTTCAGCTGGAAGCCCACCGTATAGATTACGACGCCCTTCTGCTTCATTGCGGTGCAGGTGTTCTGCGCCAGCGTGAAGGGAGCGGCCGCAGGCGTGCAGACGCTGGTGTCGATCCGGTCGTTGGTGGGCACGCTGCCGACCGCATAATTTTCCGCGGTGACGCCGTTGCAGTGGGCTGTGTTGAATTCACCATCGGTCATCAATACGACGACCTTCACGAGTTCACTCGTGCCGTAGGCTTTGGGACGGTTGATGTCATCTGGCCACTGGCTCGCCCAGTTGGGTGAAACCATGTACCACCCCCACTCCGCTCCGATCTGGCCGGCGGTCGATCCGTTGATCGACATATTGTCGATCGCCGTCGTAAGCGCGCTGCGGTCGGAAGTCAGCGGCGTGATCATGTTGCTGGTATTGCAGGCCACCAGACCATCACCGCCAGGATAGTCCCGGCCGATGTAACTCGTCGCCGGAGCATCGTCTGTGTGCGCGCTGGTACCGACGCGCTCGGTGACGCAGTTGCTGATTGCATCGATGGCGTATGAGCCGGCCGCTGTCAGGTAGCGATAACGCAGGCAGCCCTGCACCACGCACTGTATCGTGCCGGTGTTGGAGGTGTAGGCGCTGCTTGTATTCGCGAGGCTGGCGTCAGTGCTGGCGAGCGTGAACTGCGTGCCGGTGAGGACGCTGGCCACGGTCCACACGTTGACGCCGGAGTTGTTGATGCCCGTCGCGCCGCCGACTGAAGTGATCTGCACGAGGTCGTTGTTGGCAAGATTGTGCGCGGCCACCGTCGTGACGCGCACCTTGCAATCGGTCTGGAAGCATTCGGCGACCGTGCCGGCCGAAGACCAGTCGCGATAGTCATAGCCGCGGCCCGGCAGGTAGAAGGCATTGGTGGTCGGGCTCGCGCCAACCGCCAGCGTGGCGTTGTAGCCTGTGTTGATCACCGTTCCTGTGCTGCCAGAAACAAAAGTGGCGCCGTTGATTGTCACGCGGTCGTTCGCAGCAAAGCCGTGCGCCGTCGCGTTGATCACGTACTTGCAATCCGCCGTGTAGCACTCGGAAGCCGTACCATTCGCGGTCCAGGTGTTGGTGGACGGGCCGTCAAGACCCTGCACGGTGAACGTGGTGGTGGATGGCGCTGTCTTCACGATCCACGAGTCCTCGGGGGCGTTGTTCAGCTGCGTCATGCCGCTGACGCCGGTGATGCGAACGCGGTCGCCGACGGCGAACGTGTGGGCGGCGGTGGTGATACGGACGTCACACGCCGTATCGAAGCAACGTTGCGACGCGCCGGTCGAGGAATCGGCGGCTGAGCTCGACGGGGGGGCGACGTAGGTGGTCGTGTTGACGGTCTGCAGCCAGACATAATACGGGCTGCTCGTGGTGCGATCCGCCACCTTGAACGCGCGGTTGTTCAGCGATGTATAACCGCCGTTCGTGATGCCGGTGATGTAGATCGTATCGCCGTTCGCATAGCTCGGGTTTGCCGAAAGCGTCACGCGGATACGGGCGTTGGAATTGGTCTTGGTGATCGCCGAAACGTTGAACGAGGATCCGTTGCGCCAGGTTGCAGCCGAGATGGCGCGGCCAACACCGCCGACGCGCCAGCCCGAGTTGGCGGCGATCGTCTTGGACGCGCCATCGCGCCAGTGCGCCGCGGAAATGTTGACCGGGCCTTGGACGGGACCGCGAAGGGCGGCGGCATAGCTGCCGACGTGAACGTTGGTGCCCCACGGCACAACCGCGATTTTCGAGAAGTAGGGCGTCTGGACATCGTTGACGACCTCGTTGACGAGGTCCTTCGCCGCCGTCTTGAGCGCGGTGATCTTGCTTCCAGACATCGAGCCCGTCACGTCCAGCGCCAGAGCGACCTCGACGTTGTTGCCGCCGCGGCGCACTTCGCTTTCGGCGTGCACTTCGACATAGGGCTGGCCGACCAGCGGCATGAAGAACGTATTGATCCTGACCGAGCCCGTCAGCGTCAGGATTCCGTCATTTTCGTTCTCTGCCAACTCCAGCAAGATGGGATCGTCGTGCTGCGTCTTGAAGTTCATTTCAACGAAGCGGCGCGCCACCGCGTCCAGGTCAGCATTCTCGTCCAGCGTCGACCCTGCCGCAAGCGCGGCGGCATCCAGCGCCGAAGCCAACTCGTAGCGCGCAAGGAAGGCGCGGCCACCATCGATCGCAAGACCCGTGCAGACGCAGAGAGGAACAGCCATCAGCGCAAACTGCATGGCGAACGCGCCTTTGGCGTCGCGGATGAATTTCCCGAGAGAACCCGACATCTTGCTCTCCAATCCGAATGGGGTCAGCTGCGCGACCCCCTCCAGCCCATGCTAATTCACGTACGCTATGCTGCCGCCGTCGTTCGACGAGCCGTCGATACGAACCTTGCGCTCGACGCGCGGCCGGGCGTAGGCGGACTTCTCGATGGTCATCGCGCCGCCGCCAAACAACTCGGACAGCACGCTCTGGTAATTGTAGCGAACGCCGACACGGATGACGCTTTCGTCCTGAAGGCCCATGCCCGCGGCCTCGTTGACGTCGAATGGGACGGATGTGCCTGCAACGCGCCGCCAGAGCACCGCGGGCGTGGCGCTGTTGCCGTTGAAGCCAATGGAGGAGACATCGAGATCGAGGTTCTCGACCGTTTCAAGCGGCTTCATCATGTGGATCGACGCATCATAGACTTCGCCGATCGTCGCGGTCGTCAGCTGCGTCTCGCGCGAAATGAGATCGGCGACCTGGTGCACATACCGCGTCGCCTCCTCGGTCGCGCGGAAGCGGAAGGACATCTCGAACACGCCCATGACGAGGAAGATGAGCGCCGGCGCGATGAGCGCGAACTCGGCGGCGGCAACGCCACGCCGGTCCGAGCGGAACTTCCTGAACAGCGAGAGATGACGCATGATCATGCCCACGGCTCGTTCTTGACGATGCAGAACGAGTTCACGATCGCGGGCATGTCCGGGCCCATGCGGAACAGCTTGTCCATGAAGGGCGTGA
Organism: Alphaproteobacteria bacterium 32-64-14; assembly: GCA_002280725.1. GTDB lineage: Bacteria > Pseudomonadota > Alphaproteobacteria > Caulobacterales > Hyphomonadaceae > UBA7672. The sequence continues at coordinate 17,138 of NCEM01000049.1, forward strand.
CGAACTGGTGGTGGATCGCCGCGCGAACGACGGAGTACTTGTTGGCGCCGCCGGGCTCGAACACGAAGTTCGATGGATTGCCTTCGGAGTCGAAAACGGGCGGCGGATAGGAGACATCGGCGAGTGCGTCGAATGAACGGACATCGAAGACGATCGCTTCGCAGTCGATCATCGGGCCAGCCGTGTTGCACACTTCCTCGTAGAAGGCGGCCTGCATGTCTGCGGCGGTCTGCACTTCGCCGGTCTGAAGGTTGCGGGCGGCTTCGTAGACCACGTGATTGAGCGCGTAGGTCTTGTACTGGAAGAGCACGAACTCAACCAGGCCCATGATCATCATGAAGAACACAGGCGCGAGCAACGCGAACTCGATCATCACGTTGCCGCCCCGCGAGCAACGCGAACTCGATCATCACGTTGCCGCCCCGCGCTCTGGTCAGGCGCAATCTCGGCGTCATGGGTGTCCCCACCTCTCCATCAAAGGGCACCATGAGGCTTCAGACTTAATTCTACACTTCCATGGCGCGGAAATTTGCGAAGAATTGCGCTTCCGGCGTTCACCCGCGCTTCACCGCCGCTGGACGCAGGGATGAAGCAGACGTAAACGCGAGCCATGACCCAGATCGTCACGGCGGCCGTCCTCCTGATCGGCGATGAAATCCTGTCCGGACGCACGCAGGACACGAACCTGCGCACCATCGCGCAGTTCCTCGCGCCGCTCGGCGTCGAGGTGCGGGAGGCGCGCGTCGTGCCGGACGTGCATGAGACCATCGTGGCGACGCTCAACGAGATGCGGGCGCGCCATAACTATGTGTTCACGACCGGCGGCATCGGGCCGACGCATGACGACATCACGGCGGATGCGGTGGCGGCTGCGTTCGGGCGCGGCGTCGACGTGCGTGAGGACGCGCTGGCGATCCTGAGGCCCTACTACGCCGCGCGGGGCCAGGAGATAAACGACGGGCGTATCCGCATGGCGCGCATTCCCGATGGAGCCAGCCTGATCGTGAACCCGGTTTCGGCGGCGCCCGGCTTCCAGCTCGGCAATGTGTTCGTGATGGCGGGCGTGCCCAGCGTGATGCGCGGCATGCTGCTGGATGTGGCGCACAGGATCGAGGGCGGCGCCGTGGTGCATGTGCGGACTGTTCGGGCCAATGGCGTGCGCGAGGGCGACATTGCCGATCCGCTGGGGGAGCTGGCGAAGGCGGAGCCGGGGGCGAGCCTTGGCTCCTATCCGTTCGTGCGGCTTGCCGGTAAAGACATCGCCTACGGCACAAACCTGGTGGCGCGCAGCCGCGACAAGGAACTGGTCGACCGCCTCGCCGTGGCGCTGGCGGATATCATACGGGCACAGGGCGGCACGCCCGAAACAGACCCGGTGGATTGAGGGGACGACATGAGCGAGCAAGCTGAACCTATCCTGCTGGTGGAGCGCGACGGGCCGGTCGCTATCCTGACGCTGAACCGCGCCAAGCAGCTCAACGCGCTGTCTGTCGCGCTGAGGGTCGAGATCGTGAAGACGGTTCGTGCGTTGTCGGTCAGCAATGACGTGCGCGCGATCGTGTTGACTGGAAATGGCCGCGCTTTCTCTGCGGGCGTCGATCTCAAGGAAGCCGGCCAGAAGGGCTTCTCGCTGGGCGTTGGCGACAAGGCGTCTGCTGGACCTGCCCCGGACATGGATCTGGCGGCGGCGTTCGCGGCCTGCCCGTGGCCGATCGTCGGCGCGATCAACGGCTTTGCCATCACCGGCGGATTTGAACTCGCACTCATGTGCGACGTGCTGCTCGCCTCCAGCGAAGCGAAATTCGCCGACACACACAGCCGCGTCGGGCTGATGCCGGTATGGGGGCTGTCGCAGAAACTGCCACGCATCATCGGCGCGGGGCGCGCGAAGGAATTGTCGCTGACGGGCAACTATCTCGACGCAGCGACGGCTGAACGCTGGGGCCTGGTCAACCGCGTGGTGGCGCCTGAAGAACTACTGCCCGCCGCGAAGAAGCTGGCGCAGGAGATGGCCAGCGTCGAAGGCGGCCTGCTGAAACGCATGAAGGCGGTGATCGACGATGGTCTCGCCCTGCCCTTGCCCGAAGCGCTGAAGATGGAAATCGTGCGCGGCTCGAAGAACAACTCCGCCGTGACGCCCGAAGCGGCCGAAGCCTCGCGCAAGACCGCGATGGAGCGCGGACGGGAGCAGAAGGGGTGAGCTTCTCGCGGACATATGACGGCGCCGAGCCGGTTCGCGTGAACAAGTGGCTCGCGCAATCGGGCGTCTGTTCGCGTCGCGAGGCGGAGGAGCTGATCGCCGCCGGGGCCGTGCTGATCGATGGCGAGCGCGTGAGCGACGTTGGCCGCAAGATATCGGCGGGCCAGACGCTGGTGCTGAACGCGCGCGCCGAGCTTGGACTTGGCGCGCAGATATCGGTGGTGATCAACAAGCCGCCGGGGATCGTCTCGGCCCAGCCCGAGCATGGCCAGATACCGGCGGCGCGGCTGCTGACGGCGGAGAACCAGACAGGCGCTGGCATCGTGCCGAGTTCGCGGGCGAGCCTGCCGCCACTGGGCCGGCTGGACCAGGACTCGCGCGGGCTGCTGCTGCTGTCGGAAGATGGCGTGCTGGCGAAGTCGATCATCGGGCCGGAGAGCGAGATCGACAAGGAATACGTCGTCACCGTGCGCGGCATGATCGACCGCGGCAAGATCCAGAAGCTTCGGCATGGCCTTGAGCTGGATGGACGGCAACTTAAGCCCGCGAAGGTGACCCTGCAGGACACGCAGATCCTGCGCTTCGTGCTGACCGAAGGGCGCAATCGCCAGATCCGGCGGATGTGCGAACTGGTGGAGCTGGAGGTCGCGGACCTGGTGCGCGTGCGGATCGGGCCGCTGCTGCTGGGCGATCTTGCCGAGTGCAAGTGGCGGCACCTGACCGGGCCGGAGCGCGATGCGCTGGTGGCGGCGCGCTGGGCCGGATGAAACACGGAAAACTCCACGGCGATGGGGCGCCTGGAGGGATGCTGTAGCTCCGCCCTCATGGAGGGCCGGGGACGCGGGATGGCCCGCGGGATTTGGGCAGGCTGCCAAAGCAGCTACCGGTAGTCGGAAGAAGAAACGCGTCATTCCGCGTCCCCGTGATCGTTCTTCGCCAGCCTCGAACAGGAGATTTTTCACCTCCCTGACGTTCTAGCGCCGGCTGCGTGTGGGCCTTGGCTGTCCAGCCGCAGTCCCATGCTCACGCTCGATCACATCGCTCCGCTCTGCCGGGCACTGCAGATGCCCTCCACGCGGAAGCGATAGGAGGAATATACGCCCGTGCTGCACCCCCGGTGATGAGATTGCGTGAGTTGTGCAGCTGGGTTCTGGTAGAGCGCTGATTTGGTGCGGGAGTTTCGGAAAGAGCGACGCGCTACCCGGCCGAATTGCGCGAGCTTGTCATCCCGGCCGCAGCGACGAAATCGCGGAAAGCCGGGAACCATTCAACGACCCTCGTGCTGGCCAAAGGGATCCGGATAGCCGCTGCGCGACTTGCGGGATGACAGGAATGGGGTCGGCGAGAATGGGGGGCCACACAAAGGCCGGCGGCTGTCCCTGCCGGTGCGTTCGGTTCGCGATTTGGTCCCCCCTCTGACCAATTCGCGCCTTCGGCGCCGTCGCTCGGTCCCTCCGTGTCGCGTCCGCACCGCGATCCACCTCCACCGCTTCGCGGAGGAGGGGAAGCCCGGGTGATGCGCGGGAACGGGTGTGCTCAGGCAGGCTCAAAGAGCTCGACGGGGTTTCCGCACGGATCGTCGATCAGGATCTGCCGTCCGCCAGGCCCGGATACAATGTCATTCCGGAAACTGGCGCCCGCCGCGCGCAGCTGACCGACGACTTCATCCAGCCGCTCGACCGTCAGGACCAGACGCGCCCAGCCGCCCGGTTCGGGAATGCGTCCGTCCGGCATTGGCCGGGCGGCGGACGAAGGCGGTCCCGCCAGCCACAGCGAGATATCGTCGCGGCGAACGATGGCCATGGCTGGTCCGAACTGCTTCTCGACCGCAAAGCCAAGGAATCGGCAGTAGAAATCCACCGCCTGATCGACATTCGCGACAATGTATCTGAAGGCGGCCATCGGGACGCTCCTGCGGGCCAGAATCCGCACACCGGAGCAGCGGCCCTCATCTTGTTGCTGCCGCCACATTGCAGAATCAGCCCGGTCGCGTAAATGACCCGCCAGACGCCGCCGACGGGCTGCGCCGGAGCTGCCCCATGAGCCTCGACCAGTTTGTCGCCTGCCGCCGCGCGCCGAAGCTGCCGGATGACCTGCCGCAGGCGGGGGAAAGGACTGGCTGATCAACCTGATGATCGAGCCGGAGTTTCCCGAGGAGCTGCGCGAACAGCTGGTGGATGATCTGGAGGACGCTGGAATCGCGCATGCGAAGCCGGCGGACTATGGCGTGCTGGTATCCGTCTCGCTGGAGCCCGTGCGGGCGGGCGAAGAGGCCATCGACGCGCTTGAGGCGATTCTGGATATGCTCGTCGAGACCTGCGACGGCGTTGTGATGGCGAACTGAGGGGGACGATGCCGCATGCGCGCATCGCTAGTCTGCTTTCGGTTGTGGCCAGATCAGTTCTTCGAGGAGATCGAACGCGCGCAACGCCGTGTCTTCAAGGACGGTCACGCGCCGGAGCGCGCGGAACGGCATGTCGGCAACATCGTCAAGCGCGAGACATCCGAGCCGTGAGCTAGGCTCCGCATTGAGTTGCGCGACCACTGAACCAAGATGCTTCAAGAGGTACCAGTTGTTTTCCGGTGGCCCGTTCGCGAGGATGGTCGCGTCGTCAACCGGCGTTCCATCGCTGATCAGAACGCAGACCCAGCCGGTCAGATCACGCGCTGCAGCTCGTCGGTAGGCCCAGAGCAACGCTTCCCCATCGACGTTCTCCTTGAGAATGTCCGAGCTGGCCATCAATGGCAGATTGCTGATCCAATTCTGGTTGGTCTCGGCGGCGTCGCGATACACAATATGAAGAAGGTCGCACAGGCGGCCCGGCTTTTCCGGCCGGCCCTGCTGTCGCCAGAGCGCGCGCGATTGGCCTCCGTGCCAGCTCCGCGTCGTAAAGCCGAGGACCTCCACGGGTATGGACTGGCGCAGGAGTGTATTGCTGACGATGTCTGCCGTCATAGCCGCCGCGAGAGCCCTCGTGTCCTTCATCGAACCCGAGTGGTCGACCAAAAGCGTAACACAGGGCCGTTCGCCCAGCGCGTGGCCGGATGCCAAGAGCGCTTCGAAAGCCATCGCCCGTTGGGCTGCGCGGATGCGCTCGGGGCCGCCAGCCCGCAAAACGCTATCGATCTCCCAGAGTGTCGCGGCACTGGGTGGCGCAGTGGCGCATATTTCGTTGTAGAGAGTCCGGGCCGGAACTTCACGGTCGAACTGCCGTGTGAAAGCCCTGTAGGGAAGATCGTTGGCAGGCAGGTTTTTCTGCCGCGTCTTGCCCCAAAACATGCGATTCCCCTCCCAGTTCCTATCTCCACATTGCAGAATCACCCGGCTCGCGTAAATGACCCGCTCATGAGCGCAAAACCCGACATCTCCCCCCTCCTCGCCGCGCAGACGGCCGCCGCTGCGGCCTCGCAAGGCATCAAGGCGGATGAGTTCGCCATCCTGCTGGACCGGCTGGGGCGCGCGCCGAACAAGGTGGAGCTGGGCATCTTCTCGGTGATGTGGTCGGAGCATTGTTCCTACAAATCCACGCGGCGGCATCTGGGCAAGTTTCCGACCAAGGGGCCGCGCGTGATCCAGGGGCCGGGCGAGAATGCGGGCGTTGTCGATATCGGCGATGGGCAGGCGTGCATCTTCAAGATGGAGAGCCACAACCACCCGAGCTACATCGAACCGCGCCAAGGCGCGGGAACAGGAGTCGGCGGCATCCTGCGCGACGTGTTCACGATGGGCGCGCGGCCGATCGCGCTGGTGAATGCGCTGCGCTTTGGCGATCCGTCGCATCCGAAGACGCGCTCGCTGGTGGCGGGCGTTGTGGGCGGGATTGGCGGATATGGAAACTGCGTGGGCGTGCCGACGGTGGCGGGCGAGACGCAGTTCCACAAGGGATATAACGGCAACATTCTCGTCAACGCGATGGCGGTGGGCCTCGCGGACACGGACAAGATTTTCTATTCGCGCGGCGCGGAGCCGGGGAACGCGATCTTCTATGTGGGATCGAAGACAGGGCGCGATGGCATCCATGGCGCGACGATGGCATCGGCGGAATTCTCAGAAGGCGATGAAGAGAAGCGGCCGACCGTTCAAGTGGGCGACCCGTTCACCGAGAAGCTTCTCATTGAAGCGTGCCTCGAACTGATGGCGACCGACTGGATTCAATCCATTCAGGACATGGGCGCGGCTGGCCTCACCTCCTCCTCCGTCGAGATCGCGGACAAGGGCGGCGTCGGCGTCGAGATGGACATGGACAAGGTGCCCCAGCGCGAGACGGGCATGACGGCTTACGAGATCATGCTGTCGGAGAGCCAAGAGCGTATGCTCATGGTGCTGAAGCCGGGGCGCGAGGCGGATGCGAAGAAGATTTTCGACAAGTGGGACCTCGATGCCGAGGTGATCGGCTACACGACCAACACCGGGCGACTGGTGCTGAAGCAGCAGGGCGTCGTGGTGTGCGATATTCCGGTCGCGCCCCTATCGCAGGACGCGCCGAACTATGACCGGCCGTGGAATCCGCCCAAGCCCGCGTCGGCGTTGGATATCTCGAAATATCCGGAGCCCGCGGATTACGGCGAGGTTCTCTTGAAGCTGATGTCCTCGCCGGACATGGCGTCGAAGCGCTGGATCTGGGAGCAGTATGATCGCCATGTGATGGGCGACACGATTGATAGTTCGCAGTCGGGCGGGGACGCGGCGATTGTGCGCATTCATGGGACGAACAAGGGCCTCGCGATCTGCTCGGACTGCAACCCGCACTATGTGGCGGCCGACCCTTATGAGGGCGGCAAGCAAGCGGTGGCGGAAGCCTATCGCAATCTGAGCGCGGTTGGCGCGACGCCGATCGCGATCACCGACAATCTCAATTTCGGCAACCCGGAAAAGCCCGACACGATGGGCGTGATCGTGAAAGCGATCGAGGGGATGGCGGAGGCCTGCCGCGTTCTGGACTTCCCGGTCGTGAGCGGGAACGTGTCGCTGTACAATGAGACTGATGGCGTGGGGATTCCGCCGACGCCGGTTGTGGGCGGGATCGGGTTGATCGAGAACCTCGATCATGTAGCGACGTTGAAGGGGGCGCAGGCGGGGGATCAACTCGTCGTCGTTGGACTTGGCGACGCGACCGGCCATCTCGGCGCTTCGCTCTATGCGCGGGTTGTTCTTGGGCTCGACGGAGCAGCTGCGGGCGCCGCGCCCAAAGTCGACCTCGCGGAAGAGAGGCGGACCGCAGGCTTTGTCCGCTCACTGATCCACGATGGCATTGCAAACGCCGTGCACGATGTTTCCGAAGGAGGCGTTGTCCTCGCTGCGGCGGAGATGGCGCTGGCAGGCGGCGTAGGCGTGGCGTTCACTTGCCAGGGCGATCTCAGCGATGCCGAGGAAATGTTTGGCGAGGAACAGGGTCGCTATCTTGTGGCGTTGTCGCCCGCTGCCGTGAGCAAATTCGAAAAAGCGGCGGCGGCGGCAAACATCGAGTATCTCTCGTTCGCTGAGTTTGGCGGCGATGCCATTGCTGGCATCACATCAACCGGCAAGAAATTGAAAATTCCCCTTGCCACCCTCCGCGCTGCGCACGAGGGCTGGCTTCCGAACTATATGAACGGCGAGTCGGCCTAAGGTCTTCGGCGGGGCGCTGGCGGCGCGTTGCCGAGGGACCCCCTCCGTCTCGCGCGCAAGGAGCGCGATCCACCTCCCCCACTTGCGTGGCAAGTGAGGGAGGAAAGAGCCTTGGCTTTTGATTGCACCCACAACAACCCTGCCCAAACCATCCCCGCGCAACTTGTCGCGCGACAAGGCGTCTGGGCAGATTCCATGCAGGACGCTGCGTTCCGCTATTGTGTGGCGGCGATACGGGACTAGATACAGCACCCGGGACAGACAGCCGGGCGAGCTGCGTTCTCTCAGGCGCAGCCAGACCGGGGAAGGGACACTGCCATGGCGATGGATCGGGCCACGCTCGAAACCTATCTGCGGGATGCCTTCCCGGACGCCGAGATCAGCCTACGTGAGGGGTGAGCGGGCCGCATGGCTCGCCGCTGATCCGGCCGGAAGCCACCGTGCAGATGATCCAGCATGCCTACGCGCTGGGCGTGCGGGTGTTCGACACCGGCCCGTCCTATGGCGCAGGCGAAGCCGAGCGCCGGCTGGGCGAAGCGCTGGCGCGCCTGCCGCCTTATGATCCGATCGTCTCGACGAAGGTGGGCATGCTGTCGTCCGGCCTGCGCCGCCGCCATCGCGACTTCACGCCGGAAGCGGTGCGGCGTTCGGTGCATGGATCGCTCAAGCGCCTGCGCCGCGCGCGTATCGACTGGCTGTTCCTGCATGGCCCCTCGCCGGCCGAGCTGACGGACGAGCTTCTGAAAACGCTGGTGGACCTCAAGTTCAAGGGCGACATCGTCTCGCTGGGCATCTGCGGGCGCGGCAAGGAGCTGGATGCAGCGCTCGCCTCCGGGCACTTCACGCACTTCATGGCGCCGGTGCATGCCGGGCTCTCAAGCCATGAGAAAGAGCGGATCTACCGTCTGCGCTCTGCCGGGGAGCTGATCGGCATCGAGACGCTGGCCGCGGCCAATCCGCGCTTCCCCGTGCCGGTGAGCGCCGGGGCGACCTGGCGGCTGGCGCGCTCGCTGGTTGGCTGGGCCAACCCCCGCCCGCCGACGCCCATGACCGTGGAAGAAGCCCTGAACTGGGCGCTGGACGAGGGCGGCGCCCACCGCATCATCTCGACCACGTCGCGGCTGGATCACCTCGAATCCAACGTCGCCGCCGTGATGACGCCGAACACGGGGCGCTTGATTGCGGGCGGTTCAGGCCTTAGCTCAGGGGTCTGAACCCCGTTTCCCCGGGTCTGGCTGGGGAAATCGCCCAAGAGGCCAATATGTCCGACACCAACGCACGCATTCAGGGCCTTATCGACGGCTCGCCCGTGTTCCTGTTCATGAAGGGCACGCCCACCTTCCCGCAGTGCGGCTTCTCGGCGACCGTGATCTCGATCCTCGACCATCTGGGCGTGCGCTATGAAAGCGCCAACATCCTCGAGGACGCAGACCTGCGCCAGGGCATCAAGGACTTCTCGAACTGGCCGACCATCCCCCAGCTCTACGTGAAGGGCGAGTTCGTGGGCGGCTGCGACATCACGAAAGAGATGTTCCAGTCGGGTGAGTTGAAGCAGCTCTTCGAGGACAAGGGCGTGCTGCAGGCGGCGTGAGCCGGGACCGCCGGGCTCCTGCCCGGCTCTTGTCTTCGTCGAAATTTGCGCGTGTCGATGGACCGTTTGCCGGGCGGGAGCCCGGCGGTCCGAGGTTTTAGACCAGGCCTCCCATCGCCTTCGCCGCAGCGCTGTCGCGGAAGATCGCGCTATCTAGGTCGCCTGACGCCCAGCCGAGCTGGTCGCGCAGCAAGCCCTTGAACATCGAACGTGCATCCACAGCCGGGCGCAGGTCGCGATCCTCGAACAGGGCGGATGATTTCAGCCCCGGCCAGTCGCCCAGCATGCGACCGCCCTTGATGGCGCCACCTGCGAGAATGGCGAGGCCGCCTGTGCCGTGATCCGTGCCGCCACCGCCATTGATGCGCACGGTGCGGCCGAACTCCGAGATCGCCATCACTGCGGTTGTCTTCCAGATATCGCCGAGCTGCGCCTTCAGCGCAGCGATGCCGGTGTCGAGCGCCGTGAAGCGCTGTTGCAGCGCCTGGTTCTGGCCTGCGTGCGTATCCCACCCTTCGAGGCTGACGACCGCGATCTGAGGTCCGCCGGGCTGAGCGAGGAATTTTCCCGCAGCCACAAGCTGCGGAACATATTGCGCGGGTCCGGCGCGGCCGCCCATGCCATCGGCCTGCATCGATCCGGCCACCCTATCCGCGCCGAGCGCGGCGCTAAGCGAGGCCTTGAGCACCGTGTCGTTCTCGTAGAGATCGAGCAGGCGCTGCAGCGTGTCGTCGCTCGCTTCGGGCAAGACTGCAGGCGACCAGGAGGTTGCGTTGACGGCCGCGCCGCGCAGCACGAGCGGTTGTGATGGCCCGATCGAGACAGCCGAATAGGCGGCGGGCGCCTTCAGCAAGGCGCGGTTGAGCCAGCCATCGGCGCTGACCTGGCTGATTTCCCCGCATTCGAGCAGATCCTGCGCCGCGAAGTGCGAGCGCTCGCGGTAGGGGCCGGCAATGGCCGGCACGAAGGCCGCTTCGTTCGCACGATACATCGCGGCAAGGCCTGGCATGGCCGAATGCAGCGCGAACCCATCCGACAGCGCGATCGCCTTGGCATCGACCAGCGCGCCACGATGCGCGTGGATATCGGGATCGTCAGTCTTGGGGAGCGCCGCCATCCCATCCATGGCGCCGCGCAGGATGATGATCACCAGCTTGCGGTTCGTGGCGGCCCCGGTGTCGGCGCACACGCCCGGCGCGACGGCGACCAGCGTTGCGGCCCATCCGGCCAGCAGCAGCGAGCGGCGATGGAGTTTCATCATGGCTATCTCCGCTGAAATTCGGGCGCCATCAGCGCCAGCGTGAACCCCTGCTCGGCGCTTTCGGCGCGCGAGACCGCCTGCCGTGTCTTCTCGCCCGCAAGGTCGCCGAGGGCGCCCTCCACGAACGCGAGCGGAGAATGATTGCGCGCCATGCGCTGCGAGACGGCGTTGGCCCATTCGAGGCGCTTCTTGATCGCATCCGCGCCAGACCAGGCCGCCGTGTCATCCGGCCACCCTGCAGGCGATGGCGCGCTGAACGGCGCCTGCGCGAGCGAGGTATAGACCTGCCGCTGCGCCCCGCCGAAGGCCGCCTGTGGCCCTGCGGCGCGCGCGGCGGATACCAGCAGCTCTTCCGGCGTCTTGAATTTCGACTGACCGGGCGCCCAGGCTTCATCGAGATTGATGACGGCGCGCGCAAGCGTGGCAAGATCCCCGCCGGATTTGGTGAAGGCCGCCTCAAGCTTCGCGATGGCGGACTCGGGCGGCGTGTCGGACACAAAATGCCGCGCCAGCTTGATCGCGACATGGCGCGCGGTGGCCGGGTGCAGCGCGAGCGCGTCAAGGATGGCGGCGGCCTGCTGCTTGCCCTCGCCGCCATAGCGTTTGCCAAGAACGGTGCGGGGCCCCGGCTCGTGCAGCGGCTCTGCAAAGATCACCATGCCGGGCTCGATGGCGTCACCCTGCTCGCCTCGCCTGCCACGTCCCGCCGCGACAAGCCGCGCGATTTGCGTGCCGCTTACTGTCCAGCCCGTCAACGCCTTGGCGAATTCGACGATGTCGTCCTGCGAATAACCCGCGCCGACGCCCAGCGTGTGCAGTTCGAGAATCTCGCGCGCGAGATTCTCGTTGAGCCCGGCATCACGACGCTGCGCTACCTGCGTCGAGGGACCGATCGAACGTACGGCGTCGAGATAGACCAGCATGCCCGGATGCAGGATGGCATGACCGAGCAGGACGGCGAATTTGCCGAACACGTGCGGGCGTATAGCCTCGCGCTCGTACGGACCTGCTAGGCCGATGGTTTGCGCGTTGCGCGCGGCGACGGTGAAGTGATTGGACCAGAAGCGCAGCCATCGCTCAGCGAATGAGTCCGGCGTCGTCGCAGCGTGGCGAGAGCGCGCCTCGATTTCTTTGGCCAACCCCTCGCGCGCCTGGCGCTGGACCTGCTGCTGGCGCGCGCGCTGGGCTTCATCGTCTGCGCCTCCCGCGCCCGGTGGACCACCGGCCATCGCGGCATAGTCGAGGCGCGCAGCGAAGACTTCCCGTGTGGAGCTGAGACCGCCTGCGGGGATGACCGTAGCGCCGGGCCGCACCTGCCTGTCGAGCCAGCCGCGCGGATCGGATGTGGCGTCAGCTATCTCGCCTGCTCGCGCACCCATGCCGAAGCGGGTTGCCGCAATCGCCGCCAACAGTCGGGACATCACATTGCTCCCTGGACTTGAGGGGGCACTCTAACGCCGGGGCTGGCCAGAAGTATGTCTAAGGCCGCGAGAATTGTAACAAGCTGTGGCGCCTGCTTGTGCGGCGGACCTACCATGCCACACGGCGTTCAAGCTCGCTGGCCACTTGCTCGAAGCCGGGCGCGCGCAGGACTTCGAGCGCATTGAGAGCAAGCTCGACGGCGTCGATCGGCCCCGGAATGGCGGCGGCGCCGCGCAGTTCGGCGAGCAGCAGCAAATGTTCCAGCGAATGCCCATCGCGGCCGCGTGAGCCGAGGCCGATGACAGGGCAGCCGCCATGCGCGCAGAGCTTGCCCAGAAGGTCCAGGCCGCCAGCATTGTCGAGATTGACCACGATCACGTCCTGATCGGTAGATGCCTCCCGCGCGGCGAAGACGCGGACAGGGTCGGCTGTCGCGAAGGCTATCGCAGCGTGATCAAGCGCAAGCGCTTCCGCCTCCAGGAGGGGATGGGCCCCGACGAGCAGTATCTTGAGCTTTCCTGGCAGCTTGCACATGTCCAGCGTTCCCAAATTGCCCTTTCGCTGCGCTGGTCTGCGAATAGCCGGTCGGCCAGCCTGCCAATACTTAATGAGAAGGAGAGATGGCTCGGTTTGTCTGAACAGGTTCCGGGGGTTGGATAGGTGGATTTCCGCCTCGGTTAGGCTGCGGCCGGGATTGGCTGCAACGGGTTGAAGTACACCTCGTCCGGCGTTTGCCGGTCAAGGCTCGCGTGTGGGCGCCCGGCATTGTAGAAGCCGAGA
>NCEM01000050.1 GCA_002280725.1 Alphaproteobacteria bacterium 32-64-14
AGATGGGCGTGCCGTGTGTCGTTTCCCTGAAGGGTGTGACCCGATGGCTACGCACGGGAGACACTGTGCGGCTGGACGGCGGGGCGGGAACGGTTGAAAGGGTCAGCGGGGCGGCTGAAGGGACTTCCACATAGCCATGACTGAAACCAACGTCGCCAATACCGACATCGCCAAGCGCGCGAGCTTCGACATCGTTCGCTATGCGCAGGTGTGGGAGGATGCGGACATCCTCGTCGCGGCGCTGCACCCGAAGCCGAGCGATACCGTGGTGTCCATCGCGTCGGCGGGCGACAATGCGTTTGCGTTGCTGGCCGAGGGCGCGGATCGCGTGATCGCGGTTGATCTCAATCCGGCGCAGCTGGCGTGCGTGCGGCTGCGCGTAGCGATGTACCAGACGCTCTCGCATCAGGATTTCCTGGAGCTGATTGGGTCGCGGGCTTCGGGGCGGCGGCGGCATCTGCTGGAGCTGGCGGCCGTGAAGCTGTCGGACGAGGATCAGAAATTCTGGAAGGCGCGTGAGGACGATATCGCGAAGTACGGCGTGGGCGGTGTGGGCAAGTTCGAGAAGTATTTCCGCACATTCCGCGAGTGGGTGATCCCGTTCATTCACACGCGGGAGGTGATCGACCTGCTGTTGACGCCGCGCAGCCCGGAGGAGCGGGCGAAGTTCTACGACAAGCGCTGGAACAACTGGGGCTGGCGCCAGATGGTGAAGCTGTTCTTCTCGCGCTACGTGATGGGCAAGCTGGGGCGTGATCCGGCGTTCTTCGATCATGTGGAGGGTGGGCCGGCGGCGCAGGTATCGCGCCTGACGCGCAAGGCGCTGGTGGATCAGGATCCGTCGGTGAACCCGTACCTGCACTGGATCCTGCGGGGCACGCATGGCGAGTTGTTGCCGCGCGCGCTGGCGGAAGAGCGGTTCGAGACGATCCGCGAGCGGATCGACCGGCTGGAGATCAGGCTGTGCACGGTGGAGACGCTGGCGGGCGAAGGCGTGAAGGCCGATGCGTTCAACCTGTCGGACATTTTCGAGTACATGTCGCCCGAGGCGCATGAAGCGGCGTACGGCACGATCCTCGCGGCGAGCAATCCGGGGGCGCGGATTTCGTACTGGAACATGATGGCGCCGCGGCGCGCGCCTGCGAGCCTTGCTGCGCGCGTGACGACCAACAGCGCGCTGGAGGCGAAGCTGAAGCCGCTGGACAAGGCGTTCTTCTATTCCGACTTCGTGATCGAGGAAGTGATGTGAGCCAGGACCTCGCGATCAGCCTCGCCAAGATCGCGGGCTCGGTCGCCCTGCTCGCCATCGTCCTGTGGGGCGTCTCGCGGCTTGCGAAACTGATGAAGCTGGATGCGGAGGTGAGCCGCAAGCTGATCCATATCAGCCTGGGGCTGTACTGCCTGACGTTTCCGCTGGTGTTCTCGCAGGCGTGGGAAGTAGGCGCGACGTGTGGGCTGGCGCTGGTGGTGTTCGTGCTGGCGCGTGGTGTGGCGCGGACGAGCCTTGGGGCGGGGCTGCATGCGGTTGAGCGCAAATCGTATGGCGAGCTGTTGTTTGCCGTTTCAGTGGCGCTCTTGTTCTGGCTGAAGGATGGGCATTTCGTTTCCATCTCGATGCACCAGAAGGCGCCGGTGGGGCCCGTGCTCTATGTACTGCCGATCCTGATCCTGACGCTGTGCGATGCGGCGAGCGCGCTGGTGGGCTCGCGGTACGGCAAACGTAAATTCCAGATCGAGGAAGGCTCGAAGAGCGTTGAGGGCGTGGTCGTGTTTGCGGTCACGTCGTGGTTGCTGTCGCTGATCGTCATCCTGCTGCTGACGGATATCGGGCGCGGCGAGGCTGTGTTGCTGGCGTTCATCACGGCGGTGTTCGGCGCGCTGCTGGAGGGGGCGAGCTGGCGCGGGCTGGACAACCTGTTCATTCCGCTGGGGCTCTACTTCCTGCTGTCGAACCTGCTCTATCTGGGCGTGCCGGGGCTGGCGACGATTGCGGGGGTCTTCTTTTTTGCCCTGCTCGCGCTGCTTTACGTCTCGCGTGAGCGGCCGGGCGAGGAGCGGCATTTCCTGGCGGCGGGCGCGACGCTGTTCTTCTGCATCGGGATATTCGCCGAGCCCACGAGCGTGATCACGCCGGGCGTGGCGGTGGCGACATATTTCATTGCCGATGCGGTGCGGCAGAAGCAGCGGCCGCCGTTCGATGCGCTGAACCTGCTGATCGTTACGCTGGCGGTCGCGATGCTGTTCTTTGTCGTAAGCCATGTGGCGCGGATGGACACGATCTTCGGGTTCAACCTGTCGTTCGCGGCGCTGGCGGCGGGGATCTCGGGGCGGTTCTCGAAGACTATGTGGCGGTTGTTGCTTGTGATTGCGATTGCGTGGGCGGCGATGTCGATACGGACATATTGGGCGGAGGAACAGAGCCGCGATGCATTGGTGTTCACGCTGGTGGGGCTGGCGGGCATCGTCGCGCTGGCGGGCGCGGGGTGGATGCTGCGGCGGAATGATTATGGCCGGCCGTGGATGGTGTTGGGAGGGTTGAGCATGGCGATCGGGTTTGCGGCCCTGCCGCTGTCGGCGGGGATGTCGACGCCATGAGCAAGCCGGAGTTGATGGCGGGCGATGGGGCGGGTCTCGCGATCTATCGCGATGCGCCGTCGCTGGAGGGCGTGCGCACGGCGGCGCTGGGGCAGTTTGCGTGTGAGAACGCGGTGGCTGGGGCGGAGCTGATCCGCGCGGCGATGGCGAGGCTGAAGGCGGAAGGCTTTGGCGCGGTGCTGGGGCCGATGGATGGCGATACGTGGGGCAAGCACCGGCTGGTGACGGAGAGCGATGGGCGGGCGGCTTTCCTGCTGGAGCCTGCCAATCCGGCGTACTATGTGGAGGCGTTTGCGCAATCGGGGCTGGGTGTCGTGTCGCGCTATGTGTCGGCGGTACGGCGCGCCGACATTGTGCCGAGCGGATCGGGAGCGCCGAAGGGGTTGCGGTTGCGGACGTTCGATGCGGCGCGGGCGGAGGACGAGTTGTCGCGCATTCATGCGTTGTCGCTGCAGGCGTTTGCGTCGAACCATTTCTATCAGCCGATCTCGCGGGAGGATTTCCTCGCGAGCTATCGGCCTGTGCTGGGAGCGATTGATCCGGAGCTGGTGCTGCTGGCGGAGGATGAGGCGGGCGGGCTGGCGGCGTTTCTGTTCGCCCTGCCCAACTATGCAGAGGGCGCGAAGCCAACGTCTGTCATTCTCAAGACGTATGCCTCGCAGGTGAAGGGCGCAGGGTCGATGCTGGCGAATGAATTTCATGCGCGGGCCAAGGCGCGGGGCTTTCGCGAGGTGATCCATGCGCTGATGCATGAGAGCAATCTGTCGGCGCAGCATTCGGACAATACTGGGGGGAGGGTTTTCCGGCGGTATGCGCTGTGGGGCGGCAGGCTTTGAATCTGGTTGAAGCCTTTCTCACACAGGTTGCGGCGCGGCCGGCAGCGGCGGCCATCGTGGCCCCAGATGGCCGCGTGGTGAACTTTGCCGAGCTGGCGCAGGCGTCGAACACGCGGGCGCGGGCGTATCGCAGCGCGGGGATTGGCGCGGGCGATGTGGTGCTGATCGCGCGCGGGGTTTCGGTGGAGCTGTATGAGACGCTGCTTGCCGTGTTCCGGCTGGGGGCGGTGGCGATGTTTCCCGAGCCTGCGGCGGGGCTGAAGGGGTTGCGTCTCGGCGTTCAGGCGGCGCGGCCGAAGGCGGTGGTGACGACGGGGATCGGGCATCTGATCCGGCGGGTGTTTCCGGAGCTAAGGGCGCTGAAGGCGCTGCCAGAGCCGGGGGATGATGATGTGGGTGAAGAGGTATTGGCGCATCTGCCGGATGAGGCGCCAGCCCTGATCACGTTCACGTCCGGATCGACGGGGCGGCCCAAGGGGATCGTGCGGTCGGCGGCGTTTCTGATGTTGCAGCATGAGTTGCTGGAGCATGTGCGGCGCACGCAGCCGGGCGATGTCGATCTGATCTCGCTGCCGGTGTTTATCCTGTCGAACCTTGCGGCTGGCGCGACGAGTGTGATCCCGGCGGGGAAGCTGACACGGCCGGGCAAGCTGGATGGGGGCAAGCTGCGGGCGCAGATGGCGGCGCAGAAGGTGACGCGGATTGTGGCGCCGCCGGCTGTGGTGGCGCGGATTGTGGACGGCGCGCCGGCGATGCCGAAGATCAGCGCGATCTTCACGGGCGGCGGGCCGGTGTTTCCGAACCTGATGCGGGCGGCGGCAAAGGCTGCGCCCAACGCCACGATTCATGCGGTGTATGGCTCGACGGAGGCCGAGCCGATTGCGCATGTGCGGATGGCGGACATCTCGGACGCGGACTGGGCGGAGATGGCGGCGGGCGGCGGGTTGCTGGCAGGCGAGCCGATACCGGAGATCAGCGTGGAGCTGCGCGATCATGAGGTGTTCGTGGCGGGGCCGCATGTGAACCGGGGTTATCTCGATGCGCGTGACGATGTGTCAGCCAAGTCTGTGCGGGATGGCGTGTTGTGGCATCGCACGGGGGATGCGGCGCGGATCGATGCGCAGGGGCGGCTGTGGCTGCTGGGTCGGCGCGAGGCGGCGCGAGGCGGCCTGTTTCCGTTTGCGGTGGAGACGGCGGCGCTGAGTTGGCCCGGTGTGAAGCGCGCGGCGCTGCTGGCGGGAGAGCCGCGGGCGAAGCTGGCGCTGGAGGGCGATGGGCTGGATGCTGCGGAGATGCAGAGGCTGGCCGGCGCGATGGGCGCGATCAGCGTGGTGATCGTGCCGGAGGTGCCGCTGGATACGCGGCACAATTCCAAGATCGACTATGCGCGCCTGCGCAAGATGCTCGCATGAGGTTCATTCGCGAGATCAACGAAGCGTGGCGGACGCAGATGAACGCGGCGGATCATGTGCGTGTGTGGCTTGCGTGGGGCTTTATCTTTGGCGCGGTGAGCCATGTCGGCTGGACCGTGCTGAATGGCGATCTCTGGTATTACGGCCCGGCGCCAAGCTGGGCGCCCTGGTTCTGGTACGGCATCTGTCTCGTGGATTTCGTGGTGTTCTGGATGCTGCTGACGCGACCGCGCGTGGGGATCGCCATGAGCGTTGCGACGATGATCACGACGCTTGTCGTGAACTGGACGCAGTTTCCGACATTCCAGTACGTGTTCAACTATGTGCTGATCGGGTTGACGGTGTTTGGCGTGATCGTGTTTGCCGTTACGCCGTGGCTGTGGGCGAAGTCGCGGTGGAAATTGTAGGGTGGATTGAGCAGCGCGAAATCCACCAACGCCGGCGGTCGGTTCATTTCGCCGTGCTCAATGCACCCTACGAAGCTGTCTTCAAAACATAACGCCGATTGAGCGGTTGCACGGGACGCGCGTTGTGGGGGAACAGCGCGGCGAAGGCGGCGATCTGGCTGGGGGATGCGGCGACCGGCGTGGCCATCACCGTCCAGTGGACCGACTCTGAACATGGCGGCGTGGTGAGCGAGCCTTCATAGCGGAAGGCCGAGGTCTGTTCCGGCATGAAGGCGGCGGCGTCGATGCCAAAGGCGACGGCGGCCTTGCCTTCCCGGCCCGGCGCGGTGGCCCAGATGGCGTCGAGGTTCGGGTTGTTCGAGCCTTCGAGGAACATGACGCCGATGACGGCGAGTTCGCCATCGGAAGCGGCGTGGACGAAGTGGACTTCGAGCGGGAACTGCTTGCCGTCGATCGTGTGTTCGGACGGGTGGTGGAAGTGGAACTGCTTGAGGACGTAATCCTTGCCATCGAGCGTGACGCTGCCGCCGGCGGGGACGTCGACCTGGATGGTGTGGCCGTTATTGACCACCATGGCGCCCTGCGCGGGGATCCAGTGCGGATGTGGCGCGTCGATGCTGGCGCTCATGGCGCCGGCGAGATCGATGGGCGATTGCTGGTGGCCGATGGAGCAAGGCTTGTTGTCGGGCGAGAGCTCGGCCCAGCGTTCGGGCCCGCCCTCGCCGCCATACGCCCAATGCTGGGGATGCGTGGGGGTGGGTTCTTCGCCCTGGCCTTCGGGAGGATCGACGAAGGCGGCCGTCAGCGCGGCCATCGCCAGCGCGCTGAGCAGCAAGGATGCTCGGATCGAAACGGTCATGAAACGGAATTATCCGGCGTCATGGCCAACAAAACGTTAATCGCCGGGCAGGGCGGATTAACCTGCCCACGACAACCGGCCCTTCAGCGCCTATTTATCCGGGATGGCCGACGATCCGCATCTGCCAAGCCTGCTGCCGCCGCGTTTTGCGGCGTGGTTTGGCGCGCGTGGCTGGGAGCTGCGGCCGCACCAGGCGGGGCTGATCGGGGCGGCGCGGCGCGGGCAAGGCGGGCTGGTGATCGCGCCGACGGGCGGGGGCAAGACGCTGGCGGGGTTCCTGCCCAGCCTGATCGAACTGGAGGCCATGCCGCCGCGCGTGCACCCCGCCCTGCATACGCTGTACATCTCGCCGTTGAAGGCGCTGGCGACAGACGTGGCGCGCAACCTCAAGGCGCCTGTCGAGGAGATGGGGCTCGACCTGACGCTGGAGACGCGGACGGGCGATACGAGTCCGTCGCGGCGGCAGCGGCAGCGAGCGAAGCCGCCGGATATCCTGCTGACGACGCCGGAGCAGCTGGCGCTGCTGATCGCGTCGGAGCATGCGGGGCGGTTCTTTGGCGACCTGCGCGCGGTGATCATCGACGAGGTGCATGCGGTGGCGCAGAGCAAGCGGGGCGACCTGCTCGCGCTGTGTCTGGCGACATTGCGGACGTGGGCGCCCCAGGCGCGGCATATCGGATTGTCGGCGACGGTGCGCGATCCGGCGGCGTTGGCGCGGTGGCTGGGGCCGGAGACGCCGATCATTCGGCATCAGGGCGGTGCGAGCGCGAATATCTCCGTGCTGGATAGCGAGGCGCGCATTCCGTGGTCGGGGCATTCGGGGCGGCACAACATCAAGGAGGTGTATCAGGCGATCAAGGGCGCGAAGATGTCGCTCGTGTTCGTCAACACGCGCAGCCAGGCGGAGATGACGTTTCAGGAGCTGTGGCGGGTCAACGAGGACGGGCTGCCCATCGCATTGCACCATGGCTCGCTCGATGTGGAGCAGCGCCGCAAGGTGGAAGCCGCGATGGCGGTGGGGAAGCTCAAGGCGGTGGTATGTACGTCCACCCTCGATCTCGGGATCGACTGGGGGGATGTGGATCTCGTGGTGCAGATGGGCGCGCCGAAGGGATCCTCGCGCCTGATCCAGCGGATCGGGCGATCCAACCACCGTATGGACGAGCCGAGCCGCGCGCTGCTGGCGCCAAGCAATCGCTTCGAGGTGCTGGAGTGCCGGGCGGCTGTCGAGGCGGTGAACGCGGGCGAGCTGGATGGGCCGGGGCCGCGGCGCGGCGGGCTGGACGTGCTGGCGCAGCACGTGATGGCGCGGGCGTGTGGCGACGGGTTCGATGGCGTGAAGCTGTATGACGAGATCACCGTCGCCGCGCCCTATGCCGACCTGGACTGGGAGACGTGGGAGCGTGTTGTCGACCTTGTGGCGACGGGCGGATACGCGCTGAAGACCTATGATCGCTTTCGCCGGATCGTGAAGTTTCCCGATGGAATCTGGCGCGCGCGCAACGACGACGTGCGGCGGCAACATCGGATGAATGTCGGCACGATCATCGAGAACCCGATGATCAGCGTGCGTCAGGTGTCATTCATGAAGGGACAGCCGCCGGGGTCGGCCGAGACGAAGCGCCTGATGCGGGCCGGGCGCAAGTTGGGCGAGATGGAGGAATACTTCTTCGAGATGCTGACGCCGGGCGACACATTCCTGTTTGCCGGCGAGGTTCTGCGCTTCGAGGGGATATCGGACACGGACGCGCTGGTGACCAAGACGTTCGATCCTGATCCGGCGATCCCGAGCTACAATGGCGGTAAGTTTCCGCTGACGACGTTTCTGGCGAACCGGGTGCGCAGCATCCTGCATGATCGCGCGAACTGGCACACGCTGCCGGCCCAAGTGCGCGACTGGATCGAGGTGCAGGAGCGCAAGTCGATCATCCCGGCGGCGGATCAGCTGCTGATCGAGACATTTCCGCGTGGCGAGCGCCACTATCTCGTCTGCTATCCGTTCGAGGGGCGGCTGGCGCACCAGACGCTGGGCATGCTGCTGACGCGGCGGCTGGAGCGGACGGGGCTGAAGCCGCTGGGGTTCGTGGCGTCGGAATATGCGCTGTCGATCTGGGCGGCGGAGGACATGCGCGGCGAGGACATGGCCTCGTTGTTCCATGAGGACATGCTGGGCGACGATCTCGATGTGTGGCTGGAGGAGAGCGCGCTGATGAAGCGGACCTTCCGCAACAACGCGCTGATCGCCGGGCTGATCGAGCGGCGGATGCCGAAGCATGAGCGATCCGGGCGCGAGATCACGTTCTCCACCGACCTTATCTACGACGTGCTGCGCTCACATGAGCCGGATCACCTGTTGCTGAAGGCGGCGCGGCAGGATGCCGGCGAAGGGCTGCTGGATATCCGGCGGCTGGGCGAGGCGCTGAAGCGCATCAAGGGACGCATCGTGCACGCGAGCCTGGAACAGATTTCGCCGTTCGCCGTGCCGGTGATGCTCGAGATCGGCAAGGAGCCGGTGTTCTCGGGGGACGCAGCCGAGGCGATCCTGCGCGAGGCGGAGGACGATCTGGTTCGCGATGCGATGAGCTAGTTGCCTTCGAACTCGCTGTCGGTGTTGCCGGCGCGGCGCGCGCTGTCGAACAGGTCGACTGACTGGCGCTGTTCTTCGTTGAACTGGTCCCACTCGTCCTGCGTGGAGCACACCTTCTGCGGGAAGTTCGAGCCCATCACCGACATGGTCTTGCAGATCTGGTTGCTTTGCGCGCCGACCGCCTTGGCGGCCCGGGCCTTTTCGAGATTGGCCCAGCGCGTGGCGGCGCTGCCTGACGGGGTCAGCAGGCTGGCGCATCCGCTGAGCATCAAAACGCCAGAGATGGCGACAACCAGATAGCGCATGGACGTTTCCCCGACCCGACACGTTTCCTTGCGCCTAGAGATAGGCGAGCTGGAAATCGTAGGCAAACGAACTGTGCGTGAGCAAACGATCCTGCGGGATCAGTCGCGATTGTAGCGTCCGACGTTGGAGTATTTGCGGCCCTCGGCCAGCAGCGCGTCGGTCTCGCGGCGGCGCTTGTCGTCGAACACCGCCCAGGCTTCCGGCGAGGCGCAGATGGTGCGCGGGATGTTGGTGTCCGGGGCTTTTTCTCTCCGGCACTCCATGCCTTCGATACCGGCCTCGCCGAGCGTCATGCGCTCCTTGGTGACCGTGGGGGTTGCGGAGCAGGCCGTGAGAACGATGGCGGCGATGCCGAGACCGGAAAGCTTGATGAGACTGAACATGGGTTTGTTTCCCTGACGGCTGATAGTCTCCCAAATCCTGCAGAGACGGAAGCGGATGTGCGTTGAACTCTGCGTGGCCAGCCAAGCGTGGTTGACGGAGCGTCCGGCGGTGGTCACGGTCGCACCGATGTCGATGACGTATACGGAAACCGGGCGGACGCGCTTTCTCCAGATGGAACTGGCGGGGGAAGAGGTGGCGCTGCACCCGTGCGGCGGCCTGTGGTGGCGCGCCGGTAGCGTACTGGTCGTTTCCGACCTGCACCTCGAGAAGGCGTCGTCCTATGCGGCGCGCGGGCAGATGCTGCCGCCGTATGACACGCGGGCGACCCTGCGGCGTCTGGGGGCTCTGCTGGAGGAACTGAAGCCGACCACTGTGGTGAGTCTTGGCGACAGCTTTCACGACAGGCAGTCACGCCCGCGCATGGCGGGGGAGGATGTGGCTGCGGTGCGCGCGATGACGGCGGTGCATGACTGGGTGTGGATCGAGGGCAACCACGATCCCAAGCCGCCGGAGGATCTAGGCGGGCGCGCTGTGTTCGAGTTGAAGCTGGGGGCGCTGACATTGCGCCATGAGCCGTCGGCTGAAGCCGCGTCGGGCGAGATTGCAGGGCACCTGCATCCGTGCGCGCGGGTTGTCGGGCGAAGCGGGCGCAGCGTGCGGGCGCGTTGCTTTGCGACGGATGGTGAGCGGCTGGTGATGCCGGCGTATGGCGCGCTGACCGGCGGGCTGAATGTGCTGGATCGCGCGTTCGCGCCATTGTTTGGCGAAGGGATGATCGCTGCAGTGTTGGGACGCGATGGGGTTTATCTGTCGGGCATGGATCGGCTTGCGCCGGATCGCGCGAGCCTGACCGTCAACAGGCGCGGGTTTGCAGCTTAGCCTACGACTTTCGCCCGAACCATGCGCCGATGCCGCCGACGAATACGCCGAGCAGCACGGCGATGAATCCGTAGACCAGGCCGTGCTGGCGCGAGAGGTCGAACAGCGTCGCTTCGAGGCCGCTGCGCGCGAGCGTCAAGGTCTGGTCGGTTTCGCCGACCGCCTCGCCATTGCGGAAGGCGACGGCGCGCACGCGGTATTCGCCCGGCGGGGCGTTGATCGGAAGCGTGATGCTGGCGCGGTGGAGGCCGCCATCGAAGCGCGTGATCCGTGCGGCGTTGCGGACGTAAAGGCCCTCCTCCTCCATGATATCGACGTAGGCGGCGCGCCAGGCGGGGAGATCGGGCGAGGTGAGCAGGTCGGCGCGGGGCTGCGCCGATGCGCCGGGATCGAGGCCGAGGCGGGCGAGCGTTTCGGGCAGCACGCTGCTTTCCACCTGTGGCTCCGAGCCGACCGCGAACACGCTGGGGGCGGAGACGAACTCGATCACCTGTTCGCCCTCGGGCGTGCGGCGGATCACCTTCTGCGAAACGGACGGGCCGATGAGAGCGACGGCGAGGCCCGAGGTTTCGTTTTCAGGTTGCGGCGTGTTGGCGAACAGGACGACGCGGGAGCCGGTGAAGTTGACGGTGACTTCGATGCTTTCCTGCGCGAGGCCTGCGGGCATGAAGGGGCGATCGCCGCTGGTGGCGGGCTGGGCGATGGCGCTGCTGCCGGCGGCAAGGGCAAGGCTGAGGGCGAGAAGGCGCGCGATCATCCCACGGCCTCCAGCCGGTATTCCGGCACGGGCTCGACATAGAGCTGGTAGACGAGGCGGCCCGCGATGCCGAGGACGAGGAGGGCCAGCAGGAGACGCAGCTGAGCGGCCTTGAGCCTGCGGCCGGCGATGGCGCCATAACGCGCGCCGATGACGCCGCCAATCATCAGCATGAGGCCGAGGATCAGATCCACGGTTCCGTTGAAGGCGGCCTGCAGGAAGGTGACGTAGGCGGTGAGGAAGATGATCTGGAACAGCGATGTCCCGATCATGACGCGCGTTGGCACGCCGAGCAGGTAGACCATGGCAGGCGCGAGGATGAAGCCGCCGCCGATGCCGAGGATGGCGGCGAGCACGCCGACGAAGAAGCCGATGGCGATGGGCGGGATGATCGAGATGTAGAGGCCCGAGCGCGGGAAGCGGCGCTTCATCGGCAGCACGCGCGTCCATGCCCGCAGCCGTGTGCGACGGCCTGGGTCGCCGCCTGTGCCGCGCAGGGCGACAACGCTCTCCCACGCCATCAGGCCGCCGATGACGCCCAGGAACACGATGTAGAGCACCGTGACCGTGGTATCGATCAGGCCGAAGACCTTGAGCAGGGTGAAGATGCCGACGCCCATGGTCGAGCCGGCAAAGCCGCCGGCCAGCATCAGCATGCCGAGCTTTGTATCGACCAGCCTGTCCCGCCAGTGGCTGGAGACGCCGGCGATCGAGGTGGCGAGAACCTGGTTGGCCTGGGTAGAGACAGCCACCGCGGGCGGGATGCCGTAGAAGATCAGCATGGGGGTGAGCAGGAAACCGCCGCCGACGCCGAACAGACCCGACAAAAAGCCGACAAGCATGCCAATCGCGACGAGGATCAGCGGGTCGACCGCGATCTGTGCGATGGGCAAGTGAATCAACATTAGGCTGTTCTACGCGCGCATCTGCGCCGCAGGAAGCGTTCAGTCGCCCTGGCTGAGTGTGGCGGCGCGAAGCTGCCTGAGGAGCGAGACGCTGGCCTCGCCGGTGATCGGCAGATCGTTGGCCCGCTCGAACTGGCGGATGGCCTCGGCGGTGCGGGGGCTCATCTTGCCGTCGGTGGTTCCCGGGGCGAAACCGAGGCGTTGCAGCATGCGCTGGACGTCGGCGACCTGGGCGGGGGTGGCGATGTCCCAGGCGCGGCGGCCAAAGTCGCCATTGGCGCGAGCAATCGACGGCTTGGGATTGAACGCCCGGGCCTTGCGCTTGATGGCTTCGGCCTGGGTGGGCTGCATTTCGGCCAGCATGGCGCGGGCGCGGCGGCTGGCGTCCTGGTCGCCGGCGCGGCCAGCGATTTCGAACCAGAAGGCGGCTTCGGCCTTGTCCTGACTGACGCCAAGGCCCTGCTCGTAGAGGACGGCGAGGTTGTACTGGCTGTCCACGAGGCCAAGGTCTGAGGCAGCTCGGAACCACTCTACCGCAGCGGCATAGCTTTGCGGACCGGCATCGCCCTCGGCGTAGAAAACGGCGAGGTCGTGCATGGCGAGGCGGTTGCCGCCGATGGCGGCCTTCTCGGTCCAGGAACGGGCGGCGGCGATATCGCGAGGGACGCCCTCGCCCCGCTCATACAGCTTGGCGAGGCGATATTCGGCCATGACGAGACCACGGCCGGCGGCTTCCTTCAGGAGTTGCACGCCGCGCGTCTTCTCGCCGGTCTGCAGGAGTTCCAGCGCGTAGTCGTGGAGGGCGACCGGATCGCCATCGCGGACGGCCTGATCGAGCGTGATGGCCGGGGCGCCGACAGCCGGGGCGGCAGCAGCGGGTTTGCCGGTCGCGGGCGCTGTAGCAGCAGCCGTGGGGGCCGTGGCGGGCGCTGCGGGTTCGAGAATGTCGGCGGCCGGATCGACGGCGGCATGGTCGGCCGTGTCTTCGGTGAACAGCACGGCCTCCGAGGCGCCGGCCGCTGCGGCGGGGGCTTCGGGCGCTGACGGATCGAGACGGGCGAAATCGTCGCCCTGCGCGTCCTGCTTACCCCGCATCACGGTGAAAGCCGCGCCGCCGGCGACGGCGACGGTGAGGACGGCTGAGGCGATCAGCGGGCCCTTGCCGATGCCTTTCTTCCCGCCGGAGTCGGCGGTGATGACGCGGCGACCCTGACGGGCGGCGCGGCGGGCTTCTTCGAGATAGGTTGGCGACAGGCGCTCGCGGCTTTCGTCCGACGGCAGGTCGGCGACGAAGCCGCCAGCCATCGGGGCGGGCGTCGCGAACATGTCATCGCCGGGTTCCATCAGGTCTTCGATGGAGTTGGCGGCGATCAGGCCGGGCTCGGCGGGCGGCGCAACTGCGGCGGCAGGCGCCTCATCGCCGAAGATGTGAGCGTCGGCAGACTCGCCGCGATCGAAGGGCGGCGGTTCGACGCCGACAATATCGGTGGTGTCGGCGGGGACGGCATCGGCGCGTTCGAGCGCTGCGAGGGCCGAAGACGCAACGCGCGGTTCGAGGATGCCGCTGGCGGGATCATCGTCGATGATGACGAAGTCGTCGGACACGACCGGGATGTCGCGCGTAACAGCGGCCGACAGTTCAGACGCGCCACCGCGGCCGTCTTCGAGGCTTTCGAGACGGCGGGCGAGCGAGGAGACCGTCTTCTGGACCGGCGCCATGGCGACCGAGGACTGCTCGGCGGACTCGTCCATCCGGCGCTGCACTTCGAGCAGCACGTCGTTGAGTTTGGTCTCGTAAGAGCGGCCGCTGTCGGCGAGGCGGGATTCGAAGGCGCGCAGCGAATCCTGGCTCTGCGTCTGCAGGCGATCCACCGCGCGGGCGACCTGTTCGCCGATCTGGCTGATAGCTTCGGCGCTGCGGCGTTCGCTTTCGCGGACGCGCTCGTCGAGACGGTCGGCGAGGCGATCGACTTCGGCGTTGTCGAGCGGACGCGCTTCGAGCGAGCTTTCCGCGATGCGGTCGGTGAGGCGCTGGATGCTCTCGTCGTGGCGGCGCTGCAGGCGCTCGGCGACGAGCGCGACCTGTTCGCCAACAGCGTCGATGGCGCCGGCGCTTTTCTTTTCGAGGCCGGACACACGCTCGTCGACCGAAGTGTTGAGGCGCTGGAGCGCATCTGACGTTTTCTGGCCGGACGTTTCAACGCCCGACAGGCGGGCGTCGATGGTGTCGGCAAGGCGCGCGATCTCGCGGCGCACATCGTCGATGGAGCGATCATCGCCGCGTGTTTCGACGGCGCGCAGGCGCTCGTCCACGGCGCGGGACAGGCGGTCGACCTGGGCGCTCATCGCCTCGACCGAGTCGGCCTGGCGGGCTTCGGTAACGTTGATCTGGTCCTGCAGCTGGCGGAAGTTGCGCTCCAGGCGGTCGAATTTCTCCGGGCTGCCATTGCGCACCGCGTCGTCGATGCGGCGCTCCATGTCGGCGCGTAGCGTGTGGATCGGGCGGGCCATGTCTTCGGCGAACGCATCGAGGCGTTTCTGGAAGACCTGCTGAAGCTGGGCGAGTTCGTCCTGGGCGACACGGCCGCCGCCGCGCTGGGTGCGGTCGTCGATGTCGGTGATGGCGCGTTCGAGGACGCCGACGGCGGTGTCTGTCTTGCGCTCGGTGCGCGTCACGCGGTCGGTGATGCGGGAGACGGCTTCGCTGAGGCCGCTCATCGCCTCGCGGGTTTTTTCCTCGATGGCTTCGACGCGGTCGAGGACTTCCTTCGACATGGCGCGCGAGCGCGTGAGATTCGACTCCAGCGCGCGTTCCATGCGCCAGGTGGTGTCGCCCACGGCGCGCTCGGCCTTGGTCTCGAACAGTTCGAAGCGCGAGGCGGCGTCGGAGATGCGGGCGATGCCGGCCTCGATGCGGCGCTCGGCGGAGGAGATCTTCTCCTCGACCTGATCGACGCGGCCATTGATGCCGGTAGAGTTGGCGCGGACGGCATTGTTGACGACCGTGTCGACTGAGCGGGCGACATCGTCGACCTTGCTGGCGACGGCGGTGACCTTCTCGTCGAACAGATCGCGCAGGTTCTTCTGTTCATCCTCGGCGGCGGACAAGCGGTCCTGCACCGTGCCGGCGAGGCGGTTGAGGGCGGCTTCGAGGGTCTTGAGGCCGTCCAGGGTGGGGCTGTTGCGACCTTCCGATTCGATCGTGTCGATGCGGCTGCGCAGGGCGGTCTGGGTCGATTCGATTTCGCCGAGGGCGCGGCTGACGCGCTCAAGTGCGTGGAGCTGGGCCTTGCCCGAGGCGTCGACCTTGCCCATGAGGCTGAGGATCGACTTATCCACACCTGAAATGGCGCGCGAGGAGCGTGAGGTGGAGGCTTCGAGGCGCTGGGAAAGCTGGTCGATCTCCTGGGACATGCGGCGCAGGTCGGAATCATCCGCCATGCGGGGCAGGGGATCGGACAGGTCGATGTCACGGACGGGGGCGGCGTCGGCTTCAAGCAGCAGTGAGTTCAGGTATTGGCCAAGGGTCTGGCCCTGACGGTGCGCGCGCTCGCGAGCGATCTCGCGAACCTTTGGGTCGATTCCCTTTACGCTCCAGGGTCCCTGGGTCATCTCGGCTCCGAATCCGGCAGCAGGAGCCTTAACTCCCAACACGCCATAGGCCAGTTGCGATTGATACGGTTAACGGCGGTTAAACGTTGATTTCTGGGGGCTTCGGAACGGCGCCCAGAAATCTGCCTGCGACACCTGCGACAGAATTGACCTATAGGGCAGCTGCCGCTACGTATTACTGAGCGTTAAGACAAAGACGCCGCCCGTGCTCCCCCACGGAGCTAAAAGTCCAACGGGAGGCAGAGAGTGAAAACGTACACGATCAGCGAACTTGCGCGTGAGTTCCAGGTAACTCCGCGAGCATTGCGGTTCTACGAAGACAAAGGGCTACTGTCGCCGACGCGCGATGGACTGAACCGGGTCTACTCGACGCGGGACCGGGCGCGCCTGAAACTTATCCTTCAGGGCAAAAGCGTCGGGTTTTCCTTGTCCGACATCCGCGAAATCCTCGACCTGTACACGCTGGAAGGTCATCGCGCGCAGCTCAAGCTGTCGCTCAAGAAGTCCCGCGAGCAGATCCGGAACCTCGAAAAGCAACGCGAAGACGTTGAGGCAGCTCTCGAAACGCTCAACAAGGGCGTGCGGTGGACGGAAGAGAAGCTCCAGGAAATGGGGCCGGGCGCCGAGGTGGAGCAGTCTGCGCGTGCATACGAGCGCGTGGCGCGGGCCGGTCTCGACGGCGACGCGGCGCATCTCGACAGCTGACGCCCATCTCTACGGCTGACGCCAAGTCAGGCTCGACGGCAGGACAGACAGTGGTAAGACGCCGGGGCTTCCAGCTTCCGGAATCGCGGTCGCACACCTTGGCCGCGCAAGCGATTGAGGTACGGCCATATGCCCAAGTATCAAGCGCCGCTGCAGGACATGAAATTCCTGCTCTATGACGTGCTTGAGATCGGGGCCTACTCGAACCTGCCGCGCTTTTCCGAGGCGCCACGTGACGTAGTGGAAGCCGTCCTTGACGGCGGCGCCGTGTTCGCGAGCGAAGTCCTGCAGCCGATCAACGCGATCGGCGACAGGCAGGGCTGCAAGCGCAACGCGGACGCTTCGGTGAAAACGCCGGACGGTTTTCCTGCGGCCTACAAGCAGATGTCGGAAGACGGGTGGATGGCCATCTCGGCCGATCCGCAGTGGGGCGGGCAGGGCCTGCCCCGCGTCGTCTCGATCCCCTTCCTCGAAATGTGCTCGTCCGCGAACATGGCGTTCTCCATGTATCCGGGGCTCACGCGCGGCGCGGCGGAAGCCATCGCTGTCGGCGGCTCTGACGAGCAGAAGAAAATCTATCTGACCAACATGATGACCGGGAAATGGGCCGGCACCATGAACCTGACCGAACCCCAGTGCGGCACGGATCTGGGGCTTATCCGCACGAAGGCCGTTCCGCAGCCGGATGGCTCCTACAAGATCACCGGCCAGAAGATCTGGATTTCCGGCGGCGAGCAGGATCTGACGGAGAACATCATCCAGCTGGTGCTGGCGCGCATCGAGGGTGGACCGGAAGGCATCAAGGGCATCTCGCTGTTCATCGTGCCCAAGTTCATGGTGAACGCCGATGGCTCGCTGGGCGCGCGCAACGCCTTCGAGTGCGGCGGCCTTGAAGAGAAGATGGGCATCCACGGCAACGCGACGTGCGTGATGAACTATGACGGCGCGACGGGGTATCTTGTCGGTGAGCCGCACAAGGGCATGCGCACCATGTTCGTGATGATGAACGAGGCGCGGCTGGGCGTTGGCATGCAGGGCCTATCCGATCATTGTGCACCCCGATGTGCGCCGCATGCTGATGGACATGAAGGCGTTCACCGAGGGCGGGCGCGCGTTCGTGTACTGGACGGCGTTGCAGGGCGATCTGGAGCAGGTCTCGCCCGACCAGCACGTGCGCGAGAAGGCCGAGGACAGGATGACGCTGCTCACCCCGGTGGTGAAGGGCTTCCTGACGGACCGCGGGTTCAAGTCCGCCTCCGATGCGCTGCAGTTGCATGGCGGCACGGGTTACACGCGCGACCAGGGCATCGAGCAGTTCGTGCGCGATGCACGGATCGCGCTGATTTACGAAGGCACCAACGGCATCCAGGCGCTCGACCTTGTCGGCCGCAAGCTGGCGGCCAATGGCGGGCGGGCGGTGTTCGGCTTCTTCAACGACCTCGAGGAGTTCGTCTCGAGCAATGAAGGCGACAAGGATCTCAAGCCGTATGTGGAGGGCGTGACCCTCGCCACGGGCCAGCTGAAGGAAGCCACGATGTGGCTGATGCAGAATGGCATGTCGAATTTCGACAACGCTGGCGCATCAAGCCATGACTACCTGCAGCTGTTCGGCCTGACCGCGTTCGCGTTCATGTGGGCGAAGATGGCGAAGGCAGCGCTTGCCCAGAAACATACCGGCGACCGCTTCTATGAGGAGAAGCTTGCTACTGCCCGCTATTTCTTTGAACGGGTCTTGCCTGACGCTACGTCACATCTCGCAAAGGTAAAGACAGGCGCGGGGTCCGTGATGGCCCTGCCAGCCGACGCATTCTGAGACCATTTACGGCCCCTCGCGGGGTCTGACTTCAGAGGAGGCCCCCATGGCCGAAGCTTTCATTTACGACGCCGTCCGCACGCCGCGCGGCAAGGGCAAGAACACCGGCAGCTTGCACGAGATCACCTCGCTGCAGCTCGCCACGCAGGCGCTGAAGGCCATCAAGGAGCGCAACAACCTCGATACGTCGAAGGTGGACGATGTGATCTTCGGGTGCGTCACGCCGATCGGCGAGCAGGGTTCGGACATCGCGCGCATCGCCGTGCTGAACGCCGACTACGCCGAGACGACGGCGGGCGTGCAGGTCGACCGCTTCTGCGCCTCGGGCCTTGAGGCGTGCAACATCGCGGCGGCGAAGGTCATGACCGGCGAGGCCGACATGGCGATCGGCGGCGGCGTTGAAGCCATGAGCCGCGTGCCGATGGGATCGAACGGCGGCGCGTGGGCCTCGAACCCCGAGATCGCGATGAAGTCCTACTTTGCTCCGCAGGGCATCGGCGCGGACCTGATCGCCACGAAGTACGGCTTCTCGCGCGATGACGTGGATGCGTACGCGGTTGAGAGCCAGAAGCGCGCAGCGCGCGCCTGGAAGGAAGGCCGCTTCTCGAAATCGGTTGTTGGCGTGAAGGACCAGCTTGGCGTCACGATCCTCAATCATGACGAGACGGTGCGCGGCGACACGACGATGCAGACGCTCGCGGCGCTGAACCCGTCGTTCGAGCAGATGGGCGTGATGGCGTTCGATGACGTCGTGAAGCAGCGCTACCCCGAGATCGAGAAGATCAACCACGTGCACCACGCCGGCAACTCGTCGGGCATCGTGGATGGCGCATCCGCTGTTCTGATCGGCAACAAGGTTACGGGCGACGCGGCCGGCCTGAAGCCGCGCGCGCGCATCAAGGGCTTCGCCTCGATCGGCTCGGAGCCTTCGATCATGCTGACCGGCCCTGCGCTGGTGACTGAGAAGCTTCTGAAGAAGCTCGGCATGAACGCCAAGGACATCGATCTCTACGAACTCAACGAAGCCTTCGCCTCGGTTGTGCTGCGCATGATGCAGGCGCTGGATATCCCGCACGAGAAGATGAACGTGAACGGCGGCGCCATCGCGATGGGCCACCCGCTCGGCGCGACCGGCGGCATGATCCTCGGCACGGTGCTCGACGAGCTTGAGCGTTCGGACAAGACAACTGCTCTCGTCACGCTGTGCGTTGGCGCGGGCATGGGCACGGCGATGGTGATCGAGCGGGTGTGATGTGATCAGTGAGGCCAAGATCAGCGCAATTGCCGTCTCGCTCCTTACGGGCGTCGGCCTCACGCTGTTCCTGAGCCAGGCTTTGCGGGATCTCGGCAGCGCGCTGGCGATCTCGGTTCCGATCACGCTGATCATGGGCGGCGTGCTCGCCCTGTTCGCGACCGACAACATCAAGAAGGGCCGCGACGCTTCTCCGTCCGACCCGGCAGACTCAAAACAAGCCCCTGACCGGGCCAACGAAGGCAAATGACATGAACCTCGAAACCTTCAGCTTCGATGTCGACGCGGATGGCATCGCGCTCGCCACGTTCGATGTGCCGGGCCGTTCGATGAACACGCTGACGGGCAAGGCCATCGCGGACCTTGCGGCCATCGCACAGGAAGTCGCGACCAATGCGACGATCAAGGGCCTGGTGATCACCTCAGGCAAGACCAGCGGCTTCTGCGCGGGCGCGGACCTTGGCGAACTCGGCGGCGGTTCGGGCGGCGGCGGCGACAAGGGCGATCCGGAAGCGGGCCTCAAGGCGGCGTTCGAGCGCTCGTTCGCGATGAACAAGATCCTGCGTGGTCTTGAGACCTGCAAGAAGCCGGTTGCGGCGGCGATCAACGGGCTGGCGCTTGGCGGCGGTCTCGAAGTGACGCTGGCCTGCCATTATCGCATCGCGTCCAACGACAATCCGAAACTGCAGCTCGGCCTGCCGGAAGCGAAGGTCGGCCTGCTGCCTGGCGGCGGCGGCACGCAGCGTCTGCCGCGTCTCATTGGCGCCCAAGCCGCCGCACCGTTCCTGCTGCAGGGCGAGAGCATGACGGCGGATCAGGCCAAGTCGCTCGGCGTCATCCACGAAACCGCGCCGACCGCTGAACTGGTTGGCAAGGCGAAGGCGTGGGTGAAAGCGAACCCGAACGCCAAGCAGCCTTGGGACGACGCCAAGTACAAGGTGCCTGGCGGCAACCCGAACTCGCAACAGGGCTCGACGGTGTTCACGTTCGGCTCGGCGATGCTGGCCAAGCAGACGTGGGGCAACTACCCGGCGCAGAAGCACATTCTCTCCGCCGTCTATGAAGGCCTGTCTGTTCCGATCGATGCGGGCCTGCGGATCGAGAGCCGCTACTTCGTCAAAACGCTGATGACGCCCGAAGCGAAGGGCATGATCCGCTCGCTGTTCCTGTCGATGCAGGACCTGTCGAAAGGCGCATCGCGCCCGGCGGGCTTCCCGAAGTTCGAGATCAAGAAGGCGGTTGTCGTCGGCGCCGGCCTGATGGGCGCGGGCATTGCCTATGTGCAGGCGAAGGCCGGCATCCCGACCATCCTGCTCGATGTGAGCCAGGAGTCAGCTGACAAGGGCAAGGCCTACTCGCAGCGCATCGTCGAGAAGGACGTGTCGCGCGGCAAGCTGTCGAAGGAGAAGGGCGAGGCGCTGCTCGCGCTGATCACGCCGTCTAACGACTATTCGCTGGTAAAGGGCGCGGACATTGTCGTTGAGGCTGTGTTCGAGAATGTCGAGCTGAAAGCCAAGGTGACGGCGCAGATCGAGGAGCATCTCGGCGAGACTTCCGTTATGGGCACCAACACCTCCACGCTGCCAATCACGGGCCTCGCCAAGGCATCGAAACGCCCGGCTAATTTCATCGGCATCCACTTCTTCTCGCCGGTCGAGCGGATGGGCCTTGTCGAGATCATCATGGGCAAGGAGACGACCCAGGAGACGCTCGCCAAGACGATGGACTATGTGCTGAAGATCAAGAAGACGCCGGTGGCCGTGAACGATTTCCGCGGCTTCTACACCAGCCGCGTGTTCGGCACGTATCCGGAAGAAGGCATGACGATGCTGGCCGAAGGCATCGCGCCGGCGATCATCGAGAATGTCGGCCGGATGGCGGGCATGCCGATGGGCGCGCTGGAAGTGTCTGACTCGGTGGGTATCGACACGATGCTGAAGATCGGCCGCGAGAGCGCCAAGGCCGCAGGCCGCTCGTATGAGCAGAACCCGGTGGGTGATCTGGTCGCGTGGATTGTGGAAGCGCAGGGCCGCGTGGGCCGCAAGGCGGGCAAGGGCTTCTACGACTACAACGAAGCCGGCAAACCCTCGCGTCTCTATCCGGACATCTCGCAGAAGATCGACATCAAGGTGAAGGAGTGCCCGCCCGCACTGAAGGAAGAGCTGACCAAGCGCTTCCTCTATCGCCAGTGCGTCGAGGTCGCGCGCTGCTTCGAGGAGGGCGTGATCCTGGATGCGCGCGATGCGGACATCGGCTCGATCCTCGCCTGGGGCTTTGCGCCCTACACGGGCGGCGTGTGCTCGTTCATGGACCTGAAGGTCGGGATCAAGAAATTCGTCGAAGAGTGCGATGCACTGGCCGAGAAGCACGGCGAGCGCTTCCGCCCGAACGCCCTGCTGCGCGAGATGGCCGCCAAGGGCCAGACCTTCTACTCGCGCTTCCCGCCTAAGGACCAGAAGGCGGCGGCTGCCTAGGAAGTCAGTGAGCATCCGGCCTTGCCGGGCTGGATGCTCCATTTTCCGTCTCGAAACACCAGAGCCTCTGGCGCCCCCGGCTTGTCGTAGGGTGCGTCGGTCTTAGCTCGTTCATAGCCGACGATGGTGTTGCTGACCCAGCACAACTGCTGGGGCGCCCAGTCCTCGGTGGGGAGGATGCCGCGGAATACGCGGACTGGGCCTGCGTCGGTCAGGTCGTAGATGTCCAGCGCGTTGGCGTTCATCTCGTCCCGTTCGCCAATCGCGATCTTCTGACCGTCTGGCGAGAACAAGGGATAGCCTTCGAGATCGGTAAGCCTGCCTGTTCTCCGGTCAAGCAGTTGCCAATAGATGTTCTCTTCGCCGAACGCGATAATCGCGAGGAACCTGTCATCCTGCAGTAGGTCCATCGCAAAGTGACAAGTCGGGCATTCATCGCCCACTTCGGTCCAGTTGCCGTCTGCGAGCTTAACCGACAGCCATCCGTCAGCCGTGCGGCGAATCTCACCTGGATGCGCGTCGATCAGCCGTTTCTCCCAGCCGTCGACGCAGGCGGCAATATTGCCGCCCCCGCATTCGAAGCGGGAGCCTTCGACCTGCGTGAGTGGAATTTGCGCCGATGCAATTGCTGACGCTGCAGCGGAGAGCGCAGCGCAGCAGGCAACTCGCCAGAGTCTCCTCCTTGTCGCCATGCTACTTCCCGATATGCGTCTTCAGGAAACTCGCGATCTCGTTGAGCGCGCGGCTGCGGCTTTCCGGGGCGACGAGGCTGTGGTCGTCCTTGCCGATCCGCAGGTAGGTAACCGGCTTATTGGCGGCGCGTAGCGCCTGCTCCATCAGCTCGCTATGCCGCTCGGGGACGACGAGATCGTCCGAGCCGTGGATGAGCAGCACGGGCGCCTTGAAGTTCGCGGCAAGCCGATAGGGCGACACGGCCTCGATTGCGGCAGCGTCCTTGTCGGGATCGCCGATGACGCTCTCCCAGTAATCGTACGTGCTGGAGTCGGCGCCGTGTTCCCGCTTCTCGTGGCCGAGCATGGTCTTGAGGTCAGACACCCCTGCGATGGCGACGACGCACCTGTAGAGGTCGGGCGTCAGCGCGCCGCCGGCGAGGGCGGCGTATCCCCCATAGCTCCAGCCGAGGATGCAGGTGCGGTTGGGATCGGCCCATCCCATCTTGATGAGCGCCTGCGCGCCATCGGTCACATCATCCTGCATCTTGCGGCCCCACTGGCCGTAGCCAGCTTCGGCGAAGGCTGTGCCGAACCCGCCGGAGCCGCGGAAGTTGGGCTGCAGAACGACGAAGCCTTCATTTGCGAGGAATTGTGCGAGCCAGTCGAAGCCGACGGAGTCGTAGGACTCCGGT
The DNA here is from genome assembly GCA_002280725.1 of Alphaproteobacteria bacterium 32-64-14. GTDB lineage: Bacteria > Pseudomonadota > Alphaproteobacteria > Caulobacterales > Hyphomonadaceae > UBA7672. The sequence continues at coordinate 23,150 of NCEM01000050.1, forward strand.
CCGCCGTGCGGCATCACGATCATGGGGAGGTTGGTGCGTTTGTCCGCCGGCACGCCGACTGGCCAGGTGACCAGTGTCGGGATGGTGAGGCCATCGCGCGCCTTGTATTCCACGGTGACAACTTCCGCGATTTCCTCGGGCTTGATATCCGGGCGTGCGCGCGCGATCTGCGAGAGCTTCCGCGCCGGGCGGTCATACAGCATGTAGCGCGGCGGCTGCGCGCCGCCTTCGGCGTAGAGCAGGACCTTCGACCAGTCGTCGGTCCACGAGGCGAGCGATACGGCTGCATCCGGCATTGCGCCGATGGCGGCCTTCACTTCGCGGTTCAGTGTTTCGTCGAAGAAATCGTAGCTGGGGTACATGCCGGAATAGGCGACACCCATCACCACCCTGTTCTCGTCGTTGATGACGCCTGCAAGCTCAACGCCTTCGCGCGTCTTGAGCGGGCCGGTGAGGGCGCCATCCTTGAGCGAGATTTCGAACATCTGCGGAAACTCGCCCGCGGACTTCAGCGCGACGAGCGCGCCGTCACGCTCGGCAAATCCGGTCGGGATCAAGGATGGCTGCTTGGTGTTCTCCGTGTAGATCACGCGGTCGCCGCCACCGGGATCGTAGGCGCGGATCTGATAGAGGCTCTGCTTCTCGCTGAAGTCGACGCGGGCGATGATGTTAGCCTTACTGTCCATCACCCAGCCCATGGTCGAGCTTGAGCCCTGGCCGCCGCTCAGGCGCACACCCCGGCCCGTCTCAAGACTGACCTTCACCAGATCCAGCGTCGGGTCGGCGCCGGTCTTGTCCATGTAGGCGGGCATGTAGACGTGCTGCCCGCCGGGGTCGATGCCGACGATGCGGCCAAGTCCGGCCTGGTAGGGATAGAGTCCCTGTGTGGCGACGAGCAGCTGAACGATCTTCTTCGTCGTGATGTTGTACGCAAAGGCAGCGGTATCTTCGTAGCGCCGCGTGACGCCCGCGTTCGACATCATCTTGGACGCGCGCAGGATGATGTAGTTCGAGCCGACCCAGTAGGCGCCGTTGGCCTTTACGTCGGGCAGCTGGATCAGGGCTTCGTTGCGGCCGGTGGCGATCTCATAGTTCGCCAGAAAATCCACGCCATTCACGCGGCTGATGTAGGCGACGTATTTTCCATCCGGCGAGATATCGGGCGAGCGGACGGCCGGCATGTCGCCAAAGGCTTCCGGCGGCGGTTTGGCGATGGCGCTGCCGGCCGCGAGGACAACAACGGCAATTGCGATGACAAACCTGCGAAACATCGATCCCCCCAGTACAGATCCGAGCCGCAGATTAGCCAAACCTGGCGGATCGGGAAGGGGGCGCCTGTGATCGTTGACGGGCGGGCCGCGACGGGCGCAACCTCAGGGCTCAGACAGGTGAGGAGCTTCGGGATGCTGCGCAGGTTGTTCGCCGTGATGGCGGTTGGCGCGTCGATGGCCGCACCTGCGCTGGCCGAGGTGAAGGTCAAGGCGCCCGACGCCATCGTTATCCAGATCAAGGGCGAGGTGGCGCTGGATCGCGATGCTGCGTGGGCGCGGTTGCTGGAAATCGGGCTGTGGTGGAATGGCGGGCATACCTATTCCGGCGATGCTGCGAACGTGAAGCTGGATGCGATGGCGGGCGGCTGCTGGTGCGAGCTGTGGGCCGGCGGCGAGGTTGAGCATGGCCGTGTGGTGATGGTGATGCCGATGTCCGTGCTGCGGGTGAGCACTGCGCTTGGTCCGCTGCAGGGCCTTGGCGTTTCGGGCGCGTTGACGCTCACGCTGTCGGACGGCGCGGCGGGCAAGACGGCGATCACGCTCGACTACAAGGTCAGCGGAGCATCAGCTTCGGGCCTCGACAAGATCGCGGCTGTTATCGATCAGGTTCTGAGCGAGCAGGTCGTGGGCTTCACGAAGCTGGACTAGGCAACGGGTCAAGCCAAACGAAAAGGGCGCTCGTGAGAGCGCCCTTCCCAGTTCTGTCTGGTCTTGGAAACTACGACTGCGTGACCGGACGCAGCACGACCTGGACGCGGCGGTTCTGCGAGCGTTTGGCTTCCGTGTTGTCCGGGGAGACCAGCGGCTGAAGCTCGCCGGCGCCGCCGGTGGCCATGCGCTGACTCAGCACGCCCTTGCCTTGCAGGTAGCCGCGCACCGCGTTGGCGCGGTTGAGCGACAGCTGAAGGTTGGTGTCTTCCGCGCCTTCGGTCGAGGCGTGGCCGACGATGTCGATCGTGGTTTGGGGATACTGGTTCAGCGACTCAGCAACCTTGTCGAGCCACGGCGTGAAGCTGGGCGAGAGCGAAGCCGAGCCTTGCGAGAAAGTGATGTCCGCCGGCATGACCAGCTCGATCGTGTCGCCGACGCGCTGCAGGCCGATGCCGCTTTCCATCGTGCGGCGTTTCATGTCTTCTTCCTGGCCGTCCATGTAGCGGCCGATGCTGGCGCCTGCGAGCGCGCCGACAGCTGCGCCAACAGCGGCGTTGCGGCCGTCATTGCCGCCGGCGAACACGCCGCCGATACCGCCGACGATCGCGCCGATGGCGGCGCCGCGGCCTGTGTTGCCCCAGATCGACTGACCTGTGAGCGGGTCGGTCGCGCAGGCGGTCACGGCAAGGGCCGAGGCCGCGAGAACCAGAATACGTTTCATCGAAATCTCCCTGAGTGCAGTCCACGGTGTGCAGACCGAAGTGCGCAGTCCAAATGCGTGCAGCCCGAATCGACGAACACGCCGGGTCGCGCCGAGTTACATCGGCGGCTAACGCGGCACAAACGCGACGCAAACGGATCGGTTGCGCCCTGATTGATTCATTGCGCGTTCACAATGAGGGACAACACCAAGCGACCCCTGCGGTTTTTGTGGAGCAACGCATTATTCACGCCGTGAACAATTCCACGATTGCGGCTTTTGGGGCACACTCACGTATATCGCGAACTGTATCGGGCTGGGATGGTTCGCGAAAATGTCGGGCAGGTGGATGGGATACGTTCTCATCGGAGCGGAAGCGAGCCAGTTCTCGGCCAAAGCCCGCGCATGTCTGCGCTGGAAGCGCGTAGCTTTTGAAGATCGCGATGCGACGCCGGAAGTCTATCGTGACATCATCGAGCCGCGCATCGGCTATGCGGTGATCCCCGTGCTGCAGACGCCTGAGGGCAATGTCATCCAGGATAGCGCCGAGATCATCGACCATGTCGATGGGATTGCGCCGGGGCCGTCGGTTCATCCGCAGACGCCATTGCAGGAGCTCGTGTCGCTGCTGCTCGAGCTCTATGCCGACGAGTGGCTGGTGATCGTGGGCATGCATTATCGCTGGACCTACAATGATGCCTGGATGGTGAGCGAGTTCGGGCGCGTATCGGCGCCGCATGCGTCGCCCGATGAACAGATGGCGGTTGGCGAAGTGCTTGCCGCGCCGGCGCGGCAGTCGGCGTCGCGGTTTGGCGCGAGCGAGGACACCGCGTCGGGGATTGAGGCCCACTATGAAGGCTTTCTGGGTGATTTCTCGGAGCATCTGAGACGCCATCCCTTCGTGCTGGGCGGCAGGCCGTCGCTTGCGGACTTCGCACTGTACGGCGTGCTGAGCGCGGTGCTGTTCCGCGATCCTGAATCCGCTGCGCACATGAAACGGCTTGCGCCTATGGTGGTGAGCTGGATCGAACGCATGGATGCAGCGAAGGCGGGCGAGGGCGAGCTGCTGGCGGGCGACGAGGTTCCGGCGACGCTTCTGCCGATCCTCAAGCGCCAAATCAGTGAGCAGCTTCCCGTTCTCGCAGACACTGCGCGGGCGCTTGAAGCGTGGAGCGTGGCGCAGCCCACGGGCGCGCGGATCAAGCGATCGCTTGGCACGCACGAGTTCACGATTGGCGGACGGTGGGGTCAGCGCAGCATGTTCTCTTTCCCGCTGTGGCGATTGCAGCGGGTGCAGGATCATTTCCAGTCGCTTGGCGGTGCGGAGCGGGCGGCGGCGGAGCGGCTGCTGGAGGCGATTGGCGGGCGTGATCTCGTAGAGCTGCGAATCCCCGTGCGGCTGGCGCGGCGCGATTTCCGGCTGGTGGTGGCCTGACGGCCTAGTGGATGCCTCCGGCTTGTGAGCTGTGAGCAACTGGTCTCTTGAGGAAAACAGAGGCAATTCAGGCGCTTGCCGGATTGGCGTCCCGAGCGGGCCGGGCTTGGGGGAGGGCTCGTAAGCGCTTGCGAAAGTGCTAGGCTCACCAGACTCAGTGATTGATGGACGCGACCTTTCGCGTCTGCCCTCGTGTGGGGTTTCGAATGCCGGGACGGCTCGGAGGATCTGCCAGTGTTGCCGCGGTGGCCCTGCGGGCCGCAGCGTTTGGCGCGGCGTTGCTGGCCGTTGCGTGCGGCGATCAGGGCGCGAATGCGCCGGCAGCGGGCGCGGGCGGCGCCGCATCGGGCGAGCCTTCCGCGATGCAGGCTGGCGGATCGTCCCAGGGCGCTGCGGGCGTCACGATGGTGACCGGGCCTTCCGGTCCGCTCGACAGCACGGGCTGGGTGATGCAGCCGCCCTTTTATGGCGCGGGCGATGAGCCGGCCTGGCGGCTCGACATTGTCGATGGCTGGTTTCTGTTCAAGCGGTCGGCCCTGCGTGCGATCGAGGAGCCGATGACGCCCCCCGTGAAGGAGGGCGGCGCGGATGTTTTCCAGGCGGGGCCGATGAAGATCGTGATCCGCAGCGAAGCCTGCCAGACGGGCGGACAGTCGAGCGATGTTGCGGCTGAAGTGACTTATGACGATGTGACGTTTGTGGGCTGCGCCTTCGCGGCGCCGGCGGCGGGCGTGGCGACGTCGCCGGAGGCCAATGCGGTTGTGAGCGGCGTGGCGTCGGTTGATGCTTGCCTGGCCAAGCTGGCCCAGCCGGCGCTCGTCACGGGCGTTGCGCCCCGGCAGGATGGCGCGATGACATCGGTCGCCATGCGCGCGCGCAATGGAACGATCTACGAATGCGGCGCGGAGACAGCGTCCGGCAGCATCCAGTATCTCGACCCGATCGAGGTGGGTGCACAGGCGCCGTGGATGAACCGCATGCGGTTCGTCCGCGAAGGCGTTGCGACGAGCGCGCCTTGTACGGAGGCCACCGAAGTCCGCTCGGGCGAGCAGGTGCTTGGCCGCATGCTGGATCGGTCCTGCAAGTTCTAGAGCCGCAGGCGCGCCTTCAATTCCAGGGTTTGTAGATCGACAGGCCTTGTGCGGGCTTCTGCTCCGGCGGCTTGGGCGCGGGCGGCAGCGCGCGTGACAGATTGTGCATGGGTTCCGGTGTCTGGACGGTGCGCGCGCTGAATCCCCTGATCAGCATGGGCGGCGGCGATGCGGGCGGTGTAGGGGCTGGCGCGGGGCGCGGCGCGGGTGGCGCTGCGGCGTCAGGCCGGGCGAAACTTTCCACTGCGCCGAAGGCCGATGGGGAGATGTCCGGCGCGGGCTTTGGCGCGGTCGCGACGGGGGCGAGCGCTGCGGAGGCGACGGCAGTTGGCGGCGGCACGGGCTTGGGCGCTTCGGCTTTCGGAGGCTCGAGCGGGGGCGCGGCGTGAGGCGGCGGGGGAGCAGCCGCTGGCGCCGGCGGAGCGTCCTGCTTCGGCGGGGACGAGAGCGAGGTGAGGATGCGGGCAATCGCGGCTTCGGCGCCGCGCGCGATCCTGTGGGCCTTGGTGGCCATGGTGGCGACGTGCGTGGCGTAGGTGCCCTGGCCATCGGGCCAGGCTGTGGCGGCCAGGTCTGACGTGTCGGCGCGCTCAAGCTCACGGCCGTCGCCGCGCAGGAGGCGCAGCGTGGCGGGCTCGGCCTCGATCTCGACGACATAGCCTTCGGTCTCGAACAGCGAGCATTGCCGCTCGCCTTCCTTCCACGCGATGTGGCCAGCGTCGGTGAGTTCGCACAGCTTGCGAATGAGCTGTTGCGTGGATGGATGCAGCATTGTGATTTCCAGCCTCCCGCAGAGAGGATGGGAGCGGAGAGGGGCCGGGTCAAGTTTTGCGGGAAACCGCCAGAAGCCGGGCGATCCGGCGCGACAGGGCGGCGGGATCGCGGGTTTCGCATTCCCATAGCGTGCGCGGGGTCCAGCCCAGCTTCTTCAGCGCGGCTGAGCTGAGTGAGTCGCGGGCCATGTTGCGGGCGATCTTGGCTTGCCAGTAGGCGCGGTTGGTTTGCGGCATGCGGGCGCCGCGCGGGCAGTCATGGCCATGCCAGAAGCAACCGTGGACGAAGAGGGCGATGCGGCGCGCGGGGAAGACGAGATCGGGCTTGCCGGGAAGGTCCGCGCGATGGAGGCGGAAGCGCAGGCCGAGCGCGTGGGCCGCGCGGCGGACGGCGAGTTCGGGCGCGGTGTCTTTCGACTTCACCGCGCGCATCACGGCGGAGCGCTGCGCGGGGTTGAAGACGTCGGTCATCGCGTGGGGCTCAGGAAGCCTTTGCCGCTTCGTCGTAGCCGGCGAATTTGTAGGTGACCTGATGCAGCGGGCCCCAGTCCTTGCGGTAGATCTCGACCTTCATGGCGGCGTCCTTGCGCACGGGGTCGCTGCCGGGGATGTCGAGGATGACGGTCGTGCCGTTATCGAGCGCGACAGTCTCGTGATGGTATTGCGTGCCCTTGCGCGTGGTGACAACGCCGCCTTCGTTGACGAGGTGGGCGAGGACGGTCTTGTCGAGCGTGGGCTCGGTCGCGTTGTACATCGTGCCGAAGACGAGGGCGGAGAGCATCACGACGCCGCCGCCGATGATCATCCGGGCTTCCCAGAGGTTGCGGAAGAATTCCTGCCGCTGGGCGCGGCGGATGCGGCGGTCGAGATCGCGCTGGCGGTCGTCCATGGAGATCCTCCCAGGATGGGGAAGAATGTAGGCCTGATTACAGCTTCAGGATATCCCGGCGGCGCTTTGGCCGCAGGCTTTATGCGGCCGCTTTCGCGCCCTTTGCGCCAGCGAGCGGCGCCAACAGATTTTCGCCGAGCCAGCGGACGACGGGGACGGAGACGCCATCGCCCATCACCTTGAGCGCGTTGGTTTCGGCCTTGGGGAGCACGTAGGTTTCAGGCAGGCCCATGAGGCGGGCGGCTTCGCGTGCGAGCACGGCGCGCAGGCGGATGCGGCCATTCTCGGTGACGATGAGGAGCTGTTTCGACGAACCGCCCGCAGGCGTGCGCAGGCAGCCGGCGAGGCCGTCGTAGCGGATCTCTGCGCGCTGGATGCGCTTGCCGTTCTCGATGCGGATGCGGCGGTAGACGGCGCCGGCGTTCCAGTTGGGATTTGCAAGCGCGGCTTCGACACGCTGGCGATGCAGCGGCGCCATTTGCGAGAGGAGATGTTTCGCATCTGCGTCGGAGCGCCACGCGCTCTCGGGCGGATTACGATCGAGCAGGGACACGAGATCGGCGTTGCGGCGCGGCGGATGCGGCAGGCGCCACCAGACCCACGCCATGTGCGTCTGATCCGGCAGGGCGGCGACGGCGGCGCGCAGGGCTGGCGGATGGAACGTGTCGTCGGGCTGATCCGACACGAGGCCGGGCGGGAGCTTGCCCTTGTGCGCGATGATGAAGAGCCTTTGGCGAGACTGCGGCGAGAACAGCGCGGCGTCGATCAGCATCGCGCCGACGCGATAGCCGGCGTCGGCCATGGTGGTGATGAGGGTCTGAAGGTCGCGGCCGCCGTGAGACGAGAGCAGGCCGGCGACGTTTTCGATCACGATGGTCTTCGGGGCCTTCTCGCCCTTTTTCTCGATGCCCATCCCTTCGATAAGATTCCAGAAGCCCCAGAAGGCGCCCGAGCGCGGGGCGTTGAGGCCGCGCCGCCCGCCTGCGAGCGAGAGATCCTGACAGGGGAAGCTGGCCCAGGCGAGGCTGGCGGCGGGAATGTCGGCGGGGCGGAGGTTCCAGATGTCGCCCTGCGCAATTTCGTGGCCGGGGGCGTTGGCGCGGTAGGCGTCGCACTTCATCGGGTCGATGTCGTTGGCGAAGGCGCAGTCGAACATGCCTGCGAGACCGACGCGCGCCATGCCGCCGCCAGCGAAGAATTCGAGGAAATCCGGGCGCGTGGCCATGAGGGGAGACTGCCGCGATTCGGGCGGATGGGCGTGGAATAAGGGGTCGCGGCCTCGCAGGTGGCTGCGAGGCGGGGTGGTTGATTTGGGATGGCATGGAAGACGGGTGGGGCTCTGGCGCTGGCCGCGTTGCGGCTGGCGTCTGTGAGCACGCGCTCGTGGCTCGACGGACGCACGCTTTGCGTGCTGCTCACCATGAGCGCTATTGGGCTGCCTTTGCGGGACACATCCACCGCCTCATGGTGAGCAGCCGTGCGGAGCGCGGCGTCCGTCGAACCATGGGCTGCGAGTCCGAGCGGATCGGCGTCACGCGCGGACAGCAGGCGGA
>NCEM01000097.1:0-1224 GCA_002280725.1 Alphaproteobacteria bacterium 32-64-14
GCTCTTCGGCCTTGCTTCCTCCACCGCGCTCACGGTGCTGGTCATTCCCGCCATCTATATCGTCTTGCGCGATGACGGGTTGCCTGCCACCGGAGACGAGTGAAGACTCTGATGCCCTTGGACCTGCTGCGCGAAAATTCCGAGGCAATGGCCAACCGGTTGCGGATTCTCTCGCATCCGGACCGGCTGCTTATGCTTTGCCGCATGTCGGACGAGGAAGTGACGGTCGGCGAACTGGTCGAACTCACCGGCATGTCCCAGTCCGCCGTCTCGCAGCACCTCGCCAAGTTCCGCGACTTGGGGCTGGTGACAGTACGGCCCGATGCGCAGACGCGCTATTACAAGCTGGTGGACAACGATGTGCGCCAGATCATCCTCGCCCTGTGGGAAATCTGCCAGGCGGGGATGGAAGGGGTACCGGATTCCTGCGCTTCCTCTTGAGGTGAAGGGCGCGGATGCCTTTGAGCTAAGTTGACTCTGTCCTAATGCGGTTGCACAAACCGCGCCGCTGACGCCTGATCGAGGCGCGGGGTTGGACGGAGAGGGCCGCATGGCAAAGAACAACACGATTACGCTTTACGATCTCCAGCTCGAGCCGGGCTGCACGATCAGCCCCTTCGTCTGGGCGACCAAATATGCCATCGCCCACAAGGGTTTCGAGATTGACATTGTCCCCGGCGGTTTCACGGGCATCATGGAGCGGACGGGCGGCAAGACCGAACGCCTGCCCGCTATTGTCGATGACGGCGAATGGGTGCTCGATAGCTGGCTGATCGCCGAATATCTCGACGAGAAATACCCCGATCGCCCGACCCTGATCCCTGACCCCAGCGTGCGGGTGCTGACCACCATGATGGAAAGCTGGCTGTGGCAGGTGGCCATCGGCCCGTGGATGACCTGCTTCATCAAGTCCTATCGCGACCGGTCGCTCCCGCAGGACCACGAATATGTCACCGAAAGCCGCGAGCGGATGTTCGGGCGCAAGATGGAAGACATCATTGTCGGCCGCGAAGATCGCCTGCCACTCGTCCCGCCGGCGCTGCAACTGATGCGCAATACGCTGGCCGACAACAAATGGTTCGGCGGCGAAAGCCCCAATTACGCCGATTACCGCATGCTGAGCGTATTCCTCTTTGCCGCCTCCGTCGCGGATACGCCGGTACTGACCGAGGACGATCCCCTGCGTGACTGGATCGATCGCGGGTTCGACCTTTATGGCGGCCT
>NCEM01000097.1:1255-5068 GCA_002280725.1 Alphaproteobacteria bacterium 32-64-14
CGCAACACCGGCCCGCAATCCACTCAGGCCGAGACAGCGATGATGAAGGGTAAGAGTTAACGCTTGTAAAAACTCTGTCCCGATATCGCACGTCTACGATTTCTGCGGGCGTTAACGCGCGTTAACCATAAACCTTGGCGAGAGAGTAACCCTGTTCGTCCTATCTCCGGCAGGCTTGGCCTAGTCTATGGAGATCAATGGAATGCGCAGTCGTTCCCGGGGGGGCAACTTCCTACGCGCGCTGGCGAAAGATCGATCGGGCAATACGCTCGTGATCGCGGCTGCCTCGTTGCTTCCGATGACGGCACTCATCGGCGGCGGCGTGGACGTCAGTCGTGCATACATGGCCAAGACGCAGCTTCAGTCCGCTTGCGACGCGGGTGTGCTCGCGGGCCGCCGTGCCATGAGCAAGACGGGTAACTACGGCACTACGGAGAAGGCGAAGGCGAGCAACATGTTCACCTTCAACTTCAACCCGGCTTCCTTCGATGCCACCAACGTCACTTACGTCACTGACGATAATGATGACGGGCAGGTCCTGGGCACTGCCACCTCCATGGACACGGTCGACCTGTCGGTGGACTGCATGGCCGAATTGCAGATCGGCAACGCCGATATCATGTTCGTACTCGATACGACCGGCTCGATGGCGCAGTCGATCAGCTATGGTGACCCGGCCAAGATCGACGGTCTGCGCGCTGCTGTGCGCGACTTCCATAAGACGATCAACCAGGCGGTGAACGATAATCGCACGCGCATCCGCTATGGCTTCGTGCCCTATTCGATGACGGTGAATGCGAAGGGCCTGCTCCAGAACGGGGACTTGCCCTACGATGCTTTCACTGATGAGACGGACTACCAGTCGCGTCTCGCTGTGTTCCGCACGCCGAATATCGTGGTGGACGAGATAGAAGACTTGGGTACGACTTATGAGACGTACAACGGCTATCTTAGTAGCAAAAATTGCAATAGTTATGGTAACAACTATGGCAACAACCCGCTAACAAGCGGAACAAAGCCAAACCCTGTTACTACGACAGAGTATAATAAATATTCATATAACAGCAAAAACGGAACCTGTGTGCGGTCGGTTATCAAGAAACGGACCACTTACGAGACTGCTGGCTACAAGTTCAGCTATTGGCGGTATCAGGCGGCCCCAATCGACACTTCCAATTTGAAGCGTTTTCAAGCTGTTCCGATTGCTACGGATGTCAGTTCTGCCCTTGTGGAGACGGCAGGCGATTACGATCTGGTCCTTCTCGCCAAGATGAATGCGCTCAACGCTCCCAACGGTGTGGATGCTACCGGTGTGGGTACTACGTCCTACACCTGGGACGGCTGCATCGAGGAACGCGGCACGATCGTTCCCGAGGTAACGCTGCCTAACCTTGCGCCGCTGCCGGAAGATGCGTTCGACCTCAATTTCGACGTGGTGCCGGATGTAGCCAACGACAATACGCGTTGGAAGCCGCGCTGGAACCGGGTGGAGTTCACGCGCAACTATTACGATTCCGAAGAAACGACTACGACCCGCAGCAATGTCTCGGGAAGTTGTCCCTCGCCGATGATGCTGTTCCGCACCGTGGAACTGGCGGACGATCCGAACAATGTGCCCAGCTGGCTTGACACCTATCTCAACAATCTGGTCGCCGAGGGGAATACCTATCATGACATCGGCATGATCTGGGGGGGGCGCCTTACCAGCGCGACCGGCCTGTTCGCGTCGAACGTGAATCTTGACGATGACAAGATCAACGTCAGCAAGCACATCATCTTCATGACCGACGGCATCATGGAGCCGACTGCATCGGGCTATTCGGCCTATGGCATCGAGAATTTCGACAGCCGTATCGCGCCGCGCAACTATTCGAACACGATCACGGCCCGGCACAATCTGCGCTTTGCTGCGACATGTCAGTCGATCAAAGCGCGCGGTATCACGATCTGGGTGGTGGCCTTCGGTACGAGCATGACCACCGAATTGCAGAACTGCGCCAGCAATGGCCGCGCCTATTATTCGAGCAACACCCAGCAACTGCGCGACACGTTCAAGTTCATCGCCGCCCAGGTGGCTGACTTGAGGCTTGGTGCGTGATCTGGCGAGTTCTCCCAGGCTTTGCGCGCCGTCTGGCAGGGGACAGGCAAGGGGCAACCCTGCCTGAGTTCGCCATCGTGCTGCCGACCTTCCTTGTGTTGCTGTTCGGCATCTTCGATCTGGGGCAGGGCATCTACATCAGGTCCGTACTCCAGGGTGCGATATTGGATGCGGGTCGCGATGCGGGGCTCGAAAGCGGCGTCAGTCAGCAGAGCGCCATCGACCAGTATGTGCGCGATCAGCTTACGCCGATCGCAATCAGCAATCCTGCATTTTCAGTGGAGCGCCTGAACTATTCGGGCTTCAACGATGTCGGACGGCCTGAGGATTTTACGGACGCCAACAATAACGATCAGTACGACGTGGATGAGTGCTTCACCGACGAAAACGGGAATAATTCGTGGGATGGCGATGTTGGCAAAGGTGGCCTTGGCAGCGCGAACGACGTTGTCGTCTACTCGGTGACCGTCACTTACGATCGGGTGTTCCCGTTGTGGAGAATGATCGATGGCGAACAGCGGGGGAGCGTCTCCAGTTCGACCGCGCTACGCAACCAGCCCTTCGGCCCACAAGCGACCCGCGTCAAAAAACAGGTATGTCCGGGGGCATGATGCGCAAATATGAACTTGGTGGCCTGCGTCGCTTCGCACGGCGACTTTGGCGCGACAAGGCAGGGCTCGCGCTGATCGAATTCGCCTATTCGCTGCCGGTGCTCACCATGCTGGGCCTGGGCGGAGTGGAAATCGCGAACCTTTCCATCACTCACATGCGCGTGAGCCAGATCGCTATTTCTCTGGCCGATAACGCCTCGCGCGCGAAGCAGGACATCGTCGCAGGCGTGCCGCGCATGCGCGAATACGATGTCAACGAAACATTCCAGGGCGCAGCCTTGCAATCGGGCGGGCTCGATATCGAAGAGAACGGCCGCCTGATCCTGTCCAGCCTTGAGGTGAACTCGCAGGGCGGGCAATGGGTCCACTGGCAGCGTTGCTTCGGCAAGGCAGCCTACAAGTCGAGCTATGGCAAGCAGGGTGACGGTATTACCGGCACCGGCTTCCCCGGCATGGGTCCGGCCAATCGCCGAATTCGTGCCGAAAGCGGCTTTGCCGTGATGTTCGTGGAAGTGGTCTATAATTATCGGCCACTGATCTTCAGCAGCCTTGTGCCGCCGCAGTCGATCCGCAAGACGGCAGCGATGTATGTTCGCGACGACCGCGACCTTACGGATATCTTCAATCCGCCGCCCACCGCGCCGGTCAATTCCTGCCCGAACTGAGCGGGCGCGTTCCTACGCGCTCGGGTTCGACTTCGAAGATTTTCTGAAACTGGCTGGGGCGGCAGGATTCGAACCTGCGAATGCCGGTACCAAAAACCGGTGCCTTACCACTTGGCGACGCCCCAGCAGCGTCTCCGCCTGCGCCCTTGGGCACATGGGTGAGGCGCCCCTATAGCGGGGCTTCGCCCATGCGCAAGGTGCTATGCTCGCCCTTCCTCAGAGGAGATCGGGGCGCTTGCGTACCGGATCGAACAACGACGGGTCGAGCGCGTCGAAATCGGCCGCCGAATGGCGTTCCGCCATTGCCTGCGTGTTGACGAGGCGACCGCGAATGGCGCCCGGGCGCGCGTCGATCGTGCGGATCCAGCGGCCGACATTCTCGTATTCGTCGAGGCTGAGGAAGATGTCGCAGCGATTATAGGCGCCGTGATAGAGGTTG
>NCEM01000006.1 GCA_002280725.1 Alphaproteobacteria bacterium 32-64-14
CTCATCGCCGTCGCCCGAAAACTCCTCACCATCCTCAACGCAATTCTCAGAGACAAAAAACCATGGCAACCCGCTTGAAATCCAAGACAGTCGCTGAGCCTGTCGAAGGACGAGGCCGTGCTCACCAGCGCCCAATAACCGCGGAAACCCGCTCCCCAATCCGTCGGAAAACCCAAAAAAATCCCGCCAACAATCAACCCCCAACCGCCAAAAATCGTGGGAAACAGCCCGCGCAATCCGGCCGGCCTCACAGCTGGCCTATACTGCGCCCATGCAGCCGGCCCAAACCTCCAGCATATCATTCGCAAGCCTGCTCGCAGACGGCTGGCGGATGCTGTGCGACTGGCTCGACAAGGGGCAGCTCGAATTTCCCGCCTCCAGTTCAACCGTCATCGCGCGCAGCCAGGCCACGGCGCTCAAGCGCTGTCTGTTCTTCATCGAAGGCATGCTGCGCCGTCTTGTCCTCGTCGGCGCCGCGCTATGGTGCGGTCCGTTCGGCCCCAGCGCGCAGACAAAGACACAACCTGCAAAGCCGGCGCACGCGAAACCCGGTCTCGTCTTCCGCCTGTTCGCCGTCAGCAAGCCGCTCACACCGCGCGCGCCCACGCCGCGCATCATCTGTCTCAACGAAAAATTTCTCGCGCCGCCCCTGCCGTTGCCGCCGCCGAAACTCCGTCTGCCAGCCTGGGGCGCCGATCCGCTGCTCAACGTCGGTCGCACACCGCCGCAAGCGACGCCGCCCGCCTACGCGCCCGGCCCGCTGCAAAACACGGTTATCCGCCACGACGCGCCGCCTGCGCCCTACATCCCCCTCCGCGATCGCTGGGACTATGATTGGGGCTCCGGGCCCGCCCCGGTCGGCAGCCGCGTCTGGCGCCCCCGCGCGAACCACGCCCCCGTCATCGACTGGCGCGAGATGCCAGCAACGATCCCGGCTGCGTCGCTCTTCGCGCGCCTCGCCCACGCCGCAAAACTCATCACCAACCCGGAACGCCTGATCCGCCGCGCCGCCCGCCTGTTCGAGCGCCGCCGCCAGCTCGCCCTCCTGCTCGCCCGCACACAGGATCCCACCCCACGCGGCAGCATCAACGAGGCTTGGTCGGGTCAGGGCGTACCCGCCCTTCGCATCGCCATGCGTTTCCTGCGCGGCGTCCTGTGTCCCGCGCCAGACTCAAGCTGATCAGATGACATCGAAATCCGCCCAACTCGCCTGCAGGCGAGATCGCGAACCTATGCTCGATGAACCCCACAGCTGTCATCCCGGCCGGAGCGAAGCGGAGAGCCGGGACCCACTCATCCACCACGACGGCCTCGCAATGGATCCCGGGTCTCGCCAACGGCTCGCCCGGGATGACAACCGTCGAGAATCAAAGAGAAAAGGCCTCATGCTGAGCCTGTCGAAGCACGAGGCCGTGCTCACAACCGGAGCAACAGCCCAACTAGAACATCGAGCTCTTGCGCTCGTTCACTTTCCGCGAAGCGCGCGCATACAGCATCTCGACCAGCTGCTCGGCGTTCTTGCCTGTCATGTCGACGCGCGTCGCAAGGTTGTGGTCCTTCAGAACCTTCTTGATGTCGCCCAGCTTCAACGACCCGAACACGGAGAAGAACCGCGCCTTGTCGCCAGCCGCCAGTTGATACGGGCTCGCGATTTCGGCCTTCGCCTCGTCCTCGAACACGACGTTGCCGCCCAGCGCCTTGACCAGCCTGGCCGCAAGCTTGGGGTTGCTGCGCACTTCCATGCGCAGCTCGTCGAAGAAGCGGTCGATATACTCGACCGGCGTCAGTCCCGGACTTTCTGCCATGTCACGCCTGTGCGTTGGGTCATGAAATCGGTGAAGCGTTCGGCAAGCCGGCGCACGTCGCCCGTGACGCCGGCATACTTGCCGCGCATGGTGTTGTAGCTGTCGAGCGCTGCACGATCCATCGCGTTGAGAACGTGCACGGACTCAGGAATCGTCGGCCCGAACCAGCGGTCGCGCAGATAGATATCCTTCAGGTCCGACGCCACATGCCGCGCATACTTGGTGTCGCGGAAACGGGTGATCAGAACGAAGTTCCGGCTCGGCAGGTCGGGCGCAATGAACTTGCCAACCCAGTCGGAGAACTGCTTGGTCCCCCACGTCGAAACGGAGTCAGCAATCGTCGGCGTGATGTAGGCATCCGCCAGCGCCAGACCCGCCCGCGCGAGGGGGGAGAGATGCGGCGGGCAGTCGAGGAGGATAATGTCGTAGATGCCCTGCAGCGGCTCGAACGCCTCGCGGAAATGCTTGGCCAGCGCATCCGCAAGCGTCGTCGGCGTTCCCGCCTTGCCGTACCATTCCTCTTCGAGGTTCAACTCGCGCAGCCGCAATTGCGGGTGCGCCGGCAGGCTCGAAATCCACCCCTGCCGCTTGTCCTGCGCTTCCGCGACGCGAAGCTCTTCCAGCGTCACCGCATTCGGCATCACGAATTCCGCCGCCGACGGCGGCTTGCCCGCCATGAAACTGGTCAGCAGGTGGTGCGTGCCCTTGCCCTGATCGGACGCAGCTTGCACGCCTTGTTCAGTCAGCAGCATCTGGCTCGAGTTCGCCTGCGGATCGAGATCGATCACCAGCACGTTCATGCCGTAGTAATAAGCCAGGCCATCGGCCAGCATCACGGTCGTCGTCGATTTCCCGACGCCGCCCTTGAGGTTCGCAATCGCCGCTGTCAGCGCAACCATGGATCAGCCGCCCTTTGCCGCATGCGAGGAATTGCGCTGGCTAGACCGCCCGCCCGAAGCAACGCCACAGGCCGCACCCAGAATGAGGGCGTACATCCACACCGCGCTCGGCAGGTCCAGCGAGCTATCGGTCGCACCATGCATCAGCATCAGCATGCTCGCGACAATGGCGAGACGCGGGAACGTGCGCGGAATCCGGCGCGAGCCAAGCGCACCCAGAATGCGTCCATGCATCGAGGCGAGCAGCATCATCAGCAGGGAGAGGCCCACAAGCCCGGTCTCCACCAGCCATGTGACGAACACGTTGTGCGCCTGACCGGGCGCAAGCATCGCCTTGGCGTTGAACAGCGTCTGGCTTTGCGCGCCGACCGCGTCGATAGACCCAAGCCCGTGGCCAAGCGCGGGACTCTGCGCCCACGCCGCCATGTAGGCCGCGATGCGCTGCAGGTTGGGCAGCGTTTCGGACTGGCCAATGCCCGGCGCGATGGTCTCGTCATGCACCCAGCCCATCCCGATCCCCCAGCACGCCAGCGCGATCGCGCCGAGGGGCAGGGTAAACGCGGCGAGCCGCGCCAGCAGGCCGGACCGGCTGCGGGTCAGGATCGACAGCAAGTCCCACCAGACATGGCCCACCAGCACGGCGGCGGTCATGATCAGACCGGGCATGGAGCCGGACAGCGCAAGGCAGGTCAGTGACACGATTAGCAGCAACAGCCCGCTCAGACCTTCACGCAGCAGGCGGTCGATCATATGTGAGCCGGGGAGGCCCTCGGAATACATCTGCTTCACGATATGAAGAATGCGCGCCATGCCGACCAGTGACATCAGGCCAAACACGATGGCGCCGTTGGCCGGTGTCTCGAAGGCATCGATGATCGCAAGGCCGCTACCGGCAGACGAGGTTGCGACATCGCTCGCGAACATCCAGCCGCAATAGGCGATGGAGCCCCAGATCATCGTGGTCCAGATCGCGTCCAGCGCGCTGCGATGGCGGGCCGCGACATAGCCGATGCTCCACATGGCCCCGGCTGCAAACAGCACGGCGAGCGATGCGCCCGACCGGTCCAGCGGTCCCGCAAGGCCGGTGAGGGCGGCGGCAGCGAGGATCACGGCGCCGAACAGCATGCCGAACGTGGTGTGCCTGGGGCCTGCTGCGAGGAGCATGACGGCCGCGATGCCGGTCATGGCGGCGGACAGCGCCAGCGCCGCGATGGGCTGAACGGCGCCGTAGGCGAAATGGGAAAGCGTCAGCACGACGACCGCGGCGATCGAGGGGATAAGGTCACGCAGGCGCGCGCGCGAGCGTGTGTCCGCCGGGCGTTCCGGCGAGCTCCAGCCCATGGCCGCTTGCGCGGGAATGTTCGTCATGCCGGGCGCCTCGCGCGTTGACAGGTCTCAACGCTTCGCAAGGACGATTCCAGATTGGTAAGGGAGCGGGAACAATCGGTATCGCTTGTCGCACTAACTATCCGCCTTCATCCGGCGGCATTTCGCCCGGTGCGTGTGTTGAACTGATGCAGGTGAATCCCGCCGCCGGGCGAATCGTCTCGCAGTGTGTCCCTGATCAGACCAGCCAGTTCGCCACGGCGCGCGATGAAGATGTCGGAGGGGAGCGCGAGCAGGCGCTGACGGCGCGTCGCGATCGGGCCGGGATCCGCGATCAGCGCGCGAACGAGATCGGGCAAGGTGCGCGCGAGGTCTTCATCGACCGTGAACCCTGCGCTGCGCTCGGTGATCCACTTTGCGGTCTGGGTTCCGCTCGGTGCAATCGCGGGGACGCCGAAATAGCCGCCTTCGTAGAGACGGTTCGGGAGAAGCCAGGACGAATTGAAACCAGCCTCCATGAAGTCGCCCGCCCACACCGCGTGAAGGTTACCGTAGATGCGCCCGAGGTCTTCGGGGGAGCGATACCGGCCGTGATAGGTCAGGTTCGCGATGCCTTGAATCTGTTCGTGGAAGTCAGGAATCTCGGTCAGCGCAGGCGCGCCGTGAAGCTCGACCTGGATCGCGGGGCCAAATTCGCGCGCAAGGGCGGCCAGCAGGCCAAGGCTGCGCTTGCAGCGAAGCACGCCGATCCAGCCGATGCGAAGGGGAGAGAGCCTTGGCAGATCAGGTTCCGGGCGCGATCCGTAGTCAGCACCCGCGGCGAGGCGGTTCTCGATCAGGCTGGGCGTAAAGCGGCCGCGATGGCGCTTTTCAAAGTAGTTCTCGAGGAAGCCGGGCGAGGACACGACAAGGCGTTTCGTGCGCTTGATCAGCGCGCCTTCGATGCGGCGAAACACAAAGCCCACCGGGTCTTTTCTGGTCAACAAGCGATGAACGTCCAGCGCTTCGTAGATCACCGGCGTCTTCAGCTTCGTGTAGCGCTTGGCGAGAAAGGCCGTGGCCAGCATGTCGAGGTTGCGGGCGTAGATCACATCCGCGCGCGCCAGATTTTCGCGTTGGGCGGCAGCGAGCTTCGCGCCCCGGAAGATCGACTTGATGCGCTGGACGTAGGCCCCATCGAATGTGCGGCCGAGATCGACATTCTCCCATGCGGGCGAGACATCGTCGCGGCGGCGCATGGTGAAGCCCACGACATCGAGGCCGTCGCCGGTAAACCCCAGGATGCGGCGGCGCACAGCGGCGTCGGCAGCATCGTGGGCGAAGAAGGCAATGCGCGTCATGCGCGAAAAGCCTGCAAGCTGTGGGCCTGTCTCATACGCGACGTCTTACCATCCGGCCCAACTGCATTAACCATGCACGCAAGGGTTGAACGCTTTTGTCGCCGCCGCGCGGTGAGGCGCACACTGCGCGGATGTCGTTTGGGCCAGTTCCTTTACGTCCATCGTGCAACTTGGCTTCAGCCTTGCGAGGGAAGCCCAGCCGTCGGGCTCGCCTGTTGCGGGTCCCGGACCCCGATCGCGCCGAAAAACGCGGATCGGACAAGGAGTTGGTGTTGACGTTACCGCTGCAGCGGATCCTTGGAGCGCTGTCCAGCTTTGGCCGCATGATCGGTCAGGGCCGGGAGTCGGGCGGCCGTGCGCTGCTCGGGCTGTTCCGTCGTGACCAGGCGGGCTCCAACACACAACAAGTCAACTTCGCCGGCCCGCCCGCAAGCGTGCCTGCCGGCCGCCGCGTCTATGCCGTTGGCGATGTGCATGGCCGCGCCGATCTGCTGGTGCGCCTGATCGAGCATATCCGCAGCGATCTTTCGCAGGGCAGCTTCGAGGGCAGGCCGATCCTGATCTTCCTGGGCGACTATGTCGACCGCGGTTTCCAGTCGCGCGAAGTGATCGATGTCCTGTTGAGCGATCTTCTGTCTCCTTTCGAGACATATTTTCTGAAAGGGAATCACGAGGCCGCGATGCTTCAGTTCCTGACGGACCCGTCCATCGGCCCGCGCTGGGCCGAGTTCGGCGGGGCCGAAACGCTGGTGTCATATGGCGTACGCCCCCCGCGCACCCGCACGTCGCTCGAAGACTGGGGCCGCGCGTCGGAAGAACTCCAGGCAGTGCTTCCGCCCGAACATCTGCACTTCCTCAGCAACCTCGATCTCAGCGTGCGGATCGGCGATTACGTGTTTGTTCACGCCGGCGTTCGCCCGGGCGTGCCGCTGGATCAGCAGAGCGAATACGACATGCTCTGGATTCGCGACGAGTTCCTCACCGACCGCAAGCCGCTGGGCGCGGTCATCGTTCACGGCCACACGCCGGCGTCCGCCCCGCACCGGGATTCCCGCCGCGTCGGCATCGATACCGGCGCGTATCTCAGCGGCAAGCTGACCGCGGCCCGATTTGAGCATGAGAGCGTCGAATTCTTCGCGACTGGGCCGATCGTCTCATCACCCTCGACCCAAAGTGCATAGCAGGAGCATCACGATGAACCCATTCAGGAAGGCAGCACTGGCACTCGTCGCCGTGGCCGCCGTTTTTCTCGCGGCCTGTACGACGTCGCCCGCCATGGGCAATCCCAACGAAGTCCAGACCGCTGGGGCCGGTATTACCGGCTACAAGCTGGGCACCGGCGACGAGATCAAGGTGACGGTGTTCGGCGAGCCCGATCTTTCCGGCGCCTTCGTTGTCGATGGCCAGGGCACGATCACGATGTCGCTGATCGGCCAGGTCGAAGTGGTGAACCTTTCGGTAACCGAAGCCAGCCGCCTGCTGGAATCGAAACTCAAGGATGGCTGGCTGCGCGAGCCCAAGGTCACGACCGACCTGGTCAAAGGCCGCCCCTATTACATCCTCGGCGAAGTGAACAAGCCCGGCGAGTATCCGTTCGTCTCCGGCCTCACCGTGATGAACGCCGTCGCCAGCGCGGGTGACTTCACCTACCGCGCCGACAAGATCCGCATCCTGATCAAGAGCGCCGACAGCCCGAACGAGCGCGAGGTCGAGCTGACACCGACGACCGCGGTTCGTCCCGGCGACACAATCCGCGTTCGCGAACGCTTCTTCTGATCGCAGCTGGCGGGAAAGCACCAAGTCTTGGCTAACAGGTCATCAACGCAGAGATCGGGCGCGCCCAGCCGGCGCGCTTCGTTCCTGTTTGCGGCGAGCACCGCTTCGCTCGTCATGATGACGCTTGCGCCAACGGCGCATGCGCAGGATGCAGCGGCGCTTGCCGACGTTCTCACTGCGGACGTGAGATGCCAGGACACGCGCACTATCACCGATCTGTCCGCCAACGTCTCTGAAAGCGGTGGAACAGACCAGGCCATGCTGCTTGAGGCGCTGACCCTCATTGGCGCCGATGAAGCGGCTTGCATTCAGGTTCGCGAAGCGGCGCGCTCGCTCGCCGCCGACCTTGCCCCATCCGTAAACCCCGAAGCAGGCGTTAAGATTGCCGCCAGGGCCGTGGTTGACGCAACGCTCGCTGAGGCGGATCGCCGGTCAGCATCGATGAAATTCGAAGTCGGGCCACCGCCCCTTAACCTCAGTCGAGGCAGAAAAGGTGGCTCATGAGTCGAGTCCGCGCCGTCCCGAGGGGGAGGGCGGACAAGGCTCACCTGCAAAGCGAGTCCCGGCCGATCCCGGCCCCGATCTTGCTACCTGCAGGCAAATACGGAACGGCCCAGGAAGGTAAATGCAAATGAAGCCCGCTCTCAAACGTCTGTTGCTTACCACGGCCATCGCCGCAACCATCGCCCCGGCCGCCGCGGCGCAGGGTGACAATCCGTTCCTCCGGGGACGCTACACCGATGTGACGACGCGCTCGCAGCCCGAGTTCGACCAGCAGCCAGTCCGTGCCGGGGCCTTCGACATCATGAGCAGCGTTGGCGTTGCCGCCGAACTGAATGACAACGTTCGTGCGACGCCCACCAATCAAGCCGAAGACACGATCCTCCGTTTCACGCCGCGCGCTGACATCCGCTCCAACTGGACGGTTCACGAAGTTCAGGCTGGCTTCTCGCTGAACCATCGCGAGTACCTCGAGTTGGACAGCGAGACCACGACAGACTACAACCTCTACGCCACGGGCCGTCTCGACATGTCGCGCGACGTGCAGTTCCGCGGCGGCGCATCCACCGCGCACGTGACGGAAGAGCGTTACGCCGCCGCCTCGTTCGGCACGCCCGAGCCGGCCTCCTACGACACCTCGGGCGTCTTCGCCGAAGTCCAGTACCGCAGCGACCGCATCCAGCTGCAGGGCACGATCGGCGCGGCCGAAGACCAGTACGACCAGGCCGCCCAGCAGCTGATCCGCAATAACTCCAGCACCTACGTCAACGCGCGACTGTCCTACGCGGTGTCGCCTGACGTGGCGGTGTTCGTCCAGGGCCGCCAGGCCGAGTTCGACTATGATCAAGCGGGCCGCGATGGCACGCAGACCACGATCGACGCCGGCGTGAACTTCGAGCTGGCCGCCCCGTTCCGCGGCGAGATCGCTGTCGGTAACTTCAAGGACGACCGCGACGCCGCGCTGTATGGCAGCGTCGAGGGTCTCAACGTCCGCGGCAACGTGAAATGGTTCCCGACCGAACTGACGACGGTGACCTTCCTCGCCAACCGCGGCGTGATCGATCCGGGTCTCGCCATCTCGGCCACGTCGGTCAACACCGCTTTCGGCATCCGTGTCGATCACGAGTTGATGCGCAACGTCCTGCTGTTCGGCAACCTCCGTCAGGAGACCAACGAATACCAAGGCGCCCTGATTGATCGCGAAGACGATGCGCTGAGCCTCAGCGTCGGCGGCGCCTACAAGATCAACCGGAACATGCGTCTTGAATTCCAGTACTCGGCCCGCTCGCAAGATTCGAGCGGCGCCACGGCTGGCCCCGATATCGATGTCAACGTGATCAGCGCCGGCATCCGGTTCTTCCCGTAGTAAAAGCCTGTCGCTGGGTTCGTGTAGCGAGTTGCGTTCGGAGTACGTCCGTTGAACAAGGTCTATCCGCTCGACGTTACATCGGGCTATCCGCGCGGCGCGCTGCCCGTTGGGGCAGCAGCGCCAGAGGGCGAGAACGTGATCACCGTCCAGCGCGTCGTTCGCGCGCTGAGGCGGCGTCTCGGCGTGATGGCGGCGGCCTTCCTGCTCGCCTTCGCGGCCGTGGCGATCTACTCGTTCCAGCTGCAGGCGTCCTACACGGCGACCTCCCGCGTCATCATCAACTCGCGCGACCAGAAGATCGTCGACATCGGCGCCGTGCTTTCGGGTATGCCGGCGAATGCGGCGATCCTCGACACGGAAGCGGAAATCCTGCGCAGCCGCACGTTGATCGAAAAGGTCGTGCAGCGTCTCGACCTCGTCAACGACCCTGAGTTCAATGCGGCGAAAGCCGTGCCGAGCGAGTGGGACCAGCGCGTCGGCGGCATCAAGTCGTTCATCCGCGGTCTGCTGCCCTTCGGCAAACAGGAAGCCGACCCGGCCGACAAGGCCCCCGTCGATCCGGCCATCGCCGAGCGCGCCGAACTGGATTCGGTTATCTCCGCCGTGCGTGAATCGATCTGGGTGAACCGCGTCGGTTCGACCTTCATCATCGAGATCAGCGCCTCGAGCGCGAGCCCGGACAAGGCGGCTCTGCTCGCGAACACGCTGGCGGAAGTCTATCTGGACAACCAGCTCGACACCAAGTTCAAGGCGACCCGCCGCGCCCAGGAATGGCTGGATGCGCGCGTTGGCGAGCTGCGTGACGAACTGCGCGACGCTGAAGGCCTCGTGGAAGCGCACCGCGCCTCGACCGGCCTGCTGCGTACGGGCGGCGACACGCTGACCGAGCAGACGATCCGCTCGATCAACGCCGACCTCACGGCGGCGCAAGCCGACTACGCGACCAAGAGCGCCCGCCTGCGCAACATGAACGAGCAGATGCGCAGCGGCTCCGGCGTCGACTCGATCGCCGAAGCCCAGAACTCGACTTCTATCGCCAACCTGCGCGCCGCGCAGACGGCGCTGTCGGCCCGCAAGTCGGACGCGATGCGCCGCTATGGCGAGAAGCACCCCTCCTACCAGACAATCATCCTGGAAGAGCAGGACAACGAGCGCCTCATCAACGCCGAACTCCAGAGGATCGCATCCTCGCTGGAGCAGGAAGTGCTGATCGCCCGCGAGCGTGTGAACAGCCTCCAGTCGAGCCTGAACCGTGCCAAGGGTGAGCTTGCCTCCAACAACCGCGCCGGCGTCGAACAGGCGGCGCTTGAGCGCGACGCCTTGGCGACCCGCACGCTGTTCGAGGAGTTCAACAACCGCTTCAAGGAAACCAGCGAACTCGACGGCATCACCGAAGCCGACGCGGTCGTGGACAGCTATGCTCCGGTTCCCGGCAGCCCCAGCTTCCCGAACACCAACCTCAACCTGATGCTGGGCTTCATGCTTGGCCTCGCGCTGGCTGGTCTGGTCGGTCTCGTCCTCGAATTGCTCGACAACTTCATCTCTTCGCCGGAGGAAGCAGAGCAGGTGGCGGGCGTGCCCTATATCGGCCAGATCCCGCTGCTGCCGGCCGCTGGCGCCTTCACCAAGTCGCGCATCAAGCCGGCCGAATACCTGATCGACAAGCCGCACTCCGGTTTCGCGGAAGCGTATCGTCACCTGCGCGCCTCGATCATGTTCGCGGATATCGACAAGGCGGCCAAGACCGTCGCGGTCGTCTCCTCGCTCCCCAGCGAAGGCAAGACCTCGATGAGCTACTGCCTCGGCCGCATGGCTGCGATGTCCGGCACCAAGACCATCGTCATCGACGGCGATATCCGCCTGCGCCAACTCACCGAGATCTCGGGCGTGAAGTGCGAAGCGGGCCTCCTGGAATATCTCTTCGGCGAGGCGCGCCTGGCAGATGCGGTGCAGACCGACGAGAAGACCGGCCTGCACATCCTGCCGCTGTCGGACCGCAAGCATACGCCGCGCGATGTGTTCGGCAGCCGCGCGTTTGATGCGATGCTCAACATGCTGCAGCAGAGCTATGACCTGGTCATCATCGACACGGGCCCGATCCTGCTGATGGCGGAAACCCGCGTTGTGACGTCAAAGGTTGACCAGGTCGTCGTCGCCACCCGCTGGCGCAAGACCACGCGCAACACGCTGCGCGAGACGATGAAGATCCTACACGATTTCCACGCCAACGTGGCCGGCGTCGTGCTCACCTTTGTCGACCTCCGCAAGAAGGCGCACCACGATTACACCGCCGCCAACTACAAGGCGTACGCGAAGTACTATCACGAGAAATAGAGACAGGCTGGGGCTTGTAGCTGGAGCGCCTCGCATCTTCGGATGCGGGGCGTTTCGCGTTTGGGGGGGCCGTCGGCTGGACTGTGAGCACGGCCTCGTGCTTCGACAGGCTCAGCATGAGGCCTTCCCAACTGTCGGCGAGAGAGCGCCTCATCCTGAGCCTGTCGAAGGACGAGGCGCGACAGGCGTGGTGTATGGTCTTAAAGCGCTGACAGCGCCTGATCGAGATCGGCGATCAGGTCGCCGGCGTTTTCCAGGCCGACCGACAGACGGATCAGCGGGCCGCCGAAATGCGGCTTGCCTGCCGTGCGCTTGAGCTGCGGATCGCAATGGATGGCGAGGCTTTCAAAGCCGCCATACGAAAAGCCGAGACTGAAAAGCTCGAGCGCATCGAGGAAGGCGTGTACACGTTCCGTGGGCGCCTTTTTCAACACGATGCTGAACAGGCCGGATGCGCCCGTGAAATCGCGCTTCCACAGGGCATGGAAGGGATCGCTTTCAAGGGCGGGGTGAAGCACACGCTGCACGGCGGTGTGCGCGTCTAGCCAGCGCGCAATTTCGAGCCCCGCCTTCTCGTGCTGCTCCATCCTGAGCGCCAGCGAGCGCGCGCCGCGCAAGACGGCATAGGCGTCGTCCGGGCCGACATTCGATCCAAGATCGGCAATCGTATCCTTCAGCTGTGCGTACACCTTGTCATCGTCGGAGTGCATCGCGCCGCTGAGTGCGTCGGCGCCGCCGCTGACGTATTTGGTGTTGGCCTGAACCGAAATATCGAAGCCGAGCTGCAGGGGTTTGTGGTAAACGCCGCCGCTCCAGGTGTTGTCCATCACGCTGATGGCGCCCACGGCGCGCGCGGTGGCGGCGATGGCCGGAGCGTCGGCAATCTCGAACGTCATCGAGCCGGGGCTTTCCACGAACACCAGCTTCGTCTGCTGCCGCATCAGGCCGGCGATGCCTGCGCCGATCGTGTGGTCGAAGTAGGTGGCCTCGACGCCCCAGCGGCTCAGCATGCGATCAACGAAGCGCCGCGTGGGGCCATAGACATTGTCGCCGACCAGCACGTGGCTGCCGGGCGTCGCGAAGGCGAGGAATGGAACGATGCACGCCATCAGGCCAGATGGGGCGAGCACGCAGTGCGTGGATCCTTCGATCTCGCACAGCGCCTGCTTCAGGGCTTCGTGCGTGGCCGTGCCGTGACGGCCATAGGTCCAGCCGCCGGGCTCGAACAGTTTCGAGGCGCTTTCGACCACAACCGTGGAGGCGCGCTGGACAACCGGGTTGACGCCGCCGAGCGTGAGTTTGCGATCACGGCCGGCATGGCTCACGCGCGTTGCGATGTCCCGCTTGGCGGTCGTCCGCTTGCCGCCCTTGCCGCCCTTATCGGAACCCGCCGCCATCGCCTCAACCCGTGACGACAGGCGTGCCTGCCGCTTCCGCGCCCCACTCGGTCCACGAGCCGTCATAGACAGCCGCGCCGTCATTGCCGGCGATGGACTGGGCGAGGGCGACGATCGCCGCCGTCACGCCGGAGCCGCACGAATTGATGATCGGCTTCGACAGGTCCACGCCCGCCTTGTCGAATACGGCGCGGATGTCGTCTTCGGACTTCAGGCGTCCATCGCTGGCGAGCAGGTCGCCATAGGGCACGTTGAGCGCGCTCGGCATGTGGCCGCCGCGCAGGCCGGCCCGGGGCTCGGGCGTCTCGCCGCGGAAGCGGCCGGCCGAGCGGGCATCGACAAGCTGCGTGGCTCCGGTCTCGACGGTCTGCTTCATCTGGTCGAGATCGCGAACGAGATCGCGGCGGGGGCGGACGGTGAAGTGGCGGTCGGCCAGGAAGTGGGGCGGCAGGTCTTCGACAGCGCCGCCCGCGGTGCGCCAGGCATCGAAGCCGCCATCCAGCACGGCGACATCGCCATGGCCCATCACCCTGAACATCCACCACACGCGAGCAGACGCGAGGAAGCCGTTCTGATCATAGCAGATCACGCGATGCCCATCGCCGAGCCCGAGGCGGCGGACGCGCGAGGAAAACTTCTCGGGCGGAGGGAGCATGTGGGGCAGAGCGATGTCGGTGTCAGCCACATCGTCGATATCGAAGAAGCGCGCGCCGGGAATGTGGTGGGCGTCATACGCCTGCCGGCCTGTGCGCGGCGCGCCCGGCATGAAGTATGTGCAGTCGAGCACCCGCACATCCGGCGCTGTCAGGTGGGACAGCAGCCAGTCGGCGGAGATGATCGGTTTTTCCGGCGTGAAACGCGCAACCATGCGGCGCCGACTCCATGTTCTGGCGAGTGACTGATGGCTCACCTAGCCAGAGCCGGCAGCACAGACAAGGCAAGCGAGACGACAGTTTTGATCGATGGCGTCTCAAGCCCGCGCGAGAGGCACGCCCGGCGGGTTTGGAATCGCGATCTAGGCGCCACCGGCAACTGTTCGCATGCGTTGTGCAGTGCGGCGCCGATGTTCCGAACTGCGACAGCCCTGTTCCCGAATTCGCCTCATAAGTGCTTGGTAAGCCGGGTTCGCGCGAAGGGCGAACGCAGTTGTTTGCGGTGCAATATCGGCGTTCTGTCGGTTAACGGGATGGTAATTCCCGAGTTTGGGGAAAATAGGGCCGGACATTCACCTGCTGGGGAGATGAGCAGGGGTCCAGTCATCTGAAAAGTCGTCCGGCGACCCTTTGGGAGGAGGGTTAATCGCCGGTTCGCGTGACCAGCAAAACTGGTCTGTGTATTGCGTGTGGGTGTCAGGCCTCGGCCGGACAAGGGTGCAGTTATGAAGAATGGCAGCGGCGTCGGTGCTGGCCGATTCAATGCCTGGGCAGGTCATCTCCCTGCTGGCGACAGTTACAAGGTTCAGTCGAGCCGCGTGAAGCGGGTGATGGACCTTGCCATGGCCTTTCCGGTCCTCGTGCTGGTCTCGCCCCTGCTGATGGGCATCTACGCTCTTCTCAAGGTTTTCGATCCGGGCCCGGCCCTGTTCACGCAACAGCGCATCGGCCGCGATGGCCGCGCTTTCCTGGTCTACAAGTTCCGCACGATGCGCGTGGACGCTGCCGAGCGCCTCCAGCATCTGCTGGCCAACGATCCGCAGGCTGCTGCGGAGTGGGCCGAGTTCCAGAAGCTGCGCAATGATCCGCGCGTCACGCTGCTGGGCCGCTTCCTCCGCAAGAGCAGCCTCGACGAGCTGCCCCAGCTTCTCAACATCATGCGCGGCGAGATGTCGGTGATCGGCCCGCGTCCGGTTACCGCCTCCGAAATGCAGCGCTACGGCTCGGACCTTTCCTACTACACCGCTGTGCGCCCCGGCGTGCTCGGCCTGTGGCAGGTGCGCGGCCGCAATACGCTGACCTATCCCCAGCGCGTCGCCTTCGACGTGCAGTATGTGAAAACGTGGTCGGTCTGGCAGGATGTGAAGATCATGCTGATGGCTGTTCCCGTCGTCCTGCTCGGCCGCGGCGCCTACTAGAAACTTCTGACCCCGAATTTGAAAAACCCGCTCCGTCTGATGACGGGGCGGGTTTTTCCTTGCGCGTAGCGCGCCATACTCGTTGGGAACCGGAACATACGCTCGCTTATGATACAGGCTAAGTGGCTTGTCCGGAGCGTGGGTTGTGCGGGACTATTGCAGCAAATTCATCAGCTTGGACGCGCGCTTGGGCGCAGCGCGTGCTGATTGTCTGATTGTTAAGACGCAAGCGAACAAATGGGCTGCTAGGTTGGTTAGGGGTTGAGTGATGCGTACGCCTGTCTACCAGGAGAGGCATTTGGTCACCACGACAACGAGCCGTCCGGCCTGGACGCCCGCCGCCACGCGCGCCGGGAACATTGACGATACATTGAACAGCATTGGCGAGCCTGACGCAGGCGGGCCTGATCCGTTTGCTGATGATCCGCGTTGGCCGGCGTGGAAGGTGACGCTGGGCGTCGTGGTTTTCTGCGCCGCGTTCTGGACCGGCGTCGGTTTCCTCGCGATGCGCCTGCTGGGCTAGGCCTCAGCCTTCATACCATTCAGGAACCGGCAGGCCTTTCTCTTTGAGGAAGGCGCCGTTGTAGAGCTTGGACAGATAGCGGTTGCCGTAGTCGCACAGCACGGTCACCACCGTGGACCCCGGTCCGAGCTTCCTCGCCAGCGCCATCGCGCCCGCGATGTTGATGCCGGACGACCCGCCTAGGCACATGCCTTCGTCCCGCGTGAGATCGAACATGATGCGCAGGGCATCCGCATCCTCGATCCGCCAGGCATCGTCGACTGCAACGCCTTCGAGGTTCGCCGTGACGCGGCCCTGGCCGATGCCTTCTGTGATCGAGGTGCCCTCCGACTTCAGTTGGCCGGTCTTGTAATAGGAGAAGAGGGAAGCGCCGCCGGGGTCGGCAAGGCCGATCTGGATGTTCTTGTTGCGCTCTTTCAACGCCAGCGAAACGCCGCCCAGCGTACCGCCGGAGCCTACGGCGCAGATAAAGCCGTCGACCTTGCCGCCGGTCTGGTCCCATATCTCGGGGCCGGTGCTTTCGTAATGCGCATTGCGATTGGCCGTGTTGTCGAACTGGTTGGCCCAGACGGCGCCATTTGGCTCGCTTGCCGCCAGCTCGTCCGCCAGACGGGCGGAATATTTCACGTAGTGATTGGGGTTGGCGTAGGGGACCGCGTCCACTTCGACCAGCCGGGCGCCGAGCGAGCGCACGGCGTCCTTCTTCTCCTGGCTCTGCGTGCGCGGCATGACGATGACGGTGCGATAGCCAAGCGCGTTACCGACAACGGCGAGGCCGATTCCCGTATTGCCGGCGGTGCCTTCCACAATCAGGCCGCCGGGTTTCAGTTTGCCGGACTTTTCGGCGTCGCGGATCATGCCCAGCGCCGCGCGATCCTTCACTGACTGGCCGGGGTTCAGGAATTCGGCCTTGCCGTAGATGTTGGCGCCGGTCAGTTCCGAGGCTTTCCTGAGCTTGATCAAGGGCGTGTTGCCGATGGCGTCGATGACGTT
Source organism: Alphaproteobacteria bacterium 32-64-14 (assembly GCA_002280725.1). Lineage (GTDB taxonomy): Bacteria > Pseudomonadota > Alphaproteobacteria > Caulobacterales > Hyphomonadaceae > UBA7672. Next base: position 16,335 of record NCEM01000006.1, read on the forward strand.
GCCCAAAACGCGCATGTGGCAGCCCTTGATCGCAGGAGAATTTCCAAGCCCTCAATGACCTAGGGAGATTGGAGCCCGCGATCAACCTGCTTCCCCGGGTCTTCCGGGCTGATCCGCTGGGCTCCGCGCTGCGTAATCGGTGCATATCCCAACGGGAATGGCGCTGTGAGCACCTACGCGAACACCTATTCGGCTTTCATGCTCGACCATGCGAGCGGCGCGCTTTCGCCAGCCGAGCGCATGGTGGCGGACCTTCACGTCGCCCTGTCCGCCAGGGGCCGGCGCATGGGCCTGATTGCGGCCGCGATGGGTGGCGCGCTGCTGGAGGCCAGCGAGGCGGCGCCGATGCCGGCCGGGCCAGCCGATCCGGGCCAGCCCGACAAGGGAGCTGCCGCCTCGCGGATGGCGCGGTTTCTCGACGGCGACCTGCTGGCGCTGAAATGGCGCCGGTCGATCTTCGGGGTGAAGACGGCCAGCGCCGGCATTCCGATGGCGGAGTTGCTGCGGCTCGACCCTGGGGAAATGGCGCCGGGGCACTGCCATGGGCGGCGTGACGTTACGGTCGTTCTGACCGGATCTTACGCCGACGAATACGGCGTCTACACCCGTGGCGACCTTGCCTTCGCCGAGCCGGGCATGCGCCACCAGCCGCGCGCGGTGGGCGACAGGACCTGCGTCTGCCTGATCGCGACAGAAGCGGGCAGGCCGGTTCAGGGTCTTCTGGGATTATTCGGGATCGGGGTTCGCAAACTCAAGGATCAGTCGTCATGAAATGGATCGCGTTGGTTTTTGCGCTCATCCTTGCTCCGGTCGCCTATGCCAACACGTGGCAGCCTTCCAATGGCGACAGGCTGGAGTTTGACGTGCTGCGCGATGGCGGCGCGTTCGGCCATCACATCGTGACGTTCAAGCGCGAAGGCGAAATGCTGACGGTCGTCACCGATGTCGATCTCAAGGTGACGTTCGGTCCGCTCACGCTGTTCGAATACGTTCACGACGTCACGGAGAAGTATGTCGGCGGAAAACTCACCTGGGTGGGATCGCGCACCAAGAATGAAGGCAAGTGGAAGACGCTGTCGGCGCAAGCCACGGGGTCGGGTCTCAAAGTTGCGGGCGAAGCTTACACCGGCACGCTTAGCGGCGTCGTCATTCCCTCGACCCACTGGAACCAGGAAGAGATGAAGCAGGCGGCTATGTTCTCCACCGAGACCGGAGAGATGTTGCCGATGACCGTGAAGGATCGCGGCCTGGAGCGTGTGAAGGTGGCGGGTACAACGATCGAGGCGCGCCGCTACGATGTCGATTCAGAAGTCGACGCAAGCTTCTGGTATGACGCGCAAGGCCGCTGGGTGAAGTGCGCATTCGAGACGCAAGGCTCGAAGATCGAATACGTGCTGCGCAAACTGCCGGCTTAGGCGTTGCCGCATTTCCGCCATGCTCCGTTCGCGCGTTAACCAGCACGCGGAACATCTAACCTTGTGTTCATCGAGGGAACGGCTCGCACTTAACCCGCGTTGACCGGCTGAGCGATCGAAAGGGCCTCGCCTGATTGATCGCGCAGATTGCGTTCGCATGCGTGAACGCGGAACAGCAAGGAGGCAGTTATGCCGAAGATGATTCCAACGATTGCAGCGGCCGCTATGGGCGCTGCCCTGATGGCCGCGCCGGCGCACGCTGGCGGCGTAAAGGTTGGCACGCTGACCTGTGACGTGGAAGCTGGCTGGGGCCTGGTTCTCGGTTCGCAGAAAGATCTCTCGTGCATCTTCAAATCCGCCACGACCGGACAGATTTCGTATTACACGGGCGACATCACCAAGCTCGGCATCGACGTTGGCTACACAAACGCCGGCGTGATGGTCTGGACTGTGGTTGCTCCGTCAACGGACATGCAGCCTGACGCGCTGGAAGGCGATTATGCTGGCGCCACGGTTGGCGCCACCGCTGTGGTCGGTGGCAATCTCAACGCGATGGTGGGCGGTCTCGACAAGTCGATCGCGCTTCAACCGTTCAGCGTCGAAGGCAATACGGGTTTGAGCGTCACGGCCGCGGTTGGCGCGATGGAGCTGCGCCACACCAAGACGATCCACTAGCCTTAGTCTAGTGACTGACGATAGTTGCGCGCGGCGGAGCAATCCGCCGCGCGTCTGCTATTCGCTCGCGAGCTTGAGGCCGATGATCCCGGCGAGGATCAGCAGCACCGATCCCACGCGCATCACCGTTGCCGCTTCGCCGAGGAAAATGATGCCGACCGCGAACGCGCCGGCGGCGCCGATGCCAGTCCAGACCGCGTAGGCCGTGCCCAGCGGCAAGTCCTTCATCGCCACCGACAGCAGCCAGAAGCTGACGATCATCGCGACGACGGTGACTGTGGATTCGACCGGTTTGGTGAACCCATTCGACGTTTTCATGAAATACGCCCAGATGACTTCGAGCAATCCGGCGATACCAAGAAACACCCAGGCCATATGGCCCTCCATGAATGGCCGGGCCGTCCCGTGTGTGTGCCCCATCAAGGAAATCAGGATGAGGGGGAGGTCGTCCTCGCTTAAGTGGCATGTGGGACAGGCGGGCGTGAAGGTCAATATGTTGTCGAAAGCGCATCCGGCGGCGATCCGCCCCACACGCGATGCTCGACCGTCCCGGGATGGCCGTCGATCAGTGTGACGACCCACAGACAGCAGGTGTCGTACTCGCCCTCGTTGAGACTCAGCACGAGGCGCCAGTGGACGCCGCCGGGCTCGCGGCGGAATGATTCAGGATCAAGTGGCGTGGCGGCAGAGTGAACGTCCGCAGCACGCCAGGCAACGGCCGCATGTTCAGAACTGGTCCATCATGCCGTAGAACGCAACCGCCAGCGCCGCGCGGTAGTTGCGGCTGAGCTTCTTCTCGCTGCGCAGGACAATGAGCGCCCCCGTCGCGTCGAGATGGAGCCCGATGACATTGAGAGGCGCTGTTCGCGTCATCATGTGGGCGACCTGGTGGTCCCGGAATGCGGCCTTGACCCACGCCCATCGCGCATCGGTGTAAGGGTCATTCGGCGGAAACAGGAAGACGATCTTGCCTGCGTGCCCGCGCTGGATCGTCTGCCCAAGTTCCCAGTTCAGGCCATCCGTGTATCCAGCGATCATCAGGATCAGCCGGGATTCATCCATCCATTGCACCACCGCGTCGCGCCATTCCTCGCCGGCAAAATAGGCGCGCGCCGCCTCTGCGCTTGGCGCTGAGCCGGGCTTTGCGATGGCGATGAACGGGCCGAAGGGCTTGGAGATGTCGGACATCACCCCCTCGAAACCGATCTCATCCTTCGACAACATCTCGCCGATGGACGCCGAGTCGCCTTCCTCGCCTGTCTTCACGATCCTGAAATCGTCCTGGAAGGATCTGAGGAACACGATTGGGGACCGGCGGTCCGATCGCATCGCATCCTGCGCCAGCGGCTGCGCGAGGTCGTGCGCGTGCGGGTACAGCCAGTTGATCAGGCCAAACAGCGTCGCGAACGCGAACAGCACGCCGCCGAGTGTCGCGAGCAGGAAAGCCGGGCTTGAACTGTCGACCTGCGCCGGGAATGGCTCAAGCCCGTGGAGGACGAATATGGTGGCGCTGAACAGTAAGAAGGCGAGAGGCGCCGCCACGAACGGAGCTATCCTGAGCAAGATGGACAGCAGATGCCGCCGCGCCGTGGTGCGGACCAGCAGCAGCCAGAGGCCGATCAGCAGAAGGACAGCGAGAAGCAAGAGATAGGCGGTGGCCGTCACACCCTTTGCGCGCGCGTCCTCATCAGCGGGAAACAGGGCCCACGCGATGGCAAACAGGTTGACGTTAAACATCCGCGCTACAAGCGGGGCGATGATCGCCACAAGGAAGGCCGTGAGGAAGAGCCAACCCCACACGTAACGGCTTCGTCCGGCGAAGCGCCCGCGCGCGGCGAGGCGGCGAAGCCGGGCGCTGATGGTTTTGATCGGCACATCATGGTGCGGCACGCGCCAGTTCCGCAGGCGAATCATGTGCACGGCCATCAGTACGGCGCCAATCGCCGCACAGCCGCCAGCGCCCGCCGCCATGGCAACTTCGCCATACGGCGAACCACGCGCAAAAACAGCATCGAACGGCGCAACAAGGGATGCAAGCGATTGCTCCCACGATGGGTTGACAATCGACAGCGCCCACCCCGCGACCAGGCGGATGACGCCTGCCCAGATGAGGAGGCCGAGAAAAACACCCAGGCCCGTTATGGCGCCCCAGGTGACGGCATGGACCAGCAGGGCTGGCAGCGCGCGCGGCGGCGGCGGCGCTTTCGACAGATCGATCTCGATGATCGGGATGGTGCGACCGCTGCGCGTGTCGGCGGCAAATGCGCGGCCGCATCGCCTGCAGCGCACATCGCCCCGCCGTTCCGGCGGCAGGCTGTGTCCCTGTTTGCAGTCAGGACAGTGAACAACTGCCTTTGACACGACGAACCCCCGTCATACGCAAACGATAGCACAGTTTCGCCGGGTGGTCCGCAGGGCGGGGTGTTTGACTTGGCCACGTCCCGGCCTATCCCTGCTGCATGGCCGAATGGACAGACCGGGCGATTTCGCTGGGCTTGAGGCGTTTCGGGGAAACCGGAGCGATCCTCGAAGTCTTTGCGCGCGCGCATGGGCGGCGGCGCGCCCTGATCCATGGCGGGGCAAGCCAGAAGAAGCGCGGGCCCATGCAGCCGGGAAATACGCTGCAGATCACCTGGAAGGGCGGGGAGCAGAGCCTCGGCTACTTCACCGCTGAAATGGAAAGCGAGCGCGCCTCGCGGCACATGGCGGATGCGGAGGCGCTGGCTGGCCTGCTGGCCTTGTCCGAGATCCTGGCCGCCGTGGTGCCCGAGAGCGAACCAAAGCCCGAATTGTTTGACGCGGCCGAAACTGTCCTCGACCTGCTCGATGAGCCAACGGTCTGGCCCGCGCTGTTCATCCGCTGGGAACTCGGCCTGCTGTCAATGCTGGGCTATGGCCTCGATCTGACGACGTGCGCCGTCTCGGGCGGCGATGACGGCCTGACCCATGTGAGCCCTAAATCCGGGCGGGCCGTGCGCGGATCGGAGGCGGGAGACTATCTCGACCGGCTGTTGCCGCTGCCTGCGTTTCTGGTGGATGGCGTCTCGCCGCCGACACCTGTGGATATCCATGACGGCTTTCGCCTGACGGGACATTTTCTCAATGAGCGCCTGTTCTCTGATCTCAACAGGGGTATGCCCGAAGCGCGCCCGTTGATGATTGACCGGCTGGAGCGGGCAGGGCGACTCTCACCCCGCTGATTCGAGACTTTTCGGGAACACCGTATGGCCAGGACTCCAACCATCGATCCGCCAGACAATGGCGGCGATATCATCGACGAGCCAATGAATGAGGCGCTGTCGAAGCGCTACCTCGCCTATGCGCTGTCCACGATCACGGCGCGTGCGCTGCCGGATGCGCGCGATGGCCTTAAGCCTGTTCATCGCCGCGTCCTTTATTCGATGGCGCAGCTGGGTCTCAACCCGCAGGGCGGGCATAGGAAGTCCGCCACCGTGGTCGGCGAGGTCATCGGCAAGTACCACCCGCACGGCGACCAATCGATCTATGACGCTATGGTGCGTCTCGCGCAGGATTTTGCGACGCGCGCGCCGCTGGTCGATGGCCAGGGCAACTTCGGCAACATCGACGGCGATGCGCCCGCCGCCTTCCGTTACACCGAAGCCAAGCTGACGCCGGCGGCGATGTTGTTGCTGGAGGGGCTCGATGACGACGCCGTCGACTTCAAGGAAACTTACGACGAGCGCAATCGCGAGCCGGTGGTGCTCGCCTCGGGCTTCCCGAACCTGCTGGTCAACGGATCGTCAGGCATTGCCGTGGGCATGGCGACGTCGATCCCGCCGCACAATCCGTCTGAGTGCATCGACGCGGCCATCCACCTGCTGGATCATCCGAAGGCGAGCGTCGATGACCTGATCAAGATCGTCACCGGGCCGGACTTCCCGACCGGCGGCGTGATCGTCGAAACGAAGGAAGGCCTGCGCGAAGTCTACACCACAGGGCGTGGCGGTGTTCGCGTGCAGGCGCGCTGGTTCAAGGAAGACCTTGGCCGCGGCATGTGGCGCGTGATCGTCACCGAGATTCCCTATCAGGTGCAAAAATCCAAGCTGATGGAGCGCCTGGCCGAGCTGATCGAGACCAAGAAGGCGCCGTTGCTCGAAGATGCGATGGATGAATCCACCGAGGATGTCCGCATCGTCCTGACGCCGAAGTCGCGCACGGTCGAGGCCGATGTGCTGATGGCCTCGCTGTTCCGCCAGTGCGAGCTGGAGACGCGCTTCCCGGTCAACATAAACGTGCTCGATCACGGCGTGCCCAAGGTGATGGGCCTGCGCGAGCTGTTGAGCTGTTATCTCGACCATCGCCGCGAAGTGATCCTGCGCCGCGCAACGCACCGCCTCGGCAAGATCGATCACCGCCTCGAAGTGTTGGACGGCTTGCTCAAGGCCTATCTGAACATTGACGAGGTCATCCGCATCATCCGCACGGAAGACGATCCGAAAGCGGTGATGGTGAAGCGCTTCCGCCTGAGCGAAATCCAGGTCGAAGCCATCCTCAACATGCGCCTGCGTGCGTTGCGCAAGCTCGAAGAGATCGAGATCAGGCGCGAGCACAAGGAACTGGCCGAAGAGAAGCGCGAGATCGAGCTCCTGCTCGGCTCGACGGGTCGGCAATGGACGGAAGTGAAGCGCCAGCTCAAGGGCGCGCGAGAAATCTTCGATCCGGGCAAGAAGCTGGGCAAGCGCCGCTCGAACTTCGACGTTGCAAAAGAGATCGACACCGAAGCAGCGCTCGAAGCGCTGATCGTGAAAGAGCCGGTTACGGTCGTGCTGTCCGAGAAGGGCTGGATTCGTGCGCTCAAGGGCCACAACCAGAAGCTCGATGACCTGAAGTTCAAGGAAGGCGACGAGCTTGCCCTGTCGCTCGAATGCCAGACCACGGACAAGGTGATCCTGATGGCCTCGGGCGGGCGCGCCTTCACCATCGGCGCCGACAAGCTGCCGGGCGGGCGCGGACATGGCGAGCCGATCCGCCTCAATCTCGAAGTGCCGGAATCCGAGCACATCATCGCGATGCTGATCCCGGAAGAGAAGGGACGCCGGATCGTCGCGTCCTCCAAGGGCTATGGCTTCATCGTGACGGATGCCGAACTCATCTCGTCCACGCGCAAGGGGAAGATCATCCTCAATGTCGGCCCGAAGGAGCTGACGGCGGTGTGCGTGAAGGTCGAGGGCGATCTCATCGCCTCGATCGGCAAGAACCGGAAGCTGGTGATCTTCAAGACCGACGAACTGCCGGAAATGACGCGCGGCAAGGGCGTGAAGATCCAGTCGTTTGGCGATGGCGGGCTGCTGGACCTCAAGACCTTCGCGAAAGCCGATGGCCTGACTTGGAGCGACACCGCCGGCCGTCAGCAATCGGCCGAGGACTGGAAGGACTGGGTTGGCAAACGCGCCCAGTCCGGTCGCCTCGCGCCGCGCGGGTTCAACAAGAACGGGAAGTTCGTGGGCTAGGTCCGCCGCGACTGACCCGCGAGAATCTCGCGCGCCTTCCCTAAAGGCGCCGATTGCTGCTGCAACGCACGCACGCCTAGCGTCGCGGCATGACAAAGACGCCTGAACTCAACGACAGCAAGTTGCCGCTCGGCACGAAGCTGACTTACGGCTTCGGCTCGGCCGCGTTTGGCATCAAGGATGCCGGGCTGCAGATATTCCTGCTGATGTTCTACACGCAGATCATCGGCGTTCCGGCGCCGGTGGTCGGTCTCGCGTTGACCGTCGCGCTTGTGCTGGATGCAGTCTCCGACCCGATTGTGGGCTACTGGTCGGACAATTTCAGGTCGAAGTGGGGCAGGCGTCATCCTTTCATGTATGCCTCCGCCGTGCCCGTGGCGGTGTTCTACTTCCTGCTGTGGACGCCGCCGCGCAACTGGGATGCCAACGGTCTGTTCTGGTATCTTTTGACGATGGCTGTGCTGACGCGCACCGCGCTCACCTTCTTCGAAACGCCAAGCGCCGCGCTCGGGCCAGAGCTGACGCGCGACTATGACGAGCGCTCCACCCTGCAATCCTGGCGCAGCTTCTTCGGCTGGACCGGTGGCAACGCCATGACCGTGATGATGTTCTTCTTCCTGTTCCCGGCCTTCATCACGCCGGAAATCCCGAACGGGCAGTTCAACCGCGACGCTTATGGCGTCTATGCGTGGGTGGCGGCCGGCGTGATGTTTACGGCGATCATCGTGTCGTCGCTCGGCACGCACGGGCAGATACCGAAGTTGACGGCGCCGCCGCAGCGCAAGCTGACGCTTGCCGCCGTGTTCCGGGAAATGATCGAGACGCTGTTCAACAAGTCGATGGGCGCGATCTTTTTGACCGCCATTATCGCCAGCACGACGCTGGGCATGGGGCAGGCGCTGTCGACTTACATGTCGACCTACTTCTGGCGGCTGCAGCCCGAGCAGATCGGTATGATCACGCTGGTGATCTTCATCTCGGCGGCCATCGGCGCGGCGCTCGCCCCGGTGATGACCAAGCGCTTCGGCAAGAAGCGCGGGATCATCATCATCGGCACGCTGGGGCTGATCACCTTTCCCTTCGCCATTGCCATGCGCCTCACAGGCATGGTGACGCCGGGAACGGACAGCGCGTTCTGGGTCGTGCTGGTGCAGGGGCAGGTGGATGTGATGTTGCTGGTCTGCCAGCAGGTGCTGCTGATCTCCATGATCTCCGATCTGGTCGAGCAGGCAGAAGTGAAGACGGGCCGGCGGTCCGAGGGCGTGTTCTTCGCCGCCAACACCTTCATCATGAAGGTGACCACAGGCATCGGCCTGATGGCCGCGACGGTGGTGCTCGCGCTGGCGCAATTCCCCTCCGGCGTTGCGCCGGATCAGGTGCCTGATAGTGCGCTGGTCACGCTGGGCTGGTGGTATCTGCCGGCGATCATCGTGCTGCGGCTGGCGATGATCCTCTCGATCCTGCCCTACGCGGTGGACCGCAAGTCTCACGAGGACAATCTGCGCAAGCTCGGCGCCGGCCCAGGTTAGCAGAGCTATGGGCTAGGCAAGCTTCATGAAGACGCGCGTGGCGAGATCGAGGAAAGATGCCTGGCTTTCTTCCAGCGCCGTCATCCACGGCAGGTAGTCGCTGCGCGCCACGTCGCGGAAGCCCAGCTTGCGATAGAACGGGGCATTCCACGGCGGGTCGCGGAAGGTGGCGAGGTAGACGTCCCTGGCCCCAAGCGCGCGGGATTCGTCGACGAAGCGCCGCACCAGCGCTGCGCCGATGCCGCGCTTCTGGAACGCAGGATCGACATCGAGTTCGTGGAGGTAGACATCCCGCTCCTGCCACTCGCCGATGGCAAAGCCGGCGATGCGCCCGCCGGACTCGCAGACCAGCGACAGCCCCGCCTCGATCGCCGCGACATGATCGGTCAGCGACACGACGGCCATGCCGTCGATGTCGATAAGACCCGTGTCGCGGAACAGTTCGGCTGCTGCGCGCTCGACTTCCTGCAACCTGAAGATATCCGCCATGATCGACGAACGGATATCCGTCACGAGGCCATGCTCCCCTGCAGGGCAGTGAAGAACTTGATGCCCATCGCTCCCTCGCGCAGCGCATTGGCGTCCGCCACCATATGCACGAGGCGATAGCGGAATGTGCGGAAGTCGAGATCATCGTCCGCGAGCTTGCGAAGCGTGGCCGCCATGGCGCGGTTCATCGCGAAGGTGGGGGGCCGCTCGCCCTCGGTTTCGTCGTAGACATAGTCCGAGTTGAGCGACAGGCTCCACGCCCGGCCCGATATCTCGCCGGCCTTGGTCAGGTAGGAGGAGGCGAGGCCATCGAGCCCTGCATTATCGGCGCTGCGTGCGTCGAGCAGTCCGGCGAGCGCATCGGCTTCGCACGCGGCGACTGTCATGCCCTGGCCGTAGGTCGGGTTCACGCTGCTCAGCGCATCGCCGATGGGGACTAAGCGCTCGGGCCATTTCGCGGCTTCCCACGCCTTGCGGCGGTTTGCGGTCGGCTTGCGGAAGGTGCGTAGCTCGCTCAGCGGTTCGGCGTCGCGCACACGCTCGAAGATCGAAGGCTCGAACTGCTCGGCATAGGCCAGCATCTCGGCCAGCGAACGGGGCGGGGAATCCTTGCCGCGCGCACCGACCGACAGGATCCACTCACCGTTCTCGATGGGCAGCAGGAAGCCGAAGCGCTTACCGGGAGGTCCCGGCAGCAGGAAGAACCCCGCGCTCTCGCCGCGCCATTTCTCGGGCTGGCGGAAGCGCACGGTGGAATAGGCGACGTTGATGCGGACTTCCTCGGTCTCGAACGCCGCGTGGCCTTCGGCGGCCAGTTGCGTCATCAGCGGCGCCGTCATGCCGGAGGCATCGACAATCAGATCGGCGGACAGCGTCTCGCCGTCTTCCAGCTCAACTCCCGTGCAGCGGCCATCACTCACCACAAGGCGCTTCACGGGCGTTGCGGTGCGTATCGTAACGCCGGGGAGGGCGGAAACGCGCGCTCGCAGCACGGCCTCATAGGCGGGGCGCGACAGGGATGTGACGTCGAACCCGGCGTCGCATTCATCCATCCAGCCGCCGAAGTCGAACACCTTCACGTCCCGCCCGACGCGCATGCGCTTTGCGCCGGCGGCGTAGAAGTCATCGGTGACGCCCGGCAGCAGGCGCTCGAGGGCTTCTTCGCCCGCCTTGAGAAGCTGATGCAGGTGCGCGCCCTGGCCAGCGCCCAGGCGCATCTGCACGCCATCCGGCAGGCTGTCACGGTCAAGCAGCGTCACCCTGCCGAACCGCCCGGCCAACGCCGCGGCGCCGGCCAGTCCGGCAATCCCCGCGCCGGCGACGATCGCGTGCGCGCCTGCCTGCCTGATGGTGGTCATGTGGACGTTTCTCCCGGGGTTCGCGCGGCGAACCTAAGCCCCCCTGCGCGCCCGTCAAATACGCTAGTCGGCGGGCCTGATATGCCTTCATTGCGGTACTGGATTCGCTGCCGCGATGGGATACGCTACGCTGGGTTCGGGAATCGACCGGACGGATCAAAGGGGCCGCACGTCGTGGAAAATATGACGCTCTACATCATCCTGGGCGTGGTCGCCCTGGTCCTGATTTCGATCATCCTGATTTACAACGGTCTCGTCGCCAAACGGCAGACCGTGAACGAGGCCTTCTCGGGCATCGACGTGCAGCTCAAGCTCCGCCGCGAACTAATCCCCAACCTCGTCGAGACGGTTAAGGGCTACGCCGCGCACGAGAAGTCGACGCTGGATGCCGTGATCGCCGCGCGCACCGCCGCCGCCAACGCCCAGGGCCCGGCCGCCATCGGCGCCGCTGAAGGCGCTCTCTCGGGTGCGCTGGGCCGCCTGTTTGCGCTGGCTGAATCCTATCCGGACCTCAAGGCCAGCTCAAACTTCCTGCAGCTGCAGACCGAACTGTCCTCGATCGAGGACAAGGTCGCCGCCTCGCGCCGCTTCTACAACTCGGCCGTGAACGACTACAACACCGCCATCCAGCAGTTCCCCGCCTCGATCATTGCCGGCGCCACGGGCTTCACCGGGCGCGAGATGTTCGATGTGGGCGAGACTGAACGCGCGCAGCTCAACGTTGCGCCGGCGGTGAAGTTCTAGGCATGGTCGCCGCCGTCAGGGATTTCCGCCCCGGCGACGAAGCCGCCTTCCGCGATATCAACCTCGCCTGGATCGAGCGCTTCTTTTTGGTCGAGCAGAAGGATCGCGACGTTCTCGACAATCCGCGCAAGTACATCCTCGACCCCGGCGGCGCGATCCTTGTTGCGGAAGATGCCGGGAACACCATCGGCGTTGTTGCGCTGATCGTTATTGGCGATGGGTCGGTCGAGCTTGCGAAAATGTGTGTGCTGGAAGCGGCGCAGGGCAAGAACGCCGGAAAGCTGCTGATCGCGGCTGCCATTGAAAAGGCCCGCGCCATGGGCATGTCGCGCGTCTATCTCGAAACGAATTCCGTTCTGGCGCCCGCGCTGAAGCTCTATCGCGACGCAGGCTTTGTGCCGCTCAGCGCACCGCAGCCATCGCCCTATGCGCGGGCGGACGTGCAGCTGGAGCTGTTTCTGTAAGCTAGATTTCTTCGTCCGCGAGCGGGCGCCATTGCTGTCCGTCGAAGACTTCCAGCGGCGAGAAGTCGGACTTGTAGCCCATCTTCTCCGAGCCCTTCACCCAATAGCCGAGATAGACGTAGGGCAGGCCAAGCTCGGACGCGAGCCGCACATGGTCGAGCACCATGAAAGAGCCCATGCTGCGTTCCGACAGCTCCGGGCGGAAAAACGAATAGACCATCGACAGCCCATCGCGCAGCACGTCGGTGAGGGCTGCGCCCTGCAGTGCGCCATCGTCTTCGGCGCCGGGCTGGATGCGGTTGCGGTATTCGAACACCACGGTGCGCACCGGGCTTGCGTCCACCATGCCGGCATAATCGCGGATTTCCATCTCGGTCATGCCGCCGCCGGGGTGGCGCTCGTCGAGATAGCGCTTCAGCAGCTTGAACTGTTCGCGCGTCGCCCGCGCCGTGGTCGGCTGGCGCTCCAGCATGGCGTTGCGGGCCAGCACGCGCTTCCACCGGCGCGTCATGGTGAAGGCCGCCACGTCAATCCGCACCGAGCGGCACGCGCCACAGGCCTTGCAGGCGGGGCGGTAGGCGATGGTCTGCGAGCGGCGGAAGCCCGACCGGGTCAGGCTGTCATTCAGGTTGACCGCGCCATCCACAGCCAGGTTGGCGAACACTTTCCGCTCCATCCTGTCGGGCAGGTAGGGGCAGGGCTGGGGCGAAGTCAGATAGAATTTCATCTTGCGGACGAAGTCCGTCGGGATGAGGTCTTTGGTATCTGCTTCTTTCATGTCGATTCGACTGTACTCGCGGCAGGGCCGCCAGCGCCACAGGAAAATCTTCGAGTGTTCACAAGGCCGCGCAAAGATTCGCGGCGGGCCGTCACAGGCCGTGATCCTCAGGCATCACCGGCGCTTCATCGAGCAGAACGATGGACAGGCGGCGGTTGGCCGGAAGGTCCGGATCATCCGGATAAAGCGGCTCCCGGTCGCCCTTTCCGCTCACCTGATAAATCCGGTCGGCGTCCAGACCGGCTTTTTCGAGGATCCGGCGGGAGGCGTTGGCCCGGTCGGCCGACAGGTCCCAGTTGGAATAGCCCGAGCGCCCCGGCGGGGTTGAGTCGGTGTGGCCGGCGATGGTGATCCGGTTCGGGAGCTGGGACACCACCTTGGCGACGGTTTCCAGCAGGTGCTCGGTCCGGGGCAGGGGATCGGCCGACGATCCGCTGAACATCGCCCGGTTGTCCTGGTCGATCAGCTGGATGCGGATGCCTTCAGGCGTCTGGTCCACGATCACGTGCTTGGAGAGCTCGGCGAAGTCCGGCATAGCCTGAAGCGCCTGGCGCAGCGAGGTCTCGGCTGAGCGCGTCGCGGCGTCCTTGCGGTTGGCCAGCGCCTGGGCGAGGGCCTCCTCGCTCGGCTCGTTCGCGGCGGTCGCTTCGCCATCGGTGCCCGCGCCGGATTTGGTGCGGCGGGTTTCGGACAGCTCTTCGTCGATCTGGCGGTTGGAGCCGGAGGCGCGCGCGCCGTCTTCCTGGAAGGCCGTGCCGCCCAGCAGGCCATCGGAGCCTTGCGAGGAACGCGAGACGCTGGCGGGGGCGAAGTAGTCGGCGATGCCTCTCTTCTGTTCCGGCGAGGTCGTGTTGATCAGCCACATCAGCAGGAAGAACGCCATCATCGCGGTCACAAAGTCGGCGTAGGCGACTTTCCACGCGCCGCCGTGATGGCCACCACCGATGACCTTCTTCACTTTCTTGATGACGACGGGCTTGTTGCCGCTCATGTTGAAATGCGTCTTGAAATTGCGTCTGGGGCGTTAACTCCTGCATATACATCGCGTACGGTTAAAGGCGCGTGCATAGACAGGCAGCGGACGACGGCGATGAGCGATCCAAAAGCCACTGAATCCTTCGATTCCAGCGACTACCGCCGGGCGTTGGGCGGTTTTGGCACCGGCGTCGCCCTGGTTGCGGTTCGCGCGCCCAACGGCGCGGCCCACGGCATGATCATCAACTCGCTGACGTCGGTATCCCTGAACCCGCCCATCATGCTGTGGTGCCTCGCCCGCACCAGTTCGGTGTTCGACATCTATACGCAGGTCGAGGCCTTCTCGCTCAACATCCTGCGCTCCGACGATCATGACGTGGCGCGCCACTATTCGCGTCGAGGCGGCGACCGGGTCATCCCGCTGGATCAGGTCTGTACCATGGAAACCGGCGCACCGGTGCTCGCCGCCGCCGTCGCCAGTCTCGACTGCCGCACGCGCTTGCGACAGTCCATGGGCGATCACGAGGTGATCTATGGCGATGTCGTTGCCTATCGCGGCGATCCGGGCGTCGATGCGCTGGGCTTTTTCCGCGGTAAGTTCGTGACGCTGAAATCGGGAGAGTAGGGCATGGCGGCCCTCAGCGCCTTCATCTCGCTCAGCCTCGATGGCTGCTATGCCGACGCCAATGGCGAGATGAGCTGGGCGCATACCCAGGATCCTGAGCAGGCCGAGTTCACCAGCAGCAATGCGAAGGGCGGCGGCCGGCTGGTGTTCGGCCGTGTCACCTACGAGATGATGAAGCCGTTCTGGACCAGCCCGCAGGCCGCGCAGATGACGCCAGATGTGGCGGCGGGCATGAACGCCATGCCCAAGACCGTGTTCTCGCGCAGCCTCAAGACATCGGACTGGCGCAACACCCGGGTCGCGACGGACGATTTCGTCTCCGAGCTTGAAGCGATCAGGGCGGGCGATCTCGACGCCTCCGTCCTCGGCAGCGGGTCGATCGTGGCGCAGGCGGCGACGGCTGGCCTGCTGGACGAGTTGCAGGTGATGCTGGTTCCGGTCACGCTCGGCGGCGGTAAGCGGCTGTTCGACGGCATACCGCACGCCATCAGCTGGCGCCGCGAAGACGTGCGCCAGTTCAGCAGTGGCAACGTCTTCCTGAGATACCATCCGGCCTGAGGTTTAGCCGCGCCCGGCCGCAAGTCTGCTGCGTGAAATGTGGCAGGAAGAAAACTTCACGTGCGCTCTCAAGCGCTTGCGGAAAATCGGCTGTCGGAAACAGCGTTGCGTTTTCCCCGGGTGGTCACACCCGGCGTATACTCCCGTCATCGCAATCGCATGGAGGGCGGCTGTACACTGTCCATACGGCGCGGCGGCGATGCGGGCGGGGCAACCTGCTCGCGGGGACGCGGGCGAAAGCCGCACCCGGACCATAGACTGCGGACCACGGACGCCACGCGGATAACACCGCGTCCCCAGCCCTCCATCGTCTTCAGGAGGCCAGACGACAGCATCCCGGGGCGGCGCAGGCTGGCTCCGCGGCAAAGCTGCGTCCACGGCCCGGCGCTTCCGCTCACCGCCATCCCGGGATAGAAGCGCCGCACCGGATTT
Organism: Alphaproteobacteria bacterium 32-64-14; assembly: GCA_002280725.1. Classification (GTDB taxonomy): domain Bacteria; phylum Pseudomonadota; class Alphaproteobacteria; order Caulobacterales; family Hyphomonadaceae; genus UBA7672. The sequence continues at coordinate 31,848 of NCEM01000006.1, forward strand.
TCCTGCGGGTTTGTCGATGAAGAAATGTGCATTTCTAGGTCTTGGTGTGATGGGCGGCCCGATGGCGCGCCATCTCGCACACAAGGGGCATGACGTCACGGTCTGGAACCGGACTGGCGAGAAGGCGGACGCCTGGGTGATCAAGACTGGCGCGGGCAAAGCCGCCGCCACGCCGGCCGCCGCAATTGCCGACGCCGAGTTCATCTTCATGTGCCTGGGTGACGATCCGGATGTTGAAACCGTGTTCGCAGATTTCGCGCCTGCCCTGAAAGCCGGACAGGTGGTCGCTGATCACACTACGGCTTCTGCCGGTCTGGCCCGCAGGCTGGCTGAAGGCGCCGCCAGCAAAGGCGCAGGCTTCATTGATGCACCGGTGTCTGGCGGTCAGGCGGGGGCGGAAAATGGCCAGCTCACCGTTATGTGCGGCGGCGATCAGGCGACGTTCGCGCAGATCGAACCGGTGATGCGCGCTTACTCAAAGCAGATCACGCTGATCGGCGATGTGGGCGCAGGCCAGCTTGCCAAGTCGGTCAACCAGATCTGCATCGCGGGTATTGTTCAGGGCGTCGCCGAGGGGCTGCATTTTGCCCGCAAGAATGGTCTCGACGAAGCCAGGGTGATCGAGGCGATTTCGGCAGGCGCCGCGCAAAGCTGGCAGATGCAGAACCGCTGGAAGACGATGGTGGACGGCAAGTTCGATTTCGGCTTCGCCGTCGACTGGATGCGCAAGGATCTCCGCATCGCACTCGATGCTGCTCGCACGACTGGCGCGTCCCTGCCACTCACCTCGCTGATCGACCAGTTCTATGCCGATGTGCAGGCCGAGGGTCATGGCCGCTGGGATACGTCCAGCCTGATCTCTCGTCTCAACAAGTAGGTCAGCCGTGCCGAAGGTCTTCCTGCATACTTTCGAGCACGAGCTTGAGGAAAAGTTCGTTACCGCCGGCGGCCCCGGTGGACAGAACGTCAACAAGGTAGCGAGCGCCGTCCAGATCCGTTGGAATGTGAATACCAGCCATGCCTTCGACGACGAACAGAAATGGATGATCCGCCGCGCGCTCGCCAACCGCATCAATGATGAGGGCGAACTGGTGCTCTTCATCCAGACGCATCGCTCGCAGGCGCGCAACCGCGAGGAAGCGCGCGAGCGGCTGGTGGAGCTTCTGGAGAAGGCGTTGGTGAAGCCCAGAAAGCGCGTTGCTACCAAGCCCAGCAAGGCGCAGAAGCAGCGCAGGCTGGAGGGCAAGGCCATCCGCTCCGAAACCAAGCGCAATCGCGGCCGCATCGACCACGACTAATCGCCCCTGCGGCAGCTCACCTCCGGGTAAATCACCAAGCCAGGGGTCTCCCCCGAGTTTCCGCTTCACCCCCGCGTATACAACCAAGAGTTGTATGCGCGGGGAGGACGGCCTTGGCGGACATTCCAAAGACGCGGATTGCAGTTTCAGAGCACGAGCAGGAACGGCTCCGGAAATTCGTAAGACAGGCCGGGTGGATGAACGGGCGTATCGCGGGCGCCCGGGTTGCGCGGGTGGAGGATGCGGAAGCGCTTGCTGGCCTTCTGGCGCACGAGAGCATCGGGCCGCGCATCTACACCATGCCCAATCCGATCAACGCGGAAACGATGACCACGTTCATCGCCGATCACCTGGCGCAGCGCGAACGCGGCGAGGGAATCCTGTTCGTTTCATTCAATGCGACGGGGGAGGCGACGGCCTATTTCGATGTCGAGCTGTGGCCGCAATGGTCGATGGCGAAGTTCGGCGGGGCGGTGAAGGCCGAGCGGCAGGGGCGCGGGTTTGGAGGAGCGTGTGGGCTGGCCGCCGTCGAATGGTGTTTCGACCAGTTGGGCGTCGCCCGCATCTGCGAAACCACGGCGCGCGACAATGACCGGTCGATCCGGCTTCTCTCGCGTCTGGGCTTCCGCCAGATGGGGGAGGTGATCTCGCAGCGGCCGGATGGCAGCACGCGGCCGTCGGTTTACTGGGAAATGGAGCGTCAGGACCGCTACGCCGCCCGCTCCGCGAAACACGCCGGCGCGGCAGGCCCCGATCCCGATTCGCCAAGTTTTGCATAAAACTTCATCGGTTCGCGGCCGGGATTTTTAAGCGGGCGACATCAGTCTGGCGCCAAGCTTTTGACCGGATCCCCATGACATTCCCCGCCAGCCAGACGCAGCCGTCTGTTGATCGCCGTGTGTCCCAGCAGGTCTGGCGCGATCTCATGATCTTCTGCGGCTTTATCGCCGCGGGGTTCATCCTCTCGGTCAATCTCGACGTGGTGGGATGGCTCTACAGCCTCTCCGGCGCCTACGCACATCTGCAGATGTCCAAGCTGATCGGCACGATCATCGTGGCGTGCGTGGGCGTCACGCTCTATGTGATCACGCGCTATCACGCCCACATCCGAGACCTGCGCGCCCGCCTGTGCGCCGAGGAACGCTCGCGCCGTGTGGCGATGCACGACCAGCTCACCGGCCTGCCCAATCGCCGTCACCTCAAGGGCGTTCTCAACTGGCTGCTCAGCGAAAGCGGCGACAAGCGTCGCGTCGGCGTGGTGATGCTCAACGTCGATCGCTTCCGCGCCTTCAACGACGCGCACAGCCGCCCAGTGGGCGATGAAGTGCTGATCAATATCGGTCGCGTCCTCAACGTGCGCGCAGGCGTCGACGGATTCGTCGCGCGCCTTGAGTCCGATGATTTCGTCGTTCTCGCGCCCGACATGGGCGAAGAAGCGCTGATGGACTGGATCTCCGCCACGCTGACCGCCATCGAAGCCCCGATGACGATCGGCCAGCAGACCTACACCGTCAGCGCGACCGCCGGCGCCGCTATTGGCCTGGCCGATGGTCGCGACGCCGAAACGCTGCTGCACCGCTCCAGCCTCGCCCTGCGCCGCGCCAAGGACGCCAGCCGCGGCTGGTTCGCCTTCTTCAAGACCGGCATGGACGAACTTGTCCGCCAGCGCGCCCAGTTCGAGGCCGATCTCTGGACGGCTATCCGCAACGACGAGATCGCGCCGCATTTCCAGCCGCTGGTGCACCTGCGCGATGGCAAGCCGCGCGGCTATGAAATCCTCGCCCGCTGGACGCACGCGACACGCGGCCCCATCCCGCCGGATCAGTTCATTCCGGTGGCTGAGGCAAGTGGCGCGATTACCGACATGACGATCAACCTGTTCCGCAAGGCCTGCCGCGAAGCAGCCGGCCTCGAAGGCGCGCCGCACCTCTCCCTCAACGTGTCGCCCTTGATGCTGCTCGACGCTGGGCTCGCACAGAAGCTGCTCAACGTGATGGAAGAGCACAAGTTCGCGCCCTCGCGCCTCGAGATCGAGCTTACTGAGGCCGCCCTCGTGACCGACATCGATGCGGCGCGCAACGTGCTGGGCGCCTTGCGCGAGCAGGGCGTGCGCATCGCGCTCGACAATTTCGGCACGGGCCACGCAAGCCTGATGCAGCTTCGTCTGCTGCCGTTCGACAAGCTGAAGATCGACCGCTCCTTCATCCGCCGTATCACGACCGATGCGGAGTCCGCCGCCATCGTTCGCGCCGCCATCGCGATGGCCAAGGCGCTCGGCCTCGTCGTGGTGGCTGAGGGTGTAGAAAGCCTCGATCAGGCGCGCATGCTGGCCAGCATGGGCTGTGACATGGCGCAAGGCTTCCATTTTGGCCGCGCGAAGTCATCGGTCGAGCCGCGTGTTGGCGCCTCCGCGGCGGTTGATACGGTCGTTGTTGAAGCGCCCGTGGCGGTCGCGGGCTAGCTGCCGGACAGCACTGCGCGCAACTTCACCGCGAGGCCCTGCAGCATGAAGGGCTTGGCGAGGAAGTTTACGCCCGGGTCCAGCACGCCGTTGTGGACGACCGCATTGCGCGTATAGCCCGTGGTGTAGAGAACCTTTAGGCCCGGCCACTACATCCTGAGGCCGATTTCCTTCAGCCGGATTTCGAGGAAGTCCTGAGACAGCAGGGGCTCAGGATACCGGTTGGGCCGCTCGGGCGTGATGCAGCCCGGCAGAGTCTTGATCTCGTAGTCCGGATTGAAATGCAGGAAGAACGGTGTCGAGTAGCGCGGGAAACGTGAACGTTCCGGCTTTGGATTAACCACGCGGTGCGTGGTCGACGGCAGCACATGGTTTGTCAACCGCTGCAGCATGTCGCCGACATTCACCACAAGCGATCCCGGCGGCGGGTTGACGCCCAGCCACGCGCCATTGCGATGAAGCACTTCCAGGCCGCCCTCCTCCGCGCCGAGCAGCAGGGTGATGACGTTGATGTCCTCGTGTGCGCCCGCGCGGACCGAGCCTTCCGGCGGCGGTTCGAGCTGCGGGGGATAGTGCAGCATGCGGAGGATCGAGTTCCCGTTGTTTACCGTCTCGTCAAAGAAGCGCGGCGGCAGCTTCAGGTGCATCGCGATGGCGGACAGCACCTCAAGGCCAAACGTATCCAGCGCCTGGAACATCGCATGGGTCGCCTCCTTCCAGCCGGGAACTTCCGCGACATAAAGGTTCTCGCCCATGATGCCGGCATACTTGTGGTCGCGCGGCAGCTCGCGCGCGACGTGCCAGAACTCCTTCAGGTCCTTCGCCTTGGCGCCCTTGGCGACTTCCGTGGCGAAGGGGGTGTAGGCGCGCTGGCCGCCGCCGCCGGGAATGAAATAGCCGCGCTTGGTCGCATCGGGCAGGGCGAAGAACTTCTTGCCCGCGCCAACCCCGTTGTCGATCACGCTCTGGTCGATCGGGTGGTCGCTGATCACGGCAAATCCGGTCTCGCGGAAACTGGCGCCCAGCCGGTTCACGAAGGTCTGGCGGTCGGTCGTCCACAGCTTGAACGAGATCGGATCGAAAAGGCTGGTTGCGGTTGCTGTCGTCATCGCTGGCTCGCAGTCTTCCTGAAGTTTGTCGGCGCGGCGCTGGTCTGGCGTGGCCGGGACAAGGCCGCTACACGTGCCAGTATATAGCGACGGGAAGATATGCCCATGGCCTCGTTTGCTCCGCTCCATGCGGTCTGGCCTCAGCCGGAAGACCGCAAAATCAGCCCCGTATATGAGGAAAATCGGCAGGCCTGTGGTTTGACTCAGGGCAATCGGCTCGCGTTGCGGCCGTTCCTGCCCCAGCGGGCGGCCACCGGAAGGGCTTGCGCCTGATGGCCGGGGATTTCGTGCTGCGCATGAGGCGTGACCTAGACGGTGCACTGGAACGCCCCCGCTGGCCGGACGGCGTCGTTCTGCAAACCCTGCCGGTGAAGCCCGAGAAGGCCCTGCTGAAAGCGGCGCACGCTGTCCTGACGCCAAACTACTGGGAGGGCGGGGGCGGCGCGCCGATCTTTCCGCGCTGGTGGAAGGCGCTGCGCCATGACGAAGAGTTCGATCCAGCGTTGTTCTTCCTGGCGATGGACAGCGAAGGCGTCGCCGGCCTTGCACAATGCTGGACATCCGCTTTCGTGAAAGACCTCGCCGTCGCTCCACGCCTGCGCCGCAAGGGTTTGGGACGCGCCCTGATGTTTGCCGCGTTCGAGGCTTTCACGCAGCGCGGCGCCGCGCACGTCGATCTGAAAGTGCGCGAGGACAATGTCCCTGCCATCGCGCTCTACAAATCGCTCGGTATGCGGACGATCGAGCGCATACCGGCGTGAAACAATGAATCCGCGCTAATACTGATGTACTTCCGATTCAGACTCTTGAATCGAAATAAACACAAATAGTTCGAAGAAGACTGCCGAAAATCTGCAGTATTAACCACGGCGCAAACCTTCTCCGCTTCACTCCTGCCTGAGGCCGCAAATGCGGCGGTGGGTGGAAACCCGGTCAGGTCCGAAGAGACAGGCCCGTGTTTCCGAGAAGTCAGAGGATGCCAGAATGGCGTACGCAGATATCCGGATCGAAGCGCCCGAAGCTTTCATCACGAAAGAATCCTCGGCCGCCGATTTCTACCGGATCGGCCTTGTGTATTCGGAGGGCCTCGACGTCGCCGTCGATCTCGTCTCCGCGCACAAGTTCTTCAACCTGGCCGCCACGCGCGGTCATCGCGAAGCGAAGATGCTGCGCCAGGAAATGGCAGAGATGATGTCGCAGCCCGAAGTGCTGAAGGCCCAGCGCGCCGCACGCGAGTGGATGAAGAAGGCCAACTGAAGCGATACTTGGATCGCGACAGAAAAGTTCCCTCTTCTACTTGAGATCTCCGCCAGCGAACACGATCGTCCTCTCCACCAGGACGTCCGTCGAGCTGACGAGCTCGCCCTCGATGTCTTCCGCCGTCAGCACGATGGGAATTTCCGTGCAGCCGGCGATGATCACCTCCGCGCCCTGCGCCTCGAGCTTCCGCGCAAGTGTCGCCATCGCGCGCCGCACCACCTCGCCGCTGTCGCCAGACTTGACGCGATAGATCAGCTCCATGAAGGTCTTCTGCGAATCCGCGTTCAGCAGAACCGCGCGCAGGCCCGCCTTCTTCAGCCCATCCTGATAAAGTCCCGCCGTCAGGCACGCATCCACAGCCAGCACGCCGACCGCCTCCGGCCGCAGGTCCGCCACCGCCTCGATCGTCACATCGATGATGCTGATGAATGGGACGCTGATCGCCGCCAGGATATCGGCCTCCCACGCATGCGTGGTGTTGCAGGCCATCACGATAAACTCGGCGCCAGCTTCCTGCAGTCCCTTCGCCGACGCCGCCAGCGCCGGGCCAGGCGAGGGGCCTTCACCGCGCCAGAAGGCGTTGCGGTCGGGCACCTTGGTGTTGTTGTCGATGATGATGCGCAGGTGATCCTGCTCGCGCACCGCGCGTGTGCGGCGCAGGATGCGTTCGAAAAAATCCAGCGTCGCCAGCGGCCCTAGGCCGCCGATCACGCCAACGGTCTTGGTTGTGTCGGACATCGCTCTACCTGCGGCGGAACATGAACATGGGCGCCAGCGCAATCCCCGCAAGCGCCACCGCAAACGCGGCAACTACATACTGCCCCGGTGGCCGCGGGATGCTCAGCGCATCGGCGATGATGTGCCGGCTCAGCCCGACAGCGATAGCCACAAGGCCAACGATCAACAGCCAGAGCGTGCGAAAGCCCTTCATGGTCAGCTCGCCAGCGTCCGCTGATAGGCAAACAGCGATGGCGCGCCGCCCGTGTGCACGAACAGAACCTTCGCATCCGCCTTGAAGTGTCCGCGCCGGATCAGGCCGATAAGCCCCGCCGCCGCCTTGCCTGTATAAACCGGGTCGAGCAGCACGCCTTCAAGCCGAGCAAACAGGCGCACGGCCTCCACCATCTCGTCGGTCGGGATCGAATAGCCTGGCCCCACCCATTCATCGAGCGCCACAACGCTCTCACGCGCAGGCGCGGGCAGGCCAGCGAACGCCGCGGCCTCCAGCGCGAGCTTGTGGACATTGCCTTCCTGCTCGGCGCGCGGCCTGCGTACGTTGACGCCCGTCAGCGGTACGCCTGCGTTCGCCGCATTGAAGCCGACCAGCAGTCCCGCATGCGTTCCCGCGCTACCCGACGCCACGACGAAGTCGGTGAAGGCAAGCCCGCCTTCCATGCACTGATCCAGGATCTCGCGCGCGCAGACGACATAGCCCATCGCGCCCAGCGCATTCGATCCACCGCCGGGAATGACGTAGCCCTTGCGGCCCAGCGCCTTCAGCTTGTCAGCCTCGGTAGTCATCGCGGCGGAAAGATCGCTGCCGCCGTCCACAACAGTGATCGTCTCCGCGCCCAGCAGGTCGAACAGGAAGTTGTTGCCGCTCGCTTCCTTGCGATAGCTGCCCGCCACGCGCTGTTCGAGCACGAGCCGGCATTTCAGCCCCTCGTGCGCGGCGGCGGCCAGCGTCAGGCGGCAATGGTTCGATTGAACCGCGCCCACCGTGATCAGCGTGTCTGCGCCCTTGGCGATGGCGTCGGCGACCAGAAACTCAAGCTTGCGCGTCTTGTTGCCGCCGCCCGCAAGGCCGGTCAGGTCATCGCGCTTGATCCATATCTCCGGCCCGCCGAGATGGCGTGACAGTTTCTCCAGCTTCTGGATTGGCGTGGGAGCGGGGGTATAGCGGCGGCGGGGCAGGGCTTCGATCTTCATGGGCGTGGTTTAGCCGGTTGCAGCGTGGCCGTCACCCTCAGCCCAAACGAAAGCGCCCGCGTCCCGGCTCGGCCGGAAACGCGGGCGCTTCAATCAAACTCTTTTAGATCAGGCCGGGCGGCGGAATTTCAGGATGAACTGGTCCGTCTTGCCGCGGATCGCGGCGTCGAACACCATCTTGGTGCCATCGTCCGCCGGGTTGTCGAGCACGAAGGATTCCTCGACGAACTCGAAGCCCGCCGCGATCACTTCAGCCTTCACGCGGGCCATGTCGATGCGGTGCAGGTCAGCGGAGAAATCCGTGCCCTTGGCCGATTGGTGATCAAGCACGATGTAGAGTCCGCCCGGCTTCAGCGCGTTGAACACCGCCTTGTTGGCGAGGTTGATGTCGATGTTGCGGCCGGGATTGTGCAGGTCGTGATAGTTCTGCGAAGTCCACACCAGATCGAGCGGCTCAGGCGCAACTAGCGTCTTGAAGTCGGTCAGGATGAAGCTGGTGTTGGCGTAGTTCGCCTTGTCATCAAGGATCGTCTGGAACGGTTGCGGCTGGCCGGCCTGGCGCGGCGGGCCGCTGAACAGATAGACGTGTCCCGTTGGACCGACAGCCTTCGACAGCACGCGCGTGATGTAGCCCGCGGTCGGGATCAGTTCGCCAATCTTGTCGCCCGGCTGCACTTCGCCGAACGCCAGCATCTCGCCCGGCTTGCGGTTGACGTCACGTTCGGTGTCGGCGGCAGGCCGCGCGGCATCGGCGACTGCGGCGGCAATGTGCGGCGAGGATGCGGTGATCTTGGCGGCCGGGGCAATCGCCGGTTCCATCGCACAGGCCGAAACGCCAAGCAGCAAGGCAAGCGCCATCGGGCGCATCAGGGTCTTACGCATATTGTCCTCCCAAAGGCCGGCGTGGCGTCGGCTCCGGCTAATCAGTAGCGGACGCTGAGAACGATCTCAATTCAGTCCGTCGTGATCGCAATTGCAGCCCGTTCGCGAGCCCGACGCGCACGTCAACCAATGCTGTATGGGTCTATGGGATGCAGGTTCAGGCTGCAGGTTGCAGCGCGGCAGCGCCTAGAACCGCGCCACGTTATAGAACAGCGAGAAGTCGACCGGCAGGGCGTTGCGGATATACTGGCGAACGAACTGGTTTTCGTCTGCAATTGCACTGCGCGTCACATAGACAACGTCGAAGCGCCGAAGAGGGCCGATGTCGTAGAGCGATTGGCGGGCGAGCCCGTTGCGTACATCCACAACGCGCGTCATCAGCTCGCCGCCCGGCTTGCGCCGCATGACGATCACCCGCGTCGGGCTGCCTTCCTCGGTCCAGCCACCGGCCAGAAGAATGGCCTGCAGCACATCGATCTCGCCCGGCATCTCGAACACGCCGGGTTGTTTCACCTCGCCGCCGACGAAGACCTTCTGCGATCCGAATTCCAGCGGCGTGATGACCACGGACGGGTCGCGCAGCTCGTTGGCGTAGATCTCTTCGACGTTCTCCTGCAACTCACGCGTTGTCGAGCCGCTCGCCATCAGGGGGCCGATCGTGGGCAGGGTGACACGGCCGTCTGGTGCAATGGTCAGCTCGGCTGAAAGTTCCGGCGCCGTGCGCACGTCCACCCGGAACTTGTCGCCGGGATAGAAGCGGTAGAACTGATCCTCCACCCGCCATTCTGGATAGGGCGTCATGGCAAAATCGGGAGATTGCGCCGGCAGGGGATCGCTCATGCACCCGGCTGGCAGCACGCAAAGCGCCGCCAGGGCAGCCAGGCCGGCCGCCTTCGCCTGATTCAGGGCGGAAGGACACAGTAGCGACATGCCTGAGCAGTCGCCCAGAATGGATAACCGGTTCTTAAGCGGAGCAGGCGAAGGCTAATCCGTTAACCTGCGGATTGGCCTGCCTTGAGTGTCGACAGCTGGACAGAGCGAGCCCCTTCCGGCGGCCCCCCTGGGGCACCGCCCGCGCCCCTGCGCGCTAGCCGGATGCGCCCGAAGCTGGGCATTGTCGATACGTTGCTTCAACTCTGGCGCGCCAAGTGGTTGATGGTGCTGGTTTTCGTGCCCATCGTCCTGATCGGCGTCGCGGTCACACTGGTGACCCCCACCAAGTATGCGGCGAATACCCGGCTGCTGGTGCGGCTGGGCGAGGAATACGTCTTCGATCCCATCGTGGGCGACGCCGCCAAGGGCGCCTTCCCGCAGCAGGAAGAAGTGCTGCAGGCGGAATCCGAACTCGCCAACTCGCCGGTCATTGCCGAGCGCACCATCCAGCGCATCGGCCTCGCGCGTCTCTATTCCGGACTCGCAGAGGCGCGCCTGCGCGCAGGCGAGGGCCATACCTATTCGGTGGATCAGGAAGCGCTCGAGGCCTTCGCTGCGGATTTCTCCGCATCATCCGCGCCGCGCTCCTCGATCCTGCGCATGACGTTCGCGCACCCCGATGCCGAGCTTGCGGCAGAGACGCTCAATATCTTCGTCGAAGAGTACCTGAAATATCGCCGCGAAGTTCTGACCGGCAAAGGCGCCGATGGCCTGTCTGCCCAGCGCGGCGTGATCGAGGGCAGGCTGGGCACGGCCGGCAAGGCTCTACAGGAATATCTGGCTGCCAACAATCTCAGCGACTTCGACGCCGAGACGGCCGCCGCCGCGCGCCGCTTCAGCGAGATCTCCGACGAACAATCCCGCGTGGAAGCCTCTCTGCGCGAAGCAGAAGCCAAACTCGCCGGCCTCTCGCGCCAGATGAGCACCACGCCGCGCGAAGTGGACCTCTACGTGGAAACCACCTCCGAGCAGGATCTGGTGAAGCTGCGCCTTGAGCGCGAAGACCTGCTGACGCGCTACCTGCCCGACAGCCGCGCCGTGCAGGACATCGACCGCCGCATCGCACAGATGGAAGCCTTCCTTGCCTCCGCGCCAGCCAAGGGTCTGCGCCGCATTGGCCCAAACCCAACCTTCCAGGCCCTCGAAGCCGATCACGCCGTGCAGACCGCCACGATCAGCGCCCTCAACGGCCGCGCCGCCGCGCTGACCTCCCAGAAGGCCGCCGCCGAAGTTCGCATCGCGCAACTTGCGGCGCTGCAGCCCGACTACCTCCGCCTCAAGCGCGAACGCGACGCCCTCGAATCCTCCGCCGGAACCTTCGCCGCCCGCGAGCAGACCGAACGGTCGCGCACGGAGCTTGCCCAGCGCAGCGTCGAGAACATCTCAATCTACGAAGCTGCCCGCACGCCCACGCGCGGCGACAGCATGAAGCGCACTATCGCCATCGCCGCCGCCATCTTCGGCCTGATCACTGCGCTCGCCATCGGCCTCCTGCGCGCCTGGTCCGTCACCAGCCTCGCGACCTCGGGCTCCGTCGAGCGCACGCTGGGTCTGCGCGTCCTTGCCGCCACGCGAGACCGCGGATGAGGGATCTTCGCTCCGAACTCGGCGATCTCTATCGCGCGCTTGCCCAGACGCCCGGCGTCGAGGGCGGTCGTACTGTCATGTTCATGTCCGCCCGCTCGGGTGAGGGCGTCTCCAGCGTCGCCGCGTCCTTCGCGCTGCTCGCTGCCGAACAATCCCGCCGTGGCGTCTGGCTGGTCGATGTCGACCTCAAGCGCAACCACCTGTTCAATACCTTCGCCGTCGGCCCGTTCGCGGACGCCTTCGGCGGCGTCGGCCCGCCGTATTCCGCCGTGCTCAAGACGCAGCCCTTCTTCTCCGTCGAGCCCGAAGATCCCGAAGCCGCCGCTGGCCTCGGCCTCTTCACCGCGCATCGCGTGGGCGACTCCCGCCTGATGGTCACCCAGTTCGACAAGACGCGCCTCAAGCCCAACCAGGCGATCCGCATCCGCACCCAGCCCGCCTACTGGCGGGCCGTGCGCGCCGCCACCGACTGGGCCGTCGTTGACGCCCCCGCGCTCGAGCTTGCCGGCGCCGGCCTCGCCATCGCCTCGCAGATGGACCGTGTCGTCATCGTGGTCCGCGCCGACGAGACAACGCCGCAGGATGTCGATGCCGTCCGCCGCGAGATCGTGGCCCATGGCGGACAGGTCGCCGGCGTCGTACTCAACCGCCGCAAGGGCGATGCCCGCGTGGCCGACCGCTTCGCGCAATGATCACCGCGCCGCGCATTTCCCGCCTCGAACTCATTGCAGCCGGCGTCACGCTTTTCATGCTGGCGGAGGCGTTCCTGCCGCGCCTGCTTGCCCCGCCATCGACCGGCATCCCGGGCGATGTTCCCGAAAGCACGCTGCTGCGCTTCATGTGGCTGCCGTTCTACGGGCTCATTGGCCTCGGCCTGATCCTCGCCGCGCGGCAGAGCTGGCGTGCGCTTCTCGGATCGCCCTGGCTCATCCTGCTTGCCTTGCTCGCCATTGCGTCCGCGATGTGGTCAATCGATCCTGAACTCAGCTTCCGCCGTGGCATCGCCGTCCTTGCCACCACGGGGATGGGCGTTTATCTCGCCGCGCGGTTCGACTGGCTGACGGCGCTTCGCCTGCTCGGCGCCGTGTGGCTGGTCCTCATACTGGCGAGCTTCCTGTCAGGCATCGCAGCGCCCGGCTTTGCCGTCATGCACGAGATCCACCCCGGCGCATGGATGGGCGGCTGGAGCGAGAAGAACGCGCTCGGCGGCCATGCGGCCCGCGCAGCCTTCCTGTTTGCCTTCCTCGTCTGGCGCGATCCGGCGCATCGGCGCGCCTGGGCCATCGGCCTCATCGTCTCGCTTGGTCTCGTGCTGTTGTCGCGTTCGGCCACCGCGCTGCTTGGCGCCATTGTCGGCCTGGGCGTGCTCGGCGCTGCATGGTGGATGCTGAAGGGCAAGCGCTTCTCCCTCGCACTGGTCTGGGCCGGCGTCGCTTTCGGCAGCCTCGCCGTGCTGATCTACCTTACTGCGCCGGGCCTGCTACTCGGCCTCGTCGGGAAGGACGAGACGCTGACCGGCCGCACCGAAATCTGGATCGAGCTTTTCAACGCCATCGAACAGAAGCCCGCGCTTGGCTACGGCTATCTCGCCTTCTGGGGCCTCGATTCCGAGCCACGCTACTGGCTGGAAAAGGCCGTCGCCTGGAACGCGCCCTCGGGGCACAATGGCTGGCTCGATCTCGCGATCTCGCTCGGCCTCGTTGGCGTCGTGATCTTCGTGATCGACGTTTGCGCCACCACCGGGCGCGCCATCGGCCTTGCATTGCGCTCACCCGCCGGCGTCTTCGCGTTGGGCTTCCTTGCGCAGTTCATGCTCTTCGCCATGTCGGAAAGCATCGTGCTCGCCCAGAACAGCATCCTGTGGACGACGTTTGTCTTCGTGTCGGCCAAACTGGCGCTTGGGCGACAGTCTGCGATGGATCAGTCGATCACGCCGCAAAGCGCCGCGCCCAGCGTCGGCGCCGCAAGGATAGCGCCCGCATCAACGGCGCGCTGAGCTAGCTCATCGATCAGCTCAGCAGGCGCGCCATAGCTGGTGGGCGACGTGCCCACATCGTGCGTGAAGAAAAACACCCAGGCGTTCGCGTCCAGCGCGGCCTTCAACGCCGCAAGTGCGCGCCGGCGATGCATGGCTGACGCGCCAAGCTCAGTCGCGCGCAGCTGGCTGCGGTCCACTTCGCCACTGTTGATCCCCGGCAGGATACCGCGTCCGGTCGCGAAGATATCGCCGACCCAGCGCTTGGCTGCATAGCTCGTCTCGCCATAGGGGAAGGCGAAGGCCGATACGGTTTCGGTGTGTCCGGCTTCAGACAGCGCGACGAGGTTTTCGCCGATATCACGCTCGACTTTCTCGAGCCGTGATTGTGCGCAATCGAGGTGTGAATGTGTATGCGCGCCAACCTCATGACCGCGATGGCGCAGTTCGGCGAGCGTGCCGGCATCGAACATTTCGCCCATCACGGGGCTGCGCTGTCCCATCCGGGAAGTGCAGGCATAGAAGCCGCCGCGCCCGCCATGTTTCTCGATCACGTCAGCGCCGTTGAGCGCCGATTTCGGGAAGTCATCGAACGTGAAAGTGACCACGGGCCGGTCAGACTCAACCTGCGCCATGCACGCGCGCCGCCACTGCACGACGCGGCGCTGAACCTTGGCCACCGGGGAACGAGAGGGTACGTAGGTCCACTGCTGCATGGCGTTACAGGGCCTCCGCATAGACAAGCGCCCGCCAGGCTTTCAACGCGCGTCCACGCACCGCCACCGGCAGGGCGCTGGTACGCGCGGTCCAGCTTGCGACATCACGAATGGTTCCCCGCAAGGGCAGCGCGCGCATGCGCTGCGCCATCTGGAACAAAGGCATCGTGCGCGCTTCTGCGGGGTGGCGCTGCACAAGGCGCGCAAAATTCTCGCCCGACATGGCGTACTTCGACATCAGCGCCTTGTCCGTATCGAGGCCCAGATGCGTCGCCGTGTTGTCGATGTGACGGATCGGATAGACCTTCGCCGCGCGAAGACCCCAGTCGGTGTCTTCCCAGCCCCAGCCGGAGAAGCCTTCATCGAACGGGATTGTGTTCACGACGTCCCGATGCGCGAGCACATTCGAAGAGAACACATAGCGGCTGGGCGCCACCTGGCGCCGGGCGGCGGACAGGCATTCGGATACCTCAGCCTGCCAGCGGTGCAAGGCGCTGCGCGTATCCTTCGGCGTCAGCTGCAGGGAATAGCCGCCCACAACCACGCCCGGTTCGCCAACCGTCTCGATTGCTTCGACGTAGCGCGTCAGGAATTGCGGATCATCCGGCAGCATGTCCGCATCCAGCAATAACACCCAGTCGGCGCGCGCATGTGCAATTGCGGCGTTGCGCGCAGCCGCGCGCCCGCGATTGGCGTCGGCTGCGATCAGCCGCACGGCGATACGCTGGCGGCTGGCCTCATACTGCATGTGAGCGAGCGATTCATGGTCGCCCGCGCCATCATCATGCACGATGACCTCGACGAGACCCGCGTCATCACATTCCGCCAGCGCCGCTATCAGCGCTGAAACGTCATAGTGATAGGCAGGCACGCAGATGGACATGCGTGCGGCGGCGCCACGCCAGAAGACGTTGTCCAGCACCTGTTCGGCTGGCGGCGGGGGCGTGTTGGTATTGGCGGCGATCAGGACTTGCATGGTCATCAACGCTGCCTCTGCCTGTCGCCGAGCAACCGGGGCACGGTCAGCAGCACGATCCACGCATCCATCCACACAGATGCGCGGCCGACATATTCCATGTCGAGACGCACGCGCTCGCGCACTTCATCAGGCGTCTCGCACGGCCCGCGCGAGCCGTTGATCTGAGCCCAACCCGTCATGCCGGGCTTCATGCGATGGCGATGCGCATAATCGCCAACCGTGCGGGTGACCTCCATGGAGCCCGCCGTCATGCCGACCGCGTGGGGGCGTGGCCCCACGATCGACATCTCGCCTTTCAGCACGTTCAGCAGCTGCGGCAGTTCATCCAGGCTGCTCGAGCGCAGGAAGCAGCCAAGCCGCGTCACGCGCGGATCGTTCGCCTCGGTCTGGCGGATGATGCCTTCTTCGGCCAGCTTGCCGGCAGCGTCGCTTTCCGGGCGCATGGTGCGGAACTTCCAGACGCGGATGATCTCGTTGTTGAAGCCATGGCGCTTCTGCCGGAAAAACACCGGGCCCTTGCTGTCGAGTTTCACCATGAGGGCGATAACCGCCATCGGCAGCGCGAGCAGCACGAGCGAAGTCGCAGCAACCACAAGATCGAACACGCGCTTCACAGCGGCCCGGCGAATGTCGCGGGGCGCGCCGGACACATAGGCTGCGGGTGAATCCACCACGCGGGCGAGCGAGGTGTGTTCGGGGTTGAAGCCCTCGAGGTCCAGCACCAGGATGATTTCCTGCGGCAGGTTGCGGAT
The DNA here is from genome assembly GCA_002280725.1 of Alphaproteobacteria bacterium 32-64-14. Taxonomy (GTDB): domain Bacteria; phylum Pseudomonadota; class Alphaproteobacteria; order Caulobacterales; family Hyphomonadaceae; genus UBA7672. The sequence continues at coordinate 47,729 of NCEM01000006.1, forward strand.
GCGATCGATCAGTTCGCGCACGCGCGCCTGCGCGGTGGAGGTGACGGTGACAACGATCCGGTCGACTTCCGGCAGGCGATCCCAGGTCAGCAGGTCGTCGATGCCGCCAAGATGCTCGGCGTCGCCCATCATGGTGGCGGCCGTTCGCATGGTGCGGTCGTCGAAATAGCCGAGGATGTTAAGCTCGCGCTCCTGCACGTTGCGCGAAACGATGCGGGCCGCTGCGCGCGTTGCGCCCACGATCACCACATTGTCCGACAGCAGGCCCTTGCGGGTCGCGGCGCGTACGAAGCCCAGATAGTTGGCATGCAGGGCAAACAGCGCCAGCGCATTTGCCGCGCAGAGATTCCACAGCAGGGCCGCATGGCTTGCGCCGCCAAGGATCGCCAGCAGCGTCACCAGCACGGGGCCAGCCGTCGCGCCAGCAACAACGCGGACGAGGTGGTTCGGAACGGGCTCGGCATAGCGAAAGCGGTATCCCCCCATCAGCCACACGCCCGCCAGGCCCGACAGCGGCATCGCGACAAAGGGCAGGGCGACGCCCAGCGAGCTCGCCCACACATCGACGCCTGCGCCGACGCAGAGACCAATGGTCACGAGGATAGCGGCGGCCAGATCGAGCACGCGCGCCGCAACGCGCACGCCAGCGCGATGCAGGAGGCGGCGGCGGCGAGCAAGTTGAGTGGGGGCGGCAGACGAGCGGTCGCTCTCGCGCCGGCCAGTAACGGCGGCGGCAGGCTTGTCTGTCCAGGCTAGTCTTTCAGCACGCATGGATTGTCCGCAGGCGATCGAGTGGCCCCTCTCGAGCCTCTGAAACCTACCGGATCAGGGTCAAAGTCTGCTTCAGGCGATCGATGAAATTCAACCGATCTGCGATCTTGGACCCCTTCCCCGGCAGCAGGATCGCGATGGGGGACAGCGCCAGAAACCCCACGCCAAGCGCGAGGAAACAGTCGCGAAACGCCAGCAATTGCGATGTCGCCCACACCGCCCCGCCGATCTGGCGCAGCGCCAGCCCTTCCGTCTGCGCCGGGTTAACGCCGGCTTGCTGCAGCCCCGCACGCAGGTTCGCCATCGCCTCGCCGACCTGCGCATTCGCCTCGATCAGCATCGGCCGCAGGGCATCGAAATGAAACGCCGTCCGCTCTTCCAGCAGCACGGAGGCAAGCGCAACGCCCAGCGCCCCGCCCGTCTGGCTGAGAAACGTCGCCGCCGGCGCCGCCTGCGCGAGCAATCCTGTCGCCTGCCGCATCGCGATCGCGTTCGCTGATGGCATGGTGAGCCCGATCCCCGCCCGCCCCAGCGCCAGCGCGCCCGCCACCGCCACGAACGCCGTATTCGCCGCCACCTCCGCCAGCATAAGCATCGACGCCCCGAACAGCGCGAGTCCCACGCACAACAACAGCCGCGCGTCGACATGATCGCTCAACCGCCCCGCCAGCGGAAAACACACCGCCATCGCCAGACCCGCCGGGATCAACGCTTCCCCCGCCGCCGCCGGCGAATAGTGCTGCACCAGTTGCACAAACTGCGGCGCCAGAAATGTCGAGGCATAGATCGCCGCCCCGCTCGCGAGGATGGCGAGCCCCGCCAGCGAGAAGCCCCAGCGCCTGAATAGCCGCAGGTCCAGCGCCGGCGCAGGATGGCGCGCTTCCCACCCCACAAACGCCACCAGCAAGCCAAGGCCAAGCCACAGCCGCTCCACCGTGCCGGCGTCCTCCCATCCTTCGCGCCGCCCATGCGCCAGCCCCTGTATCGTGAGCGCAATCGCGCCGATCACCAGACCGATGCCGATCCAGTCCGCCTTGATGCGCGGCGCGTCGCGATCCCGCTCGGGCAGCACCACACTCGCGAGCGGTATCGCCGCCAGCGCCAGTGGCGCCGTCGCCAGAAACACCACGCGCCAGTCGAACGCATCCGTCAGAACCCCGCCCACAGCAGGCCCGAAAGCTGGCGAGAAGATCACGCATAGCGAATAGACGCCCAGCGCCAGCCCGCGCGCGTGTTCGGGAAAGCGCGTGAAGATCACCAACACCGCCATCGGTTGGATCAGCCCCGCGCCCGCCCCCTGCAGCACGCGCCCGGCGATCAGCATCGCTGGCTCCTGCGCGCTCGCACCCACGCATCCGCCCAGCAGAAAGACCAGCATGGCGCACACGAACGCGCCGCGCATCCCGGCAAACCCGATGGCCCATGCGTTGAGCAGCAGGAAGCCGGTCGAGGACGCAAGAAACGCGGTGGACAGCCACTGCGCCTCTTCCTGCCCCAGCCCGAACGCACCCGAGATCGATGGCAGTGCTACATTTACGGTCGTCGCTGTCATCATGGTCGCGACCGCGCCCAGCGCGAGCACGCCGATCATCGGCCAGGGCGGCCTTGCATCCATCTACTCCGTCCCGATGCGTAGACCTGCCATGGCGCCGGGGCGCACCTGCTCGCAATCGCCGCCGATGCGGATGCGCACCGGTATGCGCTGCGTGATCTTGGTGAAGACGCCGGCCGGGTTCGCATTGGGCACCAGCGCAAACTCGGATGTCGTCGCCCCGCCGATGCGCTCGATGCTGCCGTGGCACGCGGCCCCAGCGGCATCGAGGCGTATCTCGACATCCGCGCCCATCGCGACGCGCCCGATGTCGGTCTCCTTGATGTTGGCCTCGATCCACATGCCGGCCGTGGCGTGGGCGAGGGCAATGCGTGCGCCCGCCTGCACATACTCGCCGGCGTCAGCGAAAACCTCGTCCACGATACCGTCGACCGGGCTTGCGATCGTATGGTGCTCGAGATCGAGCTTGAGCGCCGCGATCCGCTGCCGCAACGCGGCTGCCTCCATGGACAGGCGTTCGGCGTCCTTGTCCTCCAGCTCCGCCGTTTCGGCCTCGACACGCGCCTCGCCAAGACCTGCGCGCCGTCCGGCGAGCAGGGTGAGCGAGCGCGCCTCGTCCTGCCGCGCAATCTCCAGGGCTGCATCGGCGCGATCCATGACGGCGTCCGCAACCAGACCGGACGCATGCAGCGCCAGTTTGCGCGCATGATCGGATTCCGCCGCCGCCAGTGATGCGCGGGCTGCCGCGATGTCCGCCCGCGCGGCGTCGAGGTTCGATCGCGCGCCGTCAATGCGGCTGGTTCCGCGCGTGCGGTTCAACTCCGCCTCGCGGCGCATGCGGGCGATGGCGATCTCCAGCGCCTTGAGGTCTAGCGAGGCGCTCACCAGCGCCAGGCGCGCGCGCCTGTCGTCAAGCCGGGCGAGGATCTGGCCGCGCGTGACGCGATCGCCCGCCCTCAGCCGTAAGTCCGCGATGCGCCCGGACGTGTCGGCGGAGACGGAGATCATCGTGGCGCGCACGCGCGCATCTGATGTTGAGACATGGGCGTGCTGGTCGGCCAGCCACCATGCGCCCGCGCCACCCATCGCGAGCAGGACGATAAGCGACAGCACGGGCACGGGCCGGAGCCGTTTCATACGCAGCAAGCCTGTTGCAGCCGCGCATCCGCATCTGGTTCGACACGCGATCCGGCCATGCCCAATTGCGCCGGATTGCGGACCGACTCAGTATCGGGGGCAACCCCAGGTTGTGTGTGCGATTATCCGCTTACGACCGCTTGTCGAAGGTAAGGATGCAGCCTTCCGGCGCGACGTAGGAAGGTTGCACGGCCTGGCCGGCCAGCATCGCGTCGAGCACGCTGGCGGCATAATGCACCTCAGCCTTGGCGCGGGCGCGGCCGTAGGTGACGCGATCGTTGATCGGGCCCTGATACAGGATGCGCCACGTGCCGGGTTCGATGATCAGCGTTTCGGTCGAGCGCTCAACGCCCAGCGGCTCGCCGATGGACTGATCAGCGTCCTTCAGGATCGGGATCGACACGCCGAAATCCTTGGCTTCCTGCGCGATCATCGCCGGTGTGTCGTAGGTGTTGGAGTTCATCATCAGGAACTTCACGCCCTTGGACTCATAGCGTTCGTGGAGTTCGTTGAAGTCGGGCATCAGTTGCTGGCCGATAGGGCAGCCCTTGGTGTGCATGGTCAGCACGATGACCTTCGCGTCGGTCATCTTGTAAAGCTCGTAGAGCTTCCCGTTCTGATCCTTGAGCTTGAAGTTCGCGATCTTCGCGAGCGGCAGCGAGTAGTTCGTCACGGCGGCGTTCGACTTGAACGGCACGGTCGGCGGACCTTTCACGGCTGCCGGGGTTGCCGCGCCAGCGGCGGCGGGCGGTGCAGGCGCGACCGCCACGGCGTGGCCAGCGGCAGAATGATCCGCGCCCGCGGCGGCGACAGCCGGCGTGGCGGCAACGGCCGCATCGGGGGCTGAAGCGGGTAGGGCTGCGGTCTGAACGTCGGCGACGGCGGGTGTCGCCGCGCTTGCCTGCTCGGCGCCGGGCGCGGCGCTGGCGGCCGGTGCTGGGGCTTCGTTGGAACAAGCCGCCATCAGCGCAAGGGCCGACGCGGCGATCATGAGGCGGGTGAGCATGGGGGGATTGCTCCTCGTTTTCTCTAAATCGGGACGCCTCGTTATCCCGCAAGGGCCTGACAGCGTCAAACTGCCAGGGCGCCGCCGCACCTGATTGTGTTCGCACTTGATCCGGAAAGGCGCTCCACGCGCCCCAACGCATGTTCTCAAACGAAAACAGGCGGCCGAAGCCGCCTGTTCCCGTATCCTTGATCCAGCGTGGAACCCCTAGAAGGTTTTCTTGACGCCGATCTCGAACGTGCGGCCCAGCGGGCTGCCCATGCGGGGATCGTAGCCAAGTTCCTGACGGGAAGCCGGCGGATCCTCGTCCGTGATATTGTTGATCGAGGCCGTGAGGCGCAGATCCTCGGTCACGCGGAAGAGGTAGGTGAAGTCGTAGGCCAGCCAGTCGCCGCTCTCGACGCCGTAGGTGGTGAGACCGTACGGGGTCGTCGTGCCCGGCAGGAAGCCGCCCGGGGTGACCGGTCCGCGCTCGTCCGTCACGCCCGTGACGTACTGGGCGCCGAGGCGGAAGTTGTGCTGCTCCAGCGAATAGTTGATGCTGAAGTTTGCACGCAGTTTCGGCGAGGCGAATCCGACCGTGGCGTAGTTCAGGAAGCCAAGGCGGTTGTCAGCCGGGGCAACCTGGAAGCCGTCGAGCACTGTCGCCGTGTTCTTGTCGATCTCAACCTTGGTCGCCGTTGCATTGAGCGACAGGTTGCCCGGCCCCAGCGGCAGGGTGTAGGTCATGTTCACGTCGAAGCCAGCCGTGCTCTGACCCGGGCCGTTGCCGAAGTCGGTACGGATCGAGTTCAGCTGCAGGGCGTTCGTCACGCCCTGGACGCACGCGCCGCCATTGAAGGTGACGCGGCCGATCAGCGGGTGCGAGCAGTCAGCCAGGGCCGTACCATTGTTCACCGCGGTTTGACCCGTGATGAGCGTGCCGTCCTGGTTGGCGAAGGCGACGCCGCCCGAGTTGAAGCGGAACACGCCGTCGGCGATCTGGCCTGTGGAGGCCAGGTTGCCCAGTTCGTCTTCGGTCTCGATGTTGAAGTAATCGACAATGATCGACAGGTCGTGGTCAGGCGCAAAGCCTTCCGACTGCCAGATCACGCCGACGTTCCAGGCCGTAGCAGTTTCCGGGACGATGTCGCTGCGCGTTACGGTCTGTGCGCCGAGCCACGAAGCAGCGGCGCGGGTGTAGCTGAGCACGCCGTTGTTGATGTTGCCCGGGATGAGGCCGGCCGGAGGCGCCTGATAGTTGGTGCCGTACGAGCCACGCACCGACAGCGGGCCCCAGACGTCCCACTTGCCCGAGACCTTGTAGACCGTGGCGCCGATACCCGCGGAGAACTCCTCGCGACGGACAGCCGCCTGGAGGTTGAAGTTGTCGAGCACCGGGATCTGCAATTCGCCGAACAGCGAGTACTGCTGCTGGTCCGCATAATCCGGCACGTTGGTGCCGAAGAACACGAACGGGCCAGGCGCGTCCGGCGTGCAACCCGTGAAGCGCGGGTCGTTCGTCGGCAGCGGGATCTGGCTCTGCGTGGTGCCGGCTTGCGTCGTGGTGAAGCGGGTCGGCCAGTCGCACTGCAGGTTGCCGTTGTAGATCGGGCTGTTCACGACTTCGCGGAACTCGATCTGACGGACCTGGCCGCCGGCCGCCCATCCGATCTCGCCGCCAGGCAGCTGGATGCCCGAACGTCCGTTGAACACCAGGTCGGCCGTGAGGCTCGAGTTGATGGTCTCCGTGGCGCGGTCATCGAACAGCCAGCGCGCGACGTCTGCGCGGTTTTCGTTGCCGGCGACATAGCGCGGGTTGGCAAGGCCAAGTTCCGGCTGGCTGGCGAACGAGGAGGCGAACGGGTTCCAGTAGTAGCAGCCAACCGCAGCACGCGCGGCGGCAGAGGCGCCGATCGTCGAGTTCTGCGTACCGAACTGGTTCGGGTTCTGGTCGGCAACCGAGCAGTTCGGGCCGCCGAAGCCGGCGAGGGCTTCCTGGAAACGGTAACCGATCATGTCCGGCGAGTCGGCGTATGAGATCGACTGGTTGTACGTGACTGCGAAGTCGTAGCCGACGTCGGAGGCCATACCGGCCCAGTCACCCAGGTTGCCGTTGATGCCCGCGCTGACGCGCCAGATCTGGTTGTCGATCTTCGAGGGCACGCCGTAGCCGTTGCCGGCGCCGAAGAACGGGTTACCGCCGTGCGCGAACGCACGATAGGTCAGCGGCGTGACGCCCTGCGTCCCGGCGCGCGCGGCGGCCGAGTAGAGGAGCGGGTTGGCCGCCGCGTACGCATCCAGGAACTGCGTGACATACGGGTTCGTCGCCGGAGCGTAGAACTGATACGTCGCGCCCGTGGAACGGCCCGGACCGCGGATCACAGGCTGAGCGGGCGAACCGAACACCTGCGGCGATCGAACCTGACCGTACGAGGCGTCGAAGTGGAATTCCATATTCTCGTTGATCGTCGCATTGAGCTGCGCGAACGCACGATAGATGTCGTTCTCTTCAACCAGATTGTAGTACGAAATGTAATTGTACGAGCAGGACGGCACGCCCGTCGCAACGCCGTTCGGGTTGAACACGCCGCCAACCGCTTCGCACGAAGAGTTGGTGAAGTCGCGGATCAGGCCAGCGGTTGGCAAACCAAATTCGCCGTTGGCGGTGTTGTCCGGCGTAACCGGCAGCGTGCCGCGCGGCAGCCACGAGGCGACGTTGGTCAGCGGCGACCACGGCGCGGGGTTCACGCCATAGGCGCCAGCGGCCCAGTCGCGCTCTTCGGATTCAAGGCGCGAGCGATGCTCGTATTCGGCCGACCACATGAAGTTGACGTTGTCGTCGCCGATGCCGCCAAGGATGGTAAAGTTGTAGTCGCCATCCGAGCCCGCGATCGCCTTGTACTGGGCGCCGACTTCGAGGCCAACGAAGTCATCGCGCGTGATGAAGTTGACCACGCCGCCGGTGGCGTCGGCGCCGTAGATCACGGCCGCGCCGTCTTTCAGAATTTCGGTGCGGGCCAGGGCGGCGGACGGGATGTTCGAGGTGTTCTGGCTCATGCGGCGGCCGTTCAGCAGGACAAGGGTCTTGTCGGAGCCGAGGCCGCGAAGGTTGTACTGCACCGAGCCGGTGAGCTGGGCGCCGGAGAAATAGTAGGCTTCGCCGGTGGTGGGGCCGGAGATCGTCAGGCTCTTGGCGAACTCGAGCGCGGTCGGCGCGCCTTGTTCTTCAAGTTCTTCCTGCGAGAAGACCTCGACGGGCAGAGCCGCGTCTTCAGGCGTGCCCTGGATGAACGAGCCGGTCACGACGACGCGGTCGCGGCTGGAATCCGCTTCAGCTTCGGCCGGCGGCTGAGTGACGGTTTGTACTTGTGCGAAGGCAGGAAGGGCTCCCGCCAAACCAACCAGAATCGCAGCGCTGGACGCGCCGCGGAGCATGAACTTCATAGCTGTAACCTCCCCGTATGAGTCTTTTGTCGACTCTCAATGGGCCGACTGTTGTACTGGAAGGAACGTGGCGTCAATGACGCCACAGAACGATACCTTGCGGTATTGGTAATGCTGCAAATGCGTTGATTCCAGCGGCGCCTGAGTATGCGGCAGCGATCAATCCGCGATATGTATCAACACGAGCAATTTCGTGCGCGCGATCGCGCGCCGATAGCGCAGATGGCCTTGTAGTGACCCGAAAGCTGCACCTGAAAACAAATACCATCCAACGCTAGCTTGAAATGAATGCTGCGCGGCGCGCCACAGTTTACATAGCCCGGGCATTGATAGTTTTCGCTACGTTAAGTTAACCCAAGGGAAGCCTGAAGTGAAGGCCTATTTGCGGGCCTGGATAGCCGTCCGGTTGGACTTCCAACAGGAAATCCGGGCGGCGCTTCATAGGCCGTGCCCTCAGGCATGGTCGAAAATCGCAAAAAAACCCCTGCGGTAACATCGGCGTGTTGCTGTGGCTGCGAAGTCCGCCTGGACTGCTCCGGCTGCCGCAACGCCTGTTTCAACGATTCAGGGGCTTCAGCTTGCCGTGACGGGCGATGCGCTGCAGCAAAGTCGCGCGTGACGGTCTTCGGTTTGACGGGTGGCGAGATCGCTGCGTAACTCCCACCGTGTCAGGGGTGTCACGGATCGAAGCTTATGCTGGAGTTGAGGGATGTTTCCCGGCGCGTAAGCGGCGTTAACCACCTGACGGACATTTCCCTCCGGCTGGAGCGTGGCGCGCTTAACGTGCTCATGGGCCCGACCCGCGCGGGCAAGACGAGCCTCATTCGCCTGATGGCGGGGCTCGACCGCCCAAGTGCGGGATCGATCCTGTTCGACGGCCAGGACGTCACCGGCAAGCCGGTCTCGAAGCGCAATGTGGCGATGGTCTACCAGCAGTTCGTCAATTACCCCGGCTGGACCGTGCGCGAGAACATCGCCTCGCCGCTCAAGGTGCGCGGCGTTGACGCCGCCGAGATCGAGCGCGAAGTGAAACGCGCGGCGGACCTGCTCAGGCTCCGCGAACTGCTCGACCGCAAGCCGCTGGAACTGTCCGGCGGGCAGCAGCAGCGCGTCGCGATCGCGCGGGCGATCGTGAAGAAAGCGGGCCTCGTGCTGCTCGACGAACCGCTGGCCAATCTCGACTACAAGCTGCGCGAGGATCTCCGCGCGGAGCTTCCCCGCCTGTTCGCAGATTCCGCAGCCGTGGTTGTCTACGCGACAACCGAGCCGGCAGAGGCGCTGCTGCTCGATGGCGTGACGGTGGCGATGCACGAAGGCCGCGTGACGCAGGCGGGCCCGACGCAATCCGTCTATCGCCAGCCGCGAGACCTCACGACGGCGCGCCTGTTCTCCGATCCCCCGCTCAACACGCTGCCGGTCAGTGAAGCCGCCAATCCAGCGCGCTTTGCCGGCGCCGTTACACTCGGCGTGCGGCCGCACCATGTGCGTCTGCAGCCGCGCTCGGCGGCGTCCGATATCTATGTGGGGCAGGTCGAGTCGATCGAGATCAACGGATCGGAATCCTTTGTGCGCCTGTCCGTCAAAGGTCAGCACTGGGTGATGCTGGCGCGCGGAATTCATCTGTTCGCGCCGGGAACGTCTCTGACTGTCTACGTCGAGCCCGACGATGTGATGCGGTTCGATGCGGCCGGCGCCGCGATCTACGCCCGGCGCGAGGCGGCCTGAGCCATGGCGCGGATCGATCTGTCGAACATCAAGCACGCCTACGACGCGGCGGACACCGACGAGAGCAAGTTTGCGCTTCGCCACGTGAACCAGGCGTTCGAGCATGGCGGCGCCTACGCGCTGCTCGGCCCGTCTGGCTGCGGCAAGACCACGCTGCTGAACATCATCTCGGGCCTCGTCCATCCCACGCACGGCCGTGTGCGGATTGACGGCAATGACGTGACCGACCTGCCGACTGAGAAGCGCAACATCGCGCAGGTGTTCCAGTTCCCTGTGATCTACGACACCATGACGGTGCGCCAGAACCTCGAATTCCCGCTGCGCAATCGCGGCGTCTCATCGGCTGATATCAAGCGGCGTGTCGATCACGTGATCGCGATGACGGGGCTGGGTCCGCTGGCCAAGCTGCGCGCGCGCGGGCTCTCGGCAGACGAAAAGCAGAAAGTGTCGCTTGGGCGCGGGCTGGTGCGCGAGGACGTCAGCGCGGTGCTGTTCGACGAGCCGCTGACGGTGATCGATCCCGAGGTGAAATGGACGTTGCGGACACAGTTGCGCGAGCTGCAGCGCCAGTCCGGCATGACGATGATCTATGTGACGCACGATCAGACCGAGGCGCTCACATTCGCGTCCAGCGTTGTGGTGATGCACGAGGGACAGGTTGTGCAGGTCGGCACGCCCAAGGATTTGTTCGAGCGCCCCGCGCACACCTTTGTTGGATACTTTATCGGCTCGCCGGGCATGAACGTCCTGCCCACGAAGGTTGAGGGCGCGAACATGAAGCTGGGCGAATACTCGGCTGCCCTGCCTTGGGCGCCGCGCCTGAAACCCACGGCGAAGCTGGAGCTGGGCGTGCGCCCGGAATTCGTGAAGCTGGCGGGCGAAGGGATTCCAGTCAGCATCGAGCGCGTCGAGGATGTCGGCCGTCATCGCATCGTTCGCACGCGCATGCAGGGCCTCGCCGTGACGGCGATCCTGCCCGAGCGCGAGGAGCTTCCGGCTAGCCCCCATGTCGTCTTCGATCCGGAAGGCGTTCACCTTTACGCGGATGGTTGGCGCGTCGAGTTCACCGGGGGCCGCGCACCATGAAGCCCGTCAACCAGAAGGCGTGGTTCCTTGTAACCCCGGTGCTCGTGCTGGTGGCCCTGTCGGCCGTCATCCCGCTGATGACCGTGGTGAACTATTCGGTCCAGTATGTCGGCTCCACCGGCCGTTTCGCATGGGTGGGGGATGAGTGGTATCGCGAGGTGCTGCACAACGAGAAGTTCTGGAACGCGCTGTGGCGCAACCTCGTCTTCTCCGGGATCATCCTTGCGATCCAGATACCGCTCGGCGTTTTCATCGCGCTCAACATGCCGCGCAAGGGCTGGGGCGTTCCGGCGTGCCTCGTGCTGATGTCGCTGCCGCTGCTGGTCCCGTGGTATGTCGTCGGCATGATCTGGCAGATGTTCGGCCGCGTCGATATCGGCCTCATGGGTGTCATGCTGCGCGACTTCGGCTACAACTATGAAGGCGATCCGATGGATGCGTGGTTCACGCTCATCCTGATGGACGTCTGGCACTGGACAAGTCTGGTCGCGTTGCTGGCCTACGCGGGTCTCGTCTCCATTCCCGACGCCTACTACCAGGCGGCGCGGATAGATGGCGCGTCGAAATGGTCGGTGTTCCGCCATATCCAGCTGCCGCGCATGGCGCGCGTGTTGACCATTGCGATCCTGCTCAGGTTCATGGACTCGTTCATGATCTTCACCGAGCCCTTCGCCGTGATCGCGGGCGGCGATCCCGTCTTCCTGTCGACGGAGCTCAAGCAGACGGTGGAGCTTGGCCAGAAGGCGGCCATGTCGATCATCTACTTCCTGATCATCCTTGCCTTGAGCTGGGTGTTCTACGCAGTGATGACCCGGAATGACGGCGAGGGCGGCCGCAAGAACGTGCGGGGAGGCGAGGCATGAACCAGCGCCGCTTCGCCTGGATCGTCCCGGCGGTCTACATCCTGCTGTTGATGACGCCGATCTACTGGCTCGTCTCGATGAGCTTCAAGACGAACCTCGAGATCACCACGCGCTTCACGCTGTTCCCGGAAGGGTTCACCCTCGACAACTACGCCAAGGTGTTCGGTGATGATCGCTGGCGGGCGGTGTTCGCCAACTCGCTGATGTATGTGTCGCTCAACACCGTGATCTCCGTGCTGGTGGCGCTGCCGGCGGCGTATGCGTTCTCGCGCTACAAGTTCTTCGGCGACAAGCACCTGTTCTTCTGGCTGTTGACGAACCGCATGGCGCCGGCCGCAGTGTTCACCCTGCCGTTCTTCCAGCTCTATTCGGCGTTTGGCCTGTTCGACACGCACATCGCCGTGGCGCTGGCGCACTGCCTGTTCAACGTGCCGCTGGCTGTGTGGATTCTCGAAGGCTTCATGTCGGGCGTGCCGCGCGAAATCGACGAAACCGCGTATATCGACGGCTACTCGTTCCCGGCCTTCTTCGTGAAGATCTTCATGCCGATGATCGCCAGCGGCATCGGCGTGGCCGCGTTCTTCTGTTTCATGTTCTCGTGGGTTGAATACCTGATCGCGGACGCCCTGGCCCGCAACGCCGTGGTGCCGATCACTACACGGCTGCAGGCGCTGTCGCAGGCGTCGGGAACAGACTGGGGCGTGCTCGCCGCGGCGGGGTCGCTGACGCTGATACCGGGCGCGATCGTGATCTGGTTCGTCCGCAACTATATCGCCAAGGGGTTCGCGCTGGGACGGGTGTAGAGTGGCCGCGTGCAAATTCTGCCGCTGCTGGCCGTCATCCACTTGTCACAGGCTTCTCGCTAATCTCTCATGGAGGCTGTGGCCACGCGGGAGCGACACATGAAGCGCGCATTTGTCTGGGGGCCTGCGATCCTGACGCTCGCCGTGGCGGCGTCCTGCGCGGCCCTGTCGGGGCGGCCAGCTGATGGGCTGGCTGACAGCCTCCGCATCAACCAGATCCAGGCGGTCGGCACGCACAATTCCTACAAGCTCGCGATTGCGCCCGAGATGATGAAGCTGATCGCGGACCGCAGTGCGGATACTGCGCTGACGCTGGACTATTCGCACCGCTCACTCGCCGAGCAACTGGATGCGGGCGCCCGGCAGGTGGAGCTGGACCCCGTGTACGATCCCGATGGAGCCTTCGGAGATCCGCTGGGCGCGCGAATGCTTGCGCAGCAGGGAGTGGACGTACCCGTCTCTGACCGCGCCGTCATGGCGAAGCCGGGCATCAAGGTGCTGCATGTCGCGGATATCGACTACCGCTCCAGCTGCCTGACGCTGATCGACTGCCTCACGCAGGTGAAGGCGTGGTCGGACAAGCATCGTGATCACACGCCGATCCTGATCATGATCAATCCCAAGCACACGCCGCTCTCATGGCCGGGCGCGACGCCCGTGAAGCCGTTCGGCCGGCAAGCGCTTGACCAGATGGACGCTGACATACTTTTCGTGTTCGCCCGCGAGCGTATCGTCACGCCGGATGAGGTGCGCGGCTCCCACGCCACGCTGAGAGAGGGCGCGACCTCGGGCGGCTGGCCCACGCTGGCAGATGCGCGCGGTCGGGTGATGTTCGTTATCGACGACGCGCCCCAACGCTGGGGCCCCTACGCGGACGGGCATCCGTCGCTGAAGGGCAGGGTGGCGTTCGTGAATGCGCACAACGCGCCGGACGCGCCGGAGGCCGCCATCTTCGTCAGCAACGAGCCGATTGCGGATTTCAGCCTGATGCAGCAGCGCGTGGCCGCCGGCTTCATCGTGCGCACCCGCGCCGACGCCGACACGCGCGAGGCGCGCACGGGCGACACCACACGGCGCGAAAAGGCGTTCGCATCGGGCGCGCAATACGTGACCACGGATTACATCTGGCCCGACCCGCGGTTCGGTACGGGCTTCACAGTGAAGCTGCCCGGCGATGCTGCAGCGCGATGCAATCCGGTGAGTGCGCCCGCAGGGTGCTGATGTAACGTCGAACTGTGGTACTCTCAACGGTCGTGCCGAAGAAGCCGCGGAGGAATTATGAGACAGACACTTTTCTTCGCAGTCATCTTTGCAGGGGTGGTCCCTGTCGCGTGCGCAAACCCTGTCAATTCGGACGGGCCACCGCTGGCTGTCGTTGAGCCTGTCGACGTTGGGGCATTGCAAGTTTCGCTTAGCAAAGCGTCCGACGGAAGGCTCGTGGTGCTGATCCGTAATCCTAACGTCAGTCCACTTTGGACATGTGACAGTCGGATCAGTTCCCCATACGAAGTCGTAGCGTACGACAGGGACAATAAGGTCATGAACCCTCGACCCATTCTGCCGGCTAGCCGCTGCAAACCCACCCCGATTGTGGGAGAACTCTCTGCGAGTTTTTCGCTATTAGAAATGCGGTTAGGCGAGGTTTCACCCGCCAAGGTCTGTTACACGGGCAGGTGGAGCAAACGCGAGCCGCAACCGACCTTTGACTCTGTCGGCCTTGACGGCAAACCGCTCGAATACATGAGCGTTACTGAATGCATGGCTTGGTCTAACGGTTGAAGTCGCCCTGGGCCGCCCTTTGTAAATCCTGAGCAAATCTGGTATCTTTGAACGGTCAACGCCCCGAACGGCACAAGAGGGCGGGCTGGCAGATACGAGTAGAAACGCAAAAACCAGAGCCAGGAGAAAAACAAATGGCCAGATACGGTTACACCCCTCCCGAAGCCACCAACGCCCGCAAGGAAGCACAAGGCCGCCAGCTCACGCTCGCCGGCGCCGTGCTTGTTGGTCTGGGCGGTATCGGAATCATTCTTTCGACGGTGCTGAAAGCCGTATGGCTCGGCATCCTTGGCGGACCCATCGGCGGCCTGTCGTGGCTGGCGCTGCTCGCCGGCGCCGGCGTGTTCTGGTGGGGCTTCTCCACCATCCGCGACGCGCGGGCGACTCGGCGCTAAACGCATGACGGACGCCGCCGACGAACAGGCTCAACGCATGAAGAAAGGGCAGCGCCAGTTCATGACTGGCGCTGGTCTCGTCATGTTCGGCATGATCTTCGGCGGCGGTCTCGCCATGGTATTCTACTTCCTCAACCAGCGTCCGGCGGCGATCGTCTGCGTCGCGGCTGGCGGAGTGGCGATCCTCGTGGGCATCTTCATGCAGGCCGCGGGCGCCAAACTCCTGCGGAGCAAGTCGTCATGAGCTTCGCCTGGATGGGATGGACGCTGCCGACAGCGCTGTTCTTCGGCGGTATCGCGCTGGCGCTTGTGGCGCTTGGCTTCCTCGCAAAGCTCGCCCCCAACAACGAACCCCGCATCGGCCTGTTCGGCGTGGCGACCCAGCGCGGCGACCGGTTCTTCCTCAGCCTGCTCGGCGCCGCCTTCATCCATCTCGGCTGGATCGCGCTTGCGCCTGCGGACATGCCGCTGTGGTTTGCCTCCATAGCGGCCGTGGTTTATGCCGCCATCGTCTTCCGCTTCGGCTGAACGGCGCGCAACCCAATTCCGATCCGGCGGGATTGCCCCAAAAGCGACAGCTTGTGGCGCCTTCCCTAGCGTTGCTTGTTTACGCCGCGGCCGATTTCCGATTTGGTTGTCCCAACAAGATTCCAGCGCCGGAAGAGCGCTGGCAGGGAGGATCGAATGCGGCTCAACACGCGCGTGCGCGCGCTTGCAATGTCCATGGTCGCGGCGGGGGCGCTTGTCGCCTGCGGGCCCAATCAGCAGGTCTCGAAAGAGCCCAATCCAAACGCGGCCGCCGAGATCGCGAAATTCCTCGACGCCGAGATCAAGGACGTCTCGACGCTTGATCGCGCTGGTCAGGAAGCTGAACTCACCTGGTTCGCCAACGCTGCGGCTCCGTTCCAGGGCATGGAAATCACGGTCGTTTCGGAATCCATCGCGACGCATGAATATGAATCGCGCGTGCTGGCCCCGGCCTTCACGGCGATCACGGGCATCAAGGTCACGCACCTGCTGATCGGCGAGGGCGATGTGGTGGATCGTCTGCAGCGTCAGATGCAGAGCGGCGAGAACATCTACGACGCCTATGTGAACGACTCGGATCTGATCGGCACGCACTGGCGCTACAAGCAGGTGCGCAACCTCACCGACTGGATGGCGAACGAAGGCAAGGACGTGACCAGCCCGACGCTGGACATTGCGGACTTCGTCGGCGCCAGCTTCACCACCGCCCCCGATGGCAAGCTCTACCAGCTGCCTGACCAGCAATTCGCGAACCTCTACTGGTTCCGCTATGACTGGTTCTCCGATCCCAAGAACAAGGCCGACTTCAAGGCCAAGTACGGCTACGAGCTCGGCGTTCCGGTGAACTGGAGCGCGTATGAGGACATCGCGGAATTCTTCACCGGCCGCATGATCGACGGGAAACAAGTCTACGGCCACATGGACTACGGCAAGAAAGACCCCTCGCTCGGCTGGCGCTTCACAGACTCTTGGCTGTCGATGGCGGGCAATGGCGACAAGACCAACGGCCACCCGAACGGTTTCCCGGTGGACGAGTGGGGCATTCGCGTGGATGACGCCTCGCGCCCGGTCGGCTCGTGCGTTGCGCGCGGTGGCGACACCAACGGCCCGGCTTCGGTCTATGCGATCACCAAATACCTCGACTGGCTGAAAGCCTACGCGCCGCCTGAAGCGCAGGGCATGACGTTCTCCGAGTCCGGCCCTGTGCCGGCCAACGGTCAGATCGCGCAGCAGATGTTCTGGTACACCACCTTCACCGCCGACATGGTGAAAGAGGGTCTGCCGGTGCTCAATGCCGACGGGTCGCCGAAATGGCGGATGGCTCCCTCGCCGCATGGCGCCTACTGGGAAGAGGGCCAGAAGTTGGGCTATCAGGACGCCGGCTCGTGGACGCTCATGTCCAACACGCCTGAGGACCGCGCCAAGGCCGCCTGGCTTTATGCGCAGTTCGTCACGTCCAAGACTGTCGATGTGCGCAAGAGCCATGTCGGCCTGACCTTCATCCGCGAGAGCACGATCCAGCATCAGAGCTTCACGGATCGCGCGCCCAAGCTGGGTGGCCTGATCGAGTTCTATCGCTCGCCCGCGCGCCTGCAGTGGTCGCCGACCGGCACCAACGTGCCGGACTATCCGAAGCTGTCGCAACTCTGGTGGCAGAACATCGGGGACGCGGCTGCCGGCACGAAGACGCCCCAGCAGGCGATGGACGCGCTGTGCAAGGCGCAGGAAGACGTGATGGCGCGCCTGGAGCAGGTGGGCGAGCAGGGTGAGATCGGTCCGAAGCTGAACGCGGAAGAACCCGCGCAGGTCTGGTTCGACCGTCCGGGCGCACCCAAGCCGAAACTCGCGAACGAGGATCCCAAGCCGGAAACCATCGACTACGACACGCTGGTCCGTAGCTGGCAGAAGTAGGCGCAACGGGCCGCGGCCTCGCAGGTGAAGCCTGCGAGGCGGGTTGCGGGATTTTGGAAGACATCGAAGACGGGTGGGCCCCTGGCGCCGGCCGCGTTGGCAACTGCGGTGAGCACGCGCTCGTGGTTCGACGGACGCGCGGCCATGGCCGCGCT
>NCEM01000007.1 GCA_002280725.1 Alphaproteobacteria bacterium 32-64-14
TCGGCTGGAATGACACCGTTGGTGGTGCGCGATTGTGAGCACGGCCGGCGCTGCGCGCGCATCGCTTCGCGATGCCTATCGACAGGCTCAGGATGAGGCTTTCACATACGTTGTCATCCCGGCCGTAGCGTAGCGAGGCCCGGGATCCACTGGGAGGTTGTCGCGCTGGCGCGGTGGGTCCCTGATAGCGCGTCGGTTTACCCTGAGCGACGCCGCAGGCGGCGTCGAAGGGCGCTTCCGGGATGACAGGCGAGGTGTGTGGGCGCGACCCGAGAGACCCCCCCGTCTCGCTCGAAAGGGCGAGCGATCCACCACCACTTGCGTTGCAAGTGATGGAGGCAAGAGGCGCCGGCGCCTACTTCTCTTTATCAGCGAAGGGGTTCTTGCCCTGGCGTAGCACCAGGCGGATGGGGACGCCGGGGAGGTCGAAGGCTTCGCGGAGTTCGTTGAGGAGGTAGCGCTTGTAGGTTTCGGGCATCTCTTCGGCGCGGCTGGCCATCAGCACGAAGGTGGGCGGGCGGGTTTTCATCTGCGCCATGTAGCGCGGCTTGATGCGCTTGCCGTTCGGCGCCGGCGGCGGGTGTTTCTGCGTGACATAGAGCAGCCAGTCGTTGAGGTCGCGCGTCTTGATGCGGGCCGACCAGTCCTTGTGGACCTTGAGGCAGGCGTCCATCAGCTTGTCGAGGTGGCGGCCGGTCGTGCCCGAGACGGGGACGAGTGGCGTGCCCTTGGCGTGCGGCAGGTGGGCTTCGGCCTGATGGTCCATCTCGCGGCGGGCTTCGGACGTGTTGTCGACCGTGTCCCATTTTGTGATCGCGTAGACCAACCCGCGGCCTTCGCGCAGCACGAGATTGGCGATCTGCACATCCTGTTTCTCGAAGGCGTCCTTCGGGTCCATGACGAGGACGACGACATCGGCGAAGCGGATGGAGTGCGTGGTCTCCATCGTGGAGAGGCGTTCGAGCTTTTCCTGCACCTTGGCGCGCTTGCGCAGGCCGGCGGTGTCGACGAGGCGGATCTCGCGGTCGCGCCATTTCCACGCGACGGTGACGCTGTCGCGCGTGATGCCGGCTTCGGGGCCGGTGATGAAGCGATCATCGCCGAGGATGGCGTTGAGCAGCGTCGACTTGCCCGCATTGGGGCGGCCGACGAAGGCGATGCGGATCGGCTTGGTGGGATCGACCGGCGGGGCTTCGGCGTCTGGATCGAAGGGTTCTTCGGCTTCGGCCATTGCTTCGAGATCGGAAGCGTTCTGGCCTTCGGCGACTTTCTGTTCAGCCTGGCGGAGTTGTTCGTAGAGATCGGACATGCCCTCGCCGTGTTCGGCGGAGAGCGGCGCGGGCTCGCCGAGGCCGAGGCGCCAGCCTTCCATGAGGCCTTCATCGCCCTGCTTGCCTTCGCACTTGTTGGCGGCGAGCAGCACAGGCTTGTCTGACTTGCGCAGGAGCTGCGCGAAGCGTTCGTCGAGCGGCGTGACGCCGGCGCGCGCGTCGTACAGGAAGATGCAGATGTCCGCTTCCTTGATCGCGATCTCGGTCTGGCGGCGCATGCGCGTTTCCAGCGAACTATCGTTCACATCCTCGAAGCCGGCTGTGTCGATAAGTTTCAGATCGATGTCGCCAAGCCGGCCCACGGCCTCCTTGCGATCTCGCGTCACACCCGGTTGGTCGTCAACGATTGCGATCTTGCGCCCTGCGAGGCGGTTGAACAGCGTGGACTTTCCGACATTCGGGCGACCGACGATGGCCACCGTCAGCGTCATAACAATACTCCAGAGCCGGGAACCGGCTTATTTGATCGCAATCAGCGTTGCGTTGTCGGTGAGCACGAAGATCTTGCCGGCGGCGGCGATGGGCTCGATGTAGATGCCCTGCCCCACCTTCATGTCGGACAGCGTCTCGCCATTCTGTGGCGAGAGCGCGATGACATCGCCATCCGAAGACGTGACCACGAGGCGGCCATCCGAGAGGAGCGGGCCGGTCCATACGATGCGGTTTTCGCGGTTGCCGTCCTTGAACTCCGGCAGATCGCGCGTCCAGGCGATCTTGCCGTCGATCTTGTTGAGGCAGGCGACCTTACCGTTGACGCCGACAACGAAGAGATAGTCGCCGCCGATGACCGGGCCCTGGCGCGAGCCGAAGGTGCGGTTCCAGATGCGGGCGCCGGTGCGCGCGTCGATCGCGGTGAGGATGCCCGAGTGGCTGGCCGCGTAGACGATGCCGTCCTGGATGGTGGGCTTGCCGGCGATGTCGTTGATCACCGAGAGCGGCGTGTAGCGGCCGGTGGAGGTGAGCGTATCGGCCCACAGGCGGCGGCCGTTGGCCGGCAGGTAGGCGATCAGCTCGCCCGAGGAATAGCCGACGACGAGGATATCCTGCGTGACGGCGGGGCTGGGCGAGGACAGGACGCGCGCGGATTCGGCGATGGCCTGGTCATTCCACAACACTTCACCGGTGTCGGTGTCGATGGCGTAGAAGTCGTTGTTGGTGGAGGTGAGGTAGGCGCGCGAGCCGAGGATGGCGGGCGAGGACGACATCGGGCTTTCGGTGGCGCGGCGCCAGATCTCGGCGCCATCGGACAGCTTGAGCGCCGCGACATAGCCGAAGCCGGAGGCGACGATCAGCTTGTCGCCCGCGATGGCGAGGCCGCCACCGACGGAGAATTCGTCCCAGTGCGGATTGCCGGCCTTGAGGCGAACTTCCCAGACGCGGCGGCCGTTGGTGACGTCGAAAGCCGTGACCTTCTGCGCGGCGTCGATCACGTAGATACGGCCGTCCTTGACGACGGGAGCGGCGACGATGCGCTTCTGTTCGCTGGTGCCCTCGCCGACGCCTGTGCGCCAGTCTTCACGGAAGGCGGTGGCGCCGGCAAGCACGCCCGGGACTTTCGCGGCGTTGAGGCCGGACTGGGTCCAGTCCGCGTTCGCTTGCCCTGCGGGCAGCGTGATGACGGCGGACGCAAGCGCCGGATCCGGCGTCATGTCTTCCTGGAACGGGTTGATGATGATCCGCGCCGCCTTCTCCTCTTCGGAGAGAACGACAGGCGCGTTGCCGCAGGCAGCGAGCACGCCGGCAAGCGGCAGGGCGAGGATCAGGTTACGCATCACTGACATGTACTGGCCTGTTATTGCGGGGCTTGGGCAGGCTGGGCCGGAGCAGGCGCCGGAGCGGGCTGCGCGGGAGCTGTCTGCGTGGGAGCGGGCGTGGCAGGCGCGTCGAGGTTAACTTCGCGCGCGGGCAAGGTGGCGAGCGCCTGCTGGACGCGGCGCTGCATCGCCTGCGGCGCATCGAGCTTGACCGAGAGCTGTTCAAACAGGTCGCGGGCGCGTTCGATATCGCCGCCGGCGAGCGCCTTGGAGGCGATCAGTTCGGTGGCGAGACGCGAGACCTGGTTGTCCTTGTCGATCAGCGGCTTCAGCGTGGCTTCGAGGTCGGCGACCGTGGCGGTGTCGGCCTTGAGGTAGCCGAGCTTCAGGATGGCAAGGTCGCCGAGGATGCCAGTGTCGGCGGCGGCGGCCTTCTGGAGGTGGCCCTCGATGGCGGCGGTGTCGCCGGTCAGCTGCTTCTCGACGCCGGCGAGCATGTGGCCCGCGAGCACGGCAAAGCCGGTCTTGTCGTTTTCGAGCTCGGCGAAGCGGGCGCGGGAGGTGGCGAGGTCTCCGGCTTCGCCGGCGACGAAGGCGGCGTCATAGGTCTTGGCGGCGCGGGCAATCTCGTCTGCACGCATGGCGCGCATGATTTCGAACACGGTGACGCCGATGACCACGACCGCGATCACGCCATAGATGACCCACTGCCAGCGCTTCCACCAGCTGGCGAGCGTCTCCTCACGGAGGCTCTGGTCGACTTCCTGGAAAATATCGTTCACGCGGTCCCGCTCCGTAAGGTGGGGCAACTTAGCCGGGAGCGCTTCCCCCGGCAATTCGACTTAGGCGCCCCGCAAAGACTGGGGCGTTGGAATTATGGCTGTTTTTTGAGGGTGTAGGTCTCTTTTTCCCCGGGGAAGGCGCGGGCCCTTACATCCGAGGCATATCCATCCACAGCCTTGCCGATTTCGGACTTCAGATCGGCATAGCGGCGGACGAATCTGGGGGTCCAGTCGAACATGCCCAGAAGGTCATCGGTTACGAGAATCTGGCCGTCGCAGGCGGCTGAGGCGCCGATTCCCACGGTTGGGCAGGCAACCTGCTGCGTGATCTGGGCAGCCAGATCCTCGGCCACGCCCTCGATCACCATGGCGAAGCAGCCGGCCTTGTCGGCGGCGAGGGCTTCGGACATGACGCGGGCGCGCTCGGCCTCGGTGCGGCCCTTGGCCTTGAAGCCGCCGTCCACGTTCGTCGCCTGCGGACGCAGGCCAACGTGGGCCATGACCGGGATGCCGCGCTCGACCAGGTAGCGGACGGTGGCGGCGGCGTATTCGCCGGCCTCGATCTTGACGGCCTGGCAGCCGGTTTCCTTCATCACGCGCGCGGCGTTCATGAAGGCGTGTTCGACACTGGCTTCGTAGGAGCCGAAGGGCATGTCGACGACGACGACGGCCCTCCTTGATGTCCGCATTACAGCTTGCCCGTGCAGGATCATCATCTCGAGCGTGACGCCGACCGTGGTGGGCAGGCCGTGGACGACCATGCCGACGCTATCGCCGACGAGGATCAGGTCTGCCTTTTCATCGAGCAAGGCCGCCATGGGGGCGGTGTAAGCCGTGAGGCAGACCAGCGGCACGCCGCCCTTGGCCGCCGCGATATCGCGGACGGTCTTGCGGCCTGACTGGACCTGGGCGGACATGGGGAGGCGTCCTTATGGGCCGCGCCTCTCTGGCGGGCCTTCTGTTGGCCGGTCCATAGGCCCCAAGGGCCTCTGGCGCAATCAAAAGCGCCAGTTGATGGGCGTTTCGCCTAGCGCAGCAGGACGTTGGCGCCGAACAGGTCTCCGTGGAGTTGGTAAACCAGCAGGAGATACAGGGCGATGCCGACCGCGATGGACAGGAGGTCGCCCAGCACGTTGGGCGTGGCGGTGGCGGCGCCGACATCGCCGCGGCGCTTCACGGCGATGCGGTCGATCACGCCGAAGACGAGGAAGCTGCCGAACAGGATCACCGAGGACAGGTCCCAGTTAACCAGAAGGTGGCCGAGCGCCCACAGCTTTACCGCCGCCAGCATCGGGTGTTTGACCGCCTTCTTGATGAAGCCGACGGGCCGCATGTAGGCCGTGACGATGAGGATCATCGCGGGCAGCATCAGCGCCATGGTGACGTGGCGGGTCCATTCGGGCGGGATGCCAAGCTGGATCCAGCCGGGTTTGATGTAGGCGTAGCCCCAGACCATGGCGACGAACCCGGCGGCGGTGAGCAGCGAGTAGAGGCCCATGTAGGGGCCCCGCCCTATCCGGGCCGCAAGGCCGCCCTCGCCGCGTGAGCGGACGGCGCTGAACAGATGGGTTCCGAAGAACAGGACCAGGCCAGCGAAGAAGGCCGTGAAATACCAGATGTCCATTGCTCGCTCTCCGCTCCACCCCGCCGGGAACAGAGCAAAGGAGCGCGCCGGACGCAATCGCAAGAATGGGAGCCCACCGCTGCGGCAGGGCGTTCGGCTAGCGCTCCTGCGCCACGAGGGCGAGCGTGAAGAAGGCCGCTCCGGCGGCAAGGGCGGCGACGATCAGGAAGGCCGGATTCGATGGGTCGGGCGCAGCGCCGGCCTGCAGTGCGTTGGACATCCCACCCCACCAGCCGGTCATCGCCGGGAGATACGGCGCCATATCGAAGATTCCGGCAACGGCCGCGCCGAAACCCGCCATGCCGGCGCCGTAGACCACCACGCGGCGGACACCAAAGCTGTTGTGCGCCTGCTCCATCACGCGGGCGGTGAAGCCATCGTCACGGATGGCGGCCTCTTCGGCGGCGAACATGCGCGCGAGCCCATCATCGCCGGGCTGTTCGCCCCCCTCGGGGGGCCACTCGGGAGGTTGGTTGGACATGCCGGACTCCTCGAACATCACTCTCTCACGCACGCTCGTAGGCGGCCAGCGCCTTCTGTAGTTTCGCCCTGCCCCGCAGCACCCAGGATTTCACCGACCCCAGCGGCGCCTCCATCGCCAGCGCCGCTTCGGCGTGGCTGAGGCCTGCGCCGAGGCAGAGCGCGATGGCTGCGCGCTCGTTGTCGTCGAGCGCTGCGAGGGCGCGCGTCAGGTCGAGGCGCTCACCCGTTTCACCGGCGGCGCCGGGATGGTCGTCTTCGCTGGCCTCGAAGACGCGGCCTTTGCGCGTGGCCAGGAACTCGCGATAGGCGATGGCGCAGACCCAGCCGCGGAAGGACCCGCCACGCCAGCTGGACCGGCGGCGCCAAGCGGTGAGAAACGCCGCCTGTGCGATGTCGTCGCCATCGGAGACGGAGCGCGTCAGGCGCCGCGACAGGGCGCGGACAGACGCCTGATGGCGGGCGACCAGCTGGCCAAAGGCCTTTTGGTCACCCGCCATCGCGGCTTGCGTCAGGTCCAGATCTTCAGGGAGGGGACCGGACACCTGTATCAGCGCCGCTTGGACTCGTTGGCGAAGAAGTGGAGCCCGAGGAAAGCCAGGCCGATGAAGAGCGGGAATGTTGCGACGCCATAGAGCCCGCGCGTGACCTCCGGGCCGCCTTCATGCACGCCCTGACCGCTTCCAATGATCGTGGCGAAGGCCGCGAAGCCGGCAGCGATGGAGATGAAGACAATGCCGCGGCGCAGGTCTGCGATCGGGCTGGAGACGCGGGCCATGGATTCGAGCGCCTCCTGCGTCAGCGGCTGACCCTTCTCGATGGCGAGGCGGAGGGTCTGGAAGGCCTCCGCGCGCTTCTTCTGGTTGAAGTGCTGCACCAGCCAGACGACCAGGATGATCATCGTGAAGAAGGTGATGGGAATGAAGATCTCGGCGTTCATGGGCCTTTGGCCTCCTTCTGACGGGGCGTGGCCCCTTTGGGAGGTTAGAGGGTAGATCGGCCCAAAACGGATGCGGCCCCCGGAAAGAAATTTCCGGAGGCCGCAATCAACTCGATCGACGCTGGGTAAAGCCTAGGCGCGGCGGCGTTCGCGGCCGCGTTCCAGGCTCTGGATGTAGCGGCGGTGCTCCTCGAAGGGATCAACCACGCGCTCTTCCTTGGGCCCGCCGGGCTTGGAGGAGACGCCGCGCGTGTCCTTCTTGGCCTTTGCGGCTTCCTTGACTTCCTTCTTGCGGGCTTTCCGCTCGGCGCGCTTCTGGGCGTCGACGGACAGCTCGGCGTCGAGGCGCGCCTGCTCGGCGGCGGCAAGAGCCTCGATCCGCGCCTGTTCGGCGGCGGCGGCGGCTTCCTCGCGGGCCTTGAGCTTGGCCTGGCGCTCTTCTTCGCGCTGGGCGCGAACGGCCTCGGCGCGCTCGCGGCGCTCCGCCTCATGGTCAATCAGCGTTTCCGCCTGGACCGTTGGCTTGGGTTTGAATTTTTCGAGAAGGGCTTTCTTAGCGGCAACCGATGCGGCCTGCCGGTCAGAGAATGTCGAGTTCTTGGGTTGCATCTAGGCTTTCGGAATCAACGCTGAGTCGTTGGGTTCTGGATGTGCGGGGTACATAGAGAGGCTTTGGCGTTTCGTCCATACCCTGCGGCATTAAGCGGGTGTCATTCGCAGAAACTTCATATGGGCGGCCAAACAGGGCTGCGACAACCGGGTTGGCGGGGCGCACCCTGCCTGCGCCGCCGCTGGGCCTAGTCGAGGTTGTCGACGAATGCCTTGCGCATCTGGTCCTGCGACATGAATGTCATGCAGCCCGGGTGGGTATCCGACCAGATCGACAGCCAGACCTTACCGATGCCCATGCGGCCGATGTAGAGCGCGCGCTCGGTGGCGTTGCGCACGTCTTCTGCGGTCTGGTTGTTCAGGCCGTCCGAGTCGAGCACCACCGTTCCGGAGATCGTGCGGCTGTAGATGTGGACGCCATAGACGGCGCCGGGCTCGACCTCGCGCATGACCCCGCCGAGGAAGGCGGTGCTGCAGGCAGACGCACAGCCATCGCCGCGCAGGACGCGCGTGCTGGCGCCATGGTTGCGGATGATGTCGCCCATAAGCACGCCCTGATAGCTGCTGCCGCCGGGCGAGTTGAACCAGATCTCGTGGATCGGCCCGTACCGCTTGAGCGCGGCATCGAGGTGAGTTGCGGCGTCCTGATCGACGCCGCCATTGGCGATGAGGACGCGGTCGTTGCCGATCTGACGGAAGGTGAATTCCATCACGTCCGGCACTTCCTGCATCTTGTTGATCGATTCCCAGATCCAGCCGGGCAAGGCGCGCTGGTCACGGATACGTTGCTGATACTCGGCAGGTGACTCGTGGGACATCTGGTCGTTGCTGAAACAGATCTTGCCGCCGGACTCGAGCAAGACGCCGCTCTGCGCCGAAGCGGGCAAAGGAGCCGCCGCCAACAGGCCCGTGACAATCAAGCCTACAAGCCGTTTCATGACTAACCCCTTTGCCCTTCTTCCTCTGTCTCGCTTACGCCATCTGCCACTGAGCGCCGGCGCTCGACCGGCAGAACTGCGCGTCCTGCGTTTCTTCCTGGCCGTTCACGACCACGAGCTGGCGAACCGTGCGGCACTCGCCGCCGCCGCCATCGGCGCTGACCTGCAGAAGCGTGGTCTTGCCGGAGACGGATTGCGGGTTGGTCGGGCTGGTCCAGTTGGCGGTCGGCGCAACAGCGGCGGCTTGCGGCGAGTAGGCCGCGCTGGCGCTGCGCAGCGGCGAGCTGCTCGGCACTTCCTGGTTGAGTACCTGCTGGGTCGTGGCGGCGACACGCTCACGCTCCGCTTCATCGAGACCGCGGCCGAAGTTCGAGCCGAGCCATCCACCAGCGGCGGCGCCGGCAAGCATGGCGGCGGCGAGCACCGCGCCGTTGTCGTCGCCGACGAGCAGACCGGCAGCAACTGCGCCGCCGAGGGCGCCCATCGTGCCCCAGAATTCTTCGTTGGATTCGCAAGCCGAAACGGCGAGCGTACCGGCCATCGCAGCGGCGATCGCTTTTGCAGACGTTTTCATGGTTTTAAACCCCCGAGAGTGATACTTAATCTATGCTGCCGCCATGGTTTTTGGTCAATCGGCGCGACGCCTCGAATCTGCGAGAAAATTTCCCCCGCAACGCCGATTTCGCGCACAAAAAGAGCGCAACATTCAGCGGGCGTTCAGGCTGGACGCGCTGAACCGTGCGTCGAGGCCGTGTTCATCCCCGCGCGCGGCGCACAGCGGAAACTTGACGCGATCAGGCGAACAGCTCGGCGTAGATCGCGGGCTTGAAGCCGAGCGTGAGCTCTCCACCGCGATCGAGCACCGGACGCTTTACGAGTGTGGGGTGCGCCAGCAGGAGCGCGACGGCTTTCGGCTGATCGACGCCGGCCTTCTCCTTCTCCGGCAGTTCGCGCCACGTGGCGCTGGCCTTGTTGAGCACCTTCTCCCAACCCGCCCGCTTCACCCAGCCTTCAACCAGCGGCTTCGTCAGCCCATCGGCGCGGACATCGTGAAACGTATAGGTGACGCCGTGTGCATCGAGCCATTTGCACGCGGCGCGCGTGGTGTCGCAGGACGCAAGACCACAAATTTTCACAGCAGGCATCGCGTTATCCCCGATTCCATTTCACCCGGCGGGACAATAGCCATTGAGGATGATTGGCTCATACCCGGAC
Source organism: Alphaproteobacteria bacterium 32-64-14 (assembly GCA_002280725.1). Classification (GTDB taxonomy): domain Bacteria; phylum Pseudomonadota; class Alphaproteobacteria; order Caulobacterales; family Hyphomonadaceae; genus UBA7672. The sequence continues at coordinate 9,674 of NCEM01000007.1, forward strand.
AGGGCAGACGAAATCTCGCTGGTGATGCGATCGTCAGCGATCACGTAGCGGATGATGGCGACGGGATTGCCGCTGAAGCGGGCGCGCCACATCATCGTGTCGAGATCATCCCGGCGCGCGAGGCGTGCTTCGGCGCGCTTGAACAGATCGGCCTTGCACGTCTCCATCGCCCATTCGGTTGCGTATTGCGCATAGTCGTAGCCATCAATGGTGCGCGGCTCGCCGAGTTCGACCATGACGTCCGCGATCCTGACAGCGAATTCCTCTGTAGGGGCGATGGCCAGAGCCGCGCGAAGGACGGCAGGGCGGCTCATTGAGAAATCCCCCGTGCCTGCCCTCGCCTGCGCGATGAAGTCATCGCCGGATAGCGAGGCGAGCGCGCGAGAGGCGCGCACCTGCTCGTAGGAGCCGCCCGCAAAACCAAGCAACCCCTTGTCTGACCGGCCGAGGACTGCCTCCGGATCATTCGCGATCGCGCGGATGCGGGCGATGCGGATGGGAGGCGCGGGCTGGCGCGCATCGAAGGCTGCGAGCATGGCGGCGCGCACATCCGGATGCGACCGGATTGCGATGGCCAGCACGAGCTCTGCGATTGCGTCGGTGCGCGGGTCGGCCCAGGTTTCGACCGGGCCGCGGAAGAACGGGACAGCGTCCGCCCCTGAAGCCGTCATCTGCGGCGCGAGGCGCGCCAGGGCGCGCAGGTATTGCCAGCCATTATCCTTGTAGCGTTGCTGCAGTTCCTGCGGGAAGGCCGACAGATTGCCGGCGCGTTTGGCGGCGGCGGCGAGCCATTCGACCTGTTCTTCTTCCCACCAGGCGCCGTCGTTGGCGAGGATGTCGGCCCATTTGCGCGAGGTGAGCACGGGGCTGTCGTGGTAGGTGATGACTTCGTTCGTGTGTTGACGAAGGTTCAATTCGATGACGCCCGCGTCAGCGCCATTTGAGATGAGTTGGGCGACCTTGCGGGCGCGCGCGATCTCTCCGACCTCGGCAAGTCCGCTGGCGATGGCGCTGAGCTGGTACCAGTCAAAGCGCAGGCCGGAGAGCGCCTTGTCGCCGTAAGCAATGAGCGTGGCGCGGTCGGCTTTCTTGCGAGCGGCGTAGATGTAGGAGGAATCCAGCGCGTCCGGATTCCGCCAGTTTGTGCGCGCGAGATAGAGATCGATCAGTGCCTTGTCGCCTGTGAGCATCGCAGCGTCGATGAAGGCGCGTTTCGTTTCGGCCTCGTAGTCGCGGCCGACCTTTGGCATCTGGTCCCACAGGAGATCAAGGACGCAGACGTGTGTGGGGGCGGCGGCGCAGGCTTGTCGTTTGGCGTCGTCCTGCGGAATGGCCGGCGCGGCGGCGATGACGGCCGCCACGGCCAGACCCGCGACTGCCAGCGCTTGCTTCAACATGCCCCTCTCCCGGTCCCAGAGTCCCGCGGGGAAGCTAGGCGCCGTCGCGAGGAGCTGCAACCTCTCATGTGTGTTTGGCCATGTGATGGGTCTTGTACGGTTGCTCATGCGATTGCGCAAAGCCGCAGAGAGGCGCAAGCTGTCGAGAGCAAGGGAGACACACCATGCCGAACACATGGCGCATTGCGGGCCTGAGCGGACTGGCGCTGGCGGGAATGGTCGCACTGGGTGTTGCGGGCTGCGCCTCGCCGCCGGCGGATACGGCCACGGCGTCAAGCGCGAACGCTTGCATCAACCCCACGCAGATCCGGAAGCAGGAGATCGTCAGCGATCAGGAGATCCGCTTCGTGATGGACAATGGCGATGTGTGGATGAACACGCTGAAACGGGAATGCCACGGGCTGAAGTTCGAGGGCGGGTTCACCTGGACTGTGCGCGGCACGACCGTGTGTGCGAACGAGCAGATCATCACGGTGCTGAACGCGGGCAACACCTGCACGCTGGGTGAGTTCAGCAGGGCGGCGGCGGCGGGCTGATCCTCATCAATCTGATCCTCAGGCGTCGCCGGCAGCAGGTTTGGTGTTGGCTTCGAGAAATTCCTCGATCTCGTCGAGCGTGGCCGAGAACTCGTAGTTCTTGTCGCCGAAGATGATCTTTCGCGTATCTTCATCGCGCAGCATGTAGCCGCCGTGCTGCAGCACTTTGCCGAAAGGCTTCTGCGCCTTCATCAGATGCAGCCCATAGCGGATCGCGAACCGCTTTACGCGGCGCTCCTGCGAGCTGACTTCGTGTTTGCCTTGGCCCATGCCGCCCGTATGCGACGGCAGGTGATGACTAGGCAAGTGGTTGTGGTGAGGCGGACGTTGTGTGCGCTTAGCCGCGCCGCGCCGCGTCGATCCTTGCGACGTCGATCTTCTTCATGGCCATCATGGCGGCGAAGGCCCGCTGGGCTTCCGCCCCGCCGGCTTTCATGGCGTCGTTGAGGGTGCGCGGGCTGATCTGCCAGGAGATGCCCCACTTGTCCTTGCACCAGCCGCAAGCGCTTTCCTGATCGCCATTGCCGGCGATGGCGTACCAGTAGCGATCGGTTTCGGCCTGGTCCTCGGTCTCGATCTGGAAGGAGAAAGCCTCGTTGTGCTTGAAGGGGACGGGGCCGCCATTGAGCCCGATGCAGGGGATGCCGAGCACGTTGAACTCGACCACCGGCGGGTCGCCCTTCCTAACGCCCGGAAAATCGCCGGGCGCGTGCTGCGTGTCGCCAACCGAGCTGCGGGGAAGGTCTGGGCGTAGAAGCGCGCGGCGGCCTCAGCATCGCCTTCATGCCAGAGGCAGATGGTGTTGTTGTGCGTGACGGCTCCCTTTCACTTCGGCCTGCGGACAAAGAACGGCGCTGTCCGCGTCGCGTTCCCTATCGCGCTACTCCCACTCGATTATCCGCCTCAACAATTTCTGCCCTTCGCTGTAGATCAACACCACGCTCGCCATCGCCACGCACACCAGCCACTGGTCTAGTGCGAGCGGCGCCGTGCCGAAGGCGATGTTCAGGAATGGGACGTGGACAACGGCCACCTGCAGCAGCAACGAGAGTGCGACGGCACTCCAGAGCCAAGGGTTTGTGAACAGATACGCGAACGCACTCGTGGTGTCGGAGCGGGCAGTGAAGCAGGTGAACAGGCTCGTCAAGACGAGTACTGTGAAGCCGGCGGTGCGGGCCGTGGTCAAATCACCAGTGCCGGCGAACAACCCGCCAGGTAGGTAGAAGTCCATTGTGAGCAACGTCACCAGCGCGATCACTAAACCGGTCTGGATCACACTGGCCCACATGCGTGCGTCGATCAGCCGATCATTCACCTTGCGCGGCTTGCGAGCCATCAGGTCGTCTGTGGGTGGGTCTAAGCCCATCGCGAGTGCGGGGCCGGAGTCGGTGACGAGGTTGATCCACAGCAGTTGGGTAGCGAGCAACGGCAACACGACAGCGCCGTCGGCGCCCGTATCGGTGGATTTCAACCCGATAACGCCAGAGCCCACCACGCCCAGGAAAACCGTTAGCACCTCGCCAATGTTGGACGACAGCAGGTAGCGCAGGAACTTGCGGATGTTATCTAGGATGGCGCGCCCTTCGTGCACGCCCCGGACGATGGTGGTAAAGTTGTCGTCGGCCAGGATCATCTTGGCGGCTTCCTTGGTCACTTCGGCGCCGGTCACGCCCATCGCGATGCCGATGTCGGCGGCCTTCAACGCCGGCGCATCGTTGACGCCGTCACCGGTCATCGCCACGATGTTGCCGTCAGCCTGTAGCGCGTCGACGATGCGCAGTTTGTGCGCCGGCACCACCCGGGCGTAGACTGCCGTCTTGCGCACGACATCGGCAAACGCCGCTTCGTCGAGCGCATCGATTTCAGCGCCCGTGAGTGTGAGTGAACCTGCGTCGACAATTCCGAGGTCTGCTGCAATGCGCGTGGCCGTTTTCGGGTGATCTCCGGTGATCATCACCACCCGGATCCCGGCCCGGCGCGCTTCGCGGATGGCCACCGCCGCCTCTTCGCGCGGCGGGTCGATCATGCCGACAGTGCCCACAAACGTCATATCGTGTTCCAGTGCCTCGGCAGCCGCGTGGTCTTCGCCCGGCGCAAGCGGCCGGTAGGCCACAGCGAGCGTGCGCAGTGCAGCGTCGGTGAGGACATCGACGCCGGCTAGCAACCGGGTCCGCAGCGCCTGGTCCAATTCGACGACCTCCAGGCCCACGCGCGCCCGAGTGCAACGGCCGATCAGCACGTCAGGCGCTCCCTTGGTGATCGCGACGAGCGCGTCACCGTGTTCGTGGTCGCGTTCGATCGTCGTCATCAGCTTGCGCTCGGACGTGAACGGGACCTCTGCAACGCGCTCGAAGCGCCGCTCGCGCCGTTCCGTCACCCCAAGTTTGCGCTCTGCCACCAGAAACGCTGCCTCAGTGGGGTCGCCGTGGATTTCCCATTCGCCACCCTCCGTCTTGCGCAGATCGGCGTTGCCGGCCAGGCTCCCACCGCTGAGCACTACGATGGTTTCATCGCGCAGCGGCCCCGCCAGCTTGGCGCCGTCTTCACCGACCTGCCCGACCTGACCTACGGGCGCGTATCCCACCCCGCTAATGCGGGCGTCGCCCGAGGCTGTCATCACACGCTCGATGGTCATTTCGGAGCGCGTCAGGGTGCCGGTCTTGTCGGAGCAGATGACCGAGGCCGAACCCAACGTCTCCACCGACGACAGGCTCTTGACGATGGCGTGGTGTCTGGCCATGCGCTGCACGCCGAGCGCGAGCACCACGGCCAGGATGGCGGGGAGCCCTTCGGGCACCGCGGCCACCGCCAGCGACACACCTAACAGCAGCACGTGCACCACATCGGCGGTGTTGCGGATCTCGGAGATGATCAAGATGGCGCCGACTACCACGACGGCGATGGCAATGACCGCCAGGCCCAGAGAGCGCCCGACGCGCGCGACTTCTTTCTCCAGCGGCGTCGGTTCCTCGACTGTCGCCTCTAGGAGCGCCGCTACCTTGCCCATCTGGGTTTCCATGGCGGTGGCGGTGACCACGGCGCGGCCCGAGCCTTGCGCAACCGCAGTGCCCTTGAAGACCATGTTGACCTGGTCGCCCAGCGCCGCGGGCTGCGGCAGAGTGGCAATGGCTTTGAGGACGGCTTCGCTCTCTCCCGTCAGGGCGGCCTCCTGCACGCGCAAGGTGGCGGCATGGAACAGGCGCGCGTCAGCGCCGACGGCATCGCCCTCCGCAAGTACGAGCACGTCGCCGCAGACGATCTCGGCGCTGGGAACGCGCTGCGGCTTGCCGTCTCGCAGCACGCCCGAAACGGCTTCGGTCATTTTCGCCAGCGCAGCCACTGCGTTCTGTGCCTTCGCTTCCTGCACATGCCCGATCACGCCATTGAGGAGCACGACGGCGGCAATGACCATCGCGTCTACGGGCCAGCCCCGCGGCTGAGCACCAATGCCTTCGATCCACCAAGCTACCAGCGCCACTGCCAGTGCCGCCAGCAGCAGGTAGACCAGCGGGTCTTGGAACTGCGCCAGGACACGCCGCCAAGCCGGTACCCGCGGCGGCGCACGAAGTTCATTGCGCCCGTTTTGCACGAGCCGGCTCGCGGCTTCTTCCGCACTGAGGCCGGCCTCGACATTCACCCGAAACGCCGCCGCCACAGCGTTTGCATCCATAACCGACACATCGTCGGCTTCGCCGGGGCTGACGGCCGCTGCAGTCCTCACACTCACGCCGTGGCTTTCGATGGAATAGGGGCATTGGATGTTGCTGCACTGTGCGGTTGTGCAGTCTGGATGCCGGTCAACTTGGTGCGCTTCAGCAGCAGAGCATTCACTGCCACTATCAGCGTGCTGCCCGACATCGATAGCGCTGCGACCTCGGGGCTCAGGACAAATGGATAAAGGACGCCTGCAGCCAGCGGGAACGCGATCACGTTGTACCCCACCGCCCACCAGAGATTCTGATGCATCTTTCGCAACGTTGCGCGGGACAGCTCAATCGCAGCGACAATGTCGTAGGGATCGCTCTTCATAAGTACGACATCGGCACTTTCCATTGCGACGTCGGTGCCGGCTCCGATCGCAAACCCCACGTTCGCCTGGGTTAGCGCTGGTGCGTCGTTGACGCCATCGCCCACCATGCCCACTCTTTTTCCCGTGGCCTGCAGCTCCTTTACCTTCTCGGCCTTTTGCGCCGGCAACACGTCTGCCAACACTCTGTCGATACCGAGATCTGCAGCAATGCGCTTTGCGGTTGCCGCGTTGTCGCCCGTCAGCATGACCACTTCGATTTTGCGTTCGCGCAGTTTTGCAATTGCCGCCTTGGAGGTTGGCCTGATCGCATCCGCGATTGCGATCAAGCCGATCACCCGACCAGCCTCAGACACATGGACTACCGTGCGACCGTCCCCCTGCAGGCGCGTGGCTTCGGCCTCAAGTGGCCCCAACACCAGATTTTGCGTGTCCATCAGCAACCGGTTGCCCAGATATACGGTTCCACCGGCGGTCTCCGCGCGTGCGCCCATCCCATCGAGGCTTTCAAATCCCGTCGGGGCCACGACAGTAAGATGTGCCGCCCGTCGCAAAATTGCCTGGGCTAACGGATGGTCCGACCCCTGCTCGACGGCCGCGGCAGCGGTCAGCACGACATCGTCGGTGACCCCGTCCGCGGTCACAATCTCTACAACCTCGGGCTGGCCGACGGTGAGCGTCCCGGTCTTGTCGAAGACAATAACGTTGAGTTTAGTGCATTCTTCCAGCGCCGAGGCGTTCTTGAACAGAATGCCGTTCTTGGCTCCTAACCCTGTGCTCACCATGACCGCCATTGGCGTCGCTAGTCCCAACGCATCGGGGCAAGCGATTACGAAGACCGTAATTGTCAACGTAACAGCGAACAGTAGCGACTGTCCGAGTAGCCAGAACCACACAGCAAAGGTCGCAAGACCGATTGCGATCGCGGCGATAACCAGCCATTGCGCGGCCTTGTCCGCCAGGAGCTGCGCCGGCGCCTTCGAGTTCTGCGCCTCCTGGACCAACTTTACGATCTGTGCCAGCGCCGAGTCCGCGCCGACCTTTGTCGCTTTGTAACGAAAACTGCCGCTCTTGTTGATGGTGGCGCCAATCACCGGCGCGCCTGGCCCCTTTTGGACGGGCATGGATTCTCCAGTGAGCATGGACTCGTCCACCAGCGATTCACCGGTCTCCACCGTGCCATCGACCGGAATCTTGTTGCCCGGCCGGATGACGACGGTCTCGCCCGCCAACACCTCAGCCGTTGGAACTTCAATCTCGGCGCCGTCCCGGATGACGGAAGCCTTCGCCGGCGTGAGATTCATTAGCGCCTTGATGGCGGACGATGCACCCGCACGGGCACGCATCTCCAGCCAGTGGCCAAGCAGGATGAACACCAGCAAGACTGATACTGCTTCGAAAAACTGCCCGCCACCTTTGAAGAAGAATGTGCTGCCGACGCTGAAGAGATAGCCGGTGCCCACACTCAAAACGATCAGCGCCGCCATGCCCAGGACACCCTTCCTGAGCGCGCGCCAGGCGGAGACAAAGAATGGCCAACTCGGGTAGAGGATCGCTGCGCTAGCCAAGAGGAAGAGCCACAAATTGAGCTCCAGCCCGAATGGCGGGCTTGGCGGTTCGAAGAAACCTCCCATCGGGGCGTAGACAAAGATAGGCGCCGTAAAGATCAGGCAGATCCAGAAGCGGTTGCGCATGTCGCGAACCATCGTCGCCAGATCGCCGCCGCCGTGGCCCATCTCAAACGCCATGTCCGCTGGCATTGCGGCCTGCTCTCCCGTTGCCTTAGGGGCCGCGTGACCCTCATGACTCGCTTTGGCAGCGACAGCGGTCGGGACTGCTGCAGGTGTCGCAACAGGGGCTCGAGGATCAGGAGGTTGAGCAACCGGAGGCAGTTGGCTTTTGTGCGCTTCCTTTGCCGGAGTAGCGCTAGCGGGCGCGGCTGTGGACGCGGCGGGGCCAGATGTCGAAGCTGGTCCGGGCGATTCAATCGGTGCATCCGGCTCTGAACGGTTCTTTTTTTGGTCGTCTACCGATGCGTCAGGGGAAGCGTCGGCTTCATTTCCGATTTGGCGCACGCCCGACTTTATATCGGCGACGGTGAGCCGCGTTTCGTCGTAGCGCACCGTTGCGCTTCCTGCGGCGAAATTGACCGTGACGCTTTCGACGCCCGGTACTTCGCCGATGCGGGTTTCCACTCCGGACACGCTCAGCACGGAGAGCATGTCCCCTATTTCAATAACGCTCGTTTTCATTGCGCCTCTCCTTGGCGATCTCGGCGCTAACGAGACCAAAAGCCGTGCGCACTCGCGTCAACATCGTTCCGAACGCCAGGCTCAGACACAGTTCCAAGAGAGAACAGCGTTCTCGCCGCGGATGTTGTGCCCATAGCCAAGTATGCTGATTGACGCCGTGCTCAGCAGAAAATGCTGCGCATGCCTCGCCAGCAGACCAATCCAGCGCGCACCCAGGACACGCCCAAACTGTCCATGCGCGAAGAGCGCGACACTTCCTTCAAGGTTCTGGAGCCGGGCGATCACACGGTCAGCGCGCTCGGAAACTTCCAGCGGAGACTCGCCGTTTGGGCAGCCATCCTCGAATATGTTCCAACCTGGTCGGTCCTTACGGATGTCTGCGGGGCGCCGCCCCTCATAGTCGCCGTAGTTCCACTCCACCGCATCTGGCTCAATCTCCGCCGTCTCGCCATAGCCGGCCAATTCACTGGTGCGTCGAGCCCTTAGCAGCGGACTCGTGAATACGCGGCTGAACTTCACCGCCCGCAGCCGGTCTGCAAGCGCGCGGGCGTCGTGTTCGCCTTGCGCTGTTAGTGGAAGGTCGGTTTGACCGGTGTGTTGACCGGAAAGCGACCAGGCGGTTTCGCCGTGCCGGATTAGGTAGATGCGCGGAAGTTTTTCCGGCACAGCCGTCATAGCTTCGAACTCCACTGCCAGTCGCGGATCTCCGGCATGTCCTCGCCGTGCTCCTCGATGTAGAGCTTGTGCTCGATAAGTTTGGTCCGGAACGCTTCCTTGACGGCGGCGCCATCGGGTCCGAGCTGGGGCACACGAGCGATCACGGCCGCCACGAGGCTAAAGCGGTCGAGCTTGTTCATCACCACGAGGTTGAACGGCGTCGTGATTGTCCCCTCCTCCTGGTATCCATGGACGTGAAAGTTCGCGTGGTTTGTGCGGCTATAGGTGAGCCTGTGAATCAGCGAGGGATATCCATGATGAGCGAAGACCACGGGCTTGTTTATCGTGAACAGCTCGTCGAAGTCCTGATTGCTTAGTCCATGTGGGTGGACGCCCGCCGGCTGAAGCTTCATCAGATCCACGACATTGATCACGCGGACTGCTAACTTGGGGAAATGGGTTCGAAGCAGATCGACGGCCGCCATGGTTTCCAGCGTCGGTACATCGCCGCAGCATGCCATGACGACATCAGGGTCTCCGTCGCTGCTCGCCCAGTCCCATATCCCGATTCCGGCCGCGCAGTGCTTGATCGCGGCGTCCATGCCAAGCCACTGCGGTGCAGGCTGTTTGCCGGCAACTATGACATTTACGTAGTTCCGGCTCCGCATGCAGTGGTCCGTCACACAGAGCAACGTGTTAGCATCAGGCGGCAGGTAGATGCGAATGACCTCGGCCCTCTTGTTCACGACGAGGTCGATGAAACCGGGATCCTGATGGGTGAAGCCATTCTGATCCTGCCGCCAGACATGCGAGGTGAGCAGATAGTTTAGCGAGGCGATCGGGTGGCGCCAGGGAAGTCGCCGCGTCACCTCCAACCATTTGGCGTGCTGGTTGAACATCGAATCGACGATGTGAACGAAGGCTTCGTAGCAGGGGAAGAAGCCGTGGCGACCGGTGAGCAGATAGCCTTCCAGCCATCCCTCGCACTGATGTTCGCTTAGCATCTCCATGACGCGGCCGTCAGGCGCGACGTGATCGTCGAGCGGGGTAATCTCCGCCGTCGAGGACCGGCTTGTGACTTCGAATACCGCGCCCCAGCGGTTCGACGTCGTCTCGTCGGGGCTGAACACGCGGAAGTTGTCTGGGTTGAGCTTCATCACGTCGCGGACGAACTGTCCCTGAACGCGGGTTGCTTCCGCAGTGACAGCTCCGGGGGCCGGCACGTCGACTGCGTAGTCGACGAAGTCCGGCAGCCGCAGATCGCGCAAAAGGACGCCGCCGTTTGCGTGCGGATTGGCGCTCATGCGGCGCTCGCCCTTTGGGGTAAGCCCCGCTAGATCTGAATTGAGCTTGCCCGCCGTGTCGAACAGTTCATCCGGGCGATAGCTTTTCAGCCACTCTTCCAACAGCTTCAGATGACCAGGATGGTTCATATCACCCATTGGCACTTGATGGGAGCGGAACGTACCCTCGGTTGGTTTGCCATCGACGACTTTGGGGCCGGTCCATCCCTTCGGCGAACGCAGGATAATCATCGGCCAGCGCGGCCGCGCGCTAAATCCACTCCTCCGGGCGTCGCGTTGAATGCGTTGGATCTCGGCTACAACGGCGTCGAGAGTGGCAGCCATGAGCTGGTGCATCTCCGTCGGATCGTCGCCTTCGACGAAATGCGGCGTATAACCATACCCACGAAACAGGGCTTCCAATTCGTCACGTGGAATACGGGCCAGAACGGTCGGCCCCGCGATTTTCCAACCGTTGAGGTGCAGGATGGGCAGCACCGCGCCGTCATGAACTGGATTGAGGAATTTGTTCGAGTGCCAGCTTGTGGCAAGCGGGCCAGTTTCCGCTTCACCATCGCCGACGACACAGGCAACGAGGAGGTCCGGGTTATCGAAAGCGGCGCCGAATGCATGAGACAGCGAATAGCCCAGTTCGCCGCCTTCATGGATCGAGCCTGGAGTCTCCGGGGAGACATGGCTTGGAATGCCGCCGGGAAAGGAGAACTGTTTGAACAGCCGCTTCATGCCTTCGGCATTTTGCGCGACGACAGGATAGATTTCGCTGTAAGTTCCTTCCAGGTACGCATTCGCGACCAACGCTGGCCCCCCATGACCGGGACCGGTGATGTTGATGACGTTCAGGTCGTACTTCGCAATGATCCGGTTCAGGTGAGCGTAAACAAAATTGAGCCCCGGCGTCGTGCCCCAGTGTCCGACCAACCTCGGCTTGATATGTGCAAGCGACAGCGGCTCTCTCAGCAGCGGATTGTCGTAAAGATATATCTGCCCGACCGAGAGGTAATTTGCCGCTCGCCAATAGGCGTCCAGCTTACTGAAGTCCTCCTGGGTGACCGATGGCAAAGAGGGTTTTGCTCTGGTTTGCATTGTTTCACTCATTCTATGCGTTCGATCCGGCAGTGCGCATTTGCAGAGCGGGCCAGCGGTTTGGTTGCGGCGTGAGGCGCAATCGCTGCTTGAGCCATAGCCACATCAGACTCTCCCCTGTGGAGAGTCGGTCGGCGCCACAGACGGCAAACGCTCCGGTAGATCGAGTCTCGCCACACCGATCCGGTTGTCGGCCATGCCATAGTAGACGTCGAAGCGATCCGGTGATCCGAGATCGTCGCGCCGATCGATGGCCGTTGGAAACACGACGTTGGCGACGACCCCCTGTCTCTCCTGCGGAGATTCCGGTGTAAGAACCGGCATGGGAGAGCGATAGAGGATTACTTGGGGATCTTCTGCCGAGAGGATCATCACCCCGGCCGAGTAGCGCAACTTGCGCACGCCCGCGGAAGCTGGCGCCAGCTCACTGACGCCGTGATAAACGACGAGCCAACCGTGACGGGTCTGGATGGGCGGCGTACCGCCACCGATTTTGAGCCGCTCCCAGGGCGCCACGGGGGTGGCCAGCCGGTGATGCGAGCCAAAGTGACGGAGGTGAGACGGCTCGCAATCCGCCATCGCCGTCGAGCAGTAGGAGATCCAGATGCTTTCGCGTTGGAGATCCACCAAGCGGGAGGCGGGCTCACGTGCTGTGTCCTCCGGATAGGTTCCCGAAAAGAGTGGCCGCTGTAGGATCGCCATCGACAGCTGTCCGGATGAATCCGGTATAGCGAGCGGGAAGACACTGGCATCCTTGTTGTCCACGCCTTCGAACTCGATGCCTTCATAAGGTCGGAAAGTAGCGAGCCCCAGACGCTGCCAGCGGAACAGATCCTCGGAGATCGCCAGGGCGATTCGCGGGCCATTCCGCGAGTGCGCCGTGTACGTCATCACGTAACGGCGAAGCGGCTCGACAAACGTGATGCGCGGATCCTCGCAGCCGCCGCCGTCCGGCCGCCGCTCATAGTCCGCCTCAGGCTCCAGGACGATACCGAGGCGCTTGACGCCAACCGGATCGCCCGCGTCATCGAATAGAACCCGCGCAATCCCGATGCGTGAATAATTGCCCTGAGCAACCAGCCGCGGAAAAAGGTAAAGCTGACCGTCAGGACCACGCACGGCGGCTGGGTTGAGGACGCCTGCGGCCTCTAGTGGGTTTCCTGGCTCTGGTTCCATGACCAGCCCAAGGCGAAGCAGTTGAAAGTCGCTCATCCATAGTCCTCGCCGGGACGTAGGGGCCGACCGAGATCCAAACAGCCTATGATCGCTTCAGTAACCCGCTTCGTCTCGTTGGGATCCCTCACTCGAATGGAATAAACCCCTGCTTCCTTGGCCGGATAATCATTTCCTCCGGGAAAGATCGCATCCCCAACGAACAGCATCTCGTCGATCTTGACGCCAAGAATATCCCGGAGCTTTCGAATCCCATAAGCCTTGTCGATGCCCTTCTTGGTAACGTCCACGGATGTCGTCCCACCGAGGCGGACGGAAAACTCCGGAATGGATTTGTAGAGCGCTGCCTTCATCTGCACTCGCTTGGCGAAGTCCGGATCCCACTTCCGCTTCTCTTCCAGAGGCGCATGTTGCCCCAACGCGGAAAAGGTAATCTGACTTCCCCTGTCTTCGATCACGTCTCCCCAAACCCGCTGCCTGCCGAAACCGTTCAGAGCCTCCAGTGCATCGATGATCGCCTTCTTCTCGGCGCTGCTGAAGTCCTCCGAGTATTGTTTCTTCCAACCGGAATTGAACTTGTAGAATTTCGTTCCGCACGTCGGCAGAAGCGACAGCTCTCCGAGATTGGCGTCTTTGGGCAGATTTGATAGGAGCTGTTTCTCGAATTGCGGCCAGTCACCGCCGGAAATGACCGCTACTTTGACGATGCCGAGAAGATCCCGCAGCAGCGCGGACATTTCATCATCCAGAGGCGATTTGCTCTCTGCGATCGTGCCGTCCAGATCGAACACAACAAGCCTTTTCATTCGGGCAAACCCCGCCCAAAGAAAAACGCCTTCCATCGCAAGGCAGACTGACCCCTCTTGCCTGTTGGCGCTGCGCTCATCACTGCACTTCCATGGCGGCATTGTATTGTTTCTTGCCGGGGGCAACGCAGTCCCGGAATGACCATGTTGGGTTTGAGTATCAGGGTCTCCAGGGACAGCCGGTTATCGACAGGTCGCATTGGGAACGACGATCCACTGCCATTGCTCGATGCGTCGGTCATTGCAGGTTCAGGCGCCCCTCAACGCTTTGCCGAGCGCCAGTGTCGAGGACGCGGATGACTGACCTTCCGATCATCAGTTCTTCGTCAGTTCGGATGACGCGGACAGAGACTTGGCTATCGTCGGTCGAAATCAGTTCTGCGTTGTGGGTGTTTCGGTTCTCGTCCAGCTCAATTCCGAGAAAGCCCAGCTGGTCGCAGATGCGCCACCGCACGAGCGCTGCATTCTCGCCGATGCCCCCTGCGAACACGAGCGTGTCCAATCCGCCAAGCGCGGCTGCAAAGGAGCCGATCCATTTTTTTGCTTGGTAACAGAAAAGCGCCACGGCCTCCGCCGCGCGAACATCATAGGATTCCTGAGCAAGCAGATCGCGCAGATCGGAACTGATCTCGGAAACGCCCAGCAGCCCGGATTCATGGTTCACCATTTTCTCGAATCCGGTGACGCTCATTTTCTCGGCGCGCATCAGGTACGAGACGACGCCTGGGTCCAAGTCGCCGGAGCGGCTGCTCATCACCAATCCGGCTGCCGGCGTGAAGCCCATGCTGGTATCAACGCTCTTGCCATTGCGCACGGCGGCCATGCTCGCACCGTTACCGAGGTGAGCAAGAATCACGCGCCCCTTTCTCGCCGCGGGATCACCCAGGCGCACCAGTTCCTCGACAAGGAATTGATAGGACAAGCCGTGGAAGCCGTATCGACGAACGCCCATCGCCTCGTAGCGTCTTGGGATCGGCAACATGCTAGCGACACGCGGCATGGTGCGGTGAAACGCCGTGTCAAAGCACGCTACCTGGGGCAATGCCGGATGGCGTCGGCGGAAAACTTCTATCAGGTCGATCTCAAGCGGCAGATGTTCCGGATCATAGGGCGTGATGCCTCGCAATTGATCGAGCAACTCAGGCGTTATCTCCTCGGGTCCGCTGTGCATCATGCCATGCACGATCCGGTGACCGACGGCTCTGACCGATGCGAACAGCGTCTGCGTCTCGAGCCAATCCAGTAAAAACTCTACGGCCGATTTGGAGTCGCCCGCGGCAATTGGGTTACTATCCTGCGATACTCCGGAAGCGTCATTGAACGTCAAATTTGTGCCACTCAAGCCGACGCGATCAACTTTCCCTACCAATCGCCTCCGCAGCTGCTCACCCTCGTCATACAGCGCAAATCGAATGCTCGATGAGCCGCCGTTTATCGCCAGAAGACAGTCGGTCTTGCGGCCGCTCTTTGCGGGTTTGGCCTGGCTCATTTTTTGCGCCATCGCGTGATACCTGGAACGATGGAACCGGCGCGCGCGATCGGACGCTTACGGCCGTGCTCTGCACACCGTGAAATCCAAGAACTGTTCGTCCAAAAAAAGGATGGTTGAACCACTCCGGAGTTGTCGAAGGATCGGATCTCGCGCGCTCGATTGGCCCAAAAAAGCCAAGATCCAACCGATCCAGCGCTGACGACTGGCTGGCGCGGATGACTGATCCGAACTGCGCCGTCGCCTCGTGCGATAGCTGACAAGTGGAATCCATTTTGCTGATTGGATCGGCGGGTCATTGTGCTTTTTGTCGGAGCAAACTGCACCGAGCATTGATCTGGATCACCGCTGCGTTGGGGAGACGCCGATAGGTTCGTTTCATGTTGGCCGGTCAGGTGGGCAAGGCTCGCCCACGATGCCCCCTTCTGGATTGATCGGCAGAGATCACAACCAGTCACATGTCTGGGGCTTGGGACTTGGAGATCCAAAATGCAGATCGGAATTGTGGGAATGGGCCGAATGGGCGCCGGCATCGCGCGCCGGCTGATGCGGGACGGTCACCTGTGCGTGGTCTATGACCGTTCGCCCGGGGCCGTCGCGGAATTAGTGGGAGAGGGGGCAAGTGCTGCCGGCAACGTCGAGGATCTCGTGCGGCAACTCCAAACGCCGCGCCGGGTCTGGATCATGCTCCCGGCCGGGCGCGCAACGGAAGAGATGATTGTCACCGCAAGCGAGTGTCTCAGCCCAGGCGATACGATTATCGATGGCGGCAACACGTTCTACAAGGACGATATCCGACGGGCCAAAGTGCTGCAAAAAATGGGCATAGACTATATCGATATCGGCACGTCAGGCGGTGTGTGGGGGTTAGAGCGCGGCTTTTGCATGATGGTTGGCGGAGACAGGCAATCCGTCGACGCGATCGACCCGATTCTCAAAAGCTTGGCGCCGGGAGCAGGAAGCATTTCGCGGACCAAGCGCATGACCGGCGCAGATCCCAGACCCGAGTTGGGCTACATCCATGCAGGCCCAGTTGGCGCCGGGCACTTCGTCAAGATGGTGCACAACGGCATCGAGTACGGTTTGATGCAGGCCTACGCTGAGGGGTTCGACATCCTGCGCAACAAGGAGTCTAAAAATCTGCCAGAAGAAGAGCGCTTTACCCTGAACATGCCGGACATTGCCGAGGTCTGGCGCCGAGGCAGCGTAGTCGCATCCTGGCTGCTTGATCTCGGCGCCGCGGCGCTGGCTAAGGATCCGCAGCTGAAGCAGTTCTCAGGCTATGTGCTGGATTCCGGTGAGGGCCGCTGGACCGTCGAAGCAGCAATCGAGGAGGCGGTGCCTGCGGACGTGCTCACGACCGCTCTCTACGCCCGATTCCGATCCCGGCAAGAGCATACCTTTGGTGAAAAGATGCTCTCGGCCATGCGCTTTGGCTTTGGCGGACACGTCGAGGGAGCCGAGGTCGCCGACGCCGACGCCGACGCCAAGCCAGACGAACTGGGTCAGGCGGCGGCGTAGTAATGAGCGGCGCGTATACCTACATCGGCCAACTGAATATGGAGACTCAACCTTCCAGCGCATCGCTGCTGTCCGGTGTAAGCATGTCCTCGGTAGTGGCGCTCTCGGCGGCGCTTTGACAGCGGTCCTCTACGGGCCTTTACGTTCCTCAAACCTCGCAGAGAGTATCGGCCCTTGTCCCACACGTCGCGCAACTGCCGCCACAAGGCATGCCAACTCAATGAGGCAGGACAGTCGGCTGATGGCCCGCTGGTGGCGACGTCGCCAAAGCTCGGCCCCGATGTCAGCGGAAGGAAGCGCCGCCGGCGGCGACGTCTTCGAGCTTGGGACGGTTCAGCAGCACAATAACGGTTGCACATTCAAAATATAAGAGACCAGCGCGACGCAATCTGGTGAAGCAACGACTGACCGTTTCTGTCGTAAGACCTAAAAAGTCAGCCATGTCTGTGCGCGTCATATGGAAGATGGCCCGAATGCGGCCGGAGGTATCTTCATTTTTCCCATACGCCAGTTGAAGAACAAAGGTGGCGAGGCGTTCAATGGCAGCTTTGCGGCTAAGAAGAAGCATCTGCCCCTGCGCCGCTTCCAAGTCGCTAGTAACATGGAGGAGGATCGAGGCTTCCAAAAGCGGACACCGCGACACTTGCTGCCGAAACGCTGCGCGAGGGAAGCGCCACACTTGAACGGGTTCCAGCGCTTCCACGCTTGAGCTGTAGACCTCCAACGCTGCAAGGCCGATGAAATCACCGGCGGAAAGGAAGCCCACCACGGCTCTACGCCCGTCAGCAGTCTGTTTGCAGATCCTTACGGATCCGGATTTTATAATCATGACGTGCAGAGCTTCATCGCCGTCAAACTGCAACGTCGCCCCTGCGGAGAAAGTTCGCACGCCCACTTCTTTAATCAGCGGCGCAAGATCAGCGTGCGGACAGAGTTCACTTGTAAAAGTGGGCCCACCAGGAACCGCAGGGGGCGACGCCAGAGCCACGCGACAGCGGGTTTGCTCGGAGATTGACCACTTTGTCATGGGTTGACGCCACTCCAGGGCGCAGATCGGTGATCAAAAAATGACCCACCTCAACTAGCGAACGGGGAACCCATGCTTTAGTTCCGGCATGCTAGTGGCCTCGCAGATCAAAGTCGCCGATATCGCGCCCTCCTACGCTCTCGTTCGCCTGGCGTATCCGAGCCTCGATCTAGCGGAATGGGTGGAATACGTTCGACGCCAATGCGACGGCGATGACAGCGGTATTCTGTCCGTCGTCTCCTCACGATCAGTCATCTTTGGGCTGGCGCCGTGGTGGCTCCGGCCGGGCCTAGAGTTTGCTTCTATCTTGTGGAGCGGTCCGCTCATCGTTGTCGAGCCCGGCGCACAAGGCCGAATTCGAGAGATGCTTGCAGCCGAGCTTCTGGAAACCGCTTGGCAGAAAGGCTGCGCATGTATTTACACCGTGCAGCCAGGTGACGTTCCGGGTTCCATCTCCCTGATGTCGATCACCCCCGAACCGCGGTGAGCGATCGCTCACAAGGTAGTGTTGTTTTTTGGAACCATCACTAAAGCAGATAACGCAGCCCGCCATTAGGCGGCACACTCGGCTGTGACTATGGGATCAATCGGCTCGCACCGATGTCGAGATACTGTCGCGCCTACCGCCAGACCGTCACCCTGCTCAGCGAACGGTGGCAATAGATGTCGATTGAATTTCTAGTGGAGTTTCAGGGCGTTGATGCACTTCGCCGATAGATCGCGAACCGCCCGGAAGAGCCCTGAATCATTCCCACTCGATCGTGCCCGGCGGCTTCGACGTCACGTCATACACCACGCGGCTGACGCCCTTCACTTCGTTGATGATGCGGGTCGCCGTGCGGCCGAGGAAGTTCATGTCGAACTGGTAGAAGTCGGCGGTCATGCCGTCGGTCGAGGTGACGGCGCGGAGGGCGAGGACGGACTCGTATGTGCGCGCGTCGCCCATGACGCCGACGGAGCGAACGGGGAGAAGGACCGCGAAGGCCTGCCAGATCTTGTCGTAGAGGCCGGCCTTTCGGATTTCGTCGAGATAGATGGCGTCGGCTTTCTGGAGGATGGCGACGCGCTCGGGCGTGATCTCGCCGGGGATGCGGATGGCGAGGCCGGGGCCGGGGAATGGGTGGCGGCCAACGAGGGTTTCGGCCATGCCGAGTTCGCGGCCGAGGGCGCGGACTTCGTCCTTGAACAGTTCGCGCAGCGGCTCGACCAGCTTGAGGTTCATCTTCTCAGGAAGGCCGCCGACATTGTGGTGGGACTTGATGGTGACGGAGGGGCCGCCGTCGAAGGAGACGCTTTCGATCACGTCGGGATAGAGCGTGCCCTGGGCGAGGAATTGCGCGCCCTGCACTTTCTTCGCTTCGGCTTCGAAGATGTCGATGAAGGTCTTGCCGATGAACTTGCGCTTGGTCTCGGGGTCGCTGACGCCGGCGAGGCCGCCCAGGAACTGGTCGCCAGCATCCACGTGGACGAGCGGGATGTTGTAGTGGCCGCGGAAGAGTTTCACGACTTCTTCGGCTTCGTTGGCGCGCATCAGGCCCGTGTCGACGAAGACGCAGGTGAGCTGGTCGCCGATGGCTTCGTGGATCAGCACGGCGGCGACGGAGGAATCGACACCGCCGGAGAGGCCGCAGATCACCCTGCCCTTGCCGACCTGGGCCTTGATCTTGGCGACCTGCTCGGCGCGCAGGGCGGCCATGGTCCAGTCGCCTTTCATGCCGGCGATCTTCTTCACGAAGTTGGAGAGCAGTTTCGCGCCATCGGGTGTGTGCACCACTTCGGGGTGGAACATGGTGGTGTAGTAGCGGCGCGTCTCGTCCACCGCGATGGCGAAGGGAGCATTCTCGGATGTGCCGATGACCTTGAAGCCTTCGGGCAGTTGCGTGACGCGGTCGCCGTGACTCATCCAGACGGGATAGCGCTTGCCGACTTCCCAGAAGCCATCGAACAGCGGCGAGGCGTGCTTGATCTCGACATCAGCGCGGCCGAACTCCGCCGCGTGGCCGCCTTCAACGACGCCGCCCTGCTGCACGGCCATCGTCTGCTGGCCGTAGCAGATGGCGAGGATGGGGACTTTCAGGTCGAAAGCGATCTGCGGGGCGCGGGGGGATTTCTCGCGCGTGACGCTATCGGGGCCGCCGGAGAAGATGATCGCCTTGGGATTGAACCCGGCTTTGATCACCGCTTCGGCGCGGTTGTAGGGGTGGACCTCGCAGTAGACGCCCATTTCGCGCAGGCGCCGGGCGATCAGCTGTGTGACCTGACTGCCGAAATCTATGATCAGCGCACGTTCGTGCGCGTTGGAATCATAGTTGAGGGGTGTGGGGGTGCTGCTCGCCATGGCGGAAATAGAAGCGGTTCGGTCTGTTCGTCAATCCCGAACCCTAGTCACTGACTCGACCACAATTAGTGGCATTGGCAGGATTGATAGCGCCAGTTTCTTGGCACCTGAAGCGCATCGCCTCATAGTCAGAATCGGCATTTGGGAAGGGGCCACCATGGGAATGGGATTTATCGCGGACTATCTGAACAATCTTAGCCAACATCATAAAGCGCCTCACGCGTGGACAACTGCAAAACTTTTTCGTGGGCACAAGTCCGCCGAGTGGTCGTTGCTGCCGTCCGTATTGCGACCCAACAAGTCAGGCATCTCTAAAGAGGCGGACTTGAGTCGCTGGATACGTAGCGCCGGACCCTTTGTTCAAGAATGGCCGCAAACGGCTATTGAGTGGCTTGCCTTGGCTCAACATCATGGCGTGCCGACGCTACTTTTGGATTGGACCTATAACCCGCTGGTAGCATTGTACTTCGCCTGTGATTTTGTCGGCGATGGACATGACGAGCCGGATGGCTGCGTGCTGATGCTCGACGGCGCAAAATTTGAGCGCGATTTCACGCATACAATGCTGATAAATCCATTCCGAGAAGATCGCACTGATGCTGAGTTGCTACCGGTTCTAGGAGCCAACCGACGGGCAAGGGCGCAATTTGGAGGCATGACGCTACACCCTCCGTCAGCAACGAAAGAAAGCAGCGGGCTTCCGGCGGGAGCCATTCAGAACAAGTTTGACGTACCTGCAGGCATGAAGACTTCGACGAAGTCGGCGCTACGGGTCTTGGGCATCAGCCCCAGCTACGTATTCGGTGATCTCGATACCGTAGCCGAGGAATTCAAAAACTACCCTTGACCGTGAGCTAAACGTTTCGGGATCACCCCACCCTGCGCATCACGGCCATGTAGAAGCCGTCCGTGCCCGCCGTGCGCGGCGTGAGGCGGACGGAGCCATCGGGGCGGCGGCATTTGCGGACGAGGGCTGCGCCCTTTTCCGTGAGCTGGCCGGATTTGATCGCGGCTTCGGCGGCGTCTTCGGCTTTGAAGTCGGGGCGGTCGGCGAGGAAGCTGGCGAACTGGTCTTCGTTTTCTTCCATCAGGAAGGAGCATGTGACGTAGACCATGCGGCCGCCGGGTTTCACGTAGTTGCAGGCCTGTCGCAGGATCATCGCCTGGTCGCCGATGCGCTTTTCGAGTGCGTTGGGCTGGACGCGCCATTTCGCATCGGGCTTGCGGCGCCATGTGCCGACGCCGGTGCAGGGCGCGTCGATCATCACGAGATCCATCTTGCCTTCGAGATCGTCGAGCGAGGCGTTTTCCTTCGGGTGGCGCAGCTGCACGTTGCGGATGCCAGCGCGATCCATGCGGGGGATGAGCGCGGAGAGGCGCTTGCCGTCGATGTCGTGGCTGAAGATCTGACCCTTGTTGTGCATCATCGCGGCCATGGCGATGGTCTTGCCGCCGCCGCCTGCGCAGTAGTCGAGCACCTGCTCTCCCGGTGCGGCGCAGGAAACGGCGGCGGCGATTTGGCTGCCCATGTCCTGCACTTCGACCCAGCCTTTGGAATAGGCCGGGATCGCTTCGACGCTTTCGCCGCGTTCGGCTGAATCGGCTGCGGGGATGCGGAAGCCGTTGACGAGTTCGGGTATTTGCCGGGCTTTCACGCCTTCGAGCGCGCGGCCGGATTTTTCGGGATCGGACTTCAGCGTGTTGACGCGGAGATCGATGGGCGCGCGGGCGGCCATCGCCATGCCTTCGGGCACGGCGTCTGGCCCGAAGGCGCGGGCCATGTGGGGCGCGAGCCATTCGGGGAAATCGCCCTGCACGTGCGGCGGCGCGCTGGGGTTTGGCGCCATCAGCAGGTTCTCGCGCTCTTGCCCCTGCAGCGGCGGCGGGGCGTGATCGTCCTTGAGCGCTTCCTCGATCTTGCGCACATCCCAGCCCCAGGCGTGTTTCAGCGCGCCGAGCGCGAGGATGCGCGGGCCGGTGGCTTCCATCGCGTGCTCGATGGAGTTCTTGCGGCGGAGGGCATCGACAACGAGGCCGGAAATCCATGCGCGGTCGCGCGCGCCGGCGAAGCGGGATTTCTTGCCCCAGTCGCGCACGGCTTCCTTCACCGGCGTGCGGCGTTCGAGAACGTCGCGCAGGACTTCGATGGCCGCGTGGATTTTTCCGCCGTCACGCATGGGTCGCCTCCGCGCGTGGCACGATCTTCCAGGGACGCTCGACGCCATCCCACGCATCATCTCCCCAGAGATGAAGCTCAAGCGCGTCAGGCTTTCCTTCGCTCAGGAACACCAGAGCACCTAGGCCGTGCTGCAGACCGTCCATCTGGATGATTGCTGACAAGCCGCACGGACCTTTATGCGAAACCTGCGCCTCGCTCACGAGGTCAGTGAACCTGCCGGCCCCTGTGTTTTCGCGACCGGTCACCATGAACGCCTCAGGTGGCGGAAAACCAATCCCGCCGAACTCCGCTTCGAAAGCGCGCAGAACTTCCTGCTCCAGTGGCGTGAGCGTCACGGGTGCGGCCCCGCGCCGCCGTGGCGGTGGGCGAGTGCGCGGCCGATGGCGCGGACATCCTGCAGGATGGCGTAGTCGCCGACGATGATGGCGTCGCCGGGCGCCCGCTCCTTCGGCATCACCAGCATCGGGAGGCCCTGCCAGTCGGGGCCGACGAGATCGATCACTTCCTGGCGCGGACGCGGGAAGCCGATGCGGCGGACTTCGATCCGGTCGTTCCAGTGCGGATTGGCGATCAGGGCGCCCTCGAGGGTTGCGCAGTCGTTGCAATACCACTCGAAACCGCCATCGGGGAAAGGCGCGGCGAGGATGAACAGGGTGTCTTTCATGGCGGTGTCTTAGCCGAGTGGTCGAACTCAGGCTAGACGCAAGCCAACGGTCTATGATGGCGATTGCCGCAGACGGGGGCGCCACAGGACAAAGAAGACTGTCGCCTACATAGAAAACGCAGACATCGTTACCTTCAAGAACAGCTCAGCACTTGGGAGAAGCAAAAGCACATAGCCGATAAACGCAAAAATGAGGCAGATCGTTAGCGAAACTCGCTTCGTTACGTCAAAGCGCTCAAAGTTCTCTATGAGCATCGACCGCAAGAGACTTCCGTACTGCCTCTTGGCTTCCTCCCAATTGCCAGTGCGCTTGACGCTTTCAGTACCTTCGCCATCATTGACCGCGGCGGCAAGAAATCCATCCCACTCGCTGTCGTAGTACTTCCCATGACGAGTGTGATGCCCCTCGTGTCGAACCGTCCCGTGGATTTCCATGTAGTAGCCGATCGTGAAGTAGTCCAAACCACGCGCTACATAGTCGCGAAGATTTGTCGCCAACCACATCGTGTGAGGCCGCCGCAAGCGAAAGAGCACGTTGGCGGCGCCCAATAATATCAACGCAAAGTAAAAGCACCTTAGGCGATCAATGCTCGACAAACCCCAGCTCGATTGGTGCTCACCTGCCAATCTCTCGAACTGAACAAGATTTGCGATGCTATCGTTGAACAGGATTGCGTAGCCAATAAACGGCACAAGCATCGCGCAACGCGGAAGCCACCCATCCAACAACGGAACGTAGCGCGACCAGCCGTAGTTGTAGCGAAACCCCTGCCACCTGGTCAGAAATTGCGACCACAGGGAGAGACGCATCACCAATGATCAACCCGCCTGGAACGAGTAGTTCGGCGCTTCGCGGGTCATCTTCACGTCGTGGACGTGGGATTCGCGCAGGCCTGCGCCGGTGATCTGGATGAAGTTCGCTTTCTGGTGAAGCTCATCCACCGTCTTCGCGCCGACATAGCCCATCGCGGCGCGGAGGCCGCCGGCCATCTGGTGGAGGATCGGGCCGACCGGGCCCTTGAAGGGCACCTGACCCTCGATGCCTTCGGGGACGAGCTTCTGGGCCTGCACGTCTTTCTGGAAGTAGCGGTCGGCCGAGCCGCGGCCCATGGCGCCGAGCGAGCCCATGCCGCGATAGTCCTTGTAGGGACGGCCTTCGTACAGGAACACCTCGCCGGGGGCTTCTTCCGTGCCCGCGAGCATCGAGCCCATCATGGCGCAGGACGCGCCGGCGGCGAGCGCCTTGGCGAAGTCGCCCGAGAACTTGATGCCGCCGTCTGCGATGACCGGGGTGCGGGTGGATTCCGCTGCCCTGGCGCAATCGGCGATCGCGGTGAGCTGGGGCACGCCGACGCCAGCGACGATGCGCGTGGTGCAGATGGAGCCGGGGCCGATGCCGACTTTCACGGCGTCTGCGCCAGCGTCGATCAGCGCCTTGCAACCATCGCCCGTGGCGACGTTGCCGGCGATGACCTGCACGCGGTTGGAGAGTTTCTTCACGCGCTCGACGGCCTGGAGCACGGCGCGCGAGTGGCCATGGGCGGTGTCGATGACGAGGGCGTCGACGCCGGCATCGATGAGCGCCTGGCTGCGCTCGAACCCGGCGTCGCCCACGGTGGAGGCGGCGGCGACGCGGAGGCGGCCTTGCTCGTCCTTGCAGGCGTTGGGGTTGGTCTGGCTCTTTTCCATGTCCTTGACGGTGATCAAGCCGACGCAGCGGCCCTGCTCGTCGATCACGATCAGACGTTCGATGCGATGCTTGTGCAGCAGCTTGCGGGCTTCGGCCTGATCGACGCCCTGACGGATGGTGACGACTTTCCGCGTCATCAGTTCCGACACCGGCATGTTGTCATCTTCGGCGAACCGGACATCGCGGTTGGTGATGATGCCGAGCAGCTTCTGCGGCACGCCTTCGGGGCCGGGCTCGACCACCGGGATGCCGGAAACGCGCAGGCGTTCCTTCAGGACTTTGAGCTGGCGGAGCGTGACATCGGGCGTGACCGTGACCGGGTTCACAACCATGCCACTTTCAAAGCGCTTCACGCGACGGACCTGCTCGGCCTGTTCCTCGACCGAGAGATTGCGGTGGATGACGCCGATGCCGCCGAACTGGGCCATGGCGATAGCGAGGCCGGCCTCGGTAACCGTATCCATGGCGGCCGAGATGATCGGCACGTTGATCGCGATCTCCTTCGAGAAGCGCGAACGGATATCGACGTCGCCGGGGATGACTTCGGACGGACCGGGCTCGAGCAGCACGTCGTCGAACGTGATGGCCTGGCGGATGCGGATTGAGGGGAGGTGCTGTTCCATAGACCCGTCTAGCGATTCTGTTGGAGCTTGGGAAGCGGAATTGAATGCAGACTTGCGATGGAGGCAGCAACGCGCCACCACTTGCGGCTAGGCCCCTGCCGGGCCGGGATTTTCCTGCATGCCGCTGGGCGTCTACGCTGCCATATTCGACCTCGACGGGGTGCTGACCTCCACGTCGGCGTGGCACGAACAGAGCTGGGCGGACGCCGCGGAGCGGTTTGGGCTGCCTGTTAGCGAAGCGGCGTTGCGGGCGACGCGCAGTGTTCCGCGGGCGTCTTCGCTGGCGGCGCTGCTGTCACATGCCGGGGTCGCGATGGACGAGCCGACGCGCAACGCCGTTATGACGTTCAAGAACCAGCGCTATCAGGAGCTGATTGCCGGGCTGACGGCGGCGGACGCCTTTCCCGGCGCGCGGGATGTGCTGGAAACTTGCCGCAAGCTGGGGCTGCGGACGGCGGTGGCGTCGGCCAGCCTGAATGCGCAGCAGGTTCTGGAGCGGCTGGGGCTGATCCGGCTGGTGGAGTTCGTGGCGGACCCGCGCGACGCGGCGCCGAAACCGAGCGCGGAAATCTATGGCCGGTGCTGCGCGGCGCTGAACGTGCTGCCTCAGGCGGCGATCTGCATCGAGGACGGCGCGCCGATGATCGCCAATCTTCGGGCGGAGGGGCTGTATACGGTGGGTGTCGGGGTTGAGCCGTTGGGCGCGGATGAGCAGGTCGTTACAATTGCGGCGTGGGATGTTGGCGCGGCAGTGGAGCGGCTGAAGGCTCGCGGGTATCGCTAGCCCTTGAACTTCCGCGCGATCACGAAGGTCTCGGGGCTTTCGGCGCGGCTGGAGGGGGGCTTCCAGTGGCGCACGTCGTCGAAGTTTGCCTTGAGCACATCGAGCAGGGATTTTTGCGCACCGCCCTGGAAAACCTTGGTGACGAAGTTTCCGCCCTTCGCGAGGTTGGCGATGGCGAAGTTCGCGGCGACTTCAGCGAGGCCTACGGTGCGGACGTGATCGGTCTGTTTGTGGCCGACCGTGTTGGCGGCCATGTCGGAGAGGACGAGGTTGGGCTTGTCGCCCAGCGCGGCCATCAGCTTGTCCGTCATGCCGGGCTCGTAGATGTCGGCCTGGAAGATGGTGATGCCGGGGATCGGATCGACGGGCAGAAGATCGACGCCGACGACCCTTATCGCGCCCTTTTCAAGCAGGACCTGAAGCCAGCCGCCGGGGGCGGAGCCGAGATCGACCACGCGGGCGCCGCGTTTCACGATGTTGAACTTCTCGTCGATCTCTTTCAGCTTGAACGCGGCGCGGGCGCGATAGCCCTCTTCCTGCGCGCGCAGAACATAGGGATCGCGCAGCTGGCGATCGACCCATTCGCGCGAGGACTTCGAGAGCGTCTTCTTACGGACCTTTTCCTTCTGCGCCATCATGCGCCCGCCTGCGGGGCCACGCGAGTCGAGGGGCGCCTTCCAGCGGCGGCGGCCTTTGTCGTCTTCCTCGACTGTCATGATGCGGCCTCCTCATCCTTGGGCGCCAGATCCTTGAGTGTCGGGGCCGTGGAGGGGGGGCTATCACCTGTGGGGCGCTGACGCGAGCGATTGCGGCGGCGCTGCTGTTGGGGCGGTCGGCCGCCCGAGGTGTTGCCGTGGATGAGCGACAGGATGATGCCTTCGCGCAGGCCGCGATCACCGACGCTCATCCGGGCGGAGGGCCATGTCGCCCAGACGGCGGCGAGAATCGCGATGCCGGGGACCATCAGGTCTGACCGGCCGCCGACGAGGCATGGCTCCTTCGCGCGCTCTTCCGGCGTGGCGGCGACGAGGCGTTCCATGGTCGCGGTCAAGCCCGCGTGATCTACCGTGGTTCCATCGACCATGGAGCGGATATAGCGCGGCAGGTTGAGATGGACGCCGGCGAGGCTGGTGACTGTGCCCGAGTTGCCGATGACCTGCCCGCGCCCGGCGCGGAACAGCGGACCAAACCGGGTTGCTGCGTCGTTGGCGGTGAGCAGGCCCTGCACGTGGGCCAGCATGTCCGCGTACTGTTCCGTGCCCGCGCCCCTGAACATGTCGGCCAGCGTGACGACGCCGACCGGGAAGGAGGCCCAGCCGAGAATGGGGGGGCGCGACGCGCAGCCGCGCACGCCGCGCTCGGCGGCGGCCTTTGCGTCGATCCAGCACAGCTCGGTCGAGCCGCCGCCGATGTCGATGACCATCGCGAAATCGTTGGCGGGATCGACCAGATCCAGCGAGCCCAGAAGCGCGAACTTGGCCTCCTCCTTGGGGGAGATCAGCTCCATCTTCAGGCCGACCTTGCGGCTGACGTCGTTGAGGAAGTCGCGGCCGTTGGCAGCGGCGCGGCAGGCCTGCGTGGCGATGTAGCGGGCGCGCACGGGCTTGTGTTTCTTTACCTTCTCGGCGCAGCGGCGCAGCGCCTCGATGGCGCGGCCCATGGCGGCCTCGGACAGGACGCCGTTCGAGGCGAGACCCTCACCCAGCGTCACGATCTGTGAGAATGAATCGACAACGCGCAGCCCGCCGGACGGCGTGCGCTCGGCGACCAATAGCCTGCAATTGTTCGTGCCCAGGTCCAGCGCCGCGTAGAGATTCGACGCGCCGCCGGACCGTCCTTGAGGCTTACCGCGCCTCGGACGGGATGGCTTCGCCATGTAGCGATCCGTGATCTTGTTGTGACAGCCATAGCCGGTTCCGCAGGCAATGGCACGGAAGAAGTGTCGTTTACTGTCATGCAAGGTTGCGGAGCCCATTCTGCTGGGCCTAAGTGCATCTGGCTCTGGCGGGGCTTTTGGCGTTTTCGCGCTGCGAGAAGCGTCATGACCGCTATGGGTGGGGCTGGACATAACCGGGCTAGGGGCGACGTCGATGATGGACGTGAACAAGGCAGCCAAGTTCGCGATTGGCCAGCAGGTTCGCCACAGGATGTTCCCCTTCCGTGGAATCATTTTCGATGTGGACCCCAAATTCGCGAACACGCAGGAATGGTGGGACGCGATCCCTGAAGAGATCCGGCCGGTGAAAGACCAGCCGTTTTACCACCTGCTCGCGGAGAATGAGTCGACGTATTACGTGGCTTACGTCTCCGAGCAGAACCTGCTGCCGGACGAAGCGCTGGAGCCGGTGAACCATCCGCAGATCCCGGAAATGTTCGAGATCGACGACCGCGGCATGTATAAGAAGCGCGCAGCGCAGGCACACTGACGCTTTCGCTCCCTGCGCCGCAGCGTGACGAATCTCGCGGCGCGTCCTACATTCGGGGCATGAGCAACCACATCACCTTGCGGGACGATGACTATGTCATCGATCAGAACTGGAAGGCTTACACGGCCGATGAGCATGCCGTGTGGGATTTCCTGTATCGTCGGCAGGTCGACATCTTGAAGGACCGGGCCGATCCGGCGATGCTGCGCGGGCTGGAGACGCTGAACCTCAATCGGGGCGGCATTCCAAATTTCAGCGAGATCAATGTCGAGCTGAAGGCGCGGACCGGGTTCGAGGTTGTGGCGGTGCCGGGGCTGGTGCCGGATGAGGTGTTCTTCAATCATCTCGCCAACCGCCGCTTCCCAGCGGGACAGTTCATCCGCACGCGGGCGCAGCTCGACTACCTGCAGGAGCCCGACATCTTCCATGATGTGTTCGGGCATGTGCCGCTGCTGACCGATCCGGTGTTCGCGGACTATATGGAGGCGTACGGCAAGGGTGGGCTACGGGCGATACAGTTCGGGCGGCTGAAGAACCTTGCCGCGCTGTACTGGTATACGGTCGAGTTCGGGCTGATCGAGACGCCGAAGGGCGTGCGCATTTATGGCGCGGGGATTTCGTCCTCGAAGGACGAGTCGATCTTTGCGCTTGAAGACCCCTCGCCCAACCGCATCCGGTTTGACCTCGAGCGCGTGATGCGGACTGGCTATCGCATCGACGATTTCCAGCAGACGTACTTCGTCATCCGCTCGTATGACGACCTGTTCCGCGCGACGGTGGATACAGACTTTGCGCCGCTCTATGGCCGGCTTGGCGACGGGGTGGGGTATGCGGCGGACGATGTGCTGGCTTCGGACGGTGTGATCACGCGGGGCACGCAGGCATACGCGAAGGCGAAGGCTGGGAGCTAGCGGCTAAGCCGCGCCCGGCGACCTTCCTCATGCCAGCGGAAGGCGTCGTCTACCGAGACGGTCTCCGGCCCCTCGAGCTTCAGGCCTGTGAGAATGTCCGCAATGCGGACTTTGCCATTTTGCACTACGAGCGGCTGCGCCATTGGCGGAGCAACGAACGGGGCGCCAAACAGGTCGAGATCTTCGCCGCCGAGTATTCTGACCGCAACAGACATGACGATATCGAAAGGTGATTGGCTGTACGGCTGTTGCCCAACACCATCGGGCACGAAGCTCGCGATGAGCACCTGGCCACCAGCTGGGCATCTCTTGCCTTTCAAGTCAAAGAAGCTCCAAAGTTCGTTTAAGTCTTTCGCCGCATCATGCTTGCCTCGCTCGACCGCAATTGCGCCGCGCTCATAGCTGGATTGCGAGAGGCTAACGCTGTCACCAGAGGCGCGACAGCGCACGATGCGCACCAACGCCAGATCATCCGTGTTGCGGAAGTAGTCCGCAACAGCGAGCGGCCTGCGCAAATCGGTAGCCGGCCGATCGCGCTTGAGACGAAGACGAGCAAGTAGCGTGTCGTCTTCGTGCCGGACAGGTATAGAGGCCGTCACGGCGCCCGCAGCATCGCGCATCACGATGTAGCGGACCGCCGGACTAAGCGCGGGTCTGCCGCCGCATGAGTCCGTGCCGTCCAACGACCAGCCTATGGCTGCCGCGTGCCAGAAAGCATTCGAGGCATGCCGGTTGTCGGCTTCGATTCTCTCGTAGAGCTCAAATCTGTACGCATACGTGATGGGCAGTTCGCGGATATCGGCGAAGCCGAACTTCAAGTCAGTGCCGTCGCCATAGCCAAAGAAGAGATCAAAGGTCTGCTCGGACGACCCCTTCAGCCGCTCGATCACGCTGGCGGTCAGCAGGCCGGGCTTCGGATCGGTCGTGAAGCAGGGGCCACTCAGAATCGCGGCCGGACCCGCTGCTGTCGTTGCAGCATATGCCTCAGGTTCGAGGTACGGATCCGGCGCTCGCGGACAGAGTCGAGGACCGGTGAAGCGGACATTGACCCAGTCAATCGTCTTGGCCTCGCGAACGAGGCGCGTCAGGCTTGGCTCTACAAGTTCTGACCATGGATTCCAGTCAAGATAGGTGCAAGCTGCGGCCGGAGCCGGGAGCCCGCAGGCCAGCGCCACCAACATGATTGCCCGTCTCAGCATTGCACACCCCAAGGTCCAAGCTGTTGAAAACGTACCAGCCGCGCCTGCTTCGGCCAAATGGCCAGTTGATCCACCCCGCTGACTGGCGCGTAGACACCTCAAAATAACCCCAGACGGCGAGTTGTCTTGGCTGAGCGCCCTGTTCTTTTCTGGTTTCGCGACGACCTGCGGCTTGCGGACAATCCGGGGCTGGCGGCGGCGGTGGCGACGGGGAAGCCGGTTGTCGCCGTCTATGTGCTCGACGCGGAGAGCCGCGAGGCGCGGCCGATGGGCGGGGCGAGCAAGTGGTGGCTGGACAAGTCGCTGCGGGCGCTGGCCGAGCGGATCGAAGCCAAGGGCGGACGCCTGGCGCTGCGCAGGGGCGCGGCGGATGTGGTGATCCCGGCGCTGGTCAAGGAGACGAAAGCCGAAGGCGTCTACTGGAACAGACGCTATGGCCCGGCGCGCAAGATCGATGAGCGGATCAAGGCGGCGCTGAAGGGCGATGGCATCGAGGCGCACAGCTATAATGGAGCGCTGCTGGCCGAGCCGTTTACGATCAAGACCGGGTCGGGCGGCGACTTCAAGGTGTTCACGCCGTTCTGGAAGGCGATGCAGGCCAGCATCGTGATGCCCGCCGCCGCGCCCGAACCGCGCACGCTGGCCGCGCCGCCGAAGGTGAAGTCGGACGATATCGATGACTGGGGGCTGCATCCGGTGAAGCCCGACTGGTCGGGCGGCCTGGCGAAGGCGTGGACGCCGGGCGAGATGGCGGCGCGCAAGCGGCTGCGCGATTTTCTCGCCGGGCCGATTCATGGCTACTCAGCCGGCCGCGACCGGCCGGACCAGGACGGGACATCGCGGCTTTCGCCCTATCTCCATTTTGGCGAGATCAGCCCGCACCAGATCTGGCGCGCGGCTGTGCACGCGGAAGAAACGGGCGATGCGCCGTCGAAGGATGTCTGGAAATTCCTGTCGGAGATCGCGTGGCGGGATTTCTCGCATCACCTTCTCTATCACGATCCGCAGATGGGCCGGTTGAGCTGGCGGCGGCAGTTCGACGGGATCGAGTGGCGCAAGGGCACGAAGGCCGAGCTGGAAGCGTGGAAGCGCGGACGCACGGGCTATCCCATCATCGACGCGGGCATGCGGGAGCTGTGGACGACCGGCTTCATGCACAACCGTGTGCGGATGATCGTTGCATCGTTCTTCGCCAAAGACCTGCTGGTGCACTGGCGGCGTGGCGAGGAATGGTTCTGGGACACGCTGGTCGACGCGGACGAGGCCAACAACGCCAATGGATGGCAGTGGACGGCGGGAACCGGGGCGGATGCAGCGCCTTACTTCCGTGTGTTCAATCCGGTTCTACAGGGCGAGAAGTTTGACCCGAATGGCGACTATGTGCGCCAGTGGGCGCCGGAATTGGCTAAGCTGCCGTCCAAGTGGATTCACAAGCCTTCGGAGGCGCCGGAAAACGTACTGGCGGAGGCCGGCGTAACGCTGGGCGACACCTACCCTGAGCCGATCATCGATCATGACTTCGCGCGCAAGCGGGCGCTTGAGACGTACAAGACCTCCAGCCAGGACAGCATCGCATGAGTTCGCGTCGCAAACGTGTTGCGGTTGTTGGCACGGGTGTCGCGGGCCTTGGGGCTGCGTGGGCCTTGCGCGAGAACGCGGATGTCGTGGTGTACGACAAGGCCGAGCGTTTCGGCGGGCATGCGTGGACGGTGGATATCGACCACACCGGCACGCCGGTGAGCGTGGATATCGGCTTCATCTGCTTCAACCGGCCGAACTATCCGAACTTCACGCAGTTGCTGAAGCATCTCGACGTGGAGACCGTGTGGACGGACATGAGCTTTGCCGTCTCCGACCCCGAAGGCTATGAATGGTCTGCGCCGTTCGGGCTCTTTGCGTGGAAGCGGAATGCGCTTGATAGCAATTTCCGCGGGCTGCTGCGCGAGATCCTGGACTTCAACAAGATTGCTCGCGAGCAGTTGGTGCGCGACGCAGTGCCGGACATGTCGCTTGGCGACTGGTTGGACAGCTATGGTTATTCCAAGCTATTCCGTGACGCCTATCTGCTGCCGATGAGCGGCGCGATCTGGTCGACGCCGGAGCAGCTGATGCTGGACTATCCCGCGCGCAGCTTCCTGCAGTTCTTCGACAACCACCGGCTGATGCATTGGGTTCGCCCGATCTGGCGCACGGTCAAGGGCGGGAGCCGCAATTACGTGAGCAAGCTGCTGGCCGATCTTGCGCCTTCTCTGCGCCCCGGCGCGCAGATCGAGACCATCCGGCCGGCGGGGCACGGGCGCGCGCAGATTGTCGAGCGCAATCAACCGCCGCAGACGTTCGACGCCATCATCCTTGCATGCCACGCGGACCAGTCGCGGCAGATGCTGGATGCATCCTTTGAGGAACAGCGTCTGGCGCTGGGGTCCGTTCGCTTCTCGTCCAATACGGCCTACCTCCATCATGACGCCTCGCTGATGCCCCAGCGGCGCATGGCGTGGGGTGCGTGGAATGTGATGAAGGGGCCTGATGACCGCGTGTGCGTCACCTACTGGATGAACAGGTTGCAAAAGCTGCCGAAGGACAAGCCCGTGTTCGTGACGCTGAACCCGGTGCGTGAGCCGGCGAAGGACAAAACGTTCGGCGTCTATGAATTCGACCATCCGATGTATGACGGCCCCTCTGCCGCCGCACGCCGCTCTGTGCAGCGCCTGCAGGGAACCGATGGCGTGTTTTTCGCGGGCGCTTGGCTGGGCGATGGTTTCCACGAAGCCGGATTGCGCACAGGGCTGGAGGCGGCCTTTGCGCTAGGCGGCGGCGTGCCGTGGCAGGCCACGACAACGTACACTCATACGCTGTCGCATTCATCCCATGGCCATCTGGCGCTGCAGCCAGAGCTTATGGCGGCGGCGCCGTGACACGCCCTGCCGCGCAGCTCTGGTTTGGGCGCACGGTTCACCGGCGCGAGAAACCGTTCGTGCGCCGCTTCTCGCACCGCATCGCCATGCTGGAGGTCGACATCGACCGGCTGGCGGAAGCGGACAGGCTCTCACCGCTGTTCGCGGTGGATCGCGGGGCGCCGGTGTCTTTCCGGCAGACCGACCATGGCGCGCGCAATGCGACGTTGCCGCTCAGGGCATGGGCGGAGGCGCGCTACGCAGAAGCGGGCGTGCATCTGGAAGGCGGGTCTATCCGCCTTGTCAGCTTCCCGCGCGTTCTGGGGGTTGGCTTCGCGCCGATCTCGCTGTGGCTCGGCTATGGGCCGGATGAGCGGCTGCGCGGCGTTATCTACGATGTCCACAATACCTTCGGGGAAACCCATTCCTATGTCTGCGCGTTTGATCCGGCGCAGGTGCACGCCGTGGCGGACAAGGCGTTCTTTGTCTCGCCATTTTTCGGCGTGGATGGCCAGTACCGATTTACCCTGCGGCCGCCAGCCGCTCGCCTGAAAGGGCGCCAGAGCGGGGAGCAGATGAGCCTTGTGGTTGAAAACATGGGGGCGGATGGCCGGGCGCACGTGGCCAGCCTGACGGTAAAGGCAACTGCGCTTTCTTCGCCGGCGATTTTGCGCTGGCTGGTTGCGATGCCCATATCTGGGCTTGGCGTGCTGGTCGCGATACACTGGCAGGCGTTCTTGCTGCTGCTCAAGGGCGCCAAGTATCGCGGTAAACCAGTTCAGCGTGAGCCGCGTACGACACTGATGCGGCGCGAAAACAAGGACGCCGCAAAGGAAGAGCTGAGGAAACAGGCATGAGCCGCGTCGATAGAATGGTGATCGAGATCAAGGGTCCGCGCGACCTGCGCAATCTCGACCGTATGCCGGCCAGCCTTGGCTTCACGGCGATGGTGCTGGCGCGCTTCAAGCGTGGGCGGCTGGACATGTCGTTGCCGGACGGGCGCACGCTGCGCTTTATCGGCAAGGAGCTGGGCCCGGCGGCCGAGATGATCGTGCACGACAAGACCTTCGCGCGCGCTGTGGCCGCCCGCGGCGACATCGGCTTTGCCGAAGTGTTCATGGATGGGAAGTTCGACACGCCCGACCTGCCGACGCTGCTGGAGTATTTCAACGACAACTGGGAAGACCTGGGCACGCTGGCGATCGGCAACACGATTGCGCAGTTCATAACGAACCTGCGCCACGTGCTGCGCTCGAATACCAAGAAGGGATCCAAGCGCAACATCCTGGCGCACTACGACCTGGGCAACGACTTCTATTCGGCCTGGCTCGATCCGACGATGACCTACTCGTCGGCCATCTTCTCCGCTCCTGATCAAACCATGGTCGAGGGGCAGCTTGCGAAGTATCGGGCCATCGCGCGCAATCTCCAGCTGAAACCCGGCGACAGCGTTCTTGAGATCGGATCTGGCTGGGGCGGATTTGCGGAGGTCGCTGCAAGAGAGTTCGGCGCCCGCGTGACGTCGATCACGATTTCGGACGCGCAGCATGACTATGCCGCCAAGCGCATGAAGGATGCTGGCCTCGAAGGCCAGGTCGAGATCCTGATGAAGGACTATCGCGACCTTTCGGGACAGTATGACGCCGTCGCCTCCATCGAGATGTTCGAGGCTGTGGGCGAGGAATACTGGCCCGGCTATTTCTCCAAGATCGCCGAGGTGCTGAGGCCTGGCGGACGGGCAGCCCTGCAGATCATCACGATCGACGAGAAATATTTCGACGAATACCGCCGCCGTGCGGACTTCATCCAGCACTACATCTTCCCGGGCGGGATGCTGCCTTCGCCTGCGCGGCTGAAGGAAGAAAGCGAACGCGCGGGGCTGCAGTTCGCGGTCGACCAGATGTTCGGCAAGTCCTACGCGCGGACGTTGGACGAATGGGCCAAGCGGTTCGATGCCGCGTGGGACAGGATCAAGGGCGGGAAGTTCGACGAACAGTTCCGCCGGCTGTGGCTTTACTACCTCGGCTATTGCTCGGCCGGGTTCAGGACCGGACGGATCAACGTCGGCCAGTTCGTGCTGACCAAGCCGGCCTGATCAGACCATCGCCTTCTGAAATCCAAGGGAATTTTCGGGGCCGCGGTCGTTTCGCGGCCTCGAAAACCGTTAGTGTCCTTGCGATCACATTTTATCGAAAAACGAAAAGGAGAGGTTGGACATTCCGAAAAGGCTGGATATTCAGCCATTATAGACTCTGCGGCGGCGTGAACGGCATTCGCGTCTGCAGAGAGAGCCAAGCAAGGGGTCAATCCAATGCAAATGTTCCTGGAGAGACCTCATGCACAGCGGTCACTACGCCGCCCGCCTATGCCGTTCAGCCGCCCTCGGCGCCCTGCTTGTCGCAGCCGCGCCAGCCATAGCGCAGGTTGCTGAAACACCGGCCCAACCTGTCGAGACCACCACGCCTCCCGAGACCACCGAAGATGAGGGCGACCGCGTCGTCATCACCGGTTCGCGCATTCCGCGGGACGCTTTCACGTCCAGCGCACCGATCCAGGTGATCACGGCGGAAGCCTCGACCCTTGAGGGCCTCGTCGACACGGCGGAGCTCCTGCAGGGCTCCTCGATCGCCACCGGATCGACCCAGTACAACAACACGTTCGGCAACTTCGTGATCGAGGGCGGCCCCGGCATCGCCTCCATCTCGCTACGCGGACTTGGCGCGCAGCGCTCGCTGGTGCTTCTCAACAACCAGCGCCCCGGCCCGGCCGGTGTTCGCGGACAGGTCGGCGCGTTCGATCTCAACGTGATCCCGGATTCGATCATCAGCCGCGTCGAGATATTGAAGGACGGCGCATCCTCGATCTACGGTTCGGACGCCGTTGCGGGTGTCGTGAACATCATCACGCGCACCTCCGTCGACGCGCCTGAGCTGAACGTGCAGTACAACGCGACGGAACAGGGCGGCGGAAACACGCTGCAGGTCAACGGCGCGATCGGGTTCGACCTGTTTGGCGGGCAGCTGATGTTTGCCGCGGAATACGAGGACCGCGATCCGTTGAAATGGGGCGATCGCCGTAATCTCGCCTGCGCGCAGGACCTTGCCTATGACGCAGCAACGGGCGCACGCATCGACAGGCAAGATCACTCCATCCTGCGCGGCACGTCGCTGGGCGATTGCTCGACCGGCAACATCTACCACAACACGGTGGTCGATGCAGTGAGCGGCCTGCGGTATGTGCCATCGCCCGAAGGCGCCACGGTTGGCCCCATCGCGGGCTATCGCCCACGCGCCAACCGTACGTTTGCGAATTCACCAACCGGATACGCCTATTACGAGGACGTGCTGAACAGCCCGAAATTCCTCGAAGGCGATGCGATCTCGGCCGTGCGGCGTCTGAGCCTTTACGGGCGCGCGGACTTCACGCTGTTCGATGGCATCGACTGGACGACCGAGATGGTCGCCACGCGGCGGGAGTTGGAGCACAAGGGCTGGCGTCAGTTCTTCCCGCAAATTGCCAGCGCCAACGGATACGATGTGCCGGGGCCGTATACGGCGGGACCGGGCTTCGCGCTTGCGCCGCAGGGCTTCCGCCTGACGCAGCCGGTGACCATCTGGCCGGCCGATCTCGAGAACACGGTGGACTACTATTACCTTCGCAGCGGGCTGGAGGGCGAGTTCCTCGTGCCGGGCTGGACGTGGACGATCAACGCCTCCCACTCGCTGTCGGACGCCGAATACTCCGGCAACGAGATTATGAAGGAAACGGCGGGCGACTGGAACTTCGTCAGCCCTTCCGACGGCCTCTATCACGGCCCGGCCTACAACCCATTTGACCCGGCTTTCCTGTCGGGCAACTGGTCGCAAGCGACATATGACATCCTCACGGCGGTTCCGGTCGGCGCCACGACCTATGAGCAGACCACCGTGCAAGGCGTTCTTGCGGGCGACATCTTCGAGCTGCCTGCCGGCCCGCTTGGCGTTGCCGTCGGCGCGGAATGGCGGACGTTCAAGATCGACGACACGCCCGATCCGCGCGAACAGCGTGACGAGTTCTGGAGCTCCAGTTCGGCGCAGATCACGCGCGGCAAGGATACGGTGCAGGAACTGTTCATTGAAACCAACGTGCCGCTGCTGAAAGGTCTGCCATTCATCGAGGAGCTGACGCTCGATGGATCGGCGCGCACCTTCGACTACGACAGCTATGGGTCGGACAGCGTCTGGAAGGCCGGCCTCAACTGGCAGGTCATTCCCTCGGTCCGCGTTCGCGGCACGCAGGGCACATCGTACCGCGCGCCTGCGCTGTACGAGTTGTTCATCGGAAACCTCACCGGCTTCCAGGTTCAGACGGCGATCGACCCGTGCATCGACTGGGGAAACTCGTCCAACGTCAATATCCGGACGAACTGCGCGGCAGATGGCATTCCGGCGAACTACACCGGCCTGGGCGGCTCATCGGCGACGGTGATTACCGGGGGCGGCGCCGGCCTGCTCGAAGCGGAGACATCCGAAGCGCGCACGCTGGGCTTCATCTGGACGCCGGACTTCGTGGATATCAGCATCGCGATCGACTACTTCGATATCGCCATCAACAACCAAGTGGCCAAGCTGGGACCGCAGTCGATCATGCGGGGCTGCTATGGCGCGCCGGTGTTCCCGAATGCGTTCTGCACGCTGTTCCAGCGGAATCCGGGCAACGCGCCGGTTGACGCCTACGCCGTTGCGACGATCAACGACTCCTACATCAACGTGAACAGCCAATCGACGCGCGGCATCGATATCACGCTCCGCTATGAGCATGAGTTCGACTTCGGCGACCTGTCGATCGACCTGTTGGCGACGCACACGATGGAGGATGTGACGAACCTGTTCGATCCCAACATCGCATCGGGATTCGAGACCAACGACTTCAGCGGCTCGATCGGCGATCCGGAATGGGTGGCCGATGCGGCGATCCAGCTGCGCAGCGGCGACTACACCTATTCGTGGTTCGTCGACTATATCGGCGCGACCGATAACGAGGTGTTCTTCGGCGATCTGCAGCCGTACTTTGGCAAGACCTCGCGGATCATCAACTCGATCGATCCGTGGCTGTCGCACGACGTGTCGGTGCGGTGGCGCGGCGATCAGCTGACTGTAACAGGCGGCATCTCGAACATGTTCAACGCGCAACCACCGGTGATCTCGAATGGTGGCGGACAGCGTCTCCAGAACTACGCCCTGGCCGCCACGCAGTATGACCTGCGTGGCCGGACGCTCTTCGTAAGGCTCGGCTACGAGTTCTAGAATCGGAACGGGGCGGATCAGATGATCCGCCCCGCTGTCCTTGCGCGCAGCGTATCTGGAATTGTCGATACCGTTGCTGGCAGACCTGCCGCCAGCCAAGGCCGTGGAGCTGTCACTCTCCGGCCGTTACACGGACGTCGCTTCCTATGGCGGCGACTCGACGTGGAAGGCTGGTCTCAGCTGGGCCGTGACCGACGACTTCCGCGTTCGTGCAAGCCAGGGCCCGTCATTCCGGGCGCCGAGCCTATACGAGCTTTATCTCGCCGGGCAGATTTTGTCCTTCGCGCAGAATGATGACCCATGCGCGCAATGGAGCGCCAAGCTGGCGGCGAACACGATCGCGCAGCGGATAGCCAACAACTGTGCGGCTGACCCGAAATTCCCGGGCGGCATCGGGCCGACGCAGCTGTCGACGGGCGGCATCACCGCCACCGTCTACACCAGCGGCGGCTATGCCTGACGCCTAACGTCGCGTGGGCCCATAAGGCTCGCACGCAAGGCCGTCACCATCGGCATCGAGTTCGCGGCGGTAGCCGGGTTCGCCCGCGCGGATATTGGCGCGGCCATCCATGAAGGCTTCGCGGCACGTTCCATAGAACGTGGTGCGCGGGCTGAGCCCGCCCATGAGCGAGCGTTGCTCGGGCGGCTGCAGGCTGTCGAGCGCGAGATAGGCCCCGCCGCCCAGCGCTGCGCCAAGCACCAGCAGGCCGGCGGCGCCGCGCATATCGCGCAGCCATCTGGACATTTCGGGATCGCGCGCAACGGCCATGCGCGCTAGATCTTCACGTACTTGCCGATGAGGGATCGCGCCTGCTCGACCCACTCAGCCGGCACGATCGACGGGTCGAGCACCAGCGCGACGCCGCCGGCGACAGCCATGACGAGAACAAGCTGCACGAACAAACCGCCCTTGCGCCCTTCGCGCTCGCCGGGGCGCTTGTAGGGCTTCTTCGCATTTCCACCGGGCAGCAGGGATGTGGTGTGCTGGGCGAGCGCCTGCCGCTCGGCCTTCACCGCGCGCTCTTCGTCCGACTCGCGCTGGACGGCCTTGCGTGGCTTCGGCGGCTTTCCGACCTGGTTCGACGCGGCCTGGAACTGCGCGCGCAGGTCCGACATGCGGGTCTTGTACCCGGGCCCTTCCAGCTTCCTGCGAGTTTGCTGCATCATGAGCCCCAAGGCGCGCCGCACCTCATGCTTAGCTCAAATTAGCTAAGGGCGGCTCGCCAGGAACGATGCAATTTCGGGGGCAGCCGCAGGAGTGCGTTAAGCGTCGAAGTCGAGGCCGATGGCGCTGAAGCGTTCGCGATTGTCCTGCCAGCGCTCGGACACTTTCACGCGCAGGAACAGATGGACAGGCTTGCCGAGGATGTCGGACAGCTCCTTGCGGGCGGCCGTGCCGATATCCTTGATGGTCTGGCCGCCCTTGCCCAGCACGATGCTGCGATGGCCTTCGCGGGAGACATGGATCATCTGGTCGACCTTGATCGAACCGTTCTTGTATTTTTCCCAGGTCTCGGTCTCGACCGTGAGCTGGTAGGGAATTTCCTGGTGCAGGCGAAGCATCAGCTTCTCGCGCGTGATCTCTGCCGCAAGCATGCGGACGGGGATATCGGCGGACTGGTCTTCCGGAAAAAGGTACGGGCCTTCGGGCATGCGTGAGGCGAGCATGTCGGCAAGCTGGCCGACGCCATCGCCCTTGAGGCCGGAGATCATCACCACATCGGAATAGACGCCGGTGTCGAAGAGCGTCTGCGTCGCAGCGAGCAACGCGCTGCGATCGACCAGATCGATCTTGTTGAGCGCGAGGATGGCCTTAACGCCGAGTTCCTTGAGACGCGCGATGATCGCCTCGTCTTCCGCAGGGCCTTCGTATTCCCCTGCCCCTTCGGGCTGCGTCGCGGCGCCGGTCCAGTGGCGCGCGTCGATCAGATGGACGATGGCGTCAGCATCGCCCGCGCCTTCCCAGGCCGATTTCACCATGGCGCGGTCAAGCCGCCCCTTGGGTGAGAAGATGCCGGGCGTGTCGACAAGCACGACTTGCGATTGGCCGTGCATCATCACGCCCCGGATCGGGAAGCGCGTCGTCTGCACCTTGTGGGTGACGATCGAGACCTTCGAGCCAACCAGCTTGTTGACCAGTGTGGATTTGCCTGCATTCGGCGCGCCGATGATGGCGGCAAAGCCCGCGCGTGTGTCGCTCATGTCGTAACTCCGGATATGGTCTCCAGCATCGCCCGCGCGGCTTCGCGCTCGGCATGCTGCTTGGATGGGCCGCTGGCGGAAACGGGCGCGTGGCCGGCAACCAGAACAGTGACGGTGAAGATCGGGCCGTGATCGGGGCCTGTGCGGCCGTCATGGCGATAGGTGGGCGCAGCAAGGCCAGACCCTTGGGCCCATTCCTGCAGTGCAGACTTGGGATCGCGCGGCGCCTCGCTGTTGGCTTTCAGCAGGTCGGCCCAGTGTTTGAGCACGAACTTCTCGGCCTTCTTGAGCCCGCCATCGAGATACACAGCGCCGAGCACGGCTTCAGCGGCGTTCGCCAGCAGGGATGGCTTGGCGGCGCCGCCATTGGCGCGTTCGGACTTGTCGACGATCAGATAGTCGCCGAGGCCAAGAGCTGCGCCAACCGTTGCACACGCGGCGCGGCTGACGATGGCATTCAGGCGCGGCGCGAGTTCGCCTTCGCGCGCAGTCGGGAAGCGCAGCATCAGCGCTTCGACGATCACGAGACCGAGCACGCGATCGCCCAGGAATTCGAGACGCTCATTGCTCCATTCGGCGGACTTGCCTTGGGCGGCGCTGCGATGGGTCATCGCGCGGTGGAGCAGCTTTGCATCCTTGAACGCATAATCGATTGCGGCTTCGCAGGCGGCCTGCTGCTCGGCGGTCAAGCTTGGCGGCCCCTCGCCGCGCGTGCGGTTCTTGCGGCGTTTGCCGGTGTGGCTGGAGTTGGGGCGGGTCACGCCAGGGCCGCCGATTGGGCCGTAGGCAAGGCTTCGATGACCACCTGCGCCTGCGCGTAAGGGTATTCATCGGTGATGGTGAGATGGATAACGCAGGTCATCCCCGGCGGCGTGAGTTTTTCGAGGCGCAGGGCCGCGCCGCCCGTGAGCGCGAAGGTGGGCTTGCCGCTGGGCAGGTTGACCACGCCCATGTGCTGCCAGTGGACGCCGCGGCGTGGAACGCCGGTGCCCAGCGCCTTGGCGCAAGCCTCTTTGGCGGCGAAGCGTTTGGCGTAGGTGGGCGCGCGCTGGGCGCGGCGGTCGGCGGTGTAGCGTTCGACTTCGGTGAAGACACGGTGCGTGAAGCGGTCGCCGAACTCGGCGATCGATTTCTCGATCCTACGGATGTCGCACATGTCCTGACCGATGCCGATGATCATGCGTGACCTCGCGCGGCGTCGATCTCGTGGCGCATGCGTCTCACGGCGGCGTCCAGACCGACGAACAACGCCTCGCCCATGATGAAGTGGCCGATGTTAAGCTCGCGCACTTCGGGGATCGCCGCGACGGGGCGGACGGTGTCGTAGGTGAGCCCGTGGCCGACGTGGATTTCGATGCCACGTTCGGCGCCGTGGGCGGAAGCTTCGCGCAGGCGGTTCAGCTCGTCTTCGGCGCCG
The DNA here is from genome assembly GCA_002280725.1 of Alphaproteobacteria bacterium 32-64-14. GTDB lineage: Bacteria > Pseudomonadota > Alphaproteobacteria > Caulobacterales > Hyphomonadaceae > UBA7672. The sequence continues at coordinate 51,558 of NCEM01000007.1, forward strand.
GCCTTGTCGCCCGCGAACACCAGCTCGACATACTTGCCCGTGTGCAGCTCGACCACAGGCGCGCCGATAGCCTCAGCGACGGCGACCTGGACGATGCTGGGCTCGATGAAGAGCGAGACGCGGATGCCGGCGTCGCGCAGGCGCGTGACGAAGGGCGCGACCTGATTGTGCAGGCGCGCGACATCGAGGCCGCCTTCGGTCGTGCGCTCCTCACGCCGCTCCGGCACGAGGCAGGCGGCGTGGGGTTTGTAGTCGAGCGCGATGGCGAGCATCTCGTCGGTCGTCGCCATTTCGAGATTGATGGGCAGGTTCATAGCGCCACGCACAGCGGCAAGGTCCGCGTCCCGGATGTGGCGGCGATCTTCGCGCAGGTGGATGGTGATGCCGTCTGCGCCAGCGGCATGCGCGATGGCGGCGGCCTTGGCCGGATCGGGGTGGGCGCCGCCGCGCGCGTTGCGGATAGTCGCAACGTGATCGATGTTCACTCCAAGACGGGCGCGCGTCAGCGTCATTTGAGGCCCCGGCTGCCCGGCTTGATGGCGGGGATGGCGGCGAGTTCAGGCGGCAGGGCGTTGGCGTCGTAGTCGGGGAAATCGACAGCGGCGAGCGAGACGAGCTTCAGCCCGCCGACATCGGCCTTGCCGTTCGAGCGATCTACCACGCAGGCTGCGCCGATGACGTTCGCGCCGGCCGCCTTCAGCGCTTCCTGCGTCTCGCGCATGGAGATGCCGGTGGTGACGATGTCTTCCACGATGATCACGCGGTCTTCGGGTGAGACGGTGAAGCCACGGCGAAGGCTCATCACCCCACCCTCGCGCTCGGTGTAGAGCGAGCGGCAGCCGAGCGCGCGGGCTGTTTCATAACCGGGGATCAGGCCGCCGACTGCAGGGCCGACGACGACATCTATCTTGCCGAACTCGGCTTCCAGCTTGCGGGCCAGCGCGCCGCACAGCCGCTCGGTCGTCTTCGGATGCGAGAAGACCAGCGCCTTCTGCAGGAAGACGGGGCTGCGCCGGCCGGAGGACAGGATGAAATGCCCCTCCAGCAGGGCGCCAACCTTGCGGAACTCGTCGAGAACGTCTTGCGTGTTCATGTCTGTCCTGGCCGGGCGGTCGATTTCCAGCGAGCCCTACAACCCTTCGGCGCGCGGCTCAATCGACACAGAGGGTCGGCGTCGCCACACCGTCTTCAACACGCGAATTGCAGCCACAGGGATTACTGTTCACGGCGCATTTGCCCGTGACGGCTTCACCCTGCCGTGCGCCCTGCGACGGGTCGGCGTAGCAGTTGCCCTGGCACTGGTCGCTATCGGTGCAGGATTTCCCGGCGTCGGAGAAATTGAGCACGCACGCGGCCTTCTGCATGCGGCAGATCGGCGCCCAGTCGCCCTTCTGGACGAGGCAGCCCGCCTGATCGCTGGCCGGAACCAGCTTGACCGGGGCGGCCGGCTGATCCGCCGCAGGCGTGGCAGGCGTCATGGGGGCGCAGGCCGAAACGACCAGAGCAAACAGAGCAGCGAGCAGACGCATCGTCATCCCTTTACGCGATCAGCCGAATCCACGACCGCCAGCGCGCGCAGCGCGGCGACGATCTGCGTGAGGCGCTTGTTGTCCTCGACTTCGACGTCGAATTCGAAGTCGAAGAAATCCGGTGTGCGCTTCAGCGTCTTCACGTTGATGATGTTGCCCTGGGCATCGGAGACGGTCTTGGCCAGCAGCGCGAGCGCGCCGCGACGGTTGGCCGTGGTGACATGGATACGGCCGACGGCCAGCGCGTCGCTGTCGCCCTTTGGCTTCCAGCGCAGATCGAGCCAGCGATCGGACTGGGTTTCGTATTCGGCGAGGCGGGCGCAGTCGATGACGTGGACCTCGATGCCCTTCTCGGGGATAAGCACGCCGACGATGCGATCACCTGGCAGCGGCGAGCAGCATTCGGCAAGATGCATGGTGACGCCGGCGGTCATCTCTCCGCCGGCGACGAGGCTGGGCCCTTCGGCATCATGCGATGCCATGGCGTGGCGGCCGGGATCATCGAGGCCTGGGAAGGCCTTCTCCAGCATCTCCGCGGTTGAGACGCGGCCACGGCCGATGGCTTCGGACAGGGCGTCGACCCTTTCGAAGCCGGCACGCTCGGCCATTTCGGCCTGGTCGACTTCCACGGGATCGAGACCGATGCGGCGCAGGGCGTGCTCGATGAGACGCTCGCCGATGGCGATGAACTCGCCACGTTCTGCGGTGCGGGTAAGCCTGCGGATGGCGGAGCGCGCGCGGCCGGTGACGGCGAGGCTTTCCCAATGCGGCTGGGCAGCGGGCCTTGCGCCGCGCAGGACTTCGATGGTGTCGCCATTTTCCAGCACGGTGCGCAGCGGACGCTCCTGTCCGTTGATGCGCGCGCCGATCGTGGTGTCGCCGATCTCGGTGTGGACAGCGTAGGCGAAATCGAGCGGCGTGGCGCCGGCAGGGAGACGCACGAGCGTTCCCTTCGGCGTGAAGACGAACACGCTGTCGCGGTACATCTGCAGCTTGGCATGCTCGAGGAATTCCTCGGGCGAGCCGCCGTGCTTCAGCATGTCCGCGAATTCAGTGAGTTCGGCTTCGGCGTCGAGACCGGCTTCGCGCGCGGCTTCCGCGTCGAAGCCGTATTGCGAGTTCTTGTAGCTCCAGTGCGCAGCAACGCCGCGCTCGGCCACCGCCTCCATATCGCGCGTGCGGATCTGCAGCTCGACGCGGCGATTGCCCGGTCCGAGGAAGGTGGTGTGGAGCGAACGGTAGCCGTTGGGCTTGGGAACGGAGATGTAGTCCTTGAACTTCTCCGACAGCGCCGCCCACTGCTGGTGCGCGGCGCCGAGCGCGCGGTAGCACTCCTCTGTCGTGCTCACGATCAGGCGGAAGGCGAACACGTCGCCCAGATCCTTGAACGAGATCGACTTGGTTTCGAGCTTCCGCCAGATCGAATAGGGCCGCTTCATCCTGCCTTCGAGGTCGCCACGCACCCCGCGCGTGAGCATCACCGTGTCGATGTCGGAGCGGATGCGGTCGAGCACCGAGCTGTCGTCGGAGACCAACTCCTCGAGACGCTTCGTGATGGCCGAATAGGCGACGGGGTTCACCTGCTTGAACGCGAGGTCTTCCAACTCGCCCGCGAAGATCGAGAGGCCGACGCGGCGGGCGAGGGGCGCGTAGATGTCCAGCGTCTCACGCGAGACGCGCAGGCGCGATTCCTCCGTCGGCATGAACTCGATCGTGCGCATGTTGTGCAGGCGATCGGCCAGCTTCACGAGCAGGACGCGGATATCCTTGGTGGTGGCGAGGATGAACTTCTGGAAGTTCTCCGCCTGGATAAGGGCGCGTGGGGAGTTGTTGCCGGTGACCTTGGGAAGCTTGGTGACGCCCTCCACCAGATCGGCCACTTCCTTGCCGAACAGATCCCGGATGTCGTCGGTCGACACTTCCGTGTCCTCGACCACATCATGCAGCAGGCCGGCGATGATGGTCGACTGGTCGAGCTTGAGGTCGGTGAGCAGGCCCGCGACGGAGACGGGGTGCGCGAAGTACGGGTCACCTGAATGGCGCAGCTGCTGGCCGTGCTTCATGACGGCGTAGACGTACGCCTTGTTGAGTTCGTCCTCGCTCGCGTCTGGCTGATACGCCTTTACGCGGTCGACGAGCTCGTTCTGACGGAGGAATTTCCGGCCGCGCGGTTTTGCGGCGGCAGGGGCAGGCGCCGGTTCAGATTTCTTGAAGGGGGCGACGTTACCCGATTGCCCCATAAGCCTCGCCTCTTAGAAACGCTCTTCGCGCGCCGACTCCAGCTCGACCTGATAGGCCTTGAGAACTTCTTCTTCCGAAGAAGCGGGAGCAGCGGCAAGCGCGCGCTTGTCGGCTTCTTTCTCGGCTTCCTCGCCCGGACGCACTTCCTGCAACTCGGCCACCAGGCTGTCGCGGATGGTTTCGAGGTCGATCGTCTCGTCCGCGATTTCGCGAAGGGCCACGACCGGATCCTTGTCGTTGTCGCGATCGATGGTGATCGGGGCGCCCTGACGGATTACGCGCGCGCGATGCGCAGCAAGGAGAACCAGCTGGAAGCGGTTCGGAACCTTTTCCACGCAGTCTTCAACCGTCACGCGGGCCATGCGTCTCTCCTTTGGGAACCGCCCTCCCTACAGGAAAGGGTTCGCGGGCGCAACATAGGCTTTCAACGGGATTCTGGCCAGTTTTTTGAGCGTTTTGCTGCGATCCGGCCACCCTGCCCCGTGCAGGGCCCTCCGGAACACGCGCCTATTTGACCCGGCCGCCACGCCCAGTGCAGGAAGGCCGGGACGGTGAGGCTTGGAGATTTGTTGCCAAAGGCGATGGCCGCAGCCCCAGCGGAAGCCCCGCTCGATTGCCCGCTTTGCCCGCGGCTGGTGAAATTCCGGCAGGCCAACCAGCGCGCCCGCCCGGACTGGTTCAACGCGCCCGTACCCTGGTTTGGCGACACGTCGGGGCGGCTGCTGAGCGTCGGACCGGCTCACGGGCTTCAGGGCGCGAACAGGACCGGGCGGCCGTTCACTGGGGATTACGCAGGTGACCTGCTCTATTCGACGCTGGCGAAGTTCGGCCTGTCGATCGGGACTTTCATAAGCGGGTCGGATGAAGAGTTGGCGTTGAGGGACACCCTGATTTCGAGCGCGTTGCGCTGCGTGCCGCCGGAAAACAAGCCGACCGGGGCGGAGATCGTCACCTGCCGGCAATTCCTGATCAGCCGGATGGCGCAATTGCCGAACCTTAGGGTGATCCTGGCGCTCGGGCGGATTGCGCATGACAGCACGGTACGCGCGCTCGACGGCAGGCCATCTACAGCCGTGTTCGGCCATGGCCGGCGCCACACCCTGACCTCGCCGGCTGGCCCAGCGGTGCTTCACGACAGCTATCACTGCACCCGCTACAACACGAATACAGGACGGCTTACTGTGGAGATGTTTCATTCTGTGTTCGCCGCCATCGCCAAAGACCTTGAAGGTTGAGGGACCTTGATGCCTGAAGTGGCTTTGCCATCTCTCTGTTTTGGATAGAGTGGCGGTATGGAACCGATCGAACGCGATCTTGCGGAGCGGAAAGCCGAGCTGAAAAGGCTGGCGATCGAGCTTCAGCGTCTTGAGGAAGCGCCCGCCCGCCGCGGGACAGCGACCTATCGCGAGAAGAATCGGGACATCGCCAGCCTGCGCCAGCGAATCGACGTGGTGAAGTTCGGCATCGGCGAGACCGAGGAAATTATCGCCGAGCACCGCCGCCACGTGCGCGACCGCGAAAACAATGTACGTCCGGTGAAGCCGGATACCTCGTTGCGCCGGGCGTTGAGCGACAAGGAGCGCAAGCGCATTGCGACGGACTATCGCCGGAAGATCCTCGCCCAGATGCGGGTTTACGGTCCCGAGTTCGACCCACGCACGCTGAAGGTGCATGTCGAGCGTGTGACGGACCTGCACGGCCATGCGATCTGCGGCTACACGATCAGCGCGCCCGACGAGGCCTGAGGGCCTGGGCCCTGTAAAACCGCTGGACCCCCAGAGACGGACTTGCTACCTGCGCCAGCGGCTCGCGGGTATAGCTCAATGGTAGAGCAGCAGCCTTCCAAGCTGAATACGAGGGTTCGATTCCCTCTACCCGCTCCAGTCTCCTCAAATGAAGATCCAGATCGCGCGAGGTAAAGCGCAAGGCGAGCGTGTCCGGTGCTGAGGCTTTCCTAGCATTCGTGCGGGCTGGCTTAACCATTGGGCGGCCGGCGCTCAGTCTTTCTTAGGGATAATAGCGTACGAATTGTCGCAGGGAGACGCACTGCACCTGCAGCCTCGCTTCCGCCCTATGGGTGGGGATTCGGCGAAGGACTGGGGGCACTGCGTTCCGCACCGGCAAAAGGCCGGGCGGGGATCAAGGGCTGGAAGCGATGTCGCCGACTGAAATGCAGAACGTCGATCCCATCTTCTTGGAAGCAATCGAGAACCTGCCCGACGGCATTTCGATTTTCGACCGCAACGGCGTGCCGATGCTGCACAACCGGATGTCGGAGAAGCGCTTTCCCCACCTGTATGAGGCCTTCGCAAACGGCGCCAAGCACTATCGCGAGGCGATGGAGTATTCGATCCGGCAGTCGCGCCCCGATTTTACCGATGGCCAGGTGGCCGAACAGGTCGAGCATTTCAACAACCTCACTGAGACCGGCGAGACCTACGAGACCAAGACCAACGACAACCGGATCGTGCAGATCACCTATCGTCCGATGGCGGACGGCCGGAAGGTCGCCATCTCGGTCGACGTGACCGAGCTTCGCCAGCGCGAGCGCGAGCTGAAGAAGGCGCAGGCTGCGGCCATCGCCGCCTCCAACGCGAAGTCCGCCTTCCTTGCCAACATGAGCCATGAGATCCGCACGCCGTTGAACGGCATTCTCGGCATGGCGCAGGTGCTGGAGATGGGCGGCCTTTCCGACGAGCAGCGCGAGCAGGTACAGACCATTCTCGACAGCGGCCGCAACCTTATGGCGCTGCTGAACGACGTGCTCGACCTGTCGAAGATCGAAGCGGGCAAGATCGCGATCGTGAAGGCGGACACCGATCTTACGCACACGCTGCGCCGGCTGCATCGCCTGTGGAAACCGAAGGCGGAAGAAGCCGGCCTCGAATTCTACCTGTCGCTGGACGCGGACCTGCCGCAGGTTCTAAATTTCGACGCTGTGCGCGTGCGCCAATGCGTTTCCAACCTGATTTCAAACGCCATCAAGTTCACCAAGCAGGGCCGGGTCGAGGTGTTCGTGACGGCGCGCCGCATGCCCGACGGGCAGAACCTGGTGAGGGTTCGCGTGTCCGACACCGGCATTGGCATGGACGAGGCGACCACGGCGCGTTTGTTCAGCCCTTTCACGCAAGCTGACGACTCCACGTCGCGCAAGTATGGCGGAACGGGCCTTGGCCTCTCCATCACGCGCAAGCTGGCGGAACTCATGGGCGGCGAAGCCAATGTGCGCTCCGAACCCGGCCGTGGATCGGAATTCACCTTCAGCTTCCTTGCAGGCGAAGCAGCGCCCCAGCACCGCGTCGTCAGCGAGGGCGTGCCGCTGAGCGAAGACGAAGCCCGCAATACGCTCAAGGGTCAGAACCTGCGCCTGCTGCTGGTCGATGATCACCCGATCAATCGCCAGGTGGTGTCGCTGTTCCTGCGCCCCTTCAACATGCGGATTGTCGAAGCGACCAACGGCTTGGAGGCGCTGGAGGCGCTGCGCCGCGAGACGTTCGATTTGGTCTGCCTCGACGTGCACATGCCGGTCATGGACGGCACGCAGACCATCGCCGCCATTCGCGACTCGGATGAGGCGTGGGCGAACATCCCGGTCATCGCGCTGACGGCGGACGCCATGACGGGCGACAAGGAGCGCTATCTGGGCATGGGCATGGACGGCTATCTGTCCAAGCCAATTGCGGAACGCGACCTGGTCACCGAGATCACGCGCGTCTGCGGCATGACGGCCGAACGGCTGATCGCGGCGCGCAACGCCAAGGTTGCCGCATCGGAAGCCAAGGCAGCCTGACCTTCCTGCAACGCTATCGCCTTCGTTACCGCCGGCGCTGGAAAAATCGCTGGCGCTTTCCCTATCCGTAAGGTGATCTCCCTTCCAAGCCGCCTGAGCGCGGCGCCGCATGTGCGGACCCCCAACACGCTGGGGACCCAAGGGAGAGACGTCATGAAGATTGCAACTCTGCTGGCTTCGGCCGCAGTCGCCGTGAGCCTGGCGGGCGCAGCGAGCGCCCAGCAAGGCGGAGCCGCCCCGGCAACGCCGCCAGCCGCCACCTGGCCCAAGGCTGAATACGTTTCCATTCCGATGGAGATCGCCGTCAACAAGCCAGCCGCTGACGTCTGGGCCAAGGTCGGCGGCTATTGCGACATCTCGAAATGGATCGCAGCCGGCCGAGACGTGCCGTGCGTGATCACGTCGGGCAAAGGCGAAGTCGGCACCGTGCGCACCATCGCCGGCCGCGTCGTTGAAGTGATGACCGCCAAGAGCGAGTTCGGCTACGGCTATGCCCAGCCTGCAGTCGAGGGCAAGTGGTACGACACCTATCACGGCTTCCTCGAAGTGCGGCCGGTGAACGCTACGTCGTCGAAGATCGTCTACACGCTGATGCTCGACGTTGCGAACAAGGCCGATCAGGCAGCGAAAGACGCAGACGTTGCAGGTCGCCGGAAGCAGTTCGAAGCGGCGCTCGCCAACATGAAGAAGATCGCTGAAGGCGGCTGATTGTTTCCAGCCTGAAAGACACGATGCGGCCCGCCGGTTCACACCGGCGGGCCGTTTTCGTTTTTACTGAATCGCCGGCTTGGCAGGGGCAGCCGGAAGCATTGCATCGGGCGCAGGTGGCGACTCGGTCGGGTTCTCGAAGATGCGCCGCAGCACGCCGGGCGTGAACGCGGCGACCGGGTTGATGGAGACGCGGGCGCGCGCAAACGTGCCGCGCACCGAATAGGTCGGCGCGAACATGCCCTCGCCCTGACGCGAGACAAACAGGTCGCCGATGACAGGCAGCCCGCCAAGCAGCGAGTTCACGCCGAAGGACGGCACCAGAACGCCATCAAGTGACAGCTCACCCGTTTCCGGCGAGATCCATCCGCGCGCCGTGATGCCCATGGCAGGGCCGGACGCGCGCATGCCCGGCGCATCGATGCGACCACCGGTAATGCGCACGGGCGCGTGCACCTCGGTGAACAGCACGCCATCGCCCGAGAGAACGTCCGCCAGCCCTTGAAGGGACGCCAGCGAGAATATCTGCGCGAGGAGCGGGGCATCCTTCAGGCGCACATCGGTCATGGTCACGGTTGCGTCGCCGTCGGCGCCGATGAATGTGCCATCGATCGCGAGCTTGCCGCCGATGAGATAGTCGGCCTTGACAAGCACGCGCGCAGCAAAGCCCGCATCATCTGCGCGCAGCGAGATGTTGCGCTTTTCCCCACTCGTACTGATGCCCACATTGACGTACTTGTCGCGCGAGATCTGGCCCGAGATCGACCCGCTGCGCGGCCCCTCGCCATCCACTGACAGCGCGATGCGGGCGTTCGATATCGTGGCGTCTTCGCGGACGATGAGCTTGTCGGCATTGAGCTGAAGCTCGTGCACCGGCCCCGCATCGCCCGGTCCGCCCATCGCGGGTTTCGTGGCAGCCGCGCCCGACATGTCGAGCATCTGGTCCATCCACGGACTGGCGTCGAAGAAAGGCCCTGAAAGCGCGGCGCGATAGCTGCCATCCTGGCGGCGCGTGACGCGGCCGTGCACGTCCAGCGTCCCGCGCGAGAACAGGCGCTCGATGTCGACGCCCTGCACAGTACCGCCCGCATCCATCTGCGCGACTGCGCTCAGCTCCAGCCCGTCGGCATTGATGTCGCCGGCGAACACGGCGCCGTTGCCATCCTTTCCATACCGGAACGAGCCTTTGGCCGGCGCATCGAACGGTTTACGCCAGCCGACCTCGGCGATATCGACCTGAGCGTGTTCCAGATCGACCGTTGCAGTGACGGAGTCGAAGTTACGGCCGCCCGGGCCGGATGCGCGCAGTTCAAGCTCGGCCTCGCCCTGCATGAAGTTGCGCGCGGCAAGGCCGAAAGCGTTGAGCAGGTCAGGCGTCGCGCGGGCACGGGCCACGAGTTCGGCCTTTCCATCGCCGCCCTTCACTGTTTCGCGCCATTCGAACGTGACGGGCGCGGGGCCGAACTTGCCCTGCCCTTCCATTGCAATGCCATCCTGCGTCAGCTCGAAGCTCAACACGCCCTCGGCAAGTCCGAAGTCTCCCGCGATATCGGGAACGACGACCGTGTTGAAGCCGCCCTTGATGCTGTAGGTTATGTCTTCTTCCTTCAGCTCCTCGACCATCGGCGTGACGACGTGAACGCTGATGCTGCCAACGCCCGAGATCTGGCCGATCTGCAGGTCGTAGCGCGAGTCCACATCGAGCTTGCTCTCGTCGACCACGCGCAGGAGATCGTTGAGCGCACCACGGCCGAGCACGGTAACGTCCATCGCCGCGCCGGCGGGCGCGAATTGCGGCAGCACGACCTTTGCCTGCTCGATCTCCCAGGTCCGCAGACGGCCGCCCGTCACGTCGATGGAAATGCTGTTGCCCTTGAGATGCCCGACACCTGAGACATCGGTGGCCGGCGGGAAGTCGGGCAGGAATTTCACGGTTGCTTGCTCGACATTGAAGTCGAGCGATAAGGTCTCGTCGGGCAGGAATCCCTTGGAGCCGGCGCCCGGCGGCCAGTCGAACGTGAACACCGCGCCGTTGATCCTGGCCGCGGGAATGTTCTGCTTCACCCAGTCGCGCGCGTAGTAGCCCGTATGGACCGGCCAGAAAGCAATGACGTCCTGCGGCGTGAAGTCGCCTTCGGATGCGGCCTGGCCTTTCACGCCGACGGCAAGCGTCTCACCCTCACCCTCGAACCAGATCTCACCAGAGCCGGATGCCGTCATGGCGCCGGTTCCGGCCTTGAGGTCGGAGATGACGACGCGCGTGCGATCGGCGGAAAGCTGCCCTGTGATGTCGACCGCCTTGAGCTGCATCGGCGCTTCAAAGAAGGGCGTCAGCGACATTGTGAAGGCATCGCTCGTCAGTGCGAAATCAGTCGGCAGGGTCGCGTCGCCCGCCATCATGGCGCGGGCGTCGAGCGAGCCTGCGAAATCGCCGGAGACGCGGTCGCTGTCGACGTTGAGTGACTCGAGCGTCACGAATTTGGTGGCGGGGTCGTAGGACGCAGAGAAGGACAGATCGCGGACGGCGACGTTTTCTTCGCCAAGCTTCACCGATCCGGCGACGCCAGAGAGAGCAAGCTGCGTGTTGAGCAGGCCGCTGCGTTCGGTTGCGGTCACCGCAAAGGTTGCGCTGGCGGGCCTTGCGGATGTGAAGGCGTCGCCCGAGTACCCAAACATCTGCGCGATAGACATCGGATCGACGCCCTCAAGCGTCAGCTGTCCGGCGGCGCGCTCAACCTGACCGTCCGATTCAAGCGCGATGCGCACCATGTTCGGCTCGCCTTCGCGCGCGCCCGCCAGACGCACATCCATTTCCAGCGAGACGCCCTCGCGCGTGGCTTTCCATTTTCCGTTGACCGGATCGGCGCCCCAGGTCGTGCCTGTCTTCTGGTCGATGACATCGAGGTGGAAGTTCGCGAGTTCGACCTGCTCGAACGATCCGGCGGCGATCAGGGCGCGGATTGGCGTTGCGAGCGTCGCCCAGTTGATGTCGCGGACGGGATCGAAAGGCTTGTCGCTGGCGTCGGGCTCGCGCGCGATCTCGATATCGGCAAGCGTCCACACGCCCTCCTTGCTGCGCAGGACCGTGGCCTGCCCTTTCTCCAGACGCAGCTGCCGTGTCTTTACCTGGAAGGCGAGCAGTGAGCCGGCATCGAGGGCGAGCATGGCGCGCTCGGCCCGGAAGGCCGCCTTGCCGTCTGCATCCATCGCCGTGAAGCCGTGGGCGACGGCCTCGACCCGGCCGCGATCGCGGACCCATTCGAGGCCCAGCTTCTCGATCTTCACCGCCCGGCCGCCGCGCGCTTCGGCCAGGGATTGTTCCACTTGCGGACGGATAAACTCGAGATCGATCGGCCCCTGGGACAGGCGCCACGCAAGGAACCCCGCACCTGCCAGGATCAGGAAGGTGAAGAACGCCAGGATTTCGAGGACCAGGATCTTGGCCGAAACCTTCACGGCATCGCCCCCGGACGCCGGAATAGCGTCTCGCGCGCAGCGGCCGTGCGCCGCTTCACCCGGGGGAGTGGACGAAGGTGAAAGTCCATGGTCCCTGACACCACAAAAACACGGACAGATTGTGTCACAGCCACTCCAAGCCGGCGACCCGGCCCCAGCATTTCAACTGCCTGCCACGCCTCGGGGGCAGGCAAGCCTCAAGGACTACGCGGGCAAGTCCCTGATCCTGTTCTTCTATCCGAAGGATGATACCGACGCCTGTACGCGGGAAGCCATAGCTTTCAGCGGCATGCAGTCGCGCTTTACGCGACGTGGCGCCACCCTGCTGGGCATCTCCCGGGACAGTCTGGCCGACCACAAGGCATTCATCGCCAAGCACAAGCTGAAGGTGAAGCTGGGGTCTGACGAGGACGGAAAGGTCTGCAATGCCTTTGGCGTCTGGCAGGAGAAGCAGCTCTACGGCAACCGCTTCATGGGGATTGTCAGATCCACGTTTCTGATCGGCCCGGACGGGATGATCCAGCGCGTGTGGCGTAACGTCCGGGTGCCCGGACATGCCGAAGCAGTAATCGAGGCGCTGATAGCTATTGGTTAACCATATCGGCGCCATTTTCATTGGGTTTACGATAGCGTCGTCGACCTGCATTGCGCAGGCGAAAAAGGTGCCCTGAGGGGTTCGCGTGCGCGAATTTCTGAGTTATCCATGTGACCGCCGGGCAACATCCAGCGGGGCAACGCGGGGCTTGGCGCGTAGAGAAATTGATCACCTGAAGGCGAAGACAAAAGCCTTCTTCGAAAAGGCTTTTCCCGAAAGGCAGATCTACCACCGTAGCGGCGGCTCCGTGCGGTATGTGTCGATTTCGCCCTGGCGCCAGGCGATGATTGCCGGCGCAGCGACTCTCGTCGTTGGCTGGTGCCTGTTCGCGACCGTGGCCGTGCTGCTGCGCGGCCCGGGCATGGATAGCCCCCTCGGTTCGCCCGACAAGCAGGCAGCTCGCCTCGAGCGTGAACTGCGCCAGGCGCGCGCGGCTGAACAGACCGCCCTCACCCTTCTCGAAACCCGCACGCAGGATTTCAGCCTCGCCATTACCGAGGCCAAGAGCCGTCACGAAACGCTGAAAAAGCTGCTGTCGAGCCTGCAGGGCGGCGATACGGCCTCGGCCATCGTGCTGAACGGCTCCAACGCCACCATGTTGATCGACTCCACCATCGAGGAAGGCGACCCGCGCCAGAGCCGCCCGGACTGGTCGGCTACGGATGCGCGCGACAGCGCGTTCAGCGCCCCGACCGACCGCCTGATCGGCGAACAGGCCCTGCTGCTCGATTCGTTCGAGGTAGAAGCCGTCCAGCGCGCAGAGTCTGCGCGCGGCGTCATCCGCCTTACCGGAGTTCCCGCCTCGCGTGTGCTGGAGCAATCCGGCATGGGTGGTCCCCTCGTTCCGGTCAGCTTCTCGGCCAAGGGCGTGCCGCTGGATTCCATCACCGACCCGTTCGAGCGCCGCATCTACGAGGTCGAGGCCCGGCTTTACGAAGCTCAGCAATACGAAAAAGCCCTGCGCTCCCTGCCGCTCGGCATTCCGGTTCAGGGCTCCTACCTGCAGCACCGACTGGCTCGCCGCTCGTTGCGGCAGCGCCGGGGAAGATCATCTACGCGGGGGTTAAAGGCAGTTACGGACGCGCGGTCGAGATCGATCACGGGGCTGGCTTCAGAACGCTGTACGGGCACATGAACTCGATCAGCGTGAAAGTCGGCGACACCGTCGCTCTCGGCCAGAAAGTTGGCACCATGGGGTCAACTGGAAGAAGTACGGGACCGCACCTCCACTACGAGATATACTTCCGCGGCAAGTCGTACGATCCGATCAAATTCCTGAGGGCTGGCAAGCATGTTCACTAAAGGCAAAACTCCAGAGCCGACGCCGGCCGCAGTGGCGCCGAAGCCCATCCTGCCGGATCCCGCGCCCAAGCGCGCACCGGTTGCCGCTCGCTCGGGCCCCTCGATCATCTCCGCCGACGTTAAGATGACGGGCACGATCGTCTCGACCGGCGAAATCGACATCAACGGCCAGATTGAAGGCGATGTGCGCGCCTCGGCCCTGACGGTTGGCGAAACCGGAGCGGTCAAAGGCGAAGTGGTCGCCGAGTCCGTGGTTGTCCGCGGCACGGTCGAAGGCCGCATCCGTGGCCGCAAGGTTCAGCTCTGCACCGGTGCGAAAGTGCGCGGCGACATCTTCCACGCCTCGCTCGCGATCGAGCCGAACGCGATCTTCGAAGGCGCCGTGAAACACGCGCAGGACCCGATGGCCGAACAGCCCCCGTCGGGCTCGTAAGCCTGACACTCATCCAGACATGGCATGGGCCGCTCCGTTGGAGCGGCCCATTTCATTTGTGCCCTGTGCATTGCCGAGAGACGCGCCTCCCCGAAACGCAGAACGCCCGGCCTTTCGGCCGGGCGTTCCAATCTTTGGATCAGTGAACCGGAGCGATCGTTAGATCGACTCTTTGAGTTCTTTCGCGGCCCGGAAGGCGACCTTCTTGGAAGCCTTGATCTGCACCGGCTCACCCGTGGCCGGGTTACGGCCCATGCGGGCGGCGCGCTTGCGAACGACGAGAACGCCGAGACCGACGAGGCGGATACGGTCGCCTTTTTTCAGGTGCTTCGTGAGCAGGGCAACCAGGTCGCCCATGATTGCTTCAGCTTGCTTCTTCGAAAGCTCGTGAGACTCGGCAATGCTGGCGGCCAGCTGCTTGGTGCTGACGGTCGTTTGCTTGACGGCTGCTTTTTTGGCGGTGGCCATGTCTGTTCGACTCCCTTGGAAAATTCCGCCCTCTGAATACACGGAAATCGAGGGGGCCGAAGCGGAATAAGCGCGATTTACAAGGGAAATAACGACTTTTCACAGCAAAAACATGCGAAAACCCCTGATTTTAGGGCTTGCCAGGGGTCTCAGGCGCCGGGAACCCCCGATTTTGCAGGGAATCAGCGCAGCTGAGTCGCGGGCTCGATCGAGGTCCGCAGGGCCGGTTTCTGGTGCGACCAGCGCGTCCAGTAAAGTGTCTCGACACGCTCGCCATAGTTCGCATCGAGCCACGGGCCGTAGAGGTCCATCATGAGGTCGGCCGTCGACTGCACCATCGACATCTTGGCGATCATCACATGATCCGCGTCGGCGAACATCGCCTCCGGCGCGGGATGCACCTCCTCGCTGATCGTGCGGTTCATGTGCAGCGTGAGCCAGCCGCCCTCCGGCGCGCGCAGGTTCATCAGGAACGGGAACGGGTTAGTCATGTCGAGCGTGGTGACCGTCTCGCCGCGCTTAACGACGGGGGCAAGGTCTTCCATGCCGGCCAGCAGCGTTTCCATGTATTCGCCCTGGCGCAGCTCCTGCCGGCGGCCGTACTGGCCTGACAGCCAGATATTGTGGATGCGCGCCTCGGGCGTCTCCGACTTGGCGATGGCGCGGTTGAACATGCTCTCGCGCTCGGGAACGTAGATGTTGCGGAAAGCGGGCACGGCGGCCCACGGTGCGGGCTCGCGCGCTTCCTCGCGCAAGACCGCATAGGCCTGGTCGATCAGCACCATGCCCCTATCGAGCACCTGGGAGGCCGTCAGCATGCCGAAGGCGCCAGCCGCAGCGATACGTGCGATACGGTTGATCTCGGGCTCGCCCATCACCCTCACCGCGCCATAGGCCGCGATAACGATCAGGGCGGTCATATTCTCGAGCTGGCCGTTCTGGTTGATGACGAACATGCTGGCGAGCAGCATGAAGCCCGCAGCCAGGCCGTCGCGCCAGGTGAACCGGCCAACCGCCAGCAGCACGCCAAGCGGGGCGAGCGCGAACAGCATTTCCAGCATGTTCCGGCGCAGCAGGCCGAGGATGGAGTCGGTGCGGGCGCCGCTGACCTTTCCGGCCAGCATGATGTCGTTGAGATAGGCCAACAGGTTTCCGGTCATCAGGCCGATGGCGAGGATGCCCGCCGCTGTCATGCCGCCGCCGATGGCCAGCGTGCGCCACATGCTGGGGTTCAGGAACGCATAGATCACTGCCGCGCCAAGGCCAGCAGCGAAATAGCTGGCTTTCAACCAGAACAGGAAGGTAAGCACCGCAGCGAGGATCGCGATCTCCGCGATCGGCGGGGCCGCTGAGCGATCCCTGCGGGGGGCCAGCACCATGAAGACGGGGATGAGGGCTGCCCAGCCCCAGCGATTGTAGAACATCGCCCACGACAGGTTGTCGGCCAGGATCTCGGTTTCGCCGTTGACCAGCGTCTGGCTCTCCCCGCCCCAACGCTCAAGCATGGCGGCGGGAACGGTGACAAGGAACACGACACCCAGCAGCAGGGCTGTAATGGCGACTGGCATACGTTGCGCCCCGATGGCCGCGCAGGCAACGCCCAAACCCAGTGCAACCCACACGGACGCCAGCTCGATCGAGCCGCCATAGCCGCCGATCACCCACGCCGCCCATGCGGGCAGATAGAGCTGGGCCGCGCCCAGCGCGGTCGGGAAGTCTGACGAAGGCACGAGGCCGTTGGAGATGCGGTAGGTTGAATCGAAGAAGATCAGGCTGTCGTGCGTGATGATCGTGAAGACCGACACCGGGCTCCACAGGAAAGCCAGATAGCCCGCCATCAGCAGCAGCGCGTAGGCGGCAGCGATGCGGAAGCGGCTGCCATCGCTGGTGAACGCTGCGGGGTGGGCGGCGGCGTAACGCAGGTGACCAATGACGGCGAGCGCCAGCAGCCCCGCATAGGCAGCCCACTGGATCACGGAAGCGGTATGCGCCAGCGCCACGGGATCGAGCGCTGCGCGAATATTGTCATAAGGCCAGCCGGCAACGCCATCATGCGCCGCCAGCAGCGCGGGGCGCAGTGCGAAGGCGACAAGGCCCCAACCGAGCACGAGGAAGCCAAAGCGATCGGTGGCGAGGAAGCGCAACGCGCCGACGATCTGGGAAAGCCAGCCCTGCCGCGTGGTCGCCGCGACCGAACCCGGCTTTCCACCAGTGATCTCGCCGGTAGACATCCGCCCGCCCCTTGCCTGCTCTGGCCGGAACGGCCTTGTCGGAACTAGGCCATGGCGGGGTTAACCGGTGGTTTTCCGCGGCTTTGGGCGGGTATGGCCGCACGCGGCGCCCCTTGTGAATCTGGGCGTGAGGACCGACATTGCGCTCATGGCCCACGCCCACCTCGCCTGCGCACCCGTTGCTGTTTCGGACAGCCTGAAGGAGGCCGAAACCCTGTGCGATGAGCGCGGCGGCAAGCTGACGCCCCTGCGCCGCAAGGTTCTCACCTTGCTGCTGGAGGCCGAGGGGCCGGCGAAGGCCTACGACCTACTTGAACACATCGGCGAGGATGGCGCGGCCAAGCCGCCGTCGGTCTACCGCTCGCTGGATTTCCTGCTGGAGATGGGCCTCGCCCACAAGATCGAGAGCCTCAACGCCTATGTCGCCTGTGGACACTGGAAGCATGGCCACGCGGCCGTGTTCCTCATCTGTGACAAGTGCGGGACGGCGGGCGAGCTGCACGCCAACGACAGCATCAAGAAACTGACGCAGGAAGTCGAGAGCGTGAACTTCCGCCTGCGCAGCGCCGTGATCGAGATTCACGGCATGTGCGCCGCCTGCGCCGCCTGACATGCCGGCCGCCGCCCGGACTCCCGCAAACAAGGACAATGTACTCCTGCGGCTGACCGTTCTCGCCCCGCCGAAGGGCGTCCATCACAGCCTGCAGGGCAAGGACAGCACGCCGGTCGATGCGTGCATCTCCACCGGCAAGGCGATCCGCTTCGACATTCCCCTCCGCCTCGAGGCCGGCAAGACCGGCTACCGTTTCCTCGGCGACTTCGTGCGCACCGAGGGCAAGACCCGCCGCTTCGTCTACGTCGCCACGGGCGGACAGGCGGGAGAGGCAGGCACGCTGTTCAGCCGCCGCGCCAAGGTCGATCTGCCTGATCCGACGCCCGCGATGATCAAGGCTGCCGAGGGCGCTGGCCTCGTGCTCGAGGCCTCGTATGACGGCACGGACGCCAAGGGTGGACCGACGTGTGCGACGGTGAAGGTTGAATGGAAGATCGGGAAGCACGGCGGATGATCGAGCTCTATCGCGGCAGCATCAACACCTGGGAATGCGACGAGATGGGGCACATGAATGTGCGCTTCTACGTCTCGAAGATGATGGAGGGGCTGGCCGAACTGTCTCACCACATCGGCCTGCCCGGCGCTTTCCGGCCCGGCGCGCAGCAAGTGCTGCGCCCGCGCGACCAGCACATCCGCTTCATGAAAGAAGCGCATGCGGGCTCGCCCTTCACGATGCGTGGCTGCATTCTCGACGTCACCGATACGGCTATTCTGCTCTACCAGCAGATCGACCACTACACCGGTGAGCCGTGCGCAGCGTTTCGGACGTGGGTTGATCTGGTGGATGCGGACACGGGCAAGCCGGAGGCGTGGTCAACCGTATCGCGGAACAAGCTGCAATCCTTGCTTGGCGAGGCTCCGGCGGGGTGTGCGCCGCGCTCCGTCGATCTTTCCGTGCCGCCGCGCGCCACGGCGACGATGGCCGATGCGGACGCAGTGAACGCACCGGTGATCGGGCGCGGTGTCGTACTGCCCCAGCATTTGGATGTGACCGGGCACATGCAGGCCGAGTTCTTCATCGGCCGCGTGTCGGATTCCGTTGGACACCTGCTGCGGCCGTGGCGCGAGACGCTGGCTGAACAAGCGCGGGCGCGTGGCGACACGGTGCGCACCGGCGGGGCTGTGCTGGAATACCGGCTCGCCTATCGCCGCTGGCCACGCGCGGGCGACCGCTTCGTGATCCGCTCGGGGCGCGGGTTCCAGAAGGAGAAAACGCATTCGTTCGTGCACTGGCTGCTGGACCCCGACACGGGGGAGGCCTGGTGTACAAGCGAAGCCGTGGCTATCGCGCTCAATCTCGAAACGCGGAAGATCATGCCGGCGACGCCGGAGATGCAGGCCGCACTGGCCAGCGTCGCACCTGCAGGCCTTACGATCTGACGATCACTGGTCCGGCGGAGGACGTCTGCTGTTGATCAGCCGCGCGACGAACATGGCGGCGACGACGCCGAGCACGAGAAAGATGACGACCTTGACGACCACAACGTCCCCACTTTTCCCGGCCCCGGACGGGCGCTTCATCCCTTAGCGCGTGTAGAGACCGAATAGAAGGCTTTGCGCTTCACGTCCCGCTGACAGGCCAGCCTTTTTCCTTCGCCGTTTTCTTGAAGTTGACGAGGCCCACGGCCAGCAGCTTTTCCAGAACCGCCATGTCCACGTCGGCCAGCTTGTTGATGTAGATGCAGGCCTTGGAGACCTTGTGCTTGCCCAGCTTCTTCAGGATCGGCGCGATCTGCTCGGGATAACTTCCGCCGTAGATCACCAGATTGGCCGCGCGCGGGCTGAAGCCCAGCATGGGCGCTTCGCCGGAATGCCCGGTGTCGTAGGTGTAAACGTACTTGCCGAAGCCAACGATGGTCGGCCCGAACATCTGGGCCTTCCAGCCGCTGACCTTGGCGAACAGCTTGAGAAGCACTTCCGCATCCGCGCGGCGCGTGTCGTTCTCCACCGCCGCAATGAAGTCCTTCACGCTGGCCTTGGTCAGCTTTGTCTTGGTCTCGGCCATTTGGCCCCCCGTTATTGCGGCAGCGCCAATCCCATCATCAGGACCGGATCGAGCCAGATGTCGGTTCCGCCATCGTCCGACGTCACATTGCGGAATTTTATCGCCCAGTGAAGATGCGGGCCGGTGACGCGCCCTGTCGAGCCCGACAGGCCCAGCACATCGCCCTGCTGGACCACCTGCCCGTCCGCAACGTCGATGCGGCTCATGTGCATCATGACAGAGACGAGGCCATAGCCATGGTCGAGAAACACGGCGCCGCCTTCGTAGTAGAGATCGGGATCGGCGAGCAGGACTGTGCCGGCCATCGGGGCGTGGATTTCAGTGCCCGTGGCGACGGCGATGTCCTGGCCGTTGTGAACGCTGGTTGAGCCTTCGCAGTCCTTCGTCTTCGGCATATAGGTGCGTACGGCGCCGAACGGGCTGGAGTATGGGCCTTCGGCAGGCTTGATCATCCCCATCGGCGCAGCCGCGTTCGCGAACGTCTTGAGCGCCTTGTCCTTCTTCACCCACGACGCTTCGGCATGACGCTTTTCCGCTGGCGATTGCGCAGAGATCTTGTTGCACTCCATCGTCAGCTTCGCGACCGTGTCAGTGCGCATAAGGACGGGCACGGTGACGGCCAATGGAAAGATGCCGTCTTCGGTATCGAGATCAAGCGAGACGATGGCGGGCGTCTTCTGTGTGCGCGACAGGCCGATCACGGCCCAGCCATCCTTGTCCGTAAGCGCAACCGGATTGCCATCGAGCGACAGCACGGCGCCCGGCGGCGCACGGCATACGATCGCCCCGCCCTGCGTGGCTTCCGTCGAACACTGGGGGATGGGCTTCGCGTCAGCGACGATCAAGGGCTCGGCTGGCGGCAGGGGTGGTTCTGGATCGATCACGCTGGCGATGACCGGTTCAGCGGCGGGATTGTCGGCGATGGGCGATGGCGCAGAAGCCGGCCCCGCGCACGCTGCAAGCAGGACCGTTGCCATGATGACCGAAAGTGTCAGTCCCGACCGTTCAGCAGTTTCCATCGGTTCAACGCTGTCTCTGCGTCGAAGTACGCTTCCTGAGTATCAACATTCCAATAACGCAGGTCTTCCAGCGCGATGCGCTTGCGCGTGACGGCGCACAGCACGAAGCGGCCGGGCTTGAGAACCTCGAAATCCGCATCGAGGTAGCGAAGTCGCGCTTCGCCTGGCTGGGAGCCGGGGGTAAAGGTGTCCATGGCCGCTATATGCCCCCGATCGGCGGCGAAGTTAAGGCGCCAGAACGCCCCTTCCGGCGGGTTTGGACCTAGCCGATGCTTTCCAGCTCGACCTTGTTCCGGCCAGCGGATTTGGCGCGGTAGAGCGCATCGTCCGCCCGCTTCAGGAGGGCGTCCATTGTGTCCTCGTCCGGGATGATGGTCGAGACCCCGCCCGACATGGTGACCTTAAGCTCATCGCCCCGCGCGATGGAGAAAGTCGTGTCGGCGACGATCTGGCGGATGCGCTCACCGGCTTCCTGCGCATGGGCCTGCGTGGTTTCCGGCATGATGATGACGAACTCTTCTCCGCCATAACGGCAAGCAAGGTCCATCGGCCGGATGTTCTCGCGCAGGCGGCGGCCGAACTCGCGCAGGACATCGTCACCGGCGGCGTGGCCGTGAATGTCGTTGATCTTCTTGAAGTGGTCGATATCGCACAGCAGGATGGACACCGGCGCGCCGCCCATATTGGCGCGCTTCACGAAGCTCTCGAGCTGCACGCGCATGTAGCGGCGATTGTGCAGGCCCGTGAGCTGGTCGGTGACCGCAAGTTCCATCGACTGGTCGAGACGGGCGCGCAGCGCATCGAGATAGCGCTTCTTGCGCACCTGCGTCTTCACGCGCGCAAGCAGCTCCTCGCTGTCGATCGGCTTGATGACGATGTCGGAGGCGCCAAGGTCGAGTGCACGCACAGCCTTCTTCTCATCGTCTGGTTCGGACACGACGAGGATCGGCAGGTCGCGCGTCGATTCCAGCGAGCGGAAATAGGCGCAGAGCTTGAGACCATCGAGCTTGTCGTTCGACAGCGACACGATCAGCAGGTCGACCATCGATCCGGAGATGCCTAGCTGGTTGGCTTCCGAGTGCGAGATCGGCCGGTGCAGGCCTTCAAGATAGCGGCATATGCGGCGCGCCTGGCGCTCGTTCTCGTCAACAACCAGGATGCGGGCGGGTTCCGAAGCACGGCCCTGCGCGGCCATATCGACAGCGCCCATGCGCTTGCCGGAGGCTTCGCGCTTGCGCAGCTCGTCGGCGACCATCTTGTACTTGGTCAGCGCGCGCACGCGCGACAGCAATTGCAGGTCGTTGACCGGCTTGGTGAGGAAGTCGTCGGCGCCGGCGCCAAGGCCGCGCAGGCGATCCTCGCGCTCGTTCAGCGCCGTCACAAGAACGATCGGAATATGTTCGGTCCGCGCGTCCGTCTTCAGCCTGCGGCACGCATCGACGCCGTTGAGCTTCGGCATCATGATGTCCATCAGGATGACGTCCGGCTCTTCCGCCAACGCCTTGTCGATGGCGTCCTCGCCGTCCACCGCCGTGATGACGTGGAAGTATTCGTTGCGGAGCTTGTCGCTCAGCAGCTTGCGGTTTTGTTCAATATCGTCGACGACCAGGACGCGCGCGCTCATCGGGTCGCTCTCCGCGCCGATGGCCTCCGCGCGGGCGTCGCCGTTTGCGTACCCGTGAGCCGCTTCACTTCCGCGATGAACGCGGTCATCTGGATTGGTTTGGACATGTAGGCTTCACATCCGGCCTCACGCACGAGACGCTCGTCCTGGCGCATCGCGAAGGCGGTGACCGCCATGATGGGGATGGTCTTGATCGACGTGTCATCCTTGATCCAGCGCGTCAGGTCGAGGCCCGACACTTCGGGCAGCTGGATGTCCATGATGATAAGGTCGGGCTTGTTGGCGCGCGCGAGCTCAACGGCTTTCAGACCGTCCCTGCTCTGGACGGTCTCGAAACCGAAGGCGTCCAACAGGTCGCAGAAGAGCTTCATGTTGAGCTCGTTATCTTCGACCACGAGGACTTTTTTGGCGTGAGACGTCGCCATCAGCACATCTGTCAGGACCGGACCCGGGTTGATTCCCGTCTTCGTCCTCTGTTGTTAGACCTGAGAGTATTAACCGCCTATTTTCAACTGTGTCTGGCAGAGCAGCGAGACTGGACCTGCGAACTAACAAATCCGCCTATAAAACAAACACTTCCGTCCCGAACTGAAACTCGCCAATGACCAGTGCTATCAGCACTATAAATTTACCCATGGCCTGCCGCGATTGCTTTCGCGGCTGGACCGGGAAAGTGGCTCGCTGCCAGGGGTGCAGATCGGAACGAGTCGTCTCGCATCCGCGGCTGTTTGAGCTCACCGTCGCGCACATCGATTGTGATGCATTCTATGCCTCCATCGAGAAGCGCGACGCGCCCGAGCTTGCCGGCCTTCCCGTCATCGTAGGCGGTGGCAAGCGCGGCGTGGTGTCGACGTGCTGCTACGTGGCGCGCACCTATGGCGTCCGCTCCGCAATGCCGATGTTCAAGGCGCTGAAGCTCTGCCCCAACGCCGTCGTTATCAAAGGCCGGATGGACCTCTACGTCCAGGAGGGCAGACGCATCCGGGCGCTGATGCAGGAGCTGACCCCGCTGGTGGAGCCTGTCTCCATCGACGAGGCCTATCTCGACCTGTCGGGCACGGATGCGCTGCACGGCGCGCCGCCCGCGATCAGCCTCATGAAGCTGCAGAAGCGGATCGAGACAGAGTTGAACCTCACCATCTCGGTTGGCCTTGCCAGCAACAAGTTCCTCGCCAAGACCGCGTCCGAGGCCGACAAGCCGCGCGGCTTCTTCGCGCTCTCCATCGAGGAGGCGCCCACCTACCTCGCGGACAAGTCCGTGCGTGTGATCGGCGGGGTCGGCGCGCAGTTTGAGAAGAAGCTGAATGGGGACGGCATCCGCACGGTCGGCGACATCCAGAAGATCGACGCCAAGACGCTGATCCGCCGCTATGGCGAGACTGGCCTGTGGCTGCACAATTGCGCCTTCGGCAGGCACGACCGCAAGGTGGACCCCAGCGGAGAGCGCAAGAGCGTCTCCTCAGAAACGACGTTCAACGAAGACATCTCGGACCCGCGCACGCTGGAGGATGTTCTCTGGCGTCTATCACAGCGCACGGCGGATCGCGCCAAGGGCTCCGCTGTCGAGGGCCGCGTCGTCACGCTGAAGCTCAAGACCCACGACTTCAAGAGCTTCACCCGCCGCGTCTCCCTGAACGAGCCGACACAGCTGGCGCAGGCGATCTTCCGCGCCGCCAAGCCCATGCTGGCGCGCGAGGCCGCCGGGCAGCGCTATCGCCTATTGGGGGTTGGCATTTCGGAGCTGGTCGATGCGCGGGCCGATGCGCTGGACCTGGCCGATCCGCAATCGCTGAAGCGGGCCAAGGCCGAACGCGCCGCCGACAAGGCGCGCGAGAAATTCGGCGACGCAGCCGTGATGACCGGGCGTGGCGCACGCATCGAGCATGGGCGGAAGAAGGATTGAGTGCGCGAGGGCTGGCCGCAACGCAGTTAGACGGCTAAACGCCAGGTGCAATCGAACTTTCGCTGAGGGAATGTCATGTCCGTATCCGATCGCCTCAAGGCCGCTGGCGTAACGCTGCCGGATGCGCGCCCGCCTGTCGCCAACTATGTGCCGTGGGTGATCACCGGAAACCTGCTCTTCATCTCGGGCCAGGTCAGCGTGACGCCCGATGGCCTCATCAAGGGCCGCCTTGGCGAGGACGTGACGCTTGAACAGGGACAGCACGCGGCACGCGCCTGCGGCATCAACCTGCTCGCGCAGATACAGGCCGCGCTGGGCGACCTTGAGCGCGTGACACGCATCGTGAAGCTCGGCGGCTTCGTCAATGCGGCGAAGGACTTCGTGGATATTCCGAAGGTGGTGAATGGCTGTTCGGACCTGATGGTTGAAGCCTTCGGCGACAAGGGCCGCCATGCCCGCTCGGCTGTCGCCTGCCCGGTGCTGCCGCTTGGCGTTGCTGTGGAAGTCGACGCGGTGGTCGAGTTCAAGTGAGCGAGACCAGCTTCGATGTCGCTGCTTTTACCTATGCCCATCGCGGGCTGTGGGGCGGCGACATTCCGGAGAATTCGCTGCGCGCCTTCGAGGCCGCCGCGCGCGAGGGTGTGGGCTGCGAGCTGGATGTCCGGGTGACGGCCGACAGGAAGCTGGTTGTGTTCCACGACGCCACGCTGGAGCGGATGTGCGGGCGGGCCGAGCGGGTCGATGCGCTGTCGTTTCTAGACCTGCGAAAACTTCATCTACCGGATGGCTCGATCATACCGACCTTGGAAGAAGCGCTGGAGGCCATGGCCGGGCTGCCGACACTGGTCGAAATGAAGATCGACCGGATACCCGGCCTGCAGGATAGAAACCGCACAGGCATTCCAGCCCTCATTGGCGCAATGAGATTTTCGAACGCTCCGGCCGCCGTCATGAGCTTTGACGAGCCAACAATCTGGCATTTCGAACGCGAGATTGTGGATCGCCCCATCGGCATGCTCATAGAGCCGGATGAACCGGGCAAGGAAGGGGCTGCGGTCGAGAAGGCCTTACGCGCCGATCAGGGCGCGGCCAGCTATTTCGCCCCGCATTATTCCGTTCTGGCCCCGATTGCCGAGCAGTTCGGCCATATCCCGCGTGTGACGTGGACAATCCGCAGCCTGCCCGATCTTGCCGCCGCCCGCGCGCATGGCGCCGCGCCGATTTTCGAAGGATTCAGTCCGGCTCTCGCAAAGTCGTTCGCGAACACGATATAGTCTTCTTGGGAGCATGCTCCGAGGACGCCTTTGGCTGACGATACAGCGGACAGGACCACGCTTTCCCTCTCCATCACCGAGGCGATGGGAGATATCGACCGCGCGCAATGGAACGCCATCGCCAACCCGCCCGGCGAGCGTCATGACCCTTTTCTGGAGTGGGACTTTCTGGACGCCTGCGAGCGGACCCGATGCGCCGAACCCGCCACCGGGTGGACGCCGCGCCACATGCTGGCGCACGATGCTTCCGGTACGCTCGTCGGCGGCGCTCCACTCTATCTGAAAACACATTCGCGCGGCGAGTTCGTGTTCGATCATTCCTGGGCCGATGCGCTGCATCGCGCAGGCGGGCGATATTATCCCAAGCTGCTTTGCGCCGTGCCGTTCACGCCGGTGACAGGCCGCCGACTGCTGGCGCATGGGCCCAACGCGCTCTCGATCCGCCATGCGCTGGGCCAGGCCATCACCGAGGCGGCGCAGAAATGGCGCGTCTCCTCAGCGCACTTCAATTTCCTCGATGAGGAAACCTGGAGCATGCTGGGCGCGAGCGGGCTTTTGCTCCGCGAAGACCAGCAATTCCACTGGGTCAATCGCGGCTACAAGACATTCGAGGACTTCCTGGCGGCGCTCTCCTCTCGCAAACGCAAGATGCTGCGGCGGGAGCGCCGCGAGGCGCAGGAAGGTCTCGACATCATCCGTGTGTCGGGCGCGGACCTGCGCAAGCATCACTGGGATGCGTTCTTCTATTTCTACATGGACACGGGTGGCCGCAAATGGGGATCGCCCTACCTCAACCGCGAATTCTTCCAGATGCTGCACGATCGCATGGCGGATAAATGCCTGCTGATCCTTGCGATGGAGAACGGGCGTCCAATCGCGGGCGCCCTCAACATGATCGGATCGGACACGGTCTTTGGCCGCTATTGGGGCCGCGCGGTTGATCGGCCCTTCCTGCATTTTGAGGTCTGCTACTATCAGGCCATCGACTTCGCCATCGAGCGCGGCCTCGCCTTCGTGGAGGCTGGCGCGCAGGGCGAACACAAGCTCACGCGAGGATATGAGCCCCGCCTCACCCGGTCGGCCCACTGGATCGCTCACCCGGGTTTGAGAACGGCGGTTGCGAATTATCTCGACAGCGAGCGCAGAGCGGTCGAGGAAGGCATCAACGAGTTGCGGGCCTATACGCCTTTCCGCAAGCTGGACCTGCAGCAGACCGAAGAGCATGACGAGGAGGGGTTCTGATGAGCCTTGCCGGCGACTACGACAGCGCAAACATCTTCGCGAAAATCCTGCGCGGCGAAGCCCCGTGCGTGAAGATTTTCGAGGACGACAACGTTCTCGCCTTCATGGACATCTTTCCCCAAAGCCAAGGCCATTGCCTCGTCATCCCGAAGGATACGACAGCGCGCAACCTGATGGAGTTCCCGGCTGATCGCCTGGGCGTGCTGTTCGCAGCCGTGCAGAAACTCTCGAACGCCGTAGTGAAGGCGCTCAGCTGCGATGGCGTGATCGTCACGCAGTTCAACGGCGCCCCGGCGGGGCAGACCGTGTTCCACCTGCATGTCCACGTTATCCCGCGTTTCGCAAACCTGCCGCTTCAGCCACATCACGGCGGCAAACCGGCCGACATGGCCGTGCTGCGCGAGCAGGCGTCACGCATTGCTGCAGCGCTTTAAGCGCTGCTAAGCCATAGCGATATCTCTGAATTCAAGGTCTTTTCGGACATTCCGTCAGCGACGCGACGCCTTTCGTGTCGTGGGGGAACTTGCTGCGTATGCGAGCGTTTCGACTGCGGGGGTCGGTCAAGCACGATATGCAGGAACCTCCATGGGCTTTGATTCAGCGTCTGCCATCGTACGGTCCCTGAAGGCGGAGCGTATTGAAGCAGCGCCTACGCGGCTGCGTCGAGCAGCGATGATCGGGAACTTCCCGCCCCGGAAGTGCGGCATCGCCACCTTCACACGCGACTCCTTTGAGAGCCTCCGGTTAGCTTTGCCGCACACGAGCTGGAGCGTTGTGGCGATGGAAGACAGCGCCAATGGGCGCGATTATCCAGATGCCGTTACCCACGTCATTCCGCAGGATGACCTTCCCGCCTACGAGCAAGCAGCAGATAGCCTGAACCGCTCGGGCGTCGAAGTCGTGTTCCTGCAGCATGAGTTCGGCATATATGGCGGCGAATCCGGCTCGCACATCCTACGGCTGCTGCGTCGCTTGCGGATGCCGGTAGTTGTTACGCTTCACACCGTGCTTGAAAACCCATCTCCGACGCAAAAGCGCGTGCTCGACGAGATCCTGCGGATAGCTTCTGCCGTGATCGTGATGACGGAACTGGGCGCAGACATTCTGGAGCGCGTGCATGGCGCTGGCCCGCGCAAGGTCCACGTAATTCCGCATGGCGCGCCGGAGCGGCCTTTCTCTCCCACCGAACCCTTCAAGGCTCCGCTGGGACTTTCGGGCGAAAAAGTGATCATGTCGTTCGGCTTGCTGTCGCCCAACAAGGGGATCGAAACGATCATCCGGGCCTTGCCTGCGATACTCGTGCAGCATGCCAACGCGACCTATGTCATCGTCGGCGCAACGCATCCGCATCTTGTCCGGAACGAAGGCGAGAGATATCGCGATAGCCTGATCGCACTTGCAACCTCGCTTGGTGTGGAAGGCCGCCTGCGTTTCATCAACCGCTTTGTGGGCGATGAAGAGCTTATCGACCTCCTGCAGGCTGCGGACCTTTACGTCACGCCCTATCTGACCGAAGCCCAGATCACGTCGGGCACGCTCACCTACGCGATTGCGGTGGGCAAGCCTGTGATTTCGACGCCGTATTGGCATGCGAAGGAAGCGCTGGCTGATGGCGTCGGCGTGCTCTGCCCGTTCAACGACACGCGCGCCTTCGCGCACGAAATTATCGATCTGCTGTCGAACGATACGCGCCGCGAAGCCATGGCGCGTCGCGCGTACAGGTCAGGTGAGCCGACACGCTGGCGCAAAGTGGCGCAGGAGACGGCCGGGCTGGCCCTTGCTTGCCGCTCCTCTTACGAACGCCGCGTTGAGGATGCCTTCCGACAGCTGTCGCATCCCACCTTGGAAGGCCTGCTGCGGATGTCGGACGATTGCGGCGTGATGCAGCACTCGCGCTTCGGGGCCCCTGACCGTCGTCACGGGTATTGCTCGGATGACAATGCGAGAGTGCTGAACCTGCTCGCACGGCTGTCCAGGGAGGGGCCCCTTGATCCGGGGACGCTGAAACTGGCGGGATCGTGCGCTGCATTCCTGAACCACGCATGGAACCAGGAAACAGGTCGCTTCCGCAACTTCATGGGCTTTGACAGGCGCTGGCTGGATGAGGGTGGATCTGACGATTGCTGTGCCCGCACTCTGGAGGCCTTGTGCCTCATGGCGCGTGACTGGCCGCAGGCGGAACTGCGTGACTGGGCGGCCGACCTCGCGCGGGAAGTCATCCAGCATATGCAGACCTGGACGTCCCTTCGCTCGCACGCCCTGCTGATCAAGGCCTGTCTCGCCGCTGAGCACTGCGTGATAGACCCGTCGGAGTCGGCTCGCTTCATCGAGACGGCGGCAGCTTCTCTTTTGCAAGCGGCCAAGGCGGGACAAGCGCAAGGCCATCACTGGTTTGAACCGTGCTTCGCTTATGACAATGCGAGACTGCCGGAAGCGCTGATCCTCGCGGGCGAGCGTTTGCAGAATGGGGAAATGCTGTCGGCTGGCCTTGAGACGCTTGAGCATCTGATGACGCTACAGGTCACACGGCAGGGCTGGTTCGCACCGGTCGCCACCAGTTCTTTCGCCGACACTCGCGCCGATCATGCGCACTTCGACCAGCAACCGATTGAGGCGCTGGCCACGGTTGACGCCTGCTTCGCCGCATGGCGCGCGACCGGCGACATGCCACATGTCCAGGGTGCGCGCCTCGCATTCGAATGGTTCGGCGGCCACAACGTCCACGGACTGGCGCTTGCCAGACCTGAAGACGGCATATGCCATGACGCACTCACAATTGCGGGGCTCAGCCGCAATCACGGCGCGGAATCGATACTGAGTTATCAGCTGGCCGCCGTCTCCATCCGCGGCGGACTCTTCTCATTGCCAACCACAAGCTGATATCTCGCACATGGCTTTTGGCGGATCACCTCTGGAACTGAAGCACTTCGACACGCAGCTCCGCGCCGATCCCTCCCGCGTTGTGCTGCGGGCGTTCAGCATTTCGGCCGAACCGCGTGGCACAGCATCCGGAATCATGAATCGCGCCGAGCGCATTGTGAAGAAAGTCCTGGAACTAAGCGACGAGGAATGCCGACGGTATCTCGATCGTGTAGACGGAGACTTCTTTGGCCGGCACTGGCAGACACATTCGATCTTCATGGCGCGGTTTAACCATGTCCGCGAGATGATCGGCGGCCTCGATAACGTGAGCGAGGGCCATGCCAAGCTGATCGGCGCCTACTTCAGCCACGAGTATTCCTATGCGGCGGCGGCCGTTATGAATCCTTCCATCGTGCCCCACCCTGATCAGTCAGGCGTCGGCGACGGCGCCATCAGGTTTGTGCTCTCGCTGCGCACAGTGGGCGAAGGGCATATTTCGTCGATCTCCTTCCGCGAAGGCGTCGCCACCACTGATGGCAATTTCACGCTTTGGCCAGAAACACCGTTCGCCATCGCAGCTGCGACCCAGAACCATGCTGGCGAAGGCGGACCTGTGACGGTTCGGCGACATGAATCATCGCCCCTGTCCGGCGTGGTGATCTTTCCTGTGACGCGCGCGCAGAAGAACGGGCTTGAGGATCTGCGCCTCGTGCAGTTCACCGAAGATGACGGCTCCAAGCATTTCTATGGCACCTATACAGCCTATTCCGGCACAGAGGTCGGCTGCGAGATGCTGACGACAGAGCAGTTCTCGGAGTTTCAACTCACGCCGTTGCGCGGCGCGGCGGCCCAGCACAAGGGCCTCGCCCTGTTCCCGCGCAAGCTGGACGGGCGCTACGCTGCAATCGGCCGGCTCGATCATGAGTCGCTCTACTTCATGCAGACCGACGATCGCTTCATCTGGAACTACGGCAAGCGCATCCTCGGGCCGAAATACCTGTGGGAGCTCGTACAGATGGGCAATTGCGGCTCGCCCATAGAGCTTGATGAGGGCTGGCTCGTGCTGACCCACGGTGTTGGGGCGATGCGACAGTATTCAATCGGCGCCGTCTTGCTCGACAAGAAAGACCCATTGCGGGTGCTGGGCCGCTCGATCGAACCCTTCCTCGCTCCCGTCGATGAGACGCGGGAAGGCTATGTTCCCAACGTCGTTTATACTTGTGGCGCCATGAAGGTGGGCGAGCGGCTGCTCGTCCCCTACGGCGTGGCAGACTCCGCCATCCGTTTCATCTCGGTGCGGATCGCGGACCTGCTTGCGACGCTCAAATAGAAGTGTTGTCGCGCGCCGCTATCACGGCCTCGTTCTTCGACAGACTCAGGATGAGGCCTGCGGGAGAAACTTAAGCGTCGAAAGTGTTACTCCCCGCGCGACCTGATCTGCTCCAGCGAGATCTTGCCGCGCACGAGCAGGCTGTAGTCATCGGCCAGCGTGCCGGTGATGTTGCCGGGCTTGTAGTGATGGCCCGCGAGTTCGGCTACCGGCGTCACTTCCGCCGCCGATCCGGTGATGAAGCACTCGGAGAAGCTGGAAAGCTCTTCCGGTGTGATGTGGCGCTCGATCACCTCGAAGCCCCGCGCGCGCGCCAGCTCGATCACGGTCTGCCGCGTCAAGCCATTGAGGAAACAGTCCGGTGTCGGCGTGTGGATCGCACCATCGCGGATGAGGAACACGTTGGCGCCGGTCAGCTCCGCGACATAGCCGCGATAGTCGAGCATCAGCGCGTCCGAGAAGCCCTCGGCCTCCGCCTTGTGCTTGGACATGGTGCAGATCATGTAGAGCCCGGCCGCCTTCGCCGCCGACGGGATCGTCTCCGGCGACGGGCGCTTCCACTCCGACATGGTCACGCGGATGCCCTTGGTCTTGTCGGCGAAATAGTTGCCCCAGAACCAGACGGCCACGCAGGTGCGGATCGAGGCCTGCTGCGCGCTGACGCCCATCATCTCGGAGCCGCGCCAGGAGAACGCCCGGATATAGCAATCCGACAGGCCGTTCTTGTCCATGACCTCAAGCTTGATCCGGTCCAGCTCGGCCACCGGCACGGGGCATTTATAGCCGACCAGCTCAGCCGATTTGTGCAGACGCTTCGAGTGGTCCGTCGAGCGGAACACCTTGCCCTCATAGGCGCGCTCGCCCTCGAACACGCAGGAGCCATAGTGCAGTGAATGCGTCAGTACGTGGATTTTGGCCTCCCGCCACGGCACCATCTTGCCGTCCAGCCAGATCCAGCCGTCGCGGTCGTCATAAGGGACGAAGTTGGGAGAGGGAGCAGCCATTTCTCTTGTCCTGGGAGGCACGTTGAAAACAGGGCGTGATCTGTTTGATCATTGCCCCCGGATGAGCTTGAGTTTCGCGTCCTGAACTCTCATTGTCCGGTCGTGGCCATGCCTGTCAACCGACCCCTCCCCGTATCTCTCCCGCCCGGCGGCGCAAGCGCAGCCGGCGACGGACGGCTGTACCTGCGCGACCAGGACCTGAACGAGGGTGCGGCCCTCATCCGGGCAGCGGCGCGCAAGCTGGCCCAGCTGACCGAGGCGGTCGGAACGGCTGCGAACATTTCCTCACCCGAGATGGATATCCTGCAGGAAATCCATGACCTTGGGCCAATGGATGTGGGCGATCTTCGCATACGCCTTGCCGCTCCCAAGCAATCCCTTGCCCGCAACCTCAACCAGCTTGAGGCGCGCGGGCTGCTGACCCGCGAGACCGATCCGCGCGACCGCCGCCGCCGCCTGGTCACGCTGACGCTGGCCGGCGCATCGTTCGCGCGCGAGGCGACAGAGCATCGCCGGGAAATCCTGCGTCAGGCCTTTCTCGCCGCCGGCCCTGAAGCCGTCACCGGCGCGCGACGCATGCTCGCCGACCTGCTGCGCCTCAGGGGCTCGAATTGACCCAGCGCACCGGCCACATCCTGGCGGTCGACGACGACGACCGCCTGCGCGACTTGCTGAAACGCTATCTTACGCGCGAGGGCCACGACGTCACCGTGGCGCGCGATGCGGCCAGCGCGCGCAAGCTGATGTCGACCATGTCGTTCGATCTGGTGGTGCTCGACGTGATGATGCCAGGCGAGGATGGCCTCTCCCTGCTGAAACACATGCGCGAGCAGCGCTCGGACACCCCCGTGATCCTGCTCACCGCCCGCGCGCTTCCGGCAGAGCGCATCGAAGGCCTGAAGCTCGGCGCTGACGATTACCTTCCCAAGCCGTTCGAACCGGAAGAACTCGCCCTGCGCATCACGTCGGTGCTCAAGCGCCTGACGCCCGAAACGCCGATCGAGGAGATCAAGCTCTCCGGCATGATCTTCCATGTCGGCAAGGGCGAGCTTCGCAAGGACGGCCGCCTCGTGCGCCTCACCGAAAGCGAGACGCAGCTGCTGTCCATTCTCGCCGCCCGCACCGGCGCACCGATCTCGCGGCACGAACTGGCCGTGCTGACATCGGCGGGCGTCGAGCGCTCGGTCGATGTGCAGGTCACGCGCCTGCGCCGCAAGATCGAGCGCGACCCGCGCGAGCCGGTGCACCTGCAGACCGTGCGCGGCGTCGGCTACCGGCTGACGGGCGACTGACATGCGCCTGCGCGATTACACACCGCGAGGTTATCAGGCCCGCCACATCCTGATCCTCATTGTGCCGATGATCATCTTCGTCGTGTCGATGACGCTGTTCTTCTTCTACACGCACGTGGAGCAAGTGAACGCCAAGCTCTCGCGCAGCGTGGCCGAAGAGCTATCCTTCGTCGACGACCAGCGCACGCTGTCTCCCGCGACGTGGCCGCAGCTGGTCGCCAACTTCCAGCGTCGCGGCATGATGGCGGTGACCTTCACGCCGGGAGCCACAACGCTTGAGACGCCGCCGGGCAGCGAGTGCTGCATCGAACTTGCGCGCGAGCTGGCGATCAACTTTCCCGGCAGCCAGATCGCCTACCGCTACCTGCCCGGCGACCAGCTGACCGTGCGCATCCTGAAGTCAGACGGCCTGCTGGAAGCGCGCATGGACCGCAAGCGCGTGATCATCATCACAGCGCACATCTTCATCGTGTGGACCGTGGCGTTCAGCATCCTGCTTCTGGTGACGTCCTACCTCTTCCTGCGCAATCAGGTGCGCTCGATCCTGCAGCTCTCCTGGGCGGCCGACGCTTTTGGTCGCGGCGAGGACGTGCCGAATTTCAAGCCCTCCGGCGCCATCGAAGTTCGCAAGGCCGCGCGCTCGCTGCTGCGCATGCGCAACCGCATCCGCCGCTATGCCGATCAGCGCACCGCCATGCTTGCGGGCGTGAGCCATGACCTGCGCACGCCACTGTCGCGCCTGAAGCTTGAACTCGCGCTTGCGCCGAAGGACTACGATATCGGCCCCGCCAAGAAAGACATCGAAGAGATGGAGCGGATGCTGGATGGCTATCTCGCCTTCGCGCGCGGCGAGGAAGGCGAACAGCCGCTGCAGGCAGATCTCGCAGCGATCGCGCGCGAAGCTGTGATTGCGGCTGATGCGCGAAGCCAGCTTGAATTCGTGGCGCCATCGCCCGTGACAATGCGGTTGCGGCCTCTGGCCATGAAGCGCGCGATTTCCAACCTCGCCAACAACGCAGCCGACCATGGCAAGCGCGTGCGTGTGACGGTGTCATCCGGCTCTGGCGAGGCGGTTGTGACAGTCGAGGATGACGGCCCCGGCATCCCGCCCGAGAACTACGAGGATGCTTTCCGGCCGTTCAGCCGTTTGGATGCCTCTCGCAACCAGAACGTCTCGGGCGTCGGCCTCGGCCTCACCATCTCGCGCGACACGGCGCGTGCCCACGGCGGCGATGCAACGCTCGGAAAGTCAGAACTGGGCGGCCTGCGCGCCACAATCCGCCTGCCGCTGGACCGGGAACGGCCCAAGGGCATGGGCGATGAGGAGGATTAGGCCTACTAGCCGGCCAACAGCTAGGCCTTCTTCTCGGACTCTTTCGCCAGCTCCGCGCCGCGCTTTACCGCAGCTTCCACCGCCTTGCGCATCAGGTCGGGCATGCCGCCGGGCGCCATCAGCACGTCAAGCGCCGCAGCGGTCGTGCCGCCCGGAGACGTCACCTGCTGGCGCATATCCGCCGGCGCCTCGGCGAACTCGCTCAGCAGCGCGCCGGCGCCGATAATCGTCTCGCGCGCCAGCGCATTCGCGTCCGCTTCATGCAGGCCGGCTGCCCGCCCTGCCGCCGCAAGGGCTTCAACGAGCAGAAAGACATAGGCAGGGCCGGAGCCAGACACGGCGGTGACCGCGTCCATCTGCGACTCCTTCAACGGGCCAACGACAAGCCCCAGAGGCTCGAGCAACGCGGAAGTCATCTCGGCTTCGTCGTCGTCGCATGCTTCGGACAGCGCAAAGCCGGTTGCGCCCATGCCAATGGCGCCCGGCGTGTTCGGCATTGCGCGGGCGATCTTCTCGCAACCGAGCGCAGCTGAAATCTGGGCGGTGGTAAGCCCCGCCATGATCGACACAACGAATGTCTGTGGCCCGACCCAGGCTTTGAGCGCATCGGCGCTTCCGCCAAAGCTCTGCGGTTTGATCGCGAGGATCAGCAGGTCGGCTGGCTCGGGCGCAGGATTGAGCGCGACGTGCCCGGAGGCGGCCGCCTCCCTCACATCATCGCCCGGAGCCAGCTCAACAACAGAAAGCCGTGAAATCC
The DNA here is from genome assembly GCA_002280725.1 of Alphaproteobacteria bacterium 32-64-14. Lineage (GTDB taxonomy): Bacteria > Pseudomonadota > Alphaproteobacteria > Caulobacterales > Hyphomonadaceae > UBA7672. The sequence continues at coordinate 86,569 of NCEM01000007.1, forward strand.
CGGCGCCGGCCAGATCGCCCAGCCACCCGCGCGCCATCGCCGAGCCCATGCGGCCTGCACCGATCAGAACGGCGTGCTTCAGCCGCGATGCGTCGCTCGCGGCCATGGGGATCAGGCCTCGCCGGCTGTCTCGAACGCGACAGCGGCAACAGCTTCTTCCGCCGACTTGCCGGCCCACACGACGAAGTTGAACGCGGGCAGGAACTGGTCCGCCGCATCAAGGGCTGCAGCCAGGATGGCGGCGATCTCACCCGGATCGGGCGAAAGCCGGTCGAGCATCGGGATGGTGTGGCGGAACACGGCCACGCCCTCGTCGGTCCAGTAGTCGAAGTGGCCAAGCCACAGCCGCTCGTTCATCCGGCGCAGCAGTTCGGAGATAGCCGAGTTCTTTGCCGTCGGCGCCCGCAGGTCGATGGTGAGCGAGAAGTTCAGGCAGGCAGGCTCGTCGCGCCAGGCGAACATGCCGCCAAATTCGCCCCAGCGCGTCAGTGACGCGCAATGGATCACGCCCTCTTCTGAACGCTCGCACGCCCAGTCGGCCGCCAGCAGCGTCTGCTCAACGACGTCCATCGCACGGTCATGAGAGCCGGCAGAGTAAGAGTCGAGTTGCGACATCGGGTCCTCCAGTAGTCAGGGCGTCAGTCGCCGGTAATCAAGGCGCCAAGAATCAAGGCGGAAGGGCCATTGCTGCAAACGCTATAGAGCGTCGGCGCGTCCCACAATGGCGTCATGGTTAAGGGTTTTGGAGTGAGAATCGCCCTTCAGGGCTTCTCCCCAAGTTTCGCTTCCAGTTCGGCGACGCGCTTTTCCAGCGCCTCCGCCCGCTCCAGCGCAGATCGCGCCAGCGTCTTGAGCGCCTCCACTTCCTCGCGCTTGGCGAGGTCGGCATCGGCCACGGTCCGCTCCACAACCGAGCGGAAAAGCGCTTTTGCCTCATCATTTGCGGCCTGCGCCATGCCGGCGGCGCCCTGCATAATGCGGGCGAAATCGTCCATTAGGGGGCTCTTGGTCTGCATATGCGCCTCCGCGGTAGACCCCGTCACAGGAGCCGGTATCTATATGGGCCTAACGGCCGGGGATTTCAAAGATGCCCCTGCATGCGCTACAGGGTCGCCTCATGTACATTCCCCTGGAAATTCCCTTTCCCCGCATCGATCCGGCGGCGTTTACCGTCCCGTTCCTCGAGTTCCCTGTGCGCTGGTATGCGCTCGGCTACATTTTCGGCCTTGTGCTGGGCTGGTGGTACGCCGTGCGCGTGGTCTCCACGGCCCGCCTCTGGGGAGACGCGCCCAAGGGGCCGATGCAGCGGGCGGATATCGACGACTTCGCCTTCTACGCCATGATCGGCATCCTGCTCGGAGGGCGGATTGGCTACATCCTGTTCTACACGATCCCCTACGAGTCCGAGAAACTGTTCGGGCCCACGGGCGACCTGATGTTCATCCTGCGCATGTGGGAGGGCGGCATGTCCTTCCACGGCGGCCTGATCGGCGCGATCCTCGCCGTGTTCCTCACCGCGCGCATTCGCAAGATCCCGGTGCTCAGCCTTGGCGATGTCGCGTGCGCGGCTGCGCCGATCGGCATCTTCCTCGTGCGCGTCGCGAACTTCATCAACGGCGAACTGTTCGGCCGCCAGACCGACGCGCCATGGGCGATGCGCTTCCCCGACTACGACTGGAGCGCACGCGCCTGGGGTTCGGTCGAGAACAAGCCGCTGGTTCATCCCAGCCAGCTTTATGAGGCCGCCCTCGAAGGCATCCTGCTGTTCATCGTCTGCTGGGTTGCCGTGTACAAGCTGAGGCTGCTGCGCAAGCCAGGCATGGTCGCGGGCATCTTCCTGATCGGTTACGCCCTGTCGCGCACGTTCGTTGAGAACTTCCGCGAGCCCGACAACTTCACGCAGGGCATCATGCCGGAATGGTTCACCATGGGCATGCTGCTATCGGTCCCGATGATCATCGGCGGCGTCTTCCTGATCTGGTGGTCCAACCGTAACACCGGCACGGACGCGGCGAAGGCGGCGTGAGCGGCGGCGAGCTGAGGACCCGCATCGCGGAGCTAATCAGCCGCGACGGCCCCATGCCCGTGTCGCTCTACATGATGATATGCCTGCACGATCCGCACGCGGGCTATTACGCGACGCGGGCTGGCTTCAATCGTGATTTCACGACAGCCCCCGAAACCAGCCAGGTGTTCGGCGAACTGCTGGGCGTCTGGACAGGCATCCAGTGGACTCACATGGGCCTGCCGAAAAAACTGAACCTCATCGAGATGGGCCCCGGCCGCGGCACGATGATGAAGGACATGCTGCGCATGATCCGCATGTTTCCACGGCTCAGCGAAGCGCTGGATGTCACGCTGGTCGAGGCCAGCCCGCTCCTCCGCGAGGAACAGAAGCGCACGCTCGCGGCTCACACGATCCGGCATGTCGAGAGCATCGATGATGCACCGCCGGGGCCTGCCATCATTGTCGGGAATGAATTCCTCGACTGCCTGCCCATCCGCCAGTTTGTGCGCGTCGCGGGCGCCTGGCGCGAGCGGCAGGTGGGACTGAATGCGAAGCGCGAACTGGTGTTCGGCCTCAGCCCCCCGGTGGACCTTCCGCCCGGCCTATCGCCGACCAGCGACGAGGTTGAGCACACGCCAGCGCTGGAACTGCTCGTGGACAAGCTCACGCGGCGGTTCAGCGAACACCCCGGCCGCGCGCTGTTCGTCGACTACGGGCCCGACACAACGTCGCCTGCAGATACACTGCGCGCCTACTCGCAAGGACAGCAGGTTCACCCGCTGTCCGATCCGGGCGGCTCGGATCTCACCGCCGATGTCGACTTCGGTCGGCTCGCAGGGCTGGCGCGCGCGGCGAAGCTCCAAGTAGATGGGCCGCTGGCGCAAGGCGTGCTGCTGAACAAGCTGGGCGCGAGCATCCGCGAGAAAGTGCTGGGCGACGCCAATCCTGCCCGCGCGCGCGAAATGTCGGCCGCAATCGAAACGCTTGTCTCGCCAGCTCAGATGGGCGAACGATTCAAGGCGATTGCGATCAGCGCGCCGTCGCTTGGCCCGGCGCAGGGGTTCTGAGGAGGCTTGATGACCATCGAACGTCCTCCTTCTGAAGAAGCCCCCGCGCTCAAGCGCTTCTCCATGCACGTCCGCCACGGCTTCTTCGGCCGGCGAGGCGGCGTTTCCACCGGTGTCTATGGTTCGCTGAACTGCGGCCATGGCTCGGGCGATGAACCGGAGAAGGTGACGGAAAACAGACGCCGCGTCTGCCAGGCGCTCGGCTCGTCCCTCGAAGGGCTGGCATCGCCCCGGCAAATCCATTCGGCCAAGGCCATCGCCACCGACAAGGCGTACGAACCCAATGAACGCCCCGAATGCGATGCACTTGTCACGAAGCGCCCCGGCCTTCTGCTCGGCGTGCTGGCGGCGGACTGCGCGCCCATCGTCCTGTGCGACCCGCACAATGGCGTGATCGCCGCTATCCATGCCGGATGGCGCGGCGCGGTTGGCGGCGTGATCGAAAGCGCGGTCGAGGTGATGGGCCAGCTCGGCGCCGACCCGTCGAAAACGGTGGCGGGCGTCGGCCCCTGCCTGTCGCAGCAATCCTTCGAAGTCGGCCCCGATCTGGCCGATGCCGTGTTGGACGCAACGCCATGGGCCGAACACCTGTTTGCGGCGGGCCAGGGTGATCGCCAGTACTTTGATCTCAAGCGCTATTGCCTCGGCCGTCTCGCGCGGCTGGGTGTCGCCCACATGGATGCGCTGGCCGACGACACGCTGACCCAGCCTGAGGATTACTTTTCCCATCGCGCCTCGGTGAAGGCGGGACAGCGCGACTGCGGGAGAAACATGACGGGAATCATGCTCCTCGCCTGATGCGCTAGCGCGTGTCGCCTGCACGTTTGTTGGGCTGCGGCATTTGGGCCGCACATTGCTGCGGCGAAATCACTCCCACAGAATCCGCATCGCCCACGATTGCAGCCCGTTCGATTCTGCGACAGAAGCGTGACGCCGATGACGAGGCCCGTTTCCGGGCCAGCGATATGGGAGAGCTATGAGATGAAGATTATCTCGTGCAATTCCAACCGGCCGCTTGCCGAGAAAATTTCCACCTATCTCGACATCCCGCTAACCAACGCCGAAGTGAAAACCTTCAAGGATCGCGAGGTCTTTGTGAAGGTGAACGAAAACGTCCGCGGCAAGGATGTCTACATCATCCAGTCCACCTCGGCGCCGGCCAACGACCACCTGATGGAATTGCTGATCATGACGGACGCGCTGGTGCGCGCCAGCGCCCGCCGCGTCACCGCCGTCGTGCCGTACTATGGCTATGCCCGCCAGGACCGCAAAACCGATGGCCGCACGCCGATCTCGGCCAAGTTGGTCGCCAACCTGATCACGGTCGCCGGGGTCAATCGCGTCGTCACGGTCGACCTGCACTCCGCGCCGATCCAGGGCTTCTTCGACTGCCCGACCGACAACCTGTTCGCCCAGCCGGAAATGGCGGACGACATTCTCAAGAAGTATGGCCACAAGGACCTTATGGTCATCTCGCCGGACGTCGGCGGCGTGGTTCGCGCCCGTGCGTTGGCCAAGCGCCTCGAGGTCGATCTCGCCATCGTGGACAAGCGCCGCGAGAAGGCGGGCGAGTCCGAAGTCATGAACATCATCGGCGACGTCGCCGGACGGAAGTGCATCCTGATCGACGACATGACGGACTCGGGCGGCACGCTCATCAACGCGGCTGACGCCCTGCTAAAAAACGGCGCCAAGGAAGTCGCGGCCTATGTCACGCACGGCGTGCTGTCGAACGGCGCGGCAGAGAACATCGACAAGTCGCAGCTGAAAGAGCTGGTGATCACCGACACGATCAGTGCGCCTGATCATGTGAAGAAGGCGAAGAAGATCCGCACGATCTCCCTCGCCCCTCTCATCGGTGAGGCCATCCGGCGTATCGCCAACGACGAGTCGATCTCGAAGATGTTCGACTAGAGCGAGCCTCGCTGCACGCCACTAGAGTCCATTCGACGGCATCTGACCCAGCGCGCGCTCGAGAGCGCCGATAGTGGCAAGATTTTCCTGCATCAGGGGATGTGCATTTCCGTACGACGTTGCGAGTTGCTGACGGTCTTGTTGCGCTCTGCTTAACTCCCCCAGCAGCGCCAGCGTCAGGGCCTCGCTGCGTGCCTTGTCAGCTAATGCGATCTTAGAAGCTTCATCGACAGCGGCGGACAGGGAAATCATTCTAGGATGGTTGCTTCCATAACGTGTCGATGCAGCTCCGCGGAGCGCGACAAGCTGCGCGTATTCCCCCGCCTGCGGCAATGGTCCAGTTTGAGTCGCGGGCGCTGGAGCACCCGGAGCAAAGGCCGGCGCCGTGGGCGCGGCGGGCGATACGCGTCCAACTGGCGCAACTGGCGCGACCAGCGCCACTGCTGAGGGCGGCGTCACGGGCGTCGGCGGAGCAGGCGGGGCTTCACCGGTCCATGTCGGAGGCTTCGGCGGCAGGGGCGCCGTCAACGGACCCGGGTGCGCGAGCGGCGCCAATACTGGTGCTGGTTGGCGCGGCGCGGCAGGCGGCGTGGGAGGAGCCGGCGGCTGCTCAAACGACTCCGGCATCGGGCCGCTCGCGCTGTCCGAGCAGTGCACGTCGAAGCGCATCTGCCGGCCGGCATCGCGGCGGCCAACCGCACCGCCCTCGCTGACCGACTGACCCTTCGCCACGCTGAGACTGCCCAGGCCGTTGAGTTGCGCGACGCAGCTTGCCGCCTCGCCTGCGCCCTCAAGCCGAACATTGTAGCCACGCGAGGTATCGCCGCTGATCGAGGCCACCGTCGCAGGGAAGGTTGCGCGCACCGTGCCGTCGCTCGACAGTTCAGCGGCAGGCGGCGCTTCCGGGGCTTCGGGAGCCTCTGGCGCTTCCGGCATCTCCGGCGCTTCCGGCGCCTCTACCGCCGCGATGGCTTCCGGCGGAGCAGGCGGCGCGGGCGGGGCTTCAGGCGCCGGCGTTGCGAACATCACCTGCGCCACCGCCAGCGGCGCGCCGATCAGCGCCAGCACACAGGCGGACGCGAGCGCCATCCGCGCCGGTTTGCGCTTCGACATGCCAAGCGTGCGCGTGACGCGCAGCATCATGCTTCCCCCCGCCAGCGACATCGACGCCGCAGGCAAGGCAACCGGCAGGCCAGCCGAGAAGCCGGCAACATCACGCAGCGTGCGGGCGTAGACGCGGCCATCGCGAGCAACATTCACGACAGCTTCGTCGCAGGCCAGTTCGCGCGCCACTTCAAGCTCGCGGCGCATCAGCCAGGCGAACGGGTTGAACCACAGAAGGTCCGCCGTGATCCGCTCCAGCGGACGCAGCCAGCCATCGCCACGCGCAACGTGCGTGCACTCATGTGCGATCACGAGATCCAGCGCTTCCGGCTTCAGCCTGTCTTCGAGGCCATCCGGCAGGCAGATCATCGGGCGCAGCACCCCGAAGGAGAAGGGCGAGACTTTCTCGGCCACGATCTTCATGCGCGGCGGCTTCTTCATGCCAAGCCGCTTGCTCCACATGCGCAAAGCGTTGTGCGCGGCGCCCGGCCCGGCGTCGCGGGCGTATTGCACGACGCCGAGCAGCGCCTTGGCCGCAAGCTGCGCCATCACGAAACGCGCCACCCAGCCGATGGCAAGCACCAGCAGAATGATCTGCACCGGGTCGATGCTCACGGGCGCAGCGGCAACAGGAATGTCGAAACTCGCGGCCATCGGGGCCAATGTCTCAGGCTGCACCACGAACGTCGCGGGCATCGCCTCGACAACCACATTGGCCGCCTCCCGCGGCGCCAGACCCCAGCCGAACGCCGAGACCAGCGGCGCTGCAACCCACGGCGCCAGCAGCAACAGTGTCGCGCCGCGCCAGATCCACTGACGCGCACGGCCCGATACATTGCTGCGTTGAAGCGTGCGGGCGGTGAGCCAGATCAGGCCGCCCCAGACGATCGATGAAACCAGCAGGAAGATGAACGTCAGCATCACTCGCCCTCCACATCGTCAGCGTTCAGGATTGCATCCAGCTCGGCCAGCTCATCCTTGGTGATGTGCGGGCTGTCGGCAAACATCGAGGCGGGCACCGCCCCCTTGATATCAAGCACGTCGCGCGTCAGCTCGCGCGCCATCGCGCCGAGCACGGCAACGCGCGACATGGCCGGCGCGTACACCGCCACGCCGTGCACATCAGCGCGCGAGACGAGGCCCTTCTCTTCCATCCGGGTCAGCAGCGTGCGCGTGGTGGAATAGCTCCAGCCCGTCTCTACGCTGATCGCATCGTGCATCTCGCGGGCGCTTTTGCGCGCAACGGGCCAGAGGTGTTTCAGGATCGAAAGCTCGGTCCTGGTGGCGGTGGGAGGCATGCGTCAAATCCCTGTTCTGACGGTTGTCGCGCAGGACGTGCTACATTTGTAGCGTGATGACTACGACTGTCAATAGCCGTTCCAAACCGGCCACTCGCGAAGAGTCGGAGCGCCCGCCGCTGCATCACCGCTCCCAACACCGCGCCCGTTGTTTTGGTCATGAATTGAGCAAAATGGGCATTCCACTGCCTGATTGTTGTGCATATGGACGCTCGCCCACAGCCGCACCTCGCCCGCCCGGTCAAATGTCCGGCGGCTCGCCTAAGAAGCGGGCAACGCCGCATCAGTTGGCGAAACCGGAGAGACCCCATGACCATCCTGCGATCCGGCCGCGCTGCGGCCGTGGGCCTTGCTGTCGCCCTGCTGGGCGCGCCGGCGGCCTTCGCCGAGACCAACAGCGGCGACACAGCCTGGATCCTGACAGCCACTGCGCTCGTCCTGCTGATGACGCTGCCGGCGCTAGCGCTGTTCTATGGCGGCCTCGTGCAGTCGAAGAACGTGCTCTCGGTGCTCAGCCAGTGCGTGGTCATCGCCTGCCTGATGTCGCTGCTCTGGTACTTCGCAGGCTACTCCATCGCCTTCGGCGATGGCGGAGAGGCCAACGCGGTCTGGGGCGGCCTCGGCAAGGCGTTCCTCAACGGGGTCACCGCGACAAGCGAGACCGGCACGATCCCCGAGTCCGTCTTCTTCATGTTCCAGATGACCTTCGCGATCATCACACCCGCACTGATCGTCGGCGCATATCCTGAGCGCGCTGGCTTCGGCTTCGTGTTGCTGTTCTCGTCGGCGTGGCTGCTGTTGGTCTACGCGCCGGTCTGCCACTGGGTCTGGGCCTCGAGCGGCTGGCTCTTTGAACAAGGCGTGCGCGATTTCGCAGGCGGCCTCGTTGTCCACGCAACGGCCGGCTCATCCGCGCTGGTGATCGCCAGCATGGTCGGCAAGCGCAAACACTTCCCGCATGAGATGCGTCCGCCGCACAGCCCCGTCCTGGTGATGATCGGCGCAGCCATGCTGTGGGTCGGCTGGTACGGCTTCAATGCAGGCTCGGCGCTCGGCGCAAACCAGTCCGCCGGCAACGCGATGCTGGTAACGCATCTTTCTGCCTCCGCTGCCGCGCTCACCTGGATGGCGATCGAGTGGATCAAGTTCGGCCGCCCCGGCCTCGTCGGCGCCGTCACTGGCTTGATCGCCGGCCTCGCCACCATCACGCCGGCCGCCGGTTCAGTGGGCCCCATGGGCGCGGTGATCATCGGCGTCGCCGCCTCGGGCGTCTGCTTCTACGCGGTGACCCTGATCCGCAACATGCTGAAGATCGACGACAGCCTCGACGTCTTCGCCGTTCATGGCGTTGGCGGCATTCTGGGCATCCTGATCCTGCCCGTGCTCGCCAATCTCGGTCCGCTCGCGCCGGGTCTCGGCAACGCAACGATCGCCAGCCAAGCCTGGGTACAGCTGCAGGGCGTCCTCGCCGTCGTGGCGTGGTCGGTGGCGATGACTTACCTCATCATCAAGGCCGCAAGCTATCTCGTCAGCCTGCGCGCCAAGCCGGAAGCAGAAGTCGAAGGCCTCGACATGCACGTGCACGGCGAGCGCGCCTGGCACGGCATCAGCGGCTAAGGGCAGCGGTATAATCGAAGCAATTAGAGCGGCCTGCGCAGACCTGTCTGCACGGGCCGCTTCACGGCCGTGGGCGCCGCCGTCAGCGTGCGCGCATGGCCAACCCAGTCGTCGCGTCGGATGCGCCCCTTGAAGTGCATCAGCTTGCTCTCGACCCAGTCGATCTCGCGCGGCGTCCATTCGGCGACCTGCCAGAAATAGTAGACGCCAAGATCGTTGAGCAGTGCGCGCAGCATCGGCCCCACGCCATCGATGGCTTCAAGATCATCCGGCGATCCAAACGCCGGCTCGGCCAGCAGGTTGGCTTCGTCCCCCGCGCGCAGGAAGGCATTGATCGGGTCAGCCTCGCGCTCCGGTCGAGCAGGCGCCGGCGGCGCGGTTGGAGCGGGAGCAGGCGGCGCTTCCCGCACCACATGCAGGCCGGGGCCGGTACGCCCGTCCGTTTCACCACGCCCCAGGATCGTGTCGCCGCGCGAGCGCAGCATGTGATGAAGGGCGGCAAGGCCATATTCGATGGCCGTCAGCCGGTTCTCCATCGCCACGAGATCCTGGCGGCTGTCAACCGAACGCACGGCGTTGATCACCGGCGTCATGTCCGGCCCCGGCATGCTTCCCATCGCCTCCTGCAGGCTGGCGAGACGTCGATCGATCGGCTGCAGCGCCCGCGCCTCCTTCACCTCCGCTTGCACCAGAGCCAGTGAGGATTCCAGTGCAGCAAAGCGCGTATGCAGCGGCGTCATGTCTGGCGGCGGCTTGTCGAGCGTCACAACAAAGGCTTCCAGATCCGCCAGCGACGTCTTGATCGGCGCAAGGTTCGGCTGCGGAATCGCGGCCACAGCAGTCTTCACGTCGCTAAGGCTGCTCAGCACCGGCTGCAGGCTCGGCGCAGGTGCGATGTTGGCGACCGCCGCCTGGATCTCCGACAGGCGCGCCTGCAGCGGGGCGACATCAGGCATGCGCAGGTTGGTGATCGCCTGCGTCACCGTCGCAAAGCGGCCCGCGATGGTGTCGAGATCGTTGCGCCGCGCGCCTTCCAGCCGCGTGCCAAGGTCGCCGATCCGCGTTTCCAGCGCGACAAGGCGCGCCGCCAGCGGCTCGATCCCCCGCGTGGCGGGCTCCATCGCGTTGATCGACAGGCCGAGCGAGGCAAGCCCCGCATGCACCGGGCCAAGATCGACCTCCGGCATGCGCATACCCCGCAGCGCCTCCTCAATGCGCCCGATGCGTTGCTCTATCGGCGCCATGTCGGCGGGGCGGATACCCGCAATCCGCTCGTCCATCGCATGCAGGCGCTGATGCACCGGGGCGAAATCGGGCTCGGGGATGTGCAGGGCGCCCAGCTTGCGCTCCACATCGCCAAGCGTGGACTGGAGACGCAACAGGCGATCCTCCACCGGCTGCAGGTCAACCGGCTTCTGCCCGCTCATCACGGCTGCAAGCGCCGTAGATTGCTTCGCAAGATCGTCGCGCGTCGCCAGGCCTTCAACATGGCTCACCTGCGAGACCAGCATCTCGCGGCTGCGCGCGATCGTCTCGTAGCGGCGATTGAGCCACCACCACATAAGCCAGGCGCCAAAGCCTGCGGCCAGCAGGATGAGGGCGGCAATCTCAAGCAGCAGAAACCACATGTCGCGTCTCGTCGGCTAGGTAGGTGAAGCGCCAATGGCGCGAATTTCGATACGGCGGTTGCGGGCGCGGCCCGCCTCGTTGTCATTGTCGGCCACGGGTCGCGCATCACCAAAGCCTTCGGCGATCAACTGATCCGCCTCGACGCCACGACGGATCAGGGCGGCGCGAACCGCTTCGGCTCTTCGCAGACTCAGCGTGGTGTTCGATGCGTCCCGGCCAACATTGTCGGTGTGCCCCTCAATGCGTAACGGGCCGGGGCAGGCCTTGGCCGCCCGTGCAATCCCATCGAGCAGGACGCTGCTCGCGGTGCGGATCACGGCGCTGTTGCTGGCGAATTCTATCGTGGCGTTGCCGAGCAGGTCGGCCATCGACTGGTCACACCGGATGGCGGCGGCCGTTCGCGGCGCAGCAGGCGGCGCCGTGACCGCCGGGTCGTTCGGCGACGCGGGATCAACGCCCCCGATGCGCGGCTGGTCCGTCTGCCCGGGCAGCAGCGGATCCTCCGTCCAGGTGAAGCGCTCGATCACCCAGGTCGCGGGCTCGGCATCGCCCAGGAAAGTCGGCGAGCGGGCGCGCGAAACAGCCGCAACCGCCGCATCGGCATCGGCGCGCGCCGGCGGCTTGCCTTCAAGCGTGACCCACTGGCCAGAGACGGACGCGTTGGCCCACGTGAACCCGCCATCGGCAAGCGCCTTGCTTGCCGAAACGGCGGTCGAATTTTGGATTTCGCCAAAGGCGAAGGGAAACAGGCCGGCGGCCAGCACCAGCGCCAGGCCGATCAGCGGGGCGAGGCCCCACGGAATGAAGGGAAAACGCTCCCCGGAGACGCCGGCTGTGACCGCCGCCTTAACCACGTCCCGCGCTGGCGCATCCTGCGACATCGGCGTCCCTGCCCGGCGGATTTTCATCCCCTTTCCCAAGGTATAGCCGATTGGGGCCGTCCCTGCCGATTACCATCACGTCAGACGCGAATAATGCCGCTGGCGGCGGCCTTGCCGGGCCGGTTTCCCTTGTGTATAGGCCCGCTTCCCCAAAAAGGTGGCGATTGTCGCTGCCTGTGTAGCCAGGGTGAGCCCCAGACGGGGTCGAACACCAGGGCGAAACGGAGAGCCAAATGACCAAATCCAACATCGTCCTCAATGTCGATGTGCGCGAGCGCACGGGCCGCGGCGGCGCGCGCGAAGTCCGCCGCAATGATCTCGTACCGGGCATCCTCTACGGTGGCGAAAAGGCCCCCGTCGCAATCTCGATCGATAAGAAGACGATCGTCGCCGCACTGAAGTCCGGCAAGTTCCTCTCGCACACCGTCACGCTGGAATACAAAGGCGAGCGCCAGCTAGTGTTCGCTCAAGACATCCAGTTCCACCCGGTTTCCGATGAGCCGGCCCACCTCGACCTCTATCGCGTCGAAAAAGGTCAGGTCATCCGTGTCGCCGTTCCGGTGCACGTGACCGGCCAGGGCGTCTCGCCCGGCATCAAGCGTGGCGGCGCGATGAACATCGTGCGCCACGAAATCTGGTGCTACGCCCCGGCCGACGCGATCCCCGAGCATCTCGAGGCTGACGTCTCGGCGATGGAAATCGGCGACGCGCTGAAGATCTCCGCGATCCAGCTGCCGGAAGGCGTGCGCCCGACCATCGAAGGCCGCGACTTCACGATCATCACCATCGCCGGCCGCAAGGCCAAGGACGATGTGGCCGAGGACAAACCGGCTGCCGCCGCCGAAGCCGCTCCGGCCGCTGGCGCAGCGCCGGCTGCTGGCGCCAAGGCTGCGGCTCCGGCTGCTGGCGGCAAAGCCGCCCCGGCCGCCAAGGCTGCTCCGGCCGCCGCGCCGAAGAAAAAGTAAGGACCTGAGGCCGGCTCGCACATGTGCGCGCCGGCCGTTCCTGCCTTCCAACCGATTGGACGGCTCTGATGCTGCTCATCGTGGGCCTTGGAAACCCCGGCGCGAAATACGCCGGCAATCGCCACAACATCGGCTTCATGGCCGTGGACCGCTTTGCGTCGAAGCACGCCTTCGGCCCATGGCGCACGCGCTTCCAGGGTGAAGCGTCGGAAGGCGCGTTGATCGCTCCTGACGGCACAAAGGTCAAAGCGCTGTTGCTGAAGCCGCAGACCTTCATGAACAATTCGGGGCACGCGGTCGCGGACGCCATGCGCTTCCACAAGATCACGCCCGCCAACACGATCGTGTTCTATGACGAGATCGACCTCGCGCCCGGCCGCTTCCGCATGAAGACCGGCGGTGGCGCGGCGGGCCATAACGGCATCCGGTCGATTATCGCCCAGGCCGACGCCGGTGTACGCCGCGCCCGCATGGGCGTCGGCCATCCCGGCGTGAAGGAACTTGTACACGCCCACGTCCTGTCGGATTTCGCCAAGGCGGATCAGCCCTGGCTCACCGCGCTCATCGATGCATGCGCGGAAGCCCTGCCCATGTTGCTTGCCAACAGTGACGACAAATACCAGACCGAAGTGATGCGGCTTGCGCCAGCGCCGAAATCGGATCCGCGCAAGCCACTGGAAGACAAGGAATCGAACTGATGGGTTTCAAGGCCGGAATCGTGGGTCTGCCGAATGTCGGCAAGTCGACCCTGTTCAACGCGCTGACCCGCACGGCGGCGGCGCAGGCGGCGAACTATCCGTTCTGCACCATCGAACCCAACATTGGTGACGTGGCCATGCCCGAGCCGCGCCTCGACGTGCTGGCGAAGATCGCCGGCTCGAAAGAGATCATCCCGACCCGCATGAACTTCGTGGACATTGCCGGCCTCGTCAAAGGCGCCAGCAAGGGCGAGGGCCTCGGCAACCAGTTCCTCTCCAACATCCGCGAGTGCGACGCCGTCGCCTACGTGCTGCGCTGCTTCGAGGATGACGACATTACGCACGTTTCCAACAAGATCGACCCGCTGGCCGACTTCGAGGTAGTCGAGACCGAGCTGATGCTCGCCGACATGGAGTCGCTGGAGAAGCGGAAACAGAACGTCGAGAAGAAAGCCAAGGGCGCTGACAAGGAAGCGATCCAGACGCTGATGCTGATCAACAAGGCGCTCGAACAGCTCAACGCCGGCAAGCCCGCCCGTGCCGCCACGATCGACAACGAAGATCAAAAAGCCTGGAAAATGCTCCAGCTGCTGACCTCGAAGCCTGTCTTCTACATCTGCAATGTCGATGAAGGCTCGGCTGGAATCGGCAACAAGTTCTCCGACACCGTGATGGCGCACGCCAAGAGGGAAGACTCTGCTGCCGTCGTCATCTCGGCCAAGATCGAATCCGAAGTCGCGGTCCTGTCGGACGAAGAGCAGAAGGAATTCCTCGAAAGCCTCGGCCTCGAAGAGCCCGGCCTCAACCGCGTCATCCGCGCCGGCTATGAACTCCTCGGCCTGCAGACCTACTTCACGGTCGGCCCGAAGGAGGCCCGCGCGTGGACCATCAAGAAGGGCCAGACCGCGCCACAGGCCGCCGGCGTCATTCACGGCGATTTCGAGAAGGGCTTCATCAAGGCCGAAACGATCGCCTACGCCGACTATGTGAAGTTCAACGGCGAAAGCGGCGCGAAAGAAAACGGCAAAGCCCGGCAGGAAGGCAAGGAATACGTCGTGCAGGACGGCGACGTCATGCACTTCCGGTTCAACGTTTAACTCTGGCGTGCACGTGCTCGTCCTTCGACGGACGCGCCCTTCGGTCGCTGCTCAAGGATGAGCGCTTTTCAGCAGATGGCTCAGTAGCGCTCATGGTGCGCAGGCGGCAAAGCCGCCGTCTGTCGAACCACGAGCGCGTCCCACAACTGCCTATTGCTCCCAGTAATACGGCGCCCTGATCCGATTGCCCGTGACGATCTCGTTCATCGTGGTCGCATCGTACAGGCGGCCATTGATCATCACGCTGGCGATCTTGTCCGAGTTGCGGATGTCCTGCAGCGGGTTGGCGTCGAGCACCACGAGATCAGCGAGCTTGCCGACTTCGAGCGAGCCAATATCCTTCTCCATGCCAAGCTTGCGCGCCGGCAGGATGGTGCCGACCTTCAGCGCCTGAAGCGGCGTGAAACCGCCACGCGCGAACGACCACAGCTCCCAGTGCGAGCCGAGACCTTCTTCCTGCCCGTGCGCGCCGATAGAGACGTTTACGCCCCGCTCCAGCAGCTTCAGCGCCTGCGAGGCTGATTGGCCATCGACATAATCCTCGTCCGGCGCCTGCGTGCGGCGCACATTGTTCGGCTGCAGTATATGCGGCGGGACATGCTTCGACAGGATCGGATGGCGCCACACATCCGTGTGCGAGCGCCAGTACGGGTCGCCGGCAAGGCCGCCATAGGTGACAACCAGCGTCGGCGTGTAGGCGACCTTGGTCTGCGCGAAGAAGCTGATCACGTCTTCATACAGCGCGGCCTGCGGGATATTGTGCTCCAGCGCGGTGTTGCCATCCGAAATCAGCGCGATGTCCTGCGCGAACAGGGATGCGCCCTCGGCCACCACCTGGATATTCTCGGCGATGGATGCGGCGACGACCTGCTGGCGCTGATCGCGGCGCGGCTGGTTGTAGTTCTTGACGCCCGCCGCACCCTGTTCCTTCAGCCGGTTTACGTGCGCGAGCGCATCCTCATAGCTCGAGATGTCGTTCAGCGTGCCGCGGCTGCGCGCGCCGTAAACGATCTCGCCCGTCGAGAACAGGCGCGGCCCGAGAATAAGGCCCGCACGCTGCATCTCTTCGGACGCAAACGCCTCGCTGGCCTGGTTCGACGGGTCGAAAATCGTCGTGACGCCCATCGCGAGGTGCGCAATCGCGCTCCAGTTCTGGTTCGGGATGATGTCGTCATCCCCCAGCGGCCCGTGCGCGTGCGCATCGATCAAACCCGGAATGATCGTCTTGCCCGCAAGATCAACCGTCCGCGCGCCGGGAGGCGCCATTTGGAAACCAACGGGGCCAACACCTGTAATGCGATTACCGGTGATCACGACGACGCCATCTTCGATCACGCCACCGCGATCATCCGCCATCGTGATGATACGCGCGCCCGTCAACACCGTGACGCCCGTCGGCTTGGCCGACTGCACCGGGATCGACAGGTCCATGCCCGTTGTCGGGGCCTTGTACTCAGGCGCACCCGGCGTAAGCGGCAGGATCGCATCGAGCGCCGCTGAATACAGCGTCGGACCAAGCGTCCAGTTCAGGCGCTTGCCGCCATCCGTCCACGTCAGATACGTCGCGCCGCCTTCGCTGGCCTTCACAACCGGCATGGAAGATGCGCCCTTGCCCGAGCCAATCTCCTGCGGTCCCGGCGCCAGCGGCATCACATACGCGCCGAAATTGTCGCGGAACGCGACATGCGCGCCATCGGGCGAGACTTCGTAACCCGCCACCATCTCGCCGCTCGCGTGCTTGCGCTCCGCTTCACCGTTTAGATCGACAGACACCAGCGCGCCCGAAGGGCCATCGCCGCGCGTCAGGAAGATGCGGTCGTTCGCGGATCCAAACTGTGGCGCACTGCCGTCGCGCGTGACGAGCGTGCTCGCGCCGCCCGCAGCCGGAACGCGATAAACCCCCGGATTGTCCGAGCGCAGCTGCGACAGCAGATATCCGCCCGCCCCCTTCTCGAACACGATGGTCTGCCCATCCGGTGAGAAGCGCGGCCGGCGATAATGCCCCGGGTCCGCCGTCACATCGCGTCCGCCCGATCCGTTAGCGTTCACGACGCGGATTTTGCCCAGCCCCGCATCTGTCCATTCCACATAGACGAGCTTCTGCCCATCACGCGACCACGACGCGAACAGCTCCATCTCCGCGCCGCGCGTCTGCGTCAGGCGCGTTGGCGCGCCATCGCCCTGTTTCACATACAGCTTGCCGAGGCTCTCGAACACAACGCGGCGGCCATCCGGCGAGGGCGCCACATAGCGCGGCATCTTGGTACGGAAGCTGTCGGGCGCCACCTCGATCTTCGGTTGCGGCGGATCGATCACCACGCGCGTGTCGTTCACGCGGAACGGGATCACCTGCGATGCGCCGGACATGTCCACGCGGCGGATCTTGCCGCCCGCCCAGAACACGATGGATTTCGAATCCGGCGTCCAGTCCATGCCCGGATAGAGGCCGTTGACCGCCCACGTCTCCTGCAGGTCGAGATCGAGATCGTCGTAGACCTTGCTGAGCGCGCCGGTTGTGAGGTCTTTCACATACAGCCTGGATTCATTGCGCTCCCGCCGCACGAACGCCAGCTTCGCGCCATCCGGCGAAGGCGTCGGCCGCGTCGCACCGCCCGCACCACTGACCGCTGTCGTTACCTCGCCCGTCGCGAAATCATATCGTTCGATCTCGAACAGGCTGCCGTTGGAATCCTGCGCATACTCGAACGTGTTTCCGGGCGAGACGTTGCGCGTGTAATAGATGCCCTTGCCGTCCGGCGTGTAGACAGGCTCGCCCACGACGTGATAGATCCAGATCTCGCCAGTCCCCAGCGATCGCGCAGTCGTGAAGTGTTTGCGCGCCGCGATGAAACGCCCGTCCGGCGACCAGCTCGGCTCGTTCAGCAGGCGGAAGGTTTCCTCCGTGACCTGGCGCTTGTTGGATCCGTCGATATCCATGATCCAGATATTGTCGCCGCCGCCGCGATCACTGGTGAAAACGATGCGCTTTCCGTCTGGCGAGAATTGCGGCTGCATCTCGTAGGGCAGCCCCTCCGCTATGCGCGTCGGCGTGCCACCCGCGATCGGCATCGTGTAGATGTCGCCCAGCATGTCGAACGCGAGCAGCTTCCCGTCGGGGCTGACGTCGATGTCCATCCACGTGCCTTCATCCACGTTGATGTTCACGGTGCGCGTCGGCAGCGGCGGATTGGCGACGTCCCATTTCGGCTGCGTCTCTTCGGCCTTGTCGGCGCCAGCCGGGGGCTGCGGCGCTTCCTGTGCGAAAGCCAGCGACGCGGCTGCGATCACGCCAAGCGCCGCGCCAACACTGAGACGAAACTTCATGAATCCCTCCGGCCTTACTGGTCGAGCATAGACCTGCCCCGGCAAGACGCGAAAGAGCACCGTTGGAGCCAATTTCGCGAACTTTGTGCATGGCCGGACCCTACCCAGCGCTGCAGAACCTCGCTAAACCCCCGGCCAACCTCTGATGTGAGCATTCACCCCGTTGTCAGACGCAACGCACCAGCCAGCGGCCCGCCCGCCCATACGCCGCCTGCCTTTGGCAGAGTTCGTTGCGATGACAGCGATGCTGATGGCGTTGAACGCGCTGGCTATCGACATCATGCTGCCGGCCCTGCCGGAGATGGGCGAATATTTCCAGATCACCCGCGAGAATGACCGCCAGGCGATCATCGTCTCTTACATGCTCGGCTTCGGCGTCTCGCAGCTGTTCTACGGTCCGTTGACGGATCGCTTCGGCCGCCGGCCCGTGCTTTTCGTCTCGCTCTCCTTCTACATCGTCGCGGCGGTCGCCTGCGTCTTTGCGCCCAACTTTGAAAGCCTGATCTGGATACGCGCCTTCATGGGCGCGAGCGCCGGCGGAAGCCGCGTCATCGCCGTCTCGGCGGCGCGGGACCTCTATGCCGGCCGCCAGATGGCCAAGGTCATGTCGCTGGTCATGATCGTGTTCATGTCGGCGCCGATCATCGCGCCGTTCCTCGGCCAGCTGATGCTGAAGGTCATGCCGTGGCACGGCATCTTCTGGGCCCTCGCCATCTTTGGCGTGGTGATGGTGCTGTGGGTGTTTATCCGCCTGCAGGAAACGCTTCCGGAAGAACGGCGCGTCCCGCTTAACATCCCCACCATGTTCCGCAACTATGGCAAGGTGATCCGCACGCGCGAGGCCTTCGGCTACACAATCGCGTCCGGCTTCCTCTTCGGCGGCCTGATGAGCTACATCTCCGCGTCCGAGCAGTTGTACCATCAGGTCTACGACACGGGAGACTGGTTCGCCCTCTGGTTCGCCGGCGCCGCCATCGCGATGTCGGTGTCGAACCTCATCAACTCGCGCCTCGTCGAACGCCTCGGCATGCGCCGCATCTCGCATACGGCCCTGATCGCCTTCGTGATCATCAGCGCCGTGCACGCGATCATCGCGCTGCAGGGGCCCGTTCCGTTCGAGTTGTTCTACACGCTCGTCCTGATGGCTTTCTTCTGCATCGGCTTCCAGGGGCCCAACTACAACGCCATCGCGATGGAGCCGCTGGGCGCGCTGGCGGGCTCCGGCGCAGCCCTGATCGGCTTTGCCTCCTCCTTCGTGTCCGCCTCCATCGGCGGCCTGATCGCGCACCAGTTCGACGGCACCGTCACGCCGATCTTTATCGGCCATTTCATACTCGGCGCGCTGGCGCTCCTCACCATCTTCATCACCGAACGCGGTAAGCTGATGCAGTCCCACGAGGCGCAGCGGCATTGATTGCTGGGCGCGATCGTAGGCAATGGGCAGTAGGCATTGGCGCCGCCCAGATGCTACTGCCTATTGCCTAACTCCTACTGACTATGGGGCGCCCATGATCACGGTCCATCACCTCAACAACTCGCGTTCCCAGCGCGTGCTGTGGCTACTTGAAGAACTCGGCTGCCGCTATGAAGTGAAGCGCTATGAGCGTGACACGAAGACCATGCTCGCCCCGTCGGCGCTCAAGGCGATCCACCCGCTGGGCAAATCTCCGGTGATCAGCGACGGCGACAACACGATCGCTGAAACCGGCGCGATCATCGAGTACGTGCTTGAGCGCTATGGCAGCGGCCGCCTGGTTCCGCCCGCCGGATCGAAGGAAAAGATGCGCTACACCTACTGGCTGCACTATGCCGAAGGCTCGGCGATGACACCGCTCCTGCTCAAGCTGATCTTCACGCGCATCCCGATGAACGCGCCCGGCCTGATGAAGGGCATTGTGAAAACCGTGATGGCGAAAGCGCAGGAGCGCCTCTCCGATCCGCAGATCAGGATGCACCTCGACTACTGGGACACCGAGCTGTCGAAATCGGAATGGTTTGCGAGCGATCAGTTCACCGCCGCCGACATCATGATGAGCTTCCCGCTCGAAGCCGCGGCCGCGCGCGCCGATGGAAAATCGCGCCCGATGATCAAAGCCTTCCTCGACCGCATCCACACCCGCCGCGCTTATCAGGATGCGCTCAAGAAGGGCGGCCCGTACGACTACGCGAGCTAAGCCGCTATTCCGCTGCCGGCGTCTCAACCCGCCATCCTGCCCCGTCACCTTGGCGCATCAGATCGCACAGCCACGGCAACGCCGCGCGCAAATGCTCCGCCACGCCGAACGGTGCATTGGCGATCACGATGCCCGCCCCTGCAAGCTTGCCCTCGCCGATCGCGCGGATCCACAGATCGGCGATCAGCACTTTCTCGGGCGCGATTCCGCCATCCTCGATCAGCATGGACGCCAGCTCGCCATCGAACTCCGCGACCTGCTCCACATCCTTGATCGGCCGCCAGAACACATACGTCCCCTGCGGCCAGCGCCGACAAGCCCCGCGCGCCGCCCTCAGCATCCACTCAAAATCCGCCTTGCGCGTCGTCGTGCCCACCTCGAACGGCGGATCGACCAGAACGAGCCCGCGCCGCTCCGGCGGCGGCAGATAGGCCGGCAGCGCCTCGAACCCGTCGCGCTGTTCGATCTTCACGCGCCTGTCGCGCCCCAACGCCTCGCGAAGCAGGAGAGCGCTCGGTTCATGCAGTTCGCACAGGCGCAGCGCATCCGCCTCGCGCATCATACGCTGCGCGATGAAGGGCGAGCCGGGATAGTGCTGCAGGCCGCCTGAGTTCATGCCGCGCACAACGTTCAGCCAAGGCGCCAGCGCGTGGCGGACATCCTGCGGCGCGGCGCGCTCGGCCTCCCACACGCGGCCAACGCCGTCTTTCCATTCCGGGCTGCGTTCGGCCTCGTCGCCCTGAAGGTCGTATGCCCCGATGCCCGCATGGGTATCGACATAGCGATAGGGCGCCGGCTTGGTGTTCAGCCGCTCAAAGCATAGCGCCAGCGCGACATGCTTCACCACATCCGCGAAGTTCCCAGCGTGAAAGGCGTGGCGGTAATTCAGATTACTCTCCTCGCGGCGTTCGATGACGCAGTTATCATCGACCTGTCCTGAACGAAACTTGTGTTCGGGCGCATCATCCCTAACTCACCTTCCAGTAGACTTCATCCGGAGGGATTTCATGCCGCTTTTCTTGTGCCCAAACGACAATTCACAGATGCAGAAGATCACGCGCGAAGGCGTGGATATCGACATCTGCCCTAGCTGCAAGGGCGTGTGGCTCGACCGGGGAGAGTTGGACAAGCTGCTGGTCGCCGAGCGCGAGGAATCCGAAAAATCGATGCAGGCGCAGCGCCGCTTCCAGGAGGAAGTGAAGAGCTTCGAGGGCAATCCTGATGAATGGAAACGCAGCCATCAATATGACGAAGGCCAGAAGCGTTACCGCTATGACGGCGACGACGATGGTGACCGTCGTCACGATGGCCGCCGCAAGCGCCGCGGCGGCTTCGATCTGTTCGACCTGTTCGACTGATCAGTCGCCGAAACCCGGGTCCGTGTGATCCGGGTTGAAGCCGAGGCGGCCGACGCTGTCGTGCAGGCCGCCCAGGCTCCCTGCGCCACCGGCGGCTGGACCGTTATTGTTGACCGCATGCGCGCCGTTGATGGTCCTGCGCTCGCCCGGCTCGCACCCGACGCGGTAGGGGCATGTCGGCATGTAGTCGGCGAAGTGCTGCGCCAGATCGTCCTTCGAGCGCGGCAGCAGGCTGTCCATCGTGCCGACCCGCCCGGCGAGATCGCTCGGGCAATCCCTCGGCTTGGGCCCATAGCGGCCAGAGCAGCGGTCGTTGGACGTCAGTCCCTGAAGTCCAGCCGGACCCGGCCCAACCATGATTGAGGGCGGGATATAGACCGTGTCGCCGTCCGCCCCGCCTGATGGGGTGGGCGCGGAGGGCCCCGGCAAGGCAGGACCGGATGGTTGCGTGCGCTTGCGCGGGTCCGGCGGCGCTGTGTCCGTGGAGACATCAGGGCGCGGCGCAGTCGCGCGCGGCGGTGGCGTCACGCCCGCCTTGGGCGGTAGTTCGACAACAAGATCGATCGCGATGAACTCTTCCGGCTCGGGTGGCGGTGCCCGGACAGGCGCGCCAGCCGCAGCCCCCAGCGTCGCCATCGCCACCACAGCAACCACGACATGAACAGCAACAGAGCCCGCAACCGGCGCATATGTGCGCCAGCCGGGCCAGCTCTTCGCTTGCTGTAACCGCTCATGCAACGTCATCGCGCAGGACTATGCCTGCGACGACAACGGGCTTGGAAGCATGAAATTAGGAGCGTGCTAGACGATTTCCTTGTGGGACGTCACAATCTTGCCCACAAGGCCATAGGCCAAGGCTTCCTGCGCGCTCATCCAGTAGTCGCGGTCGGTGTCCTGACGGATTCGCTCGATTGGTTGTCCCGTCGCTTCCGCGAAGATACGGTTCAGGCGTTCGCGCATCTTGATGATCTCGCGGGCCTGGATCTCCACGTCGGAAGCCTGTCCGCCCACGCCGCCGCGGGGTTCGTGCAGCAGGAAGCGCGTGTTGGGCAGGCAGTAACGGTTGGCCTTCTCGCCCGCCGAATAGATCAGCGCGCCGGCAGAGGCGCACCAGCCTGTGCCGAGAATCTTCACGGGCGCACGAACGTACTTGATCATGTCGTGGATCATGTCGCCGCTTTCCACGTGGCCGCCCGGCGAGGACAGCACCAGCAGGATCGGCTTGTCGCTGACCGCCGAATACGCCAGCAGTTGCGCCGAGACGGCGCGAGCGGCCTTGTCGTTGATCTCGCCGGTCAGCAAGATGGTGCGCGCATCGAACAGCGCCTTTTCCATCAGGCCGGAAGCGGACTCCTCCTTCTTGCCCTCGGGGGCCTCATCTTCATCGTCCTCGTCGAGGTGGAAGAAGTCCGGGCGAATCGTCATGGAAGCTCCAATAGGTCGGCGATACCCGCCATAGGTGGCGGTCCGGACGTCCGGGGTCAATGGCGCCCCGCAACGGCAGGCAGACCCTGCCCCGGAGCGCGTTCCGGAATGGTAAAAACCAGCGTTAATCCCGTCAGGAATCCAGCGCCTGGCGCACCTTGGCGGCCAGTTGCTCGATGGTGAAGGGTTTGACCAGCAGGTTGGTCCCGGGGTCCAGAACGCCGTTATGCACAACTGCATTGCGGGTATAGCCGGTGGTATAGAGCACTTTGAGCCCCGGCCGCTTGGCCAGCACCGCATCGGCCAGCTGCCGGCCGTTCATGCCCGGCATCACCACATCGGTGAACAGGAGCGACACCGCCTGCCCCGCCTCAATGATCCGCAGCGCCTCGCCGGGCGACGCCGCCTCCACAACCGTATATCCAAGCTCGCGCAGGCTATCGATCGAGAAGGCGCGCACGCGCTCCTCGTCCTCCACTACAAGCACGATCTCGCCGGACCCCGCCACAACGTCGCCCTGCGCCTGGCGGCGCTCTGCCGGCGCCTGCCCGCCATACTCGCGCGGCAGATAGATCTTCACGGACGTGCCGACGCCGGTCTCTGAGTAGATCTTCACGTGGCCGCCCGACTGGCGGATGAAGCCGAACACCTGGCTGAGACCGAGCCCCGTGCCCTTGCCCACCGCCTTGGTGGTAAAGAACGGATCGAACGCCTTCGCAATCACATCAGCCGACATGCCCGATCCGGTGTCGGTCACCGAAATCTGCACATACTGGCCCTGCGACAGCTCATGCTCGCGCGCGTAGGCGTCGTCGATGTGCGCGTTCGCCGTTTCGATCGTCAGCCGCCCGCCATGCTCCATCGCGTCGCGCGCGTTGACGGCGAGATTGAGGATCGCAGCCTCCAGCTGGTTCACATCGGCGAACGTGCGCCACAGGCCGGCCGAGAGCACAGTCTCGACCTTGATGGCTTCGCCCAGCGTGCGGGCCAGCAGGTCCGTCATGCCCTGCACCAGCCTGTTGGCGTCGATCTGCTCGGGCGCCAGCTGCTGCTGCCGCGAGAACGCCAGCAGGCGGTTGGTCAGCGCGGCCGCGCGACGCGCGCCTTCCATGGCCCCTTCGACATAGCGGCCGACATCCGTGTCGCCGCGCGCAAGCCGGCGCTGCAGCAGGTTGAGCCCGCCCATCACGACGGCCAGCATGTTGTTGAAGTCATGCGCAATGCCGCCCGTCAGCTGTCCGATCGCTTCCATCTTCTGCGACTGGCGCAACTGGCTTTCCGCGATCATCAGCTTCTGGGTGCGCTCTTCGACGGCCGCTTCCAGCGCGCTGGAAACCTGGCGAACATCCGTTGCATCGACGTTGACGCCGATCATCCCGAGAAATGTGCCGTCCACGTCAAAACGCGGATGCGAATTGGTATGCACAATGCGCCAATCTCCGTCCGCCCGGCGGTAACGCGCCTCGACCGAAAAGCCCGTCTGCTCACGCATGGCTTTGATAAAGGACTGCGACAGCACCTTGATGTCGTCTGGATGAACTGTCGTGTTCCAGTTGAACGTCGAGACATCCTCCTCGGCGACGCCCCAGAATGCGCGCTGCGCATGATTGAGATAGAGGCATTTGCCTTGGGCGTCCCCCATCCACAGCATCACCGGCGCGCTTTCCGCAACAAGGCGGAACCGTTGCTCACTCTCGCGCAAGATCGCCTCGCCCAACACGCGGTCGGTCACATCCGTCGCCTCGACGAAGATATCGGAGACGGCGCCATCGGCGTTGCGGATGGGCTGGTAGACGAAGTCAACATGCCGCCGCTCGGGCGCGCCCGTGTCGCCACGGTTGATCGTCACTTCAACGCCGCGCCCCACAAATGGCTCGCCCGTGTTGTAGACCTTGTCCATCAGGCCGGCGAAGCCCTGATCGGCCATCTCAGGCAGCGCGATGGCAATCGGCTTGCCCATGATATCGCGGCGCTGGCCTACCAGTTCGAAATACGACTCGTTGGCGATTTCGTAGACATGGTCAGGACCGCTCAGGATCGCGACTGCGCCTGGCGCCTGCCGGAACATGTCGCGCAGCCGGTCGATCTCCTGCGCGTGATATTGCTGGGCGCGCACCTGCGCGGTGATGTCGAAGCCCTGCGTCAGCAGCCCGCCGACATGACCATCGGAATCGTACAGCGGCACGAGGCTGTAGCTCCACCAGCTCTCGGTCTCGCCTGCCCGCTTGATCGGAAGCCGTTGCCGTTCGGTCGAGAACCCGCGCCCTGTCGCAACCACATTCTCGAACTGGGGCCTGATCGTATCCCAGATGTCCGCCCGCGATTCGCGCCCCGGCCGTCCCATCGCCCACGGATGCCGTCCGGCCGCCTGCTGCGCCCAGGCGTCGTTGTAGAGCGTGATGAAATCCTTGCCCCAGTAAACCGCCGAGGGGATTGCGGAGTTGAGACAGACCGCCAGCGCCGTGCGCAGAGCATCCGGCCAGGTCTCCGGCCGCCCGAGCACGGTTCCCGACCAGTCAAAGGACCTAATCAGTTCGCCTGCCTCGCCGCCGCCCGCCAGAAATGTCGCCTTAGGCAAGTCCGCCCCTCTGCTGACAACCCGCCGCCCACCGGCAGGTCAGGCCCCATGATTCGCGAAGTCGGCGTACCGCATATCCCCGGCGCCGGGAGCTTTATCTAGGATGGTAAGGACGACTGTCCAGTATGCTGGAATAGGGGGTTACGCGGGCGCTCAATGCCCGGAAAACCAGACCAGATAGCTGGTTTCGATACCCTGCGCCGCCAGCTTGGAATCGCCCTGTAGTTCCGGCAGGCACACCAGGAACGCCGCCCCCACGATCTTGGAGCCCGCCTTGCGCAGCAGCTTGATGGCGGCCATCGCAGTTCCCCCGGTCGCAATAAGGTCATCCACCAGCAGCACCCGATCCCCGGGCGCGATGGCGTCGGTATGCATCTCCATGGCGTCGACGCCGTATTCCAGCTCGTAGCTCTCGGTCAGCACGCTGTGGGGCAGCTTGCCCTTCTTGCGCAGCGGCACGAAGCCGGCCGACAGCTGGTGCGCCACCGCGCCGCCCAGGATGAAGCCCCGCGCCTCGATCCCGGCCACCTTGTCGATCTTGGCGCCCGCATAGGGTTGCACAAGTTCGTCCACCGCCTGCCGGAAGGCGCGCGGATTGCCCATAAGCGTGGTGACATCCCGGAACATGATCCCCTTCTTGGGGAAGTCCGGAATGGTGCGGATCGCATCTTTCAGTTCCATCGATGGTCCTCGTCCAATCCTGCGTGGTTAAAGCATCCCGGATTGACGGGGAAGTGACAGCAGGCGCGAGGCGGGATTTGCTTGCCGGATTGCACGTCAGACGGGCGAAAACCTGACGCGCAGCTCAAGCCCCGGGTTGGCCGCCGCGAACGTCGCCTCACCGCTCAGCTGGGACGCATAGCCGTTGATCAGGCGCATACCGAGCCCGCTGGGCGTGGGCTTCATCTGGCCTGACCCCACGCCGTCATCCCGGCAAACCAGCTCCAACGCGGAACCCGCCCTGCGCAGCGTAATCTTCACGCTTCCGGCCCGCTCGTCAGGGAAGGCGTGCTTGAAGGCGTTCATCACGAACTCGCTGACAATCACCCCCACGGCAGACGCCCTGGATGGCGTCACCATGACCTGCACCGCTTCAGCTTCGACGGTCACGCCCGGAGGCGCGCCTTCCTGAAGCATCGTCTGCAGCGTCTTGAGGTAGCGCGCGAGATCCGCCTCTTCCTCGCCTCGCGTGCTGTAGAGCTCCTCGTGCAGCAGCGAGATTGTCCGTATCCGTTGCTGTACGGAATCAAGCGCGGCGCGCAACGCGGGGTCGGCCGTCTTGCCGATCTGCAGGCGCACCATCCCGGCAACCGACGCCAGCGAGTTCTTCACGCGGTGATCGATCTCTTTCACCTGCAGCTCCTGCCGCTTCAGCGCGCGACGCAGATCGAGCTGCGTCATCACCTGCCGCGCCAGAACCCGCAGCGTATGACGCTGCAATTCGTTCAGCTCGCGCGGCTTGTAGTCGAGCACACACAGCGTCCCAAGCGGCAGCCCGTCGGACGTCTGCAACAACGCGCCGGCGTAGAACCGGAGCCCCGGTTCGCCCACGCACAGCTCGTTGTCCTGCATCCGGCGATCCAGAAGCGTGTCCGGGATCTCCATGAAGTCCTGTTGCAGGATCGCATGCGAGCAAAGCGACGTGTCCAGCGGCGTCTCCCTGACGCCCAGCCCTACCTCGGCCTTGAACCACTGCCGATCGATATCGATCAGGTTGATCACCGAGATTGGCGCACCACAGATCCGCGACGCCAGCTCGACGATCTCGTCGAAATCGGATTCCTTGGGCGTATCGAGGATATCGTAGTCGCGGAGCGCGGCGATCCGGTCGTCCTGGCGCGGGTGAATCTCAGCGCGCAAGACGCGATTTCCTCAAGCTGATCCCGATTATACGCAGATACTTCAGCCCCGGACCTTAACATCGATCAGTCTATCTAGCAGGCTGTTGAAGAAGTCGGTAGCGGCGCTGGGCGAAGCATGATTCCGTTCTCCAGGCTTGTGGCGTGGAGAACGGCATGCGTGGGTCGGATATT
>NCEM01000051.1 GCA_002280725.1 Alphaproteobacteria bacterium 32-64-14
CCGGTGGCGGACAGGGAGCCAAGGCCCCTGACGGTGAGCAGCCGTCTGGTGAGCCCTCGAACTCCTCCGATGCGTCACGGCCGGGAAAGAACGGTTGTCTGCGGGGCGCGCGTTTCGCGCATCCGCCGGTCGCCCCGACAAGGGGATGAGCCGGCACAGGCACTAACCCATGGCGCGACACGCGCGCCCCGGCCCCTCTTTAAAGGGGCGACGATGACGATCATCACGGGCGGCGCGCGCCGGCCCGAACGCGAAAGCTTGTCCGCCATGCCTCACACCTTGTCCGGCAAATTCACCCACGACGCCGCCACGCGCCGCGCCCTGCAGCAGATGACCCGCGCCGTCGCGCGCGGCGATCTTGCCGCGGCCGAGCGCTGGCTCAGCGCCGCCGAACGCTGCCTCGCCCTTGCCGAGCGCGCCGCCGGTCTCGCCGCGCTGCGTCCGCATCCCCATCGCGCGCACGCCCCCACGCCGTGGCGCCCGCCACCCCCGCCCCCCGCCCCGCCGATCAAATACAACCCGTCCGATCCCCGGGAAACCGCGCAGCTCCAGGCGATCCTGGCGGCCCGCGCGGCCGCGCTCCGCGCAAAGCTCGGCGTCATCGCGCCTGAAGACCGCCCACCCCGCCACCGCACGGCGCCCACCCCCAGGCCGCCGCCCGGCGGGTGACTTGCCAGGCGCGCGCCCCCCGCCCCATGGTGCGCGCATGGCCCCCCACGTCCACTACACCGTCAGCGATCACATCGCGTCCATCCGCCTCGCGCGTCCGCCGCTGAATGCGTTCTCGATCGCGTTTCTCGACGAGATCATCGCTGCCCTGCGCCGCGCGGCGGCAGATGCAGAGGTGCGCGTGGTGGTGCTCTCCAGCGACATACCGAAGATGTTCTGCGCGGGGCTCGATCTCGACATCATCCTTGGCAGCAGCGAAGAGACCGTCCGCGCCTTTCTCAATCGCCTTTATATCGAGCTGTGGGAGGTGCAGCGCACGCTGGGCAAGCCGAGCATTGCCGCCGTTGATGGCGCAGCGCGCGGCGGCGGCATGACGCTAGCCATCTCGTGCGACATGATCATTGCGGGCGAGCAGGCCAGCTTCGGCTATCCCGAGATCAATCTCGCCCTGCCGCCCGCCATCCACTTTGCGCATCTGCACAGGATCATCGGCCGCTATCGCGCGTTCGACCTCCTGTTCACCGCGCGGAGTTTTAGCGCGCGGGAGGCGCTGAACCTCGGCCTCGTCAGCCGCGCCGCGCCCACAGCTTTGCCCGAGGCGACGGAGGCCGCCCGCGTCCTCGCGCAGAAATCCCCCGCCGCCATCGCCTTCAGCCGCGCCGCGTTCCATCGCGAGGCGGATCGCGACTACACGGACGCCGTCGCGCGCGCCGTTGACGATTTCTGCGCCCTCGCAGTGTCGCCACACGCACAGGAGGGGCTCCGCGCTTTCCTCGAAAAGCGGAACCCGGATTGGCCGGTTGGCTAGCGCTCGCTGAACGCCCGTTCATGCGCTGTGCGAAACCTGAGTCACGGCGTCGCATTCGCGCAACAAACCGGAAACGCGCTGCTGCGTGACTGCATCGTAATGCCCCGCCTGCCGGGTTTTGCCGCAATGTGATTGCTGATCAGGAGTCGCCGCGGTTAAGCGCGGCGCAGCAGAGGCTTAGCGTAAAGTCATGTCGTTCCAGGCCCATCTTTCCTTCAAGGAATGCGCCCGTATCCTTCGTTCGCACGAAACAGTGCGGATCAATGCCCGGGATTTTTCGATCGAGGAACTGGAAGCCGCCGCCGCCCTCGCCCAGAAGGAACAGGCCACGCTGGTGATCGACAATCTCAAGGGCCGCTCCTGTGCTGACGTCGCCCGCATCGCAGACGCTGGCGGCCGCCGCGTCTCCTTCGGCGACATTCACCTGATCTAGCTTTACCCCAGACCTCCAGGCGCCGCCCTCCCGCGTGGCGCTTCGCTTGGCCAGATAGTTTCAATAATGTAGAACTATTTCCAGATCAGGCAATTGGAGAACCGCCATGGCGCAACCCACAATCGTTCCCGCCGTGATCTATCTGGATTCTCGCGCTGCGCTCGATTTCCTGCGCGACGCCTTCGGGTTCGAACTCGACATGATGATCGAGGATGAGAGCGGCGCACTTGTGCACAGCCAGATGGTGCTCGGCAATGGGCGCATCATGGTCGGCACGGAATGGTCGGATGATCACAAGTCGCCCATGTCCATCGGCGGCAAGTGCACCCAGGCCGTGCACCTCCATCTCGAGGAAGATATCGGCGCCCATTGCGAGCGCGCCCGCGCGGCCGGGGCCAAGATCATCGCCGAACCGAAAACCCAGTTCTATGGTGACCGCACCTATCGCGCCCGCGACCAAGAAGGACACATCTGGACGTTCTCGCAGACCGTCGAAGTGCTGACGCCCGAACAGTGGGACCGGAATGCGCCAGGCCTGAAAACGTGGGCGCGTGAGGGCTATGGCCAGTGACGCCCGCCGCCTTTCTCAAGCTGGCGATGAGCCTGCCGGACGTCGCCGAAGGCGCGCATCAGGCGGGCGCCGACCTGCGCGTTGCCGGCAAGGTCTTCTCGTCGCCCGCAGTGCGTGAAGGCGGCGCGGCCTATCTCAAATTGACACCGGACCAGCAGCAGATGCTCTGCGCTGCAGAACCAAAAGCGTTCGCGCCCGTTCCGGGCGGCTGGGGTTTGCGCGGCGCGACGTGGTTCTATCCCAAGCACGCCGACGCGAAGACGGCGGCGAGTGCGCTCTGGATGGCGTGGCGCAATGCTGCGCCGAAAAGTTGCTGAAGGCGCATGCGGAATGAGTGCGCGCCGCAAGCCCGATGTCGATATCCTGTTCGCGGCGCTGGCCGATCCGGCGCGGCGGCGTGCCGTTGAAATTCTGGGACAGGGCCCGCGCCGCGCGGGTGACCTTGCGAGCCGGCTGGGACTTGCGGCGCCCGCGATGAGCCGCCATCTGAAAGTGCTGAAGGCGGCAGGCCTCGTAGTCGATCATCATCCGGAGGACGATGCCCGCGTGAGAGTCTATGCACTCAACTCGCCACGGCTGGCCGAGCTGAAGGAGTGGCTTGCGAAAGCAGAGCAAGGCTGGACACCGCAGCTCGGCGCCTTCGCTGCGCCTGTCGCCAAGCGGGCTGGGCGATGACCCCGCGCGTGATTGTCTTGCTTCGCGTACCATGCTCGCCCGTGCAGGCGTTCGACATCTTCATGCAGCAGATCGGCGCGTGGTGGGCGGACAGCCCCCTGTTCCACCTCACACCGCGCAGCCCCGGCAAGCTGGCGTTCGAACCGCCCGCGCCCGGCTATCCCGGCCGCCTGGTCGAGATGCTGCCCAACGGCAAGGTGTTCGAGATTGGCCCGGTGCACGACTGGAAGCCGGGCGGGCGTCTCGTCGTCGGCTGGCGGATGGCGGCGTTCGGGCCGGGGCATACAACCGAAGTGGAGGTCAGGTTCGAGCCGGTGGGCGCCGAAAACCCGCGTCACGGTCGAGCATCGCGGCTGGGACAGCGTTCCGCAGGAGCATCTGGCGCGGCACGGCTTCCCGCTTGCCCTCATCAACCAGCGCCAGGGCGAACAATGGCGCGCCGGGCTGGACCGGCTGAGGATTCGCGTGTCTACGCCTCCTTCGACTGCCCATGATTGACTGCCCGCACGCCCCCGCGTATCCGCGCTGGGCACTTACCGGAGCCGGACATGTCCGCCGCTGACGCATCGCCTTCCGCGCCCGCCCGCAAGCCCGGCAAGAACGCATTCTTCTTCATCATCGTGACGGTCTTCATCGACATGATGGCCTTCGCGGTCATCATGCCATCGATGCCCTACCTCGTGGCCGAGTTGCTGAACGGCAAGGATGCCGTGCTGCAGGCCAAGGCGATGGCGGCGGCGGGCAATCTTGGCCCCATCGAAACCATGCTGTCGGATGCAGCGCCCTGGGGCGGCTACATCACCACGGTCTATGCCGTGATGAACTTCCTGGTGGCGCCCATTCTGGGTGGACTGTCGGACAGGTTCGGCCGGCGGCCCGTGCTGCTGGTGTCGATGGGGATGCTGGCGATCGACTTCGTGATCATGGGGATGGCGCACACCGTCTGGCTACTGTTCCTCGGCCGCATCCTCTCAGGCATTTCCGGCGCGACACATTCGACGGCCGCCGCCTACATCGCGGACGTGACCGAGCCCAAGGCGCGGGGCCAGGCGTTCGGCATGCTCGGCATGGCGTTCGGCCTGGGCTTTATCCTCGGGCCGGCCATCGGCGGCTATCTCGGCCAGTTCGATCCGCGCCTGCCGTTCTTTGCGTCAGCGGGACTTGCCGCGCTCAATTTCTGCTACGGGCTCTTTGTCCTACCGGAGTCCCTTGCGCACGAGCATCGCCGCCGCTTCGACTGGAAGCGCGCCAACGCCTTCGGCACGTTCAAGCACCTGATACAGGTACCGTATCTTGCCTGGTTCATGCTGGCGCTTGGCCTCTTCAACATGGCGCACTGGGTCTATCCCGCGACGTTCAACTATTTCGCAGGCGTCGCCTTCGGGTGGAACGAGGGCATGATCGGCTTGGCGCTTGTCGCCGTCGGCGTCGGCTCGGCCATCGTGCAGGGTGGGCTCACCGGCCCGTTGATCAAGCGCCACGGCCCCACGCGCATGGCCGTGTTCGGCTTCGTCATCTGCGCCATCACCTTCGCGGCTTATGCCGGCGCTACGCAGGGTTGGATGGTGTTCGTGATCATCCCGTTTGGCGCGCTGGCTGGC
Organism: Alphaproteobacteria bacterium 32-64-14; assembly: GCA_002280725.1. Taxonomy (GTDB): domain Bacteria; phylum Pseudomonadota; class Alphaproteobacteria; order Caulobacterales; family Hyphomonadaceae; genus UBA7672. The sequence continues at coordinate 4,758 of NCEM01000051.1, forward strand.
GTTCTTGGCCCGTCGATCAACCAGATCATGTCGGTGCGCACGCCGAAGAATGCGCAGGGCGAACTGCAGGGCGCCATCGCCAGCGTGCAGTCGCTGACCAACATCTTCGCCCCGCTGATGCTAACGCAGGTGTTCCACTACTACACCTCGCCTGCGGCCCCGGTTTACTTCCCCGGCGCGGCCTTCGCGCTGGCGGCCATCATCTGCACCATCTCGCTGCTGCCGCTGATGCGCGGCCTCAAGACCGCGCCGAAGCTGGAAGAGCAGCCGCCCGATCCCGCCGGCGAAGCGCCGCCGGAAGCCGCTGGGGAGACGCCCGCTGCCGCGGCATCGGCGCAGACTGCCTGACATGGCCGCTGCACGCCCCGCCCTCTTCCTCGACCGGGACGGCGTCATCAACGTCGACAGGAACTACATCTATCGCGTCGCGGATTTCGACTGGATCGACGGCGCGCAGGACGTGATCCGCCGCTTCAATGCGATGGGCTGGTGGGTGTTCATCGTCACCAACCAGTCAGGCATCGCGCGTGGACTCTACACCGAAGAGCAGATGCAGACGCTGCATGACTGGATGACGGCGGAGCTGGATAAATCCGGCGCGCGGATCGACAGAATCTACCACTGCCCCTTCCACGAGGACGGCACGATCGCGCGCTATCGCAAGGACAGTTTCGACCGCAAGCCGAAGCCCGGCATGCTGATCCGCGCGATGACGGATTTCCCCGTCATCAAGGAGCGCTCGCTTATGATCGGCGACAAGCAGGCCGACATGGAAGCCGCCAAGGCCGCTGGCGTGCGCGGCTTCCTGTTCAGCGGCGGCGACCTCGCCAGCTTCACCGACTGGGCGCTTGCCGACATGGGCGAGGGTCGCTGAGTCTTCTTACTGTTGCGGCGCCGGCGGGTTCGGCGGCATCACCTGCGGCTGGATCAGATCGGACGGCGGCGTCACCGGCGCGGGGGCTGGACGCGCGGGAGCGGGAGCCTGAGCCGGCGGCGCATTGGGGGACGCAGCGCCCGGCGCACGATACTCGACCGCACCCGAGGGCGTCTGCACCGGCGTCGTCACCTGCTCGCAATTCAGCGTGCTGCGGCGATCGATGGCCTGCTGCTGCAGCGCCTGCGCAACGGCGTTGCCTTCCTGCGGCTGCAGCTGGAAGGCATCCTGCGTCGCGATGATCTCGTAGACGGCGCCATCGCCGAGCGGCTGGCCGCTGAGCGAATTGTGCGCCACTTCGCGCGCCGCTGCGAACTTCCATGCTTCCGCGATGGAATCGAGCAGGCTCTCACCAGCCGCATTGTCGAGCGTTTCGACGCGCGGATTGTAGGTGTTGGTGCAGTTGGCGTTGAAGTAGCCGCCGCGCACAGTCTCGGCGCGGAACAAGGCGTCCATGCCGACGACATTCGCCCACGGTTTGAACGTGACGATCGGACCGCCGACGAAAATCTCTTCGCCCGTCACCTGATAATCTACCGGCTGGTTGCGCGGCTTGCCTTCGTCATAGAGATCGATGCTGGCGACGTAGTCGAATTCGGCCGCACCCTTCTTGATGGTGACGAGGCCGACCGGCCATTCCTTGGACAGCTGGGCGTAGGTCTGCAGGTTGAGGCCGACGAGGCCGATGATCATTGCGCCCGCCAGCGTGAGGCCGCCGAACAGCAGGCGCATGATGCCGCCGCCAAGCTGGGCTTTGAACACCCGCGCGACCCCGCCCACCAGCATCAGGATGCCGACAAGTCCCACAAAGGCCGGAAGCAGCCACCAGATAGACATGCAAATTCACCCTTCGCCCATTGCGACAGCGCGCCTCTAACGGACGCGATGACCCCATGCCGCAATACTGTTTACCAAATGAAGCAAGGCCTGCCCACCCACAAGCTGCGGGCGGCAGTTGGAGCCGGACTGTTGCCTAAAGTTTAGAAGACGCAACCCCGGTTCAGAACACTCTGGGGCGATCCTGCCGTTCCAGGTGCAATCCGCACTCTTCCTTCTTGAATCCCACCCACCGGCCTGACCTGACGTCAGTGGGGTCGATCGGGCGCACCGTGCAGGGCCAGCAGCCGATGGAGGGATAGCCGTCGGCCACCAGCGGATGGCGCGGCAGGTCGCGCTTGACGAAGTAGGCCTCGATATCCTCGGCCGCCCACTCGATCAGCGGATTGATCTTGTAGCGGCCCTCGGAGAACTCGACGACCGGCAGGCGCACACGGCCGCCGCCATGGAAACGCTTGCGGCCCGTGATCCAGGCGTCGAACCCCTCCAGCGCCGGCCCGAGCGGGCGCACCTTGCGCACTTCGCAGCAGGCGTCGGGATCGGTCTTGTTGAGCACGCCCTTGGGATCGACCGCCTTCACCTCCTCCTTCACGGGATGAGACGTGCGGATGTCGGTGAGCTTCAGGGTCGCCGCCAGCGCGTCGCGATACTGCAGCGTCTGATGAAAATGCATGCCCGTGTCGATGAACACGATCGGCAGCTCGGGATCGACCTCGGAGATCAGGCCCAGCATCGCCGCGCTTTCCGCGCCGAAGGACGACACATAGGTCAACCGGCGGCCAAACTCGCGCAGGGCCACGCGGATGATATCCTGGGCGGACTTGCCGCGCAGCTCGGCGTTCAGCCGTTCCACCTTCTCGTCGGGCGTTTCGATTGTCATGGCGGCGGCGCTCATTGGCTGGCCTTGGCTTCGCGCGCGCGTTGACGCTTCACGAAGATGGTGTCGCTGGTGTCCGTGGCTGACTGGTAGAATTCTGAAAACTCATGTGCGGAATAGTCGTAGACGCCTTCGGCGTCCGCCTCGTCGATCACCATCGCGTCAAAGCCGCAGCGGATCATCAGGCGCAGCTGGTCGCGCAGCACCTGCCCGGTCGCGCGAATCTCGCCCTTGAAGCCATGGCGCTGGCGCAGCAGCTGGGATTGCGACAGCGCGCGGCCATCGGTGTATTTCGGGAAATCGAGCACGACGAGGCTGAGCCGTTCCAGCCAAGGCAGCAGGTCGGCCGGATCGTCGGCATTCGCAAGCTTGACGCCCACGGGCCGGTTGCCCGCCAGCAGCACGGCATGATCCGCCTTGAGACGCGCGAGCGACACAGCCACGGGGCCAGCGGCAGGCACATCCTGCCCGTCCTCGACCAGCGCCCAGCCGTCCTCCGCGATTCTGCCGTTCTTAAGCAGCGGCATAGAGCGCATCCTTGAACGGGGCCTGCCCAACGCGCGACAGGGTGTCGATGAACTTCTCGGACTTGTCGCGGCGCAGCGTCAGGTACTGGTCGATCACGCGGCGGATGGCCGGGGCGACTTCTTCATGGCGCAGGCCCGGGCCCTGGATCGTGGCGATGGTGGCTTTCTCGTCCGCCCTGCCGCCGAAGAGGACCTGGTAGAACTCCTCGCCCTTCTTGTCGACGCCGAGAATGCCGATGTGGCCGACATGGTGATGGCCGCATGCATTGATGCAGCCTGACACATTCACATGCAGCGTGCCGACATCGTCCTCGAATTCCGGGTCGGCGAAGACAGCCTGGATTTCGTTGGCGACCGAGATCGAGCGCGCGTTGGAGAGGTTGCAGTAGTCGAGCCCGGGGCAAGCGATGATGTCTGACGCCAGACCAGCATTCGATGCGTGGAGGCCGGCAGCTTTGAGCGCCGCATAGACCGCGGGCACATCATCCAGCTTCACGTGCGGATAGACGATGTCCTGCTCGTGCGCGACGCGGATATCGTCCAGCGCGTAGGTCTCGCCGATGTCGGCCAGCGCACGCATCTGATCGGACGATGCATCACCCGGCGCCTCGCCCTGCTGTTTCAGCGCGACATGCACGGAGACGTAGCCCGGCGTACGATGCGGGCGCAGGTTGTTCTTCGCCCAGCGTGCGTACTCGCGCGAACCGGCCTTGAAGGCGTCGAACGCTGCGGAGATTGCAGGGAGCGCGGCGAATTTGGGCGCCGCGAAATACGCCGTGATGCGGTCAACCTCATCTTGCGGCAGGACCACCTTTTCCCAGGTGTTCTGCGCGGCGAATTCCTCCTCGACCTGGCGGCGGTATTCCTCAAGGCCAAGCTCGCTCACCAGGATCTTGATGCGCGCCTTGTACTTGTTGTCCCGGCGGCCATGGCGGTTGTAGATGCGCATGTTGGCTTCGAGATAGCTGAGCAGGTCTTCCTTCGCGACCCACTCGCGCACGGTGGGGCCGACGAAGGGCGTGCGGCCAAGGCCGCCGCCGACGATGAACTCGAAGCCGATCCTGCCCTCGGCATTTTTCTTCATGTGCAGGCCGATATCGTGCACGCGCACAGCCGCACGGTCCGTCTCGCCCGCTGTCACCGCGATCTTGAACTTGCGCGGCAGCGAGGAGAATTCGGGGTGGAAAGTCGACCATTGCCGGATGATCTCGCACCACGGGCGCGGATCCTCGATCTCGTCGAGATTGGCGCCGGCGAGATGATCCGACGTCACGTTGCGGATGCAGTTGCCGGATGTCTGGATAGCATGCATCTCGACATCGGCCAGCACGTCGAGCACGTCCGGCATGTCGGCCAGCCTGATCCAGTTGTACTGGACGTTCTGGCGCGTCGTGAAATGCGCATAGCCCTTGTCGAACTTGTCCGCAATGAGCGCGAGCTGGCGCATCTTTTTCGCGCTGAGCTGTCCATAGGGAATCGCGACGCGCAGCATGTAGGCGTGCAGCTGGAGATAGACGCCGTTCTGCAGGCGCAGCGGCTTGAAATGCTCTTCCTTCAGCTCGCCCTTGAGCCGACGCTCCACCTGGCCGCGGAACTGCTTTGCGCGTTCCCGCACCAGCGTGTCGTCGAACTCGTCGTAACGGTACATCAGGCGGCCTTCACTAAGCGGCTTTGCGGGAGTGTTCGACGCCGAGGTCCGTCTCGACCCGCGCGATCCAGCGCTGCACATTCGGGAATTCGGAGAGATCGAACCCGCCCTCGTCCGCCACGCGCGTGTAGGCGACGAGCGCGATGTCTGCGAGCGTGAGATTGTCGCCCACGAAATAGTTCGAGAAGGTGAGCTGCAGCTCCATCACGCCCAACGCCCGGCGGCCACGCGCCAGAAGTTGCGGATCGAGTTCCTCGTCCGTCTGGTTCATGAACTTCTTCCGGAAGCGGCGCACGGCGATGTAGGGCTCGTGGCTGTACTGCTCCCAGAACAGCCAGCTCATCACCTTGGCTTTCTCGAACGGATCGGAGGGGATCAGGTCGTGACCAACGCTGATCTCGGCGAGGTACAGGATGATGGCGTTCGACTGCGGCAGGATGCGGCCATCGGGCAGGCGCAGCACGGGCACCTGGCCGGACGGGTTCATCGTCATGAAGGCGTCCGAGCGCGTACCGCCCTCGACGACGCTGATCTCGACCCAGTCATGCTCGATGTCGAGATATTCAGCCGTCCACTTCGTTTTCAGGCAGTTGCCCGAGATCGAGTCGCCATACAGCGTCGCTTTGGTGATCTGACGATTTGGCATCAGTTGTTCCCCGCCTGCTTGCCGAACATCGGATGATTGGTCGGCCCACGTGCGCGGATTGTTTCGCGGATTGTCTCGCGGCCCGCAACCTTTCCGTCCAGGGTCACCTGCATGAAATAGGGATCGGAAACGCGGGTCTGGTCTTTCGCGGCCCATGCGAGAATATCGACCGCGCCGGCGCCGGTCAGGACTTCCGCGTCGGAAAGCTCTTCCGACCAGTTGCGATCAGCCGTGAGATAGACAACGCGGCCGCTGGCCGAGAGCCAGGCCGTGATCACCTTGGGAATATCCGGACCGAGCTTGGGGCGTTCGGAACTCAACTGAACATCCTCCAGAGATCAGACAGCGAGGGCTTGGCCTTCGCGCCTTTCACGGCATCACGCACCACGGCCTGCGCATCCTTCGCGACGGCCACAACCTCGCCGATGATCAGCAGCGCAGGACCCTGTATGCCGGCGGTCTGAATAGTCTCTGACAGCGAGCCCAGCGCGCCAAACGCGCGGATCTCGTTTTCGCGCGTGCCGTTCTCGATGACGGCGACCGGCGTTTCAGGTCCGCGACCTGCAGCCACCAGCCGCGCCGCGATCGTGCCTGCAGTCCCAACGCCCATGTAGACCACCACGGTCTGGTTGGGCCGCGCGAGCGCGTGCCAGTCGAGATCGGGCTCTTCGCCGAGCTTCGCATGGCCGGTGACGAAGGTGACGGCCTGCGCCGTATCGCGATGCGTGAGCGGGATTTGCGCCGCCGCCGCAACGCCCAGCGCAGCGGAGATGCCCGGCACGACTTCGACCGCGATACCCGCTTCGCGCAGCGCTTCGACTTCTTCGCCGCCGCGGCCGAAGATGAAAGGATCGCCGCCCTTGAGGCGCACGACGCGCTTGCCGGCCTTCGCCGCCACGATCATGCGGCGGTGAATCTCATCCTGCGGCACCGAATGCTCGCCCTTGGACTTGCCGACCGAGACGATCTCAGCCGAGGCCGGGATCAGGTCGAGCACGCCCTTGCCGACGAGCCGATCCGCAAACACCACGTCAGCCGCCGCGATCTCGCGCACGGCGCGAACCGTCAGCAGGTCCGGGTCCCCGGGGCCTGCTCCGATGAGGACGACATGCCCCCCCAAAGACGGGGCATGCGAATTATTCGTGGGTCCGGACGGGCCGGCCATCTGTTCGCCCTTTAGTTTTTCTCACGCGCGCGCATATAACACGCATGTCGCCCGGGTGTGACCCAAGCGCTTGTCCTCACAACGGCAAATGGCCGGATGGCGGGATCAACGCAATGGACCATTCCTAAGCCGAAGCATTAGTCGCCCTTACCACGAAAAACGCCGGAAAACCGCAGGAAATGGCCCAGGAAGACCGCCTACCCGCTCTCAACGCCCTGCGCGCCTTCGAGGCTGCGGCCCGCCACCTGTCGTTTACGCGGGCGGCTGAGGAGCTGAATGTCACGCCAGGGGCCATTTCCCAGCAGATCCGACAGCTGGAGGAATTCGCCGGCGCTCCGCTGTTCCGCCGAACAGGGCGGCAGGTTCTGCTCACCGATGCCGGTCAGGCCGCGCTGCCGCTGCTGACCAATGCGTTCGAGATGATGGCCGAGGCCGTGCACCACATGCGCGCGCCGGCGCGGCGGGACCGGCTGATGGTGTCGTCTGCGCCCTCCTTCGCCGCCAAGTGGCTGGCGCCACGGCTGGAGAAGTTCCAGGGCCTGAACCCGGAGGCGGAAGTCTGGGTCTCGGCGGATCTCGCCATGACCGACTTCAACCATTCGGACATCGATCTCGCCCTGCGTTACGGCAAGGGCGCGTATGAGGGCCTGCGCGCCGAGAAGATCATGTCGGAATCCGTGCTGCCGGTGTGCTCGCCCGACCTGATGAGCGGGCCGCATCCGCTGCGGTCTCCGGCGGACCTTGTCCACCACGTGCTGCTGCACGACGAGAGCCCGGAGAACGATCCGTCGCGGCCGGATTGGAATTCGTGGCTGAAGGCGCGTGGCATCACCACCGTCGATGGCAATCGCGGACCGCGTCTGACTCAGTCCTCGTTGGTGGTCGAAGCGGCGGCGGCGGGCCGTGGCGTGGCGCTGGCGAAATTCGCGATCGCATCGGGCGACCTCGAGCGCGGCCGGCTCATCTCGCCCTTTGCCGACGGCTCCAGCGATCTCGAATTCGCCTACTGGATCGTCTACCCGAAATGGCGCACGCCCTCGAAACTGGCGCGCACGTTCATGGCGTGGCTGAAATCCGAAGCGCAGGCGGGCGAGGTTACGGGGGTCTGATGCGCCGCGAGCCGGTTGCGAATTCGGTCGATGCGTGGCTGAAGCGGCTTGCGCCGGAGCAGCGTGCGGCGCTGGAGAAGCTGCGGGCGCAAATTTTGGCGGCCGCGCCGGGCGCTGAAGAGACGATCTCCTACGGCATGCCGACTTTCGTTCTGCACGGCCATCTCGTTGCGTTTGGCGCGTTTAAGAAGCATCTCAGTTTCTTCCCGATGAACTCGGTGGTCATTGCCGAGAATGCTGATGCGCTGGAGGGCTTCGTCACCTCGAAGGGCACGATCCAGTTCACCCCGGACAAGCCGATACCGGCCGCGCTGATCGGGAAGATCGTGAAGGCGCAGATCGCGCAGAACCTTGAAGTCGCCAGCGAGCGGGCTGCGGCGAAGAAGGCGAAGGGCGCCAGCAAGCCCAAAGCGACGAAGTAGCGATCAGAACTTCACGGCCGGCAGGCTGTGAAAAGCCTGTTTGAGAGAGGCCGCCCACGAATCGCTGATCTGGCGGAATTCCTTGTGGTCGTTCTCGATGCGCTGGGTCTTCGCCTTGAGTTCGTCCACGGGAATCACACACAGGTCGAGCGGCATGCCGACCGACAGGTTCGAGCGCAGTGTTGAATCCATCGACACGAGAGCAGCCTTCACCGCGTCGTCGATCGAGGTGTCGGTGCGGATCACGCGATCGAGAATCGGTTTGCCATACTTGTGCTCGCCGATCTGGAGATAGGGCGTGTCTTCGCCCGCCTCGATGAAATTGCCGGCGGTGTAGATGAGGAACAGGCGCAACTCGCCGCCCTTGCGCTGGCCCGCCATAATGATCGTCGCGTCCGCCGCTGCGCCCTGCGCCTCGATCTCGGCGCGGTCGCGTTTCTGGACCTCGCGCATCGCCTCGCCCACCAGCTGGGCGGCGCGATAGATCGTTTCGCACGTCATCAGGCTTTCGACTTCGGGATCGCCCTTGGCGCGCTTGATCGCCGTCTCGAGCATCGTGACGACGCCCTGCGTGATGCCGAGATTGCCCGCGCACATGAGCGCAACGACGCGCTCGCCGGTCTTTTCGAAGACGAACATCTTGCGGAACCGCGCAATGTTGTCGACGCCCGCATTGGTGCGGGTGTCAGACAGGAGCACGAGCCCAGCCTTGAGCTTGAGGCCGACGCAGTAAGTCATATCCGTCCAAATTCCCCGGTGTTCCCAGCAAGACCAGGCAAACTACTGCTGAGTCTGTCCGCTTTGATTCTGACTCTGCACCTGCATCTCGCTGATGTCGACCGAGGCGCTAAGCCGCTCCTTGGGGGCGCCCACGACATTTCCCCGGATCGGGGCGGCGTCGGCGGCATCAAGCCCGCAGCCGAGGCGGACATAGCGGTCGGTGGGGCACAACCGGTTGGCCGGATCGAACCCGACCCAGCCGATATCCTGCACGAACGCCTCCGCCCAGGCGTGCGTTTCGGTGAGTTTCTCCTCAGCGGCGAGCAGGTATCCGACAACATAGCGCGCAGGCACACGCAAGCTGCGGGCCGCGCTGATGAAGACGTGCGCGTGATCCTGACAGACGCCATGCCCCGCCTTCAACGCCTGCGCCGCTGTGGTGTGTGAGGCGGTCGCGCCCGGCTTGTAGGCCACGGCATCGGCGACGGCGTTGAACAGGCTGTGCATCCGCTCCAGCGGCGCCTCTCCCGTGGCGCCGGCGGCCAGCGCCTCGATCTTCTTGTCGGCTTCGGTCAGCGGCGTTGTCCGCAGGTAGACGGCGGGGCGCACGGTTTCGCGCAGGCCGCGCACGACGCCGGCCGAATCGGCGGTCTCGACCTCGCCCTCGGCGACGATCGCGATTTCCTCGCCGCCGCCATGGCATGACCAGATCGCCTCGCGATCCGCCGTCGCCGTGGTGAGCAGGGCCTGCACCGGCTCTCCGTTCACCGAGACGGCCCACGACTTCACGCGCTGGCTGTCGAAGGACGGCGGGAAGAGGCGCACGCGCAGGGCGCACCGCTCAGCTGGCGGATCGTAGGTGTAGATGGTAGCGTGGCGGACGGTGAGACGCATGAGAACCTAGAAGTGATAAGCCTTGCTGATCTCGGCGGAAAGCCGCCGCGTCGTGGTGATGGCTTCGGAAACGAACTCGTGCAGCCCGCTCTGGAACAGCTCCTCGATGCCGATCTTGTCGAGCTGCTCCACCATCTCGGAGGCCACGCCCTGCGGCGAGCGTGTCTCGCCATAGAGCTCGGCGAGATCGTCGAGGAAGCGGCTGATCTGGCGATAGCAGTAAGCGACCGAACGCGGAAAGGTCGCGTTCAGGATCAGGAAGTCGGCAATGCCCCAGGGCGTGTAGTCGCCCTTGTAGACATGGTGATACGCGCGCAGCGCCGATGTGGCCCGCAGCACGCTGGTCCACTGGTGATAATCGCGGCCGCCGCCGACCACGTCCGTTTCCGGCAGCAGGACGTAGTACTTCACGTCGAGCAGGCGCAGCGTCATGTCGGCCCGCTCGATCAGACCTCCCATGCGCAGGAAGTAATAGCCATCATTCCGCAGAAGCGAGATCTCGGAGGCGCCGCGGAAAGCCGCCGTGCGGTTCTTCGTCCACTCCAGCAGGGTCGGCAGGCTCTTCAGCGCCGTCTCGGCGTCCATCTGCCCCAGCGAGCGCCACCCGTCGTTGAGCGCTTCCCACATGTCCTGCGTCAGCGCCGTGCGGATAGCGCGGCCGTTGGCGCGCGCCGATGTGAGGCAGGAGCGGATGGAGGATGCATTGTCCGGATCGAGCAGCAGGCGCTGCACGACCGTCGAGGCGTTGAGCTTCTGGTCTTCGACGATATCGGGCGCAGAGCCGGACGCGGCGGCGACCGAGCGCCACTCCTCCTGCTCGTTCGAGCCGGGCAGCATCGCCATGCGATAGCCCATCTCGATCAGGCGCGCGGTTGCATCCGCGCGCTCCATGTAGCGGCCCATCCAGAACAGGTTTTCAGCGGTGCGGCTCAGCATGGCATCAATCCGCCAGAATCCATGTGTCCTTGACCCCGCCGCCCTGCGACGAGTTCACGACGAGCGAGCCCTTCTTCAGCGCAACGCGCGTGAGGCCTCCGGGTGTCAGGCGGATGTCCTTGCCGACGAGGCAGTAGGGGCGGAAGTCCACGTGACGATCTTCGATGCCCGCCTCGCCGAGAATTGGCGCGGTGGAGAGATCGAGCGTCGGCTGGGCAATGAACTCGTTCGGCGTCGCCTTGATCTTGGCGCGGAAGGCGTCGATCTCCTTCTTGGTCGCGTGCGGGCCGATCAGCATGCCATAGCCGCCCGAGCCGTGAACGCGCTTCACGACGAGGTCCTTCAGGTTCTCGATCACGTACTTGCAGTCATCCGGCTGGGCGCAGCGCCAAGTCTGCACGTTTTCAAGGATCGGCTTTTCCCCAAGGTAGAATTTGATCATGTCGGGCACGAAGACGTAGATCGCCTTGTCGTCGGCCACCCCTGCGCCCGGGGCCGAGCACAGCGTGACGCCGCCGGAGCGATAGACGTTGAACAGGCCAGGAACGCCCAGCAGGCTATCGGCCTTGAACGTCAGCGGGTCGATATAGGTGTCGTCGATGCGGCGGTAGATCACGTCCACGCGCTGCGGCCCGCGCGTGGTGCGCATCCAGCAGAGACCGTTGTCGACGAACAGATCCTGCGGCTCGACCAGTTCGATGCCCATCAGGTCGGCAAGGAATGAGTGTTCGTAATAGGCCGAGTTCAGCGAGCCGGGCGTGAGCAGCACGACGGTTGGATCATCGTCGCACTTGATGGGGGCGACTTCCTCCAGCGTCTTCTTCAGCATGGAGGGATGCGCATCATGATCTCGCGGTTCTCCAGCATGTAGGAGACACCCGAGGGCGTGCGGCAGTTGTCTTCGAGCACCTGGAACTTGTCGCCATCCGTGCGCACGATATCGACGCCGACAATGTGGCTATAGACGCGGCCCGGCGGATCGACGCCGACCATCTCGGGCAGGAAAGCCTCGTTCTGGTAGACGAGCTCCTCGGGCACCACGCCGGCGCGCAGAATTTCGCCGCGATGATAGACGTCGTAGAGGAAGGCGTTGAGCGCGCGGCTGCGCTGCTTGATGCCGCGTGACAGCTTGCGCCATTCCGAAGCGCCGAAGACGCGGGGGATGAGGTCGAAGGGGATCAGGCGTTCAGGGTCGCCGCCCTCGCCATAGACGGCGAAAGTGATGCCGATCTTGCGGAAGATGGCCTCCGCCTCGCTCTGGCGCAGCTTGAGGCGGTCCACCCCGGTGGCGCTTATCCATTCGGCCACCTTCTCGTAAGGCGCCCGGACCGAGCCAGATTCTGCGGACATTTCGTTGAACATGCGACCCCAGTCCTAGCCGGACCCTGCAGCGATGCGATAGGTGTCCGCATCGCCCCGTCTCGACCGCGACCACCCGTGCCCAAAGTTTGGGCATGGAAAATGACGCCGCGCGAGTCTGTCTGGAGCCAATCTCCTGAAAATTTCATTGCCGATGGCGGGTTGAGCGGCCAGACCAGCCACGGAACTGTCTGGCGGCCTCCGCCGTTTGTTCCGATACATCGCCGGGGCGGATGCGCCGCATGGGCGTTCACGGAGCCTTGCTTGCCGAACCAGATGCTTCGCAGACCGAACGAGATACTTCGCAAGCTGCGACAGGCCGCGTTCAACGAGATTGGCGCTACGATAGCCTTGGGCGTGATCGCGGTGGGCGCGCTTGTGTTCATGCTGATCGCGGACGAGGCGGTCGAGGGCGACACGCACCAGTTCGACCAGTCGATCCTGCTGGCCCTGCGTGAGCCGGGGGACACGGCAAATCCCGTGGGGCCGGAATGGGTGGAGCTGGCGTTGGCGGATATCACGGCGCTGGGCGGCTATGCGGTGCTGACGCTACTGGTGGGAGGGGTGGCGATCTACCTGGTGGCGGCGGGCAAGCGCGGATCGGCGCTGCTGGTGGTGGGCGCGGTGGTGAGCGGCACGGTGCTGAGCAACCTCCTGAAGATGGGGTTCGACCGGCCGCGGCCGGATCTGGTGGCGCATCTCGCCCATGCCCAGAGTTCCAGCTTCCCGAGCGGGCACGCCATGCTGTCGGCGGTGACGTATGTGACGCTCGGCGTGTTGCTGGCCCGAGTACACGGGAAGCGACGTACGAAGATGCTGGTGATGACATTCGCCATCATCCTGACCCTGCTGATCGGCGTGAGCCGGGTCTATCTTGGTGTGCACTGGCCGACGGACGTTCTGGCCGGCTGGGCGCTTGGCGCAGCGTGGGCGGCGCTGTGGTGGCTGCTGGCCTGGTGGCTGCAGCGGCGCGGCAAGATCGAACCGCCTGGGGAGAGCGCAGCCTGACGCGAGCTTGTGCGTAGTTGGCCCTGCCGCTAGCACGTGGCCATGGCCGCCCTGCCCGCCAGTCTGGAGGATGATCTGAAGCAGCGCGCGCTGGCGCTCGGTTTCGATGTTGCGCGCATCGCGCGGGCGGATGAGGCGTGGGAGGCGGGCGAGCGGCTGGGCGATTTTGTCGGCGCGGGCTTTCATGGCGACATGGGCTGGATGGCCGAGACGCTGGAGCGGCGGCGGCATCCGACGGCGATGTGGATGGAGGCGAAGTCCGCGCTGGTGGTGGGGCTGAATTACGGACCGGGCCGCGATCCGCTGGAAATGCTGGAGCATCGCGCGCATGCGGCGATTTCGGTCTATGCGCAGAACACGGACTATCATGACCTGATGAAGCGGAAGCTGAAGCGACTCGCCTCCGGCTTTGCGACGACAACCGGGAATGACGTGAAGATCTTCGTCGACACGGCGCCGCTGATGGAGAAGCCGCTGGCGCAGCGATCTGGCCTTGGCTGGCAGGGCAAGCACACCAATGTGGTGAGCCGCGAGAAGGGCTCGTGGCTGTTTCTTGGCGTGATGCTGACGAGCGCGGAGCTTGTGCCTGATCCGCCTGCGGAGGATTCGTGCGGGTCATGCCGTGCCTGCCTAGATATCTGCCCGACGCAGGCTTTTCCGGCACCTTACAAGCTCGATGCGCGGCGGTGCATTTCGTACCTGACGATCGAGCACAAGGGGCCGATCCCGCGTGAATTTCGTAGCGCCATGGGCAACCGGATTTATGGGTGCGACGACTGCCTCGCGATCTGCCCCTGGAACAAGTTTGCGAGCGCGGCGGCCGAGTCCGCTTTTCATCCCAGAGCCGAACTGATCGCGCCGCTTCTGGCCGAGCTGGCGCGGCTGGACGACGCAGGCTTCCGTGAGGTTTTTGCGGGTTCTCCGATCAAGCGGATCGGGCGCGAACGGTTTATCCGCAACGTGATGATCGCGGTCGGAAATTCGGGCTCGCTGCCCCACGCGGACTTGTGTATCCAGATGCTGGACGATGGTTCGCCGCTGGTTCGCGGCGCGGCCGCGTGGGCGCTGGGTCAGTTGTCTCCATCCGCTTTCGAGTCCGAACGTCTTGGCCGGCGCGCCGTCGAGTCTGATCCCGCAGTCTGTGAGGAATGGGATGCAGGAAGATAAACCCGACAGCCCGCCGGAAGGCGAAGGCGAACACCCTCAACCGCGGGGCGGTGAGTCCACGGCTGGAAGGCTGGGCCGCTGGCGTGCGGGCATGACCTCGCAGGGCGGCGTGTTCGACGATGAGAAGCCGTTGTGGTGGCGCATTCTTGTTGGCGTTGCGAAATGGTCGGCCATCGGCATCGTGGGCTTCTTCGCACTGAGCCTGCTGGCGGCGTTCGCGATCGGTTGGACGGGGCCGCCGCCGACGCTGAACATGGCGGGCGTGGCGATGGGCGGAACCGAGGTTCGCTCGAAATGGGTCGACCTCAAGGATATCTCGCCCCACCTGGTGCGCGCCGTGATCGCGACCGAGGACCAGGCGTTCTGCACGCATGACGGTTTCGACTTCAAGGAGATCGACAAGGCGCTGGCCGATGCCGAACGCGGCGGCAAGGTGCGTGGCGCTTCCACGATTTCGCAGCAGACCGCGAAGAACGTGTTCCTGTGGAATGGCGGCGGGTGGGCGCGCAAGGGCGCCGAGGCGTACTTCACGATGCTGATCGAATGGATGTGGTCGAAGCCGCGGATCATGGAGACCTATCTCAACGTCGCCGAATGGGGCGACGGGATTTTCGGGATCGAGCAGGCAGCGCAGGAACGCTTCGGCGTTTCGGCAAAGGATCTGACGCCGAAACAGGCCGCAGCGCTGGCGGCCGTGCTGCCCAATCCCAACCGCATCCGCGTGGATGGCAACTATGCGAACGGACGGCGCAACACGCAGGTGCAGTCGCTGATGGGCATGGTGAAGCGCGATAATCTCGCTGACTGCGTGGTTGGGCCGTAGGGGCTGAACGGGTCGCGACCTCAGAAGCTGGGCTTCTGAGGCGGTTTGCGGTTGCAGGGGGACATCGAAGATGGGTGGGGCTCTGGCGGTCTCCGCGTGGCGTGCGCCGGTGAGCACGCGCTCGTCCTTCGACGGACGCACGCTTCGCGTGCTGCTCAGCGACTGTCTTGGATTTCAAGCGGGTTGCCATGGTTTTTTGTCTCTGAGAATTGCGTTGAGGATGGTGAGGAGTTTTCGGGCGACGGCGATGAG
>NCEM01000008.1 GCA_002280725.1 Alphaproteobacteria bacterium 32-64-14
TGACGACGCGCTCGACGAACTGGCCAGCAACCCCGACGCGCGCATCGCCCTCGAAGCCGCCCTCATCGATTACGAGGCGACCTTGCGCCTCACCATCGCTGCTCGTGCGCACCAGATCGCGAAGCTGCGCTTCGTGCCCGGCAAGAAATCCTTCCACCGCCCGGCACGCGCCCGCTCGCTCGTCGACCTCGTCAAGCGCATCCAGATCCTCGCCAAAGACTGCACCGATATCGAACGCCTCGCGCAACGGCAGGCCATCCGCCTCAAGCGCGAACGCGACGCCGATCCGCTCGGGCTCGCAGCCCATGGTTCGACGGACGCCGCGCTCCGCGCAGCTGCTCACCATGAGGCGGTGGGTGTTGCTTCAATTTACACAAGCGCCAAATCAGGCCTCATCCTGAGCAGCGCACGCACTGCGCGTCCGTCGACTTGCCGCGCCGAAGCGCAGCGAAGGCGGGAGGACGAGGCCGTGCTCACCGCCCGCCCCACAGCCCAGTCACGCGCCCCACCCGTCTTCGATGTCCGCCTGACTCAAACACCGCGCCTCGCAGGCTTCGCCTGCGAGGTCGCACCCCGTTCAGCCGGTCAGCGCTTCTCGCATGTCGGCGCGCCGGTCAGGTCGCGCATGCAGCCATAACGGCCCTTCGGCGTCACGGCGGTCCAGTAGGTGTTCAGCATGAAGCCGTGCAGGCCCTCGATGCGGATGCTGTCAGGAGCGACACCTTCAAGCGCTGCAATCCCCTCGTGAGAAAGCGCTTCGAACTCCTCCGGATCATCCAACGGGATACTGGCGCAACCGCCAAGCGCGCCGATGGTCAGTGCCGCGATGATGACTGTGCGCATGCCGTCGTCCCCTTGGCTCCCCTCACGCAGATTTATCACGCGCCCTTCCACGGTCCACGCCCGAGCGCAGATGACAGAGCCGCGCGCCGCTCTCGCCAATCAAGTCCAAACCAAGGCCGCGCGCGCGAATAAGCAGGTTGCCGCCCTGCTCCCTTATACCCACCTGTAAACCTCGCCCCGGCGCCGCAGAGTCCTGTTGCCGCCGCGTGGCGTGGAGACTTCATGACCCAATCGACCCAGTGGCCGCCCAAGACGAAAACCGCCGCCCAGCTCGCAAGCGAGACCAACCGCCTCGCGCAGATGAAGATCAACGGCCAGCTCGGCCGCCCCACGCCGCCGCCGCGCGATCCGGACGCTGCGAAGAAAGCCTACGAAGAGCGCCACAGCAGCTCCTCCCACAGGCGCTAGCCCTCGCCATGCGGCTATCGGCGCGCGGGAGTTTCATTGCTTTCGCGCGCGTAAGGCCCCATATCAGTCAGCGTGTGGCGGGGGAGTGTCCCCAGGTCTCGCGCGGGAGATCCGCCGCATGACCCTCTACAAGAAGACATTCACGGCCAAACTCGGCGCCGATGGCCAGCCGGTCCCCAAATCGGCCGCCGCTTCCAAGGCCCCCATCGCAACCCAGGACAACAAGCGCTCGTTCGACGCGCGGCCCAAGCCGTCCGACGACCATCGCCGTGAAGAACGCATCCGCCCGACCCAGCATATCGACCGCATCGTCGATCCGCTCGAAGCCGCCAATTCCGAGGAGGAATAGGCCCGCCATACCCGGTTTCGCGACGCCCCGCCCTGCAGGCCCTGGCCGCAGGGCGGCGGCCGTCCGAGCCTTCTGAGGCAGGCGAAAGATCAATCTCTCACAAAAGCCTGTAGTGCGCCGCGCTTGGCAGCATGCCTGCCTATGGGGCAATCTCTGTGTCAGCGGCCACAAGAGCCGCCCCTCGGGGAGAACCGTCCATGTTCCTGTCGCTCAGGTCTGCGTTTGCCGCCTTGCTGGCATCGACCGCGCTCTGCCCCGCCGCCTTTGCGCAGGGGCCATCGCCCGCACCCGAGGTTCCGGCCGAGGTGGTGAAGACAGCCACCCAGTTCACCGGCGATTACCAGCCGCCGCGCCTCTCCACCGGCAAGCCCGACCTGCACGGTTTCTGGAGCAACGCCTCCGTCTCGCGGATGGAGCGGCCGCAGGGTTATCCGCTGATCGTCAGCGAAGACCAGGCCGCCGAACTCGAAGGCCGCGCCCTGTTCAACGTGCGCCTGAAAACGGAGAAGGACTTCGTCGACCCCAACGCGCCCGCGCCCGAAAAGGGCAAGGCCCTGCCCGGCGTCGGCAACTACGATGTCGCGTGGACCGATCCGGGCTCAATCGTCGCCACCATCAAGGGCGAGAAGCGCTCGTCCTACATCACCTTCCCGGCCGACGGAAAAATTCCCGCGATGACGGAAGAAGGCCGCAAGATGCGCGCCGCCGCCGCGCGCCGCCAGGGCACCGGCTATGACAATCCCGAAGAGCGCGGCAGCTCCGAACGCTGCCTCATCATCGGCACCAACGGCCCGCCCTTCGGCAACTATCTCTACAACAACAATTTCCAGATCGTGCAGACGGGCGACCACCTCGTCATCATGTCGGAGATGATCCACGACGTGCGCATCGCGCGCATCGGCGGCGAACACCGCAGCGACGATGTGCAGACATGGATGGGCGATTCCATCGCTCACTGGGATGGCGATACGCTGGTGGTGGAAACCCGCCACATCGATCCGCGCTCGGGCGGGGTGTTCGTCTCGCCGGATGGAAAGATCGTCGAGCGCTTCACGCGCATCGCGGATGACCAAATCCTCTACGAGTTCGAGATCGACGACCCGAAAGTCTACGCCTCCACCTGGCGCGGACAGATGCCGCTCACACGGCTCGCAGACCAGCTCTACGAGTATGCCTGCCACGAGGGCAATTACGGCCTGGTCAACATCCTCGAAGGCGGCCGCAGCAACGACCGCGCCGGCATCGTCCACACCGGCGGCGCGGATCGCGGGGAATAGCTTCAGCTAGCCCCGCAGCTTCGCGTTCTCGCGCTCGAACATCGCGCGCACGATCTCGCCGTTGGAGGTTTCCTCGGCGAGCGTCTCTGCGTTCCAGAGGCTGCGTTCCGTGTCGAAGAAATCGCCGCCATAGATGTGCAGGCCGGCGGTGAAGCGTCCCAGGGGATTGGTAACGGAGTGGATCGCATCCTCCGGCATCTCGCAGACATCGCCCGCAAACATCGCCCTCGCCCCGCCAGCAACCAGACCGCGCAGTGAATGCGGGCTGCGCTTCCAGAACATGTTGTCCTCGCGCCCCGTATAGATGCCGATCATCGCCCACATCAGATGGTTGTGCGGTGATAGCGTCATGTTCGGCGCCCACTTGGCCGCGAAGATCGTCAGCTCGGGCGAACGCAGCAGGACATCGAGCCCCGCCTCCTTCGCCTCGCCCATGCCATCCAGCACGGCGGCATGATCGGACACTGCGCGCGCGAGGTGATCCATGATCGCGGCGCGTGCATCCGCCTCGCCCAGCGAGCCGACACAATCCTCCACAAAGCGATCACGATCGAAGGCCATGCGCCATCAGTATGGCGGCGAAACGAACGAGGCAACCACCTGCGGATGCAGACGTTAATCGCTCGACCAATCGCATCAGAAAAGGAGCGCTCAATGGCGCGCAATGAACCCGTCGACTACAACATGCATCACCCGATTCACGATGCCGTTTTCGGAACCATGCAGGATCGCATTGCGCCGACCTACGGCCGCAAGCCGACTGCCGGCGCCAGCAGCCTGCCGCGGACCTCGGCGCAGCCTGAAGGCTTCAGCCCGATGCTTGATGTCGGCGACACTGACCAAGTTGATCGCCAACCCGATGGCACGTTGCGCCGCTAGCAGCAGCGGTTCCCGTCTGCCTGACATGGGTTAGGCAGACGGAACGGCGTGGGTCTGCAACCGTTCTTCTCTTGCGCATGGGGACACACCGATCGTTTTGCGCACGAGCAAAATAAAGAAGAGTTGAAAGGAACGCCTCATGACCAACAACCCCCATGATACCAAACCCGATCAGAACCGTCCCGAGAGTGATCGTCGCGATCAGCCGAACGTGAATGATCCCAATCGCGAACGCGACAACGACGGCCAGCGCCGTCAGCAGCAGGCCGAACAGAACCGCCCCGGCCAGCAAGGCGGCCAAGGTGACAAGCAGGGCGACATGAAACGCCCTGATCAAGACAAGCGGGATCGCAAGCCGCAACAGCGGTAAGCGCTGCTGGTCCAGCGATGAAACCTCCGGCTGACACGGTCGTGGTTTCACTGGAAGCCCGGGCCCGCAAGGGTCCGGGTTTTCCGTATGCGGATGGGCTCATGTGCGTCCTGCACTGGCGCGGCTCAAAAAAATGGAGCAGTTTTCCCGGCGCTGGGGACCGGGGCCGGGGACTAGGGGACGACATGCTCTCTCGCTTTATCGCAACTCTCGCCGTGGCTTCGGCCGCACCCTCCGCGTTCGCGCAGCAGCCCTCCACCGGAAACGCGCTTCCGTCTTTCTATGTCTCCGGCGGCCTCGTCTGGTCTGACGAACTCGGGCTTGAGGTCGAGGCGGGCGGCCAGTGGCAGATCGGAGATAGCCTCCGCCTCCGTTTCTCGCCCGCCAACATCTCGCTGATCGATGGCGACACGCCTGACGGTTTTTATCTCGACAGCAGCAATGACTGCCGGATCTCGGGCTCCAACCAGCCCGCTATCCAGGATGAATGCAGCCCCGAAGCGGATACGGAATGGCGCGCTGTGGCCGAAGCGCAATGGCGCGTGGCGCCCGGCGTCTATGTCGGCGGCGGCGCCAGCTATATCCTGCAGGGCGACTTCGACGCGGATAATGGCCGCACAACACCCTTCGCCTCTGTTGGCTGGGACTTGCAAGACGCGCTCGGGGTCGAATTGCGCGCGGGGGATGACTATTTCGCCCTGCGCCTGCGCGGCCTCTGGTAGGCTTGCCCCCTGCCATCACGGGACTATAAGGCGGCTCCGATCGGAACCCACCTTCATGTATCGCGTGCATTGCCTCCTGCCCCGCGCCGACGCCGAGCGCCTGTCCGATATCCTTGCGGATCTCGATCCGTCGCCGGCCTCTGCCGTGTCGGTCGAGGAAGCGTCGCGCGTGGCATGGAGCCTCGATGCCTTCTGCATCGACGAGGATCTGGCGAAGGAGGCCGCTTCCATCATTGAGGGAGAGGCCAAGGGCGTCTCCGTTTCGATCCAGAAGCTGGAAGACAAGGACTGGGTCGCAGTCTCGCTCGCAGGTCTTCCCGCCGTCCATGCCGGACCGTTCGTCGTCGCCGGCTGGCATGAGCTTGCCCATCTCGAAGGCGGCCGCATTCCGGTGTGGATCGAAGCCGGTCCCGCCTTCGGCACGGGCCATCATGGCACCACCAAGGGATGCCTCCAGGCGCTCGCCCTCGAACTCGAGCGCCGCTTGCCGCGCCGCGTGCTGGATATCGGCACGGGCTCTGCCGTGCTCGCGCTCGCCGCCCTGAAGCGCGGCGTGCCCTATGCGCTCGGCACCGACATGGACAAGGACTCGATCCGCATCGCGCACGAGAACCGGAAGAACAACAAGGCCGGCCGCCGCCTCAAGCTGCTGCACGCGCGCGGCGCAGGCCACGCCGTGATCCGCTCGGGCGCCCCCTACGATCTCGTGCTGGCCAACATCCTCGCCAAGCCGCTGGTGGGCCTCGCCCCTGAAATCGCGCGGCTTGTCGCGCCGGGCGGCCGGGTGATCCTGTCCGGCCTGCTGACCCATCAGGAGCCACAGGTCAAAGCCGCCTACGCCGGCCGCGGATTCACCCTGAAGGTAAGCGCGAAGCGCGCATCCCGAGAATCTTGGTTGGGGCAAGTGCGGAATTGGCGTGGTTCGACACCATCGCTGTCTACGTGATCACCGATCGCCGCTACGGCGTCTTGTATCTCGGCGTAACCTCAGACTTGGTCCACCGGGTATCCCAGCATCGCGCCGGCGAAGGCTTCGCCTTCACACGCAAATACAACTGCGCACGGCTGGTCTGGTACGAAGTTCACGCCGATATGCGCATCGCAATCCAGCACGAAACCTCGCTGAAACGCTATCTCAGGCGCTGGAAGGAAAACCTGATCGCTGAATCGAACCCAGACTGGAATGACCTGTGGGACGAAATCCGCCCCGGGCCGTTTCCTGGCCAGCGCATCAGCATCGAGGAATTACGCTGGGGCGTGCGCCTCAATCCGGATTGACGTCAAAAGTCCCCATGCCGTCATCAACCGGGATTCCCGGGATGCGCGCTTCGCGCTTACCCGAGAATGACAAGTGACCTCTGGCCAAGCTATATGGAGCCACTCCCGATTTGAGGCGCGCATATCCATGAGACAGACATACGAAGTCATCGGTGGTCCTGATGTGGGGCGTGCGTCCCTGCCGCTCCTGCGCACGGCGCTGAAGGAGGCCGGACTCGACGGGCTCTACATTCCGCACGACGACGAGTACCAGAACGAATACCTGCCCGCCTGCTATGAGCGCCTCGCCTGGGCGACGGGCTTCACGGGCTCGGCCGGCGCCGCCTTCGTGTTCCAGAAATCCGCGATCGTCTTCGTCGATGGCCGCTACACGCTGCAAGTGAAACAACAACTCGCCCCGAAACTGTTCGAGGTCGGCGATCTCGTCGATCCCGGCGCCTTCGGCTGGCTCGCCAAGCAGACTCTCACCGGACAGAAAATCGGCTACGACCCGCGCCTGATGTCGCCCGACGCGCTCGACAAGCTGACCGAAGCCGCCGCCAAGGCCGGCGCGACGCTTGTCGTTGTCGATCCCAACCCGATTGATACAGCCTGGACCGACCGCCCGTCCGAACCGACACACGCCGTCGTGCCGCACGATGTCGCCCACTCCGGCGAAAGCTCATCGTCCAAGCGCGCGCGCCTGGGCCGCGCGCTGGCCGAGCAGAAGCTTGATGTGGCGGTCATCACCTCGCCGGCCTCGATCGCGTGGCTGTTCAACATCCGCGGCGGCGATGTCTCACGCACCCCGCTGCCGCTGGGCCGCGCCTTCCTGTTCTCCGATGGACAGGCCGAACTCTTCCTGCACCCCGCCAAGATCGGGCCTGAGCTGGGCCAGCATCTCGGCAACGAAGTCACCCTACGCCCGCAGAACGAACTTGAGCGCCGCCTCGCCAAGCTCGATGGCAAGCGCGTCAGCCTCGATCCGTCTGCGGCTTCGTCCTGGTTCTTCAACACGCTGACGAAAGCCGGCGCGCAGGTCGTGCGTGGCGGCGATCCCGTGATGCTGCCGCGCGCGAAGAAGAACGCGGTGGAGATCGAAGGCGCCCGCAAGGCCCACCGGCGCGATGGCGCAGCGCTCGCGCGCTTCCTGCGCTGGTACGAAGCCAAGGGCCAGACCGGCGACGTCAGCGAGATCGATTGCGCCATGAAGGTGGAGCAGTACCGCGAGATGACGGGAGAGCTGAGAGACCTCTCCTTCAACTCGATCTCCAGCGCCGGCCCCAACGCCGCGATCAACCACTATCGCCCCGACACCAACACCAATCGCAAGCTTGAGCGCGGCTCGCTTTTCCTACTAGATTCGGGCGGTCAGTATCTCGACGGCACGACCGACGTCACCCGCACGCTCGCCGTCGGCGATCCGAGCGAGGAGATGAAGGAGCGCAACACGCGCGTGCTGAAGGGCCACATTGCCCTCGCCCGCGTGCGCTTCCCGAAAGGCACCACGGGCTCGCAGCTCGATATCCTGGCGCGCCTGTCGCTGTGGGAAGCCGGCGTCGATTTCGACCACGGCACCGGCCATGGCGTCGGCTCATACCTTGGCGTGCACGAGGGCCCGCACCGCATCTCGAAGGCGCCGAACACCGTGCCGCTCGAGCCAGGCATGATCCTCTCGAACGAGCCCGGCTACTACAAGGCCGGCGCGTGGGGCATCCGCATCGAGAACCTGCAGGTCGTCACCGAGCCCCGTCCCATCCCGGGCGGCGAGCGGGACATGCTGGGCTTCGAAACGCTGACGCTCGCGCCACTCGACAAACGCCTCATCCTGCCCGGTCTGTTGACCGAGCAGGAGTGGGTGTGGATCGATCGCTATCACGCGCGCGTGCTGGCCGAAGTCGGCCCGCTGCTCAGCGAGGATGATCGCGCCTGGCTGGCCGAAGCCTGCAAGCCGCTTTGATGGACGCTCACATGAACAAGCGCGACCCTCTCGCCGCCCTCGCCGTGCTGCTGGCGACCGTGACCTCCGCGTGCACGACCATGAGCTACGAGGCCGGCGACAGCGCCTTCATGTCCTGCCCGGCCTACCAGCCCGCCTATCAGGTCACCGACGCCTTTATGACCACCTTCAACTCGAAGGACGCCGAAGCCTGGGGCAAGACGTTCCACTTCCCCTCCGTGCGCATCGCCTCGGGCGAGGTGCGGATCATCAACGGGCCGCAGGATCTTGAAGCCTCCTTCCCCGCCCTCGCCGCGCAGGGCTGGGACCGCTCCGCGTGGGCGAGCCGCAAGGTCGTCCAGTGCGACGCCACAAAGGCCCACATGCTCACCACCTTCGTCCGCTATCGCGCCGACGGCTCGGAGATGTCGCGCTTCAACTCGCTCTACATCGTCGAGAAGAAGAACGACCGCTGGGCCCTCACCGCCCGGTCGAGCTTCGCGCCGTAAGCCGTGGCATCCATTCACTCCTCTCCCGGCCGCACCAAGTTCGGCGCCGACCCTGTCGCCTACGATTTAGCACGGCCTGAATACTCCGAAGCGCTGTTCGGCTGGCTGGCCGAGCGAGCACGCCTGAACGCGCAGTCCGACTGCCTCGAAATCGGCGCCGGCACGGGCCACGCAACCCTGCCCGTCCTGGCCATGCCTGTGCGCTACTTGATGGCCATCGAACCAGACCCGCGCCTTGCCGCGCGCCTGCGTGAGAAAGCGGGACATGACCCGCGCCTCGTCGTGGAAGAAGAGCGCTTCGAGACCGCGATCATTCCGCAGGCCTTCTTCGATGTCGCCTTCGCCGCCACCAGCTTTCACTGGGTGCCCCGCATGAAATCACTGGCGAAGGTGCGCGATGCTCTCAAGCCCGGCGGCCGTTTCGCCATGTGGTGGCACGTCTATCACAACGCGGCCAAGCCCGACGCCTTCGACATCGCCACGACGCATCTGTTCAACGGGCTGGAGCAGGAACCTGAAGCGACCAGCGGCCGCCCACCCTTCGCGCTCGACGCCGCCTCCCGTACCGGCGAGCTGCGCTCCGCAGGCTTCACCGACATCGAACACCAGCTGTTCGAGCAGCAGCTGACCTTCTCGCCCGAACGTCTCGCCGCGCTCTACGGCACATTTTCCCGCGTCCGCATGGCGCCCAAGGAGACGCGCGGCCATCTTCTGTCGGAAGTCAGCGGTATCGCCCGCGAGCAGTTTGGCGGCGAGGTCCGCCGCACCATCATCACCAGCGCCTTCATCGCGAGGCGGCCCTAGTTCGCGCAGGCCCACGCCGCGAATGAGGTATCCCTCAACTTCGTTGCCGCATACGCCTTCTCGCAAGTCACGGAAAGCTATAGAGGAGCAGTATGCTGCGCCCCGCCCTCGCCCTGTTGTCCGCCCTCTCCCTCACCGCCTGCGCGCCAAAGCCCGCGCCCGCGCCAGCCGCCAGGGATGTCTCCGCCTGCGCCGGTGCGAAGCCCGCCATGGACGTGATGCAGGCCTTCATCACCGCCTTCAACGCGAAGGACATGGCCGCGATGGAGAAGACCTTCCACTTCCCGCACATGCGCATCGCCGCCTTCCCGCTCCACGTCCTCACCGGACCGGGACAACAGGACGACGTGTTCGGCAATCTCGCGTCCGAAGGCTGGGCAAAATCCCGCTGGGACGACCTCACCATCGTCCAGTGCGGTCAAGACAAAGCCCACATCCTGGCTGCATTTGCCCGCCTCCACGCCGACGGCATGGCGTACGCAGAGTACGAAGGCCTCTACATCGTCGAAAACCGCGACGGCTTCTGGGGCATCACGGCAAGGTCGACGTTCGCGCCTTGAAACTCTTCCCCCGTGAAACGGGGGAAGTACGGCGAAGCCGGGACGGGGGCAAGCCACACCTACCACGTCAACGAAGAAGGCTCATGGTGTGAGCGGCGGCCAAAGTGAGCGCCTGTCGAACCACGAGGCTTCGGGCTCACCGGCCTTACGGCCGGTCTGTCTGGCGAGAGCCCGGCGGTCCCGCTAGTCCTCGTCCATCTTGAGCGCGGCGACGAAGGCTTCCTGCGGGATCTCGACCTTGCCGAACTGGCGCATCCGCTTCTTGCCCTCTTTCTGCTTGTCGAGGAGCTTGCGTTTGCGGCTGGCGTCGCCGCCGTAGCACTTGGCGGTGACATCCTTGCGCAGGGCAGAGATGGTTTCGCGGGCCACGACCTTGCCGCCGATGGCCGCCTGGATCGGAATCTTGAACATCTGGCGCGGGATCAGGTCTTTCAGTTTCTCGCACATGGCGCGGCCGCGCTGTTCGGCGCGAGCGCGGTGGGTCAACATCGAGAGCGCATCGATCGGCTCGTCATTGACCAGCATCTGCAGTTTCACGAGATCGCCTTCGCGGCGGCCGATCTGGTTGTAGTCGAACGAAGCATAGCCCTTCGAGATCGACTTCAGGCGGTCGTAGAAGTCGAACACCACCTCGTTGAGCGGCAGCTCGTAGCGCACCATGGCGCGGGCGCCGACGTAGGAAAGCTCCTTCTGGACGCCGCGCCGGTCCTGGCAGAGCTTGAGGATGCCACCGAGGTATTCGTCCGGCGTGAAGATGGTGGCTTCGATCCACGGCTCATGAATGTCGAGGATCGCCATCACGTCGGGCATGTCTGCCGGGTTGTGAAGGTCGATCGTGGACCCATCGCGCATATGCAGCTCGTAGACCACCGACGGCGCCGTCGCGATCAGGTCGAGATCGAACTCGCGGCTCAGGCGCTCCTGGATGATTTCGAGGTGCAGCAGGCCAAGGAAGCCACAGCGGAAGCCGAAGCCGAGCGCTGCCGACGTTTCCATCTCGTAGGAGAAGCTGGCGTCGTTGAGGCGGAGGCGGCCCATGGCGGCGCGCAGGTCTTCGAACTTCGCCGCATCGACCGGGAAGAGGCCGCAGAACACGACAGGCTGCACTTCGCGGAAACCCGGCAGGGCTTCTTCGGTCGGCTTGCGTTCGTCGGTGATGGTGTCGCCGACCGAGCAATCCGCCACGGTCTTGATCGAGGCGGTAAAAAAGCCCACTTCGCCGGGGCTGAGTTCGTCAGCGTCGACCAGCTTGCCGGGCCGGAACACGCCCACGCGGTCGAGCGTGTAGTGCGCGCCGGTCTTCATCATCTGGACCTGCTGGCGCTTCTTCAGAGTGCCATCCACGATCCGCACGATAACGACGACGCCGAGATACGTGTCGTAATACGCGTCAACCAGCAGCGCCTTCAGCGGCTTGTCCGGATCGCCCGTCTTCGGCGGCGGCAAGCGCGTGACGATGGCTTCGAGCACGGTATCGACGCCGAGGCCAGTCTTCGCTGAAATTTCCAGCGCATCGCTGGCGTCGATGCCGATCACATCCTCGATCTGCTGCTTCACGCGGCCGACTTCGGCGGCCGGCAGATCGACCTTGTTGAGGACGGGCACGATCTCGTGGTTGGCGTCGATGGCCTTGTAGACGTTGGCCAGCGTCTGGGCCTCGACGCCTTGGGAGGCATCGACCACCAGAAGCGATCCCTCGCAGGCGGCCAGACAGCGCGAGACTTCGTAGGCGAAGTCCACGTGTCCGGGCGTGTCCATCAGGTTGAGGACATACATTTGGCCATCAGCGGCCTTGTAATCGAGGCGCACGGTCTGCGCCTTGATGGTGATGCCGCGCTCCTTCTCGATATCCATCGTATCGAGCACCTGCTCGGTCATCTCCCGAGCCGTGAGCCCCCCGGTCATCTGGATGATGCGGTCCGCCAGCGTCGACTTGCCATGGTCGATGTGGGCGATGATGGAGAAGTTTCTGATCTTGTCGCGGGAGGTCATTCTGGGTTCCTTGCGGCGGCGTCTAGCAGATGCGCCCTAGGGGGCCAAGCACGAGCACGCGAGGGCGTGCAGACCGCTGATTTCCGGGCTTTTGAGTGGTTCCCGGCTGCTCTGGCACGCCGGTTGCGCACTGGGAGGCATGACCGAACCGTCCCGACCGAACCCGGGCCGCCTTTCGCGCGGGGCACGAACCCCGTCGCGGCGCATCGCCATTCTGGTGCTGCTCGGCGGCATTGCCCTGGCCATTCTGGCGGGCGCGGTGCTGCTTGGCCTTGACCAGCCCGGCGCAGACGAGCACCGGGAGGTCGCCGCCCGCGAGCATCCCTCGCAGCAGACGCCCGAGGCCATGGCCGCCCTTCCCGAGCCCGGGCCGGTCGCCGACCCGCTCCCCGCAGCCGCCGGATCGCCCGCCCCCGCCCCGGCCAGCGCAGCCGGCGCCCTGATCATGGGCGAGCCGTTCGTTGAACGATTCGGCCGCGCCGACATCACGGACCGCTGGTTCATGTCCGACGGCTGGTCGAACGGACCCTGGATGGCCAATGACTGGCGCGCCACCGAGGTCGAACCGGGCGCCAATGGCGTGACCCTTCACCTGCGCCCCGCGCCTGCCGGTTCCGACTACGAGATGGCCGGCGGCGAAATCCGCACACACGCTTTTTACAAGTACGGCTATTTCGAAGTGCGCATGCAGGCGCCCAGCGGATCGGGCATCGTCACCGGCATGTTCACCTATGCCGATCGCGCCAAAGGTCTGAAGCCGAACGAGATAGACATCGAGATACTGGGCCGCGCCCCCAGGATCGCCGAGCTGACCATCCACGAGAACGGCCGCGCCACGCCGAAGAAGATCGCCATGCCGTTCGACTCCTCCGACGGCATGCACACCTATGGCTTCGACTGGCAGCCGAACTACGTGCGCTGGTATGCCGATGGGCAGCTCATCCATGAGGAAACCGGCCCCGCCGCGCGCAAGCTTGTGCGTCCACAACAACTCCTCATCAGCCTGTGGGCCAGCCGCAAGCTCAGCGCCTGGGTCGGCGATCTCGACGCCTCGCGCGCGCCCTGGCGGCTGGACATCGCCTGCGTGGCCTATGACCGCCGATACGCCGGGCCGCTTTGCGGTTGATCCCTTGGCAGGCATTACCTTAGCGGAATGGGCCATCCTGACGTCATCTTGATGTGCCCGGCGAGCATCGTTTCGTTGTGGAACTGCCCCGTTTCCGGTATCCAGTCACCAACCGCGACCGCCTACAGGCAGGCCGCAAGAAGACTATGGGAGGAGACCTCATGAAAACCCGGACAGTTGGCCTGGCTTTGGCATCCGCCGCTGCTCTCGCCATGATCGCCGCCGGCGTCGTCGCCAACGGCCAGATCGTCGGCGCCAACGTCGTCGCCACGCAAGTGAAGGCGCCAGACCGCGCCGAGAACTTCCGTCTCGTCGACCAGAACTCGCGGGCGCATCTCCTCGCCTATTACAAGTACGCACCGGCCATCGTCATCGTCAGCCACACGGTCGGCTCGGCGCAGATGAACGACGCGGCGCTCACGCTTCGCGATCTGCAGGCCTCCTTCAAGGAGTCCGGCGCGCAACTCTTCCTGCTCAACTCGACACCCGGCCTGACACGCGAAGCCCTGATCGCTGACACAAAGGCGCTGGGCCTCGATGTGCCGGTGCTGATGGATGACACGCAGCTCGTCGGCGAAGGCCTCGGCATCAGCCGCGTCGCGCAGGCGCTGGTGATCGATCCGAAGACGTGGCGCGTTGTCTACTCCGGCCCGATCTCGGGCGCGCTCTCCGGCAAGACCGGCGGCGACAAGGCCAACTACGTGGCCGACGCCGTCAGCGCGCTGGCCAAGGGCCAGGCCGTGAAGGTCTCGACCGCTGATCTCGCGACGCCGCTGCTGTCCTTCCCGCTGCGCGATGCGCGGGCGAACCACACCAACATCTCCTACGAGAAAGAGATATCGCCGATCCTCGCGAAGAACTGTGTCGCTTGCCACTCTGAAGGCGGCATCGGTCCGTTCGCGATGGACAGCTACGAGAAGGTCAAACAGTGGTCGGGCATGATCCGCGAGTCGATCCGCACGGATCGCATGCCGCCCTTCCACGCCGATCCGCACGTCGGCTCATTCACCGGCGACATGAACCTCACCGTCAAGGACACGCAGACCCTGATCCACTGGATCGAGGCCGGCGCACCGCGCGGCACGGGCACTGACCCGCTGAAGATCAACGCCAAGCCCGCGCCCGAGTGGGAGCTCGGCCAGCCCGACCTGATCATCGACCTGCCCGCGTATGCCGTTCCGGCGTCCGGCGTCGTCGACTACCAGAACCCGATCGTGATGAACCCGTTGACGGACGGACGCTGGCTGCGCGCCGCAACTGTAAAACCATCCGACCGTCAGGCTGTGCACCATCTGCTGTCCAACGGTGTGGGCGGCTATGCCGTCGGCGCCGAAACGTCGAAATATCCGGCCGGCACTGGCACGTGGGTTGCTCCGGGACAGAAGTTCCAGTTCCAGATGCACTACACGCCGTACGGCAAGGAAACGGTCGAGAAGACCCGCGTTGGCCTCTACTTCTATCCGGACAATGCCCCGCCGGAGATCATGCGCCGGTCGGCCGTCGTGCTGAACGCGGGCATCGAGATTCCACCGAACACGCCGCGCCACGAGGAGGTCGCCTACATCACCTTCCCCGAGACCGCGACGCTGTTCTCGGTCTTCCCGCACGCCCACTATCGCGGCGAGAGCATGGCTGTGTCGCTGCTGCGTCCCGGCGCGGCGAGCGAGGAGCTCATCCTCTCGATCCCGAAATACGACTTCAACTGGCAGCGCGGCTACGACTTCAAGGAGCCGATCAGCATCGCGCCAGGCACGAAGCTGATCACGCGCTACGTCTACGACAACTCGGCCAACAACCCGGCCAACCCCGATGCGAACATCACTGTGAAGTGGGGCGAGCAATCGTGGCAGGAGATGCAGTACACCGCACTCGGCTTCCGCTGGAATGACGAGACGGTCGCCAACCGCAAGGACGACTTCCAGCGCCGCCTCGAGGACTCGCGCACCATCGGCATGATGGACGTGAACGTCGACGGCAAGGTGGTGAAGTCCGAAGTGCGCGGCCGGATGAAGGACATCCTGCTCGCCAACTGGGACAAGGTCGACCTCAACGGCGATGGCGCGATCGACCCGAGCGAGATGGGCCCGATCAACCAGCAAATGAACGGCCGCATCCGCGCCGCTCAGGAACAGCAAAGCGTCGGCCAGTAAGCTGGCTCTGCCTTGTAGAACATGAAGCAGGCGGGCCCTCGGGTCCGCCTGTTTTCTTTTGTGCACGGGCTGGGCTAACTGCAGGGGCATGACCGGCGCCAGCAACCGCACTATCCTGTTTGCGACCTTTGGGTCGCTGGGCGACCTGCATCCGTTGCTGCATGTGGCGGTCGAGATGAAGGCGCGGGGATTTACGCCGGTGTTCGCCGTGCCGCCGGAGTTTGCGCCGAAGATCGAGCGTGTAGGCCTTGAGGCGCGTATCGTCTTCCCCTCCAACGCAGAGATCGGCGCGATGATCGGGGGTGACGCCGCCGAGATCATGCGCCAGATGGTCACCGAGATGGATCAGATGATCCACAAGGTGCTGCTGACGCTGCTGCCCGACACGGTCGCGCGTCTGACCGAAGCAGCCAGGGGCGCTGCCGCCATCGTCGCGCCGTCCTTCTTCGCGCCGGTCGCTATCGTGGCGGAGCGCCTGCGCATTCCGCAGGTGACCGCCGTGCTGCAGCCTTTGATGATGTTCTCGGCCTATGACGCGCCACTCTCGGCCGATCTCTGGATGTTCGCACCCGGCCGGCGGCGCGGGCTCGCGCTCGCATGGAACAAGGCGATCCGCCCGCTTGTGTTCGCCGAGATGCGCCGCCGCTACGCCCCGAAGGTGAACCGCCTGCGCCGCGACCTCGGCCTGCCGCCGACAGATCACGCGCCTGTTTTCGGCATCCCGAAATCAGCCGTGCTGGCGCTCGGCCTCTACTCGCCGCACATCGCCCCACCGCGGCCGGACATGCATCCAAAGACACTGATTACCGGCTTCACCTTCTTCGACAGCGCCAGCGGAGACGTGGAGACGCTTGACGCCGAAGCCGAGGCCTTCCTCGCCGCGGGCGGCGCGCCAATCGTCTTCACGCTTGGTTCGTTCGCCGTGCACGCGCCAGGCAGCTTCTTCACGGCCAGCATCGCGATCGCCCGCAAGCTCAAGCGCCGCGCGATCCTGTTGACCGGCGCCGATCTCGGCTTGCCGCCGTCTTCAGATGTTCTGGTTCGCAACTACCTGCCACACTCGCTGATCTTTCCGCGCGCTGCTGGCATCGTCCATCACGGAGGCATGGGCACGACAGCGCAGGCCCTGCGCGCGGGCAAGCCGCAACTGGCCGTGCCGCACTTCGGCGACCAGTTCGACAACGC
Organism: Alphaproteobacteria bacterium 32-64-14; assembly: GCA_002280725.1. Classification (GTDB taxonomy): domain Bacteria; phylum Pseudomonadota; class Alphaproteobacteria; order Caulobacterales; family Hyphomonadaceae; genus UBA7672. Next base: position 16,371 of record NCEM01000008.1, read on the forward strand.
CTCCCGTCTGAAGCGTCTCGGCGTCGCTGACATCACCAGTCCGAAGCGCTATGCCGCCGAGGGCGAAACAAAACTCGCCCGCCTGCTAAGCGATGGTGTTGTTCAACAGAAAGCAGCAAGCCTCGCGCCCCTGATCAGCGCCGAGAACGGCGCGGCGACGTCAGCAGACGCCATCGCAAGGGCCATCGCCTAGACTGGCTTCAGCCGGTGGTGCACGACGCCCCACTCATTGCCGCCGGCATGGCCGAACAGGCCGGCCGTCGCGAGGAAGAACAGCCGCCAGCGGTTCTCCCACAGGCGCGCGTCAGCGCCATAGACATCGGCGAGTATCTTGCGGATCTCGCCGCGGTTGGCGTCGAAATTCTTGAGCCAGTCGAGCGCTGTTCGTTCGTAATTCTTGCCGTTCCACCACCAGTCCTGCTCCACCTCGAACAGGTCTGGGAAATTCGCGATCAGGTCACGGCTCGGCATCACGCCGCCGGCAAAGAAGTGATGCGCCACCCAGTCCGCTGGATCGTTGACGTTGAAGCGATAGGGCGCCGTGCGGTGCGCGAACACATGCATGAACATGCGCCCATCCGCCTTCATCCAGCGGCGGCAACGTTCCAGCAGCGCGCGCCAGTTGGACATATGCTCGAACATCTCGACGGACACGATGCGGTCGAAGCGATCGTCCGTATCGAACACGTTCATGTCGGCGGTGACGATGCGCAGGTTGGTAAGACCCTGCCGCGCCGCGCTCGCCTCGATATGCGCGCGCTGACTGGCCGAGTTGGACACCGCCGTGATGCGCGCGCCCGGATAGCGCGCCGCCATGAACAGCGACATCGACCCCCAGCCACAGCCAAGCTCCAGGATATGCTGTCCATCCACAAGTTGCGCATTGACGCAGGTTTCCTGCAGCGCCCGCACTTCGGCCTGCGCCAGCGTCTCACCAGACTCGTAGAGGCAACTGGAATACTTGAAGCGTGGTCCGAGGCAGAGCGCGAAGAATTCGGCCGGCACTTCGTAATGCTGCGCATTGGCGTCAGCGGTGTGCGTGGCGATGGGATGGTTGGCCATGTCCTGCGCGAATTTCCGCGAGGCATCGGCCGGTGTGTGCTTGAGGTCACGGCGGACGCGCTCGACAAGAAACGACACGGCCCCCTTGCGCACGAAATCGGGAAGGGGGGCTGCTTCAAAGGCGATGATGGCCCGCGAGACGAAGCTCATGCGGATACGCTCCTGGGAGGCGATGGCCTGGGAGGCCACGGAAAGAACGCACTGACTCGCTTCTGGTAATCGCGAAACCTGTCGCCCCGGCTCGCCAGCATGGTCTTCTCAAGGGCCGGAACGCCCGTGCCGAAGCGCAGCAGCAGGAACATCATCACAGGCGCAACCAGCGTCGCCCAGCTCCAGGCCGCATTCGGATCGAAGGCGATCACGGGATAGGCAAGCCAGGTGACCCACTCAAAGAAATAGTTGGGATGGCGCGACCACCCCCACAGACCCTTGTCCATGACGGCGCCGCGCTCGGCCGTGCGACGGAAACGGCGCATCTGCTCGTCGGCGATGCCCTCGCCCACGATACCGATCACAAGCATCGCGGCGCCCAGCGCATCACGCAGCCCAAGGCCCTCCGCTCCGCCATGGCTGGCGGCGAACACGGACAGGCTGAGCAAGGCGGCTGCCGGCGCCTGCACGATGCAGAGGGCATACATGTTGCGCTGAAAATCGCCGCCCCATTCAACGCGCAGCCCGGCATAGCGGCGGTCTTCATGCGCATCCTTCGAGACGCGATGGGCGATGTAGGATCCCAGCCGCAGGGACCAGACAGCCGCAAGCCCAGCTACGAGAAACTGCCGCGCCTGATCCACCGCCTGCCCCGGCCACAGCGCCGCTGTCACACAGGCAGCACCCGTTCCGAACGTCCAGAAGACGTCAACCCAGCCGCCATTGCGGGTTCCGCCCTGAACCAGCCAGGCCAGAGACATGACCAGCGCCATGCCGATAAGTACGGTAAGAATGGGGTCAATAGGGTTCACGGTTGACTGTACGCGCCCCGGATGCTGACGGATCAGCGCGGGCGCACCGGATGCCGCGCCGCAAGGAAAAGGGCTTCGACACCATGACCAGCGGCCTCAAGGTTACCGGGCTCGCCAAGAGCTTCGGCGGCAAGCGCGCCGTGGATGGCATCGGCTTCGAGGTGCAGGGCGGCGAGCTTTACGCCCTGCTCGGCCCCAACGGCGCGGGCAAGACCACGACGCTGCGCATGGTCGCGGGCCTGCTCAATGCGGATGCGGGCGACGTCAGCGTCTTTGGCATCGATGCCCGCCGCGACCCCTCCGCCGCAAAGCAGCACATCGCCTGGTTGCCCGATGAGCCACTGCTCTACGACAAGCTGACGGCGTGGGAATATCTCGAATTCGTCGCCGGCCTCTGGGGCGTGGACACCGCAACGACCGCCAAACGCGCGGAAGAGCTGCTGCGCCTGCTCGGCCTTTGGGAGAACCGCAATGATCGCTGTGAGACATTCTCGCGCGGCATGAAGCAGAAGGCCGTGCTGGCCGGCGCGCTGATCCACGAGCCCAAGCTGTTGATGCTGGACGAGCCGCTGACCGGCCTCGACGCCGCCGCCAGCCGCCTCGTGAAAGACCTGATCCGCGAACGGGTCGCCAAGGGCGCCGCCGTGATCCTCACCACTCATATCCTCGAAGTGGCCGAGCGCATGGCCGACCGGATCGGCATCATCAAGGACGGCAAGCTGCTGATCGAGGGCCGGCTCGACGAATTGCAGGCGCGCGCTGGCGCGCAGGGCCAGTCGCTCGAAGACGTGTTCCTGTCGCTGGTCAGCCAGCCGCAGGCCGCTGCTGAAGTCGCAGCCCAATGAGCAAGCCCGGCAGCGTTCGCTGGTTGATGGCGCACGAGCTGCGCCTGTTCTGGCGCAGGGGGAAGACACGCCCCAAGAGCGGGCTGTTGCTCGTCGGCCTGATGCTGGCGCTGTGGCTGCTGTTCAGCTTCTTCATCTTCCAGCGCATCGGCCCCGGCATTCCGCCGCCGCCCTTCCTCGATGGACCGGGCGACGGGCTGGTGCTTGCCGCCGTCGGCGTGGTCATCGCCTTCATGGGATCGGTGATGCTGTCGAGCTCGATCCTTGCGGCGGTTGACGTGATCTACACGCGCAACGATCTCGACCTGCTGTTGTCCTCGCCCTTGTCGCCGTGGCGCATACTCGGCGTGCGATCGGCCGCCATCGCGATTGGCGCGCTGCCGCTCTATGCGGGTCTGCTGGGGCCGCCTCTGTTGTGGTTGGCGATCTTTTCCTCGCCGCTCTGGCTGTCATCCATCATCTTCCTGATCTCGCTGGCGTTTGCAGCCACCGCCCTTGCGCTGATCATCGTCACCGGCCTGTTCCGCCTGATCGGGCCCAAGAACACGCGAATCCTGGCGCAGATCTTCAGCGCGCTGGCCGGGGCCGGCGTGTTCCTCGCGTTCCAGTACTACAACATCACCAGCGGCCGCCGGGGCGGCGACGACACCATGACGCAACAACAGCTGGCAGCCCTGGTCGAAAGTCTCAACTTCGATCCCAACGCCTGGTGGCTCCTGCCCTCGCGCGCGTTCACGGGCGACATTGTCTCGGTCCTGATCTGGCTCGTGCTGGTTGGATGCCTGTTCCCGCTCGGCGTGTTCGTGTTCAGCCGCCGCTTCGTGTCGGATGCCGCCGCAGCATCCGGCATGGGACAGCGCAAGCGCGTGACGGATTCCCGGATCGTCGGCCTGCGCGGCGGCGCGATGTCGTCCGTTATCCGCAAGGAGTTTCGCCTGCTGAAGCGCGATCCGTTGCTGCTGTCGCAGATCGGGATGCAACTGCTTTACCTGCTGCCCCTCGGCTTCATCCTGATGCGGCCCGGCGGCTCCATCCCGATAACGCCGCAGGCGTTCGTCGGCGTGCTTGCGCTGCTGTCCTCGACACTTGCCGCCAGCCTCGTCTGGATCACCGTGTCGGCGGAAGATGCGCCTGATCTGATCGCATCGGCGCCGGTGTCGTCCGCGATGGTTGACCGGGCAAAACTCATCGCTGCGCTAGCGCCGGTTCTGGCGCTGATGGCGATCCCGCTCGGCGCCCTGCTCCTGCGCGACCTTGCCGCCGGCCTCTGGGCGACGGCGGGCGTGCTGGCCGCTTCGACGGCATCCGCACTGATCGGCCTGTGGCGGCGCGTGCCAGGCTCGCGGCGCGAATTCGTGCGCAGACGCGCCAAGGGCTCGGTGATCGCAAGCCTGGGACAGGCGTTCGTGGCGTTCGGCATATCAGGCGCAGTGGCGCTTGGCGCCTACGGCCTGCCGCTGATCGCCCTGATCCCCGCACTCATCGCGGCGGTTATCCTCGGCGTGCTTTACAAGCCGACGCCGGATAAAGCGCTTGAGATTGGATAGTCGCTACTGACAGACTGGAGGGCGAGCGATGAAGAAGCTGAACCTACCCAAATGGATCGTGGCGCTCTCATCGGCATTGTTTCTTGGTTTCATATGCTACGGATACTTGGAGTTCTCGCGATACCAACGCGATCACGCAACGGAGCGCGCAGAGACCAAGACCTCGAAGGAGACTTCACATTACGAACTTCGTGCCCAGCAGGACGCCGCTGAATGGGCTTACTCATCTGCACTTATCGGAATCGTGAGCACGCTCACGACCTTGATCGGGATCTTCTTCGTTGTTCAAAATCTTCAGGCTGCTCGCCACGCCAACCAAATCAATATCCGAACTAGCGAAGACCAACTCCGCGCCTACCTTCTGACAACCAAATTTTACGTCACGCGCCTGTATGACAAAGATAGGGTTGCGTTTCAGATATCCGCTCACTGCATCGTCGAGAACACAGGCCAGACGCCTGCTTTCAACGTGCGCCACAAAACTCGAATCGCGTGGATGACGGATGAGGAGGCACGCGAACACTCACCCGAAATCGAGTCAGAGGGAGAGGGGGTTCTTGGTCCCGGCTTGCATTTTAGCGTCGGGCGCGCTTTGGGAAACTTTCAGCGGCCCCTCCTTAGGATTCAGGAAGAGCAGGCCAAGCGCATTTGGATTAAGGGCGTGCTGAACTACGAGGACGCATTTGGGGCACGATGGGAACACAGGTTCTGCTGGCTTTTGAAGGACACACTTCGGGTCACCGACAGCGAAGATGTTGAGGATCCAGGAAGTCGAGGAATGGACTTCCACATGACGGCGAATCCAAGCGGCAATACACTGCGCCGCTTGGATCTCACTCAACACGAAAGCAGACAACCAGCGGCAGACTAGACCTTCAGCGCCTGCGCCGGCAGGTCGGCGAACTTGCGGCCGTCCTTCGCCATGGAGCGCAGCAGGTTCGAGACCTGGATTTCCGGCACGTTCTTCGCCACGCGCTCGGTGACTTCCAGCACACGCTGCAGGCCGACCTTGTCACCCAGATACATCGGACCGCCCTTGTCCTGCGGCCAGCCATAGCCGTTGAGCCAGGTGACATCGATGTCGCCAGGACGTTGCGCCATACCTTCTTCGAGGATGGCGGCGCCTTCGTTGATCATCGGGAAGATGCACTCTTCCAGGATCTCCTCGCGCGACACCTTGCGCGGGGCGACGCCGGACTTGGCGGCGTATTCCTTTACGATGGCTTCCACTTCCGGCGACGGCGTCGCGTTCCGGGCGGCGTCGTAATCGTAATATCCCGCGCCCGATTTCTGGCCACGGCGCGGCGTGCGCTCGCAGATCATGTCGCGCAGCGGGTTCGCGGTCGTCGCGCCCGGCTTCCAGCCGATATCGAGACCAGCAAGGTCCGACATCTGGTAGGGGCCCATCTTGAAGCCGAAGGCGTTGAACGCGGCGTCGACGTCCCACGGCATCGCGCCAGCCTTGAGCAGCGCGCCGGCCGGCAGGCCGCGCTTGGACAGCATGCGGTTGCCGATGAAGCCCGGGCAGACGCCGGCAAGGGCTGCAACCTTGTTGATCTTCTTCGCGAGATCCATCGACGTTGCGACCACTGTGTCGCTCGTGTGCTTGCCGCGCACGATCTCGAGCAGCTTCATCACGTTGGCCGGCGAGAAGAAGTGCAGCCCGATCACGTCCTGCGGGCGCTTGGTCACCGAGGCGATCTCGTTGATGTCGAGGTAGGAGGTGTTGGAGGCGAGGATCGCGCCGGGTTTGCAGATCCTGTCGAGGTCGGCGAAGATTTCCTTCTTCACGGCCATGTCCTCGAACACGGCCTCGATCACGAGGTCGCAGTCAGCGAGGTCAGCGCGGTTGAGCGAGCCATTGAGCAGGCCCATGCGGATGCCGACTTCCTCCTGCGGGAAGCGGCCCTTGTCGGCCGAGTTCTGGTAGTTCTTGCGGATCACGCCGAGGCCGCGATCGAGCGCCGCTTGCTGGATCTCCACGATCGTCACGGCGATGCCGACGTTGGCGAAGTTCATCGAGATGCCGCCGCCCATCGTGCCGGCGCCCAGAACGCCTACCTTGGTGATCGGCTTCAGCGCCGTGCTGGCCGGCAGGCCGACAACGCCCCAGGCGGCCTTGGTCGAGCCGGCGATGTAGGCGGAGATTTCATCCGCGGGCGCGGCAGGGTCGGTCAGGCTGGCAGTCATGGGAACGTTCCTCGACTAGGGTGGCGCGGCATACCCGCGTCTGGTTTCCTGAAAAAAGCGCGTGTTTCCGTGCCGTGATGGCGGTCATCCGTCAACTGAGCGGGCAAGATCAGCTCCCGCGAGCCGCCCCAGCACCCCAACGGCAGTGCGACAATCGGAACGCAGCTTGCCGTAGCGTAACATACTTGCTTGTTCACCAGCTAGTATGTTGGATAAACCCATGACGATCCGGAAGCCAGCTGATCGGGGCGATGCGCTCACGACGACCGAACCGACCCGCCAGACGCAGGCGGAGCGCCGGGAAACCGCGGAGCGTGCAATCCTGGAAGCGGCCGCCGTCATCGTGGCGGAGCGGGGCCTTGAGGAACTGACCCTCAACGAGGCTGGTGAAGCCGCCGGATACTCGCGCGCCCTGCCCGCCCACTACTACGGGACCAAGAGCGCGCTTCTTGAGGCGCTCGCGAACCACATCATGGCTGGCTATGTCGAGCGCATGCGCACCGCCAGCATGGCCGGCGAAGGCCTTGAGAGGCTGTGCAACGTGATTGAGTTCGCGCTCGACGATGCGTTGGCCAACCCGACGCCTGCACGTGCCTACCAGACCATCATGGCGGCGGGGCTCAACCGCCCCGAGCTGCGCCCCACCGTGGAGCGCATCACCCGCCAGGGTATCGACGACTTTGCCGCCCTGATCGCTCAGGGAAGAGCCAAAGGCGAAATAGGAGCTGATGTACGCCCGCGTGCAGACGCCTCCATAATTCTTGCTTCCTTGCGTGGAGTTCTTTTTCAGTGGCTGATCATTCCCGATCACGTTTCCCTGTCGCACATGCGCGACAACCTGGTGGCGAACGTGCGGAATTCTCTCAAGGCCTGAACGAGCCCGTTGCTCGCAGCCTTGAATACTGGGCGGTCGCGCGTGGCGATCATCCTGCGCTGTTCGAAGGAACGGCGTCGCTGACCTATCGCGACTGGAACGAGTATGCCGACATGCTGGCCGATGCGTTCACCAGCCGTGGCCTTGGACATGACGATGTGATCGCCGTGCGTTGCCGCAACCGCATCGAATGGGCCGTCATCGCGCTTGCCTGCGCCAAGATCGACGCGCAACTCGTCACGCTTGATCCCGACCTGACGCCCCGCGTGCTGCGTCAGCGCCTGATCGCCAGCCGCGCTGCGGCTGCGATCATCGGCGATACCGCGCCCGTGCGCCTCGCGCCTGCGCTGGAAGGCCTGCCGTTGCGCCTGCGCGCCAGCATGGATGGCGCCTATCCTGGCTTCTTCAATTTCTGGGACCTGTTCCCCCCTGTCGCGCAGCCGCGCTTTGGCCGCGCGCAACCGTCGCTGCTGGCGTGGACGTCGGGTATCGGCGAGCGGGCGGTCGCGCTGCCGCGCCGCCGCGCTGCGCCTGCTTCAGTGTCCAAGCCGCCGGTGCCCGATACCGGCGTGTCCCTCATCACCGTGCCGATGAACCGCGTGTGGGGCTGCGTGCAGTTCTGGGCCGCGCTGTCCGCAGGTCGCGCCGTCGCCTTCATGCGCCACTTCAAGCCGGAAGCCACCCTCGAGCTGATCCGCGCGCGAGCGGTCACCCACTGGTGGGCGCTGCCGGAGACCTTCGCCGAGCTGCATCGCCTGGGCGATGAGCGGGTGCGGGCAGCCGGCTGCAGCTCGCTGCGCGATATCGTGATTGGCGGCGCGCCTGTGCCGTTGAAGCTCAAGGCATGGCTCACCGCCATGTTCGGTACGGCGGTGAGCGAGGCCTACGGGTCGACCGAAACCGGCCTCATCTCCGTGATCCCCTCCGCGAATTTCGATGCCCGGCGCGGAAGCTGTGGCCGGCCGATCCGTGGCGCAGCCGTGGAGATCCGCGATGCCGATGGCCGCCGCCTTCCGCCCGGCGCGGTGGGCGAGGTCTGGGCCCGTACCCAGCGCACGTTGGAATGCGAAATCGGCGGAGCTGGCGATGCCCGCCGCGATGAAGACGGCTTCGTTGCGACGGGCGATGCCGGTTGCGTTGATGCCGATGGGTACATTTACCTGACCGGCCGGGCGTTCGACCTTCCCGCCCCGCGCTCGCAAGCCGGATAGCTTCCCGTCTCTGGTCGCGCTAAGCAAAGCGAAAGACCACATGGGGAGAGACACATGAGCCGGACCATGATCGCGCTTGGTGCGCTGCTGCTTGCTGCGTGCAGCGGCGAAACTGCAAAACCTGAAGCCACAACACCTGCACCCGCGCCTGAAGCGGTTGCTGCGCCTGCGCAAAAGGATCCGATGCTGTCCGCCGTCGGCATCGGCGTCACCGATCTCGACAAGTCGACTGACTTCTACATCAACGTCATGGGCATGGAGAAAGTCCGCACTTACGAGCTCAGCTACATGAACGAGGTGCTGCTGCGCTATCCCGATGGCGAAAGCTACATCGTGCTGATGCACTGGATCGATGGGTCGAACCCCAACTACAAGAACCTGCCGATCAAGATCGTCACGCGCGTGAAGGACCCCATGGCCCTCGCCGCCAGGATCAAGGCGGCCGGATTTGAAGTGACGCGCGAACCGCAGCCGAGCGAAGCGGTTGGCGGCGCCATCGTCGGCTTTGCGAAAGACCCGGATGGCTATGTGCTGGAGTTGTTGCCGCTCCGCCCGCCGGAAGCGCCGGCAGCTGCCCCTGCTCCTTCAGCGCCGAACTGAGGTCACCATGCGCCTCTCAGAACCTCGTATCGCGCCCCTGAAGGATTCCGAGTTCACGCCCGAACAGGTGGAGCGCCTTGAAAAATCCCGTGGCAAGGACGGCTCGATCCTCAACATCTTCCGCACTTTGGTGCGCGCGCCTGACGCCTTCCGTGCCTTTTCGTGGTGGGGTGGTTACATCATGGCGCGGAATTCGCTGACGCCACGGGACCGCGAGATCGCGATCCTGCGCGTGGGCTGGCTGTGCAAGTCCGGCTATGAGTGGACGCAGCATCATCGCATCGGCCTGCAGTCCGGCCTCAACTCCGCCGAGATCGAGCGCATCAAGGCCGGCGCCGGCGCGGATGGCTGGAGCGCGGCCGAGAAGGCGCTGCTGGGCGCGTGCGACGATCTCAACCGCGATCACTTCGTCTCGAACCCTGTGTGGGCTGAACTCTCGAAGCACTACAGCGAGCGCCAGTGCATGGACCTCGTATTCACGGTCGGCCAGTACACGCAGGTGTCGATGATCCTGAACTCCTTCGGGATTCAGGTTGAGGAAGGCCAGGCTGTCGATCCGGACCTAAAGGCGTAGCGATGTCGAAAAGACTGGAAGGAAAGACCGCCATCATCGTCGGCGCGGGACAGACGCCCGGCGAGACCATCGGCAATGGCCGCGCCATGGCGATCCTGTTCGCGCGCGAAGGCGCACACGTGATGTGCGTTGACCGTCATCTGGGCAGCGCAGAGGAAACCGTGAGGCTGATCGCGGACGAAGGCGGGCAGGCGTTCGCTTTTGAAGCGGATGTCACCCACACGATGTCCTGCGCCTCCATCGCGCGCGAGGCCATCGTCCGGTTGAAGCGGATCGACATCCTGGTCAACAATGTCGGCACCGGACGCGGCGACGCCCCACCCCACGCCATCGAGGAAGAGGCGTGGGACCGGATCATGGACATCAACCTCAAATCCATGGCGATGACGATCCGCCACGTTCTGCCGGTCATGCGCCAGCAGAAGACGGGGGCGATCCTCAACATCTCCTCGCTCGCCGCCATCGCGGGCCATCACATGGTGACATACGAGGTCTCCAAGATGGCGGTGAACCGCCTGACCACCGTGGTCGCGGCCGGCAACGCCAAGCATGGCGTGCGCTGCAACGTCATCATGCCGGGCCTGATGGATACGCCCATGGCCATCACGGGTATCGCCGCCGCCAGCGGCAAGTCGGCCGACACCCTGCGCACCGAGCGCAATGCCAGGATCCCCATGGGCCATATGGGCACCGCCTGGGACACAGCCTTTGCGGCCCTGTTCCTGTGTTCGGACGAGGCCCGGTTCATCACCGGCGCCGTGCTGCCGGTGGATGGTGGCACTTCGGTATCGATAGGATAGCAGCTAATAGCAGGGGATATTCTCCCAACTTCCTAAGCGGTTATCCCATTTTTCGTCGCCCGCTGCCCCAATGGTCAACGACCCGCTAATGATTGTGGGGCATGGTGTACTCTGGTTGGGCCTCCACCGCGCGCGACTATGTTCAAGAAGACAGACACCAAGGCCAGCGATCCCCTCGCCGACCGCATGCGCAAGATTGCTGCGGTACCGGTCGAGGAGACGACCTATTCGTCCGTTGCGACGGGCGAGAAACGGGCCGTACGCAAGCCGACCTTCAAGTCGGCAACCCTGACGCTATTAGGTGGCGAGCGGCTGGATGTGGTGGTGAAAAACGTCAGTGATACGGGCGCCCGCATCGAATTCCTGCGCGATATCCATCTCACCGACCGGGTGATGCTGTCAGAGCCGACGCTCCGCATCCGCACCTGGGCCTATGTGATCTGGCAGACCCGCGGCGCGGCCGGCCTGCAGTTCGTCGCAACCTGAGGGCGCGACCTTGCGGCGGCTGGACCGCTGCCGCTCGGCCGCGCACATTCGCCGCATGATCGACAGACCCGACCTGCCCCGCCGCGACACCTGGCTGGCCATACGGCGGGGCCTGCGCCTGCGCTGCCCGTCCTGCGGCAAGGGCAAGGTGCTGGCGGGCTATCTCCGCCCGGCCGAACGCTGCATATCGTGCGGCGAGGCGACTGGTGAAATCCGCGCCGACGACGGCCCGGCCTGGGCGACCATCCTGATCGTCGGCCACATGGTGTCGCCCGCCTTCTTCGTGTTCGCGACGACCGACGCCGAAACAGCCTTCAAGGCGTTCTTCTTCGTCGCCGCAGCCGTGATCGGGCTATCGCTGGCGCTGCTGCCGCGCATGAAGGGGCTGTTCATCGCGATGATCTGGGCCTCGCGCGCGGGCGAAGCAAAACCGGGCTGAGGGTTTCCCCCAGCCCGGCTTTCACATCCAGTTCGTCCAGGCCATTCCGCCCGCGATCATTCCGCTGGCGTATGCGGCGTTGTTGGTGCTTCAGGAGCGGGGTGGCCGCGGCTCTTCATCAGCAACTCGTCCTCGGCTGTCGGCTTGGTCGCGAGGCGGCCAGCCAGCGGGCTGAGCCAGCGCTCGAACTGATCGACGAACGAGTAGACGACGGGAACGAGGATCAGCGACAGCACAGTCGACGAGATCAGGCCGCCGATCACCGCAATGGCCATGGGCTGGCGGAAGCCCGCGCCCTCGCCGATGCCAAGCGCGGTGGGCAGCATGCCCGCCGACATGGCGACCGTCGTCATCACGATGGGACGCGCGCGTTCACGGCAGGCTTCGAACAGCGCTTCGTACGTCGCCTTGCCGCGTTGCTGCGCCTCGATCGCGAACTCGACCAGCAGGATCGCGTTCTTGGCCGCGATGCCAAGCAGCAGCACGCAACCGATCATCACCGGCATGGAGATCTCCTTGCCCGTGATCACCAGAGCGAAGAACGCGCCGGAGAACGACAGCGGCAGGGACGACAGGATGACCATCGGCTTGAAGACCGATTTGAACAGCAGCACCATCACCGAGTAGATCAGCGCGACGCCTGCCATCAGAGCGACGACGATGCCGCCGAACATCTGCATCTGGGCCTGTTCGTTGCCCACGCGGGCGCGCATGACGACCGCCGTGCCGGCTTCTTCAGCGGCGAGGATGGCCTTCATGGTCTCGGTGCCGTCGATCGCCTCAGTGGCGTCGCCAGACGTCTTGCCCGGCGCGAAGTCCGCCTGCACCGACGCCATGCGTTTGCGATAGAGACGCTGAATGTTGCCGGGGCCGGCTTCGTAGGAGAGGTCAGCCACAGCGGCCAGCGTCGTGAACCCGCCATTCAGCGTCGGCACGCGCAGCTGTCCAAGTTCCGCGATGTCCGTCCGGATCGAGTCCGGCAGGCGCACGCGGATTGGCAGGCGGCGCTCGCCTTCCGAGAATTTCGGCGTGTTGGCCTCGATATCACCGGAGGTGGCGATACGCGCGACCTGCGCGATAGCATCGGTCGACACGTTGAGGCGCGCGGCCTCTTGCGTGCGCGGCCGGATAATCAGCTCGGGTCCTGGAGGCTCCGGCGACAGGCGCGGATTCTGGATCGCGTCGAGATCCTTCATCTCGTTCAGCAGCGCCAACTGCGCCTTGTCGAGCGCGGCCGCGTCTTCGCTTGTGAGCAAGATGTTGACGTCCGAACCGCCCGGTCCGCCGCCTGTCATCAGGGCAGTCACGCGGATATCCGGAATCTGTTTCAGCAGGGGACGGATGTGCTGCTTGAGCTCCTCGGTCGACATCTCGTGATGGTCGGCCATCACGACAGTAGCCGACCCGGACGTGAGACCCGAGCCGCCACCGCCGCCGCCAGCCGCGGCCGCCTGGCCGCCTGCCCCGCCGGTGCCGATCGAGATGAAGACGTCCTTCACATCGGGCTGGGCCATCAGCAGGGTGTTGAGGTCAGCCGCCGAACGCTCCATCTGCTCGCGGGTCGAGCCCGGCGGCGCAGAGATGTTGAACATGATGTAGCCGGGGTCTTCCGTCGGGATGAACCCTTTCGGCAGGATGGCCACGAAGAAGATGGTCGCGAAAAACGACAGGCCGCCGATCAGCGAGGCCAGGATGCGGTGGCGCAGCGACCAGGCGAGCGAAACTTCATAGAAGCCCGGCAGCTTGCGCACATCACGGCCATGATGCTTCGCGGCCGTTGGCTTGAGGAAGTAAGCTGCCATGAGGGGCGAGACGAAGCGCGCAACCAGCAGCGAGAAGATGACAGCCACGGCGACCGTGATGCCGAACTCGATGAAGAACTGGCCGGGCATCCCGCCCATGAACGATGTCGGCAGGAACACGACGACGATCGACGCGGTCGTCGCCAGAACAGCGAGGCCGATGGCGTCGGCGCCCTCCATTGCGGCGCGGAAGGGCGTATAGCCCGCAAGCGTTCGCTTCTGGATGTTCTCGATCTCCACAATCGCGTCGTCGACAAGGATGCCGATAACGAGCGTGAGGGCGAGCAGCGTAACGACGTTCAGCGAGAAGCCGAACAGCGAGATCACGAAGAAGGTCGGTATCAGCGACAGCGGCATGGCAAGCGCCGCGATAACGGTCGCACGCCAGTCGCGCAGGAACAGGAACACGACGAGCGCCGCGAGGATCATGCCCTCGACCAGCACGGCTTCGGTCGCGTGGAAGTTGGCCTTGGTGTCGTCGGTCATCGAGAAGATCTTGGTGATCTTCAGGCCGGGATTTGCGGCCTCGAGGCGCGCAATGGACGCCAGAACGCCGGTCTCGACCTCAACCTCGGATGCGGCATCGACCTTGACGACGTTGAAGCCCGCCACCGGACGGCCGTTAAGCCGCGCGAAGGAGCGGATTTCGGCCGACCCATCGCCCACTTCAGCGATGTCAGCCAGCTTCACGTAGGAGGAGCCGCCGCGCAGCGGAATGGTGAGGTTGCGCAGTTCATCGACGGTCAGCGTTTCGCCAAGCGTGCGGATCGTCGTTTCCGATCCGCCCACGGCCGCGCGGCCGCCGCCATAGTTGCGGTAGTTGCGCTGCAGGGCTGCGTTCACATCGGCCGCGATGACGCCCACGGCGTTCATGCGCACGGGATCGAGCACCACGTTGATCTCGCGGTTGACGCCTCCGACGCGGGAAATCTGGCCGACGCCCTTCACGGACTGCATGTCGCGCGCGATGCGGTCGTCGATGAACCAGGAGAGATCGGTCGCCGACAGTTCCGGGTGCGAGACCGCGAACGTCATCAGCGAGCCGCCCGTAAAATCGAGCGCGCTGATGATCGGCGGCTGGATCGACTGCGGCAGTTCTGTGCGGATCTGGTTGACCCGCGCCTCGACGTCGTCCTTGGCCTTCTGCAGGTCGATGCCGATCTCGAACTGGATGATCGTCGTCGAAACGCCCAGCGTTACGCTGGACTGCAGGGTCTCGATGTTCGGCAGGCTGGCGATCGAGTTTTCGACCAGGCGCGTTACCTGGTTTTCAAGCTCGGTCGGGGCAGCGCCCTCCTGGATGACGGTCGCGACCACCATCGGGAAGGAGATGTTCGGGAACTGCTTCACCGGCAGGCGCGAATAGGAGAACATGCCGGCGACGATCAGCAAGGTAAAGGCGACCACAACCGGTATCGGGTTGCGGATCGCCCAGCTTGAAATTGGCAGGTTCATGTCACTGGCCTCCCGGCGTGGCGGCAGGTTGCGCCGCTGCGCCGTCGATTGGCTTGATCACATCGCCATCGAGCGTGAAGGCCGATCCCGTGGCGAGCACGCGCGCGCCGGCTGCTGGACCTTCGACAAGCTCAACGAAATCGCCAGCGCGCTGGCCGAGCTTCACGGGCGTCTGCTTGACCATGTTCTTGTCGTCCACAACCATCACCGACGCGCCGCCCGACTCATAGCGGATCGCGCTGGCCGGAACCGACAGCACGCCAGCCGACGCGGCGTTGAAGCGCGCTTCAGCAAAGCTGCCCGGACGCAGGTTGGCGTCGAACGGCAGGGCTACGCGGGCGCGGCCAAGGTTGGTGTTGCTGTCGACGCGCGGCGAGATGAAGCGAACCTTGCCGGTGATCGTCTCGCCAGTGCCAAGCGTCACGCTGACGGTATCGCCGATCTTCACGTGCGCGAGCGCGGTATCCGGCATCTCGGCGTCGAGTTCGATCAGGCCATCACGCGCGATGCGGAAGTAGGGCGTGGCGCTGCCGCCCGAAATGTCGCCCGGCCGCAGGGCCCGCTGCAGCACGGCGCCGGCAACCGGCGCGCGCAGCGTCATGCGCGACTGGCGCACCTTCATCTCGTTCACATTGGCCTGCGAGGCCAGCAGCGACGCTTCCGAACTGGCGGCTTCCATGCGGCTCTGGTCCAGCGCGGCCTGCGAGACGGCGCCCTCCTTCGCGAGCGACTCGGCGCGATCGAGCTGGCTGCGGCGGAACGTGACGGTGGCTTTCTGCGTGGCCAGCGTGGCTTCGGCCTGGGCGATCTGCGCCTGCAGCAGCGTATCGTCGAGCTGCGCCAGGGCTTGCCCCTGCTTCACCCAGTCGCCTTCATCGACGTACACGCGCGACACGCGATAGCCGGCGAGTTCGGAGCCGACAGCCGCTTCCTCGCGCACCACGAGACGGCCGGTCGCCCGGACTTCGTCGGACAGGTCGCGCAGTTCGACATGCGTGATCCGCATCGACTGGGCGTCCGCCGTATCGGTCTTTTCGGCGGCCGCAGCCTCCTCGGCCGGGGCGGGCTTGCCGCCGCAGGCGTGCAGCGTCAGGGCCATCATGCCAGCGCCGGCGATCGCGGCGGCCGACGTCAGGTTACGGCGCATTGTCATTGTCTTCTGTCCTTGCGCGTTCAGTGAGGAGGTCTTGGTGTCTATCGCGGAAGCTTGGCCTGCTGCCCCGCCCCCCGCCCTGAGGACGGACGAGGACCGGAGAAACCGACGCATCTTCTCTGGAATTGTATCTGTAGCATTGGATTTGCGGGCTGGATGTGACGAAGCTCCGGCTGCCCCGAGAGGGGCGCCAGCCAGATTTCGTGGCGCAACCTCGCCTTCGCCCATGTCCATGGACGTGACGTCGTTGCCGGCCGGGGTCTCTACGGGGAGGTCCATCGCGCCCAACTCGGAAACTCTAGCGTTTCCCTATCCTATTCTGTTATAGACTGCAAACGTGGTGTTCGCGTTAAGTCGATCACGTTTGGTAATTTCGGAGCCATAATGCAGGCCCTCGAGGAAGCAGCCCCAGCGGACTCTCCCCGCGAGAGAATTCTGTCGGCCGCACGCAAGATTTTTCTCGATGGACCGCCTGAGCAGGCGACCATGGACGCCGTGGCCCACCAGGCCGGGATGTCCAAGAAAACCATCTACCGCGAGTTCAAGAGCCAGGTGGAGCTTCTGGGCGCCCTGCTGTTCGAGAACGTAGCCGACATGGGCGCATTCCCCCCGCCCAAGCAGGGGGATGACATCGAGCTCGAACTGTTCGGCGTGCTGGCCCGCATGGTCACGCACTTTACCTCACCCCGCTCGATGGCGTTGGCGCGGCTGATCATATCGGAAGTGCGCCGTTATCCCGAACTGATGAACGCATCGAAGCCGCGCGGCTTCCCGCGCGAGATGCTGGCCAACTGGCTCAGTTCCCCGGTGGTCCGCGCCAAGTACATGATCGAGGACGCAGACGACGCTGCCGCCATGCTGTTCGGAATGGTGATGCAGGATTCCGGCTTCAAGCTCATCGTGGTCAACAACGCGACCATGCCGCAACACCAGATCGAGGACCGCGCCCGGCGCGCCGTGAAGATCTTCCTGCGCGGCGTGCAACGCTAGGATCTCGCCTAGCATCCAAACAAACAGTAAAGGGCCGGTCCATCAGGATCGGCCCTTTGCCTATGTGCAAGGCGCGCTGGCCTGATGGCTTACTCGCCTTCTTCGTCCAGCGCCGTGTCGAGACCGCGATTCATGCCCGCGAGAATGCCCGGAAGCGCGTGGTTTCCTTCATGGCAGGCGTACTCGTAGATCTGCTCCGACGAGCGGCGCATCGGCATCTGGCCGGTCCAGGTCTGCGTGTAGCTCACGGGATCGATCACCTCGAAGGTGTAGTCGATCTCTGCATCCGACACGCGCCGGAAACGCTCGATGACCTTGCCGTCCTTGGACAGTGGAATGCGTCCGCGCGCCTGAAGCTCGTGCGGATTGCGCGTTTCGACGACCAGCGCGTCGCCTTCCCACCAGCCGATGGAATCGCCGAACCACTGCTCGATGTTGTCAGGCAGCGGCGTGATCGACGCACCCGGCTGCTTGATGCGCACGATGCGAGCGTCATGGTTCATCTCGATCTCAAGCAGGATGTGATCGCGCGTCTGCACAATGCGGATGTGGTTGTTGTACATCGCATTGGTCAGCGGCGGACCGCCCTGGTTGGCGAACGACACGAGGCAGCGGTCGCCCAGTGTGCGGATTTCCGGGCCTGTATTGTTGATCGCCGTCGCCGACGCCATGCGCGAGCCCGCAGCCGCGTTGCCACTGCGGTTATACGGAATCTGGCCATTGGCAGGCGATGTGATCCACGACGAACGCCACTCGCCATTCACCTTCGCGAACTCCGAACCCGGATCGATCCAGAAGGCGTTGTAGCCCGCATCCGCATTGCGGTCGGTGAACACGCCTGCCTCGGGATCGGTGCGGCGCTGTGAGTCGCGGAACGATGCGGTGTAGCCCGCGCGGTTGGTCGCGTCTGCGATCTTGTCGTTCGGGATCACCAGCGTGTCGATGCCGATGTTGGCGTTGCGGCCCGTCGCGCGCGTGAGCGTCGTTAGCGATGCGGTGGACCACACGCCTTGGAGGTCAGCCTTGCCATCGGACGTGCGCGGCGCCTTGTAGGCGGGATCCCACGGTCCGAGGTCGCGGAAATACGGCACGGCGCTGACATACGCCTTGTCGCCCGCGATGGTCGTTGGTCCGTCGACGGGGGCATCGGTCTCGTCCGCAAAGCCGACGCCAGAGGTTGCGCCCTGCCGCTGTGCATGGGCGGGCTGCATCGTCATCAGCATGGCGCCGATGGCCGCAGCCGAAGTGGCCAGTATCCGTCGATTCATGTCCTCGCTCCCTCTCCTGCGCTGCGGGGACTTGCATGGCCCTCCGCTGTTTGCGCAGCGTCAACCTAAAGGCGCTCGCTGTCGAGCGCGACGCCAGCGTCAACGCGGCCACTTCCGCGTGAACACAGTCAGCCGTGACTGAACGGGGACAGCAGCATCCACACGCCTTCGCGCGCCGCCGGGCGGCGTTCCACCAGCAACCGGGCGACCTGGCTGTCATCGTGGAAGGCCGCGCCGACCGCGCTGTCGAGCATCGCCTTCGCGAGGTTGTCGAGATCCATGTGCGGCGGATCGCCGGTGAACTCCATCGCGATGTGCGCCGACCAGTCGCCCCAGCGCGGCCGTACCGGAAACCGTAACCGGAAGAACTCCTTGAGCAGCGGCTTGTAGTATTTGGCCTGTGTCGTGAGCCCCTCGACCTGCAATTCCAGCGTACCGTTCTTCTCAACACGGGCCTGCACCTTGCCATGCCGCGTCCAGGGGGTCTGCGAGGGCTCTGTTAGCGTGTCGTCCAAGGCGCCCTCGTGGACAGGGGGAAATGGCCCGTATAGGGCAAGGCAGCTGACTGGATACCAAGCATGCTCAACCCCCGCCTAGACCTTGCTGCTCTCAGCGCCGAATTCGCCAAGGATGGCCGGATTCGCATCCGCGACGTGCTCGACCCCGCTGTGGCCGCGGCGATTGCAGCCGAAATGGCGGGGCTGCCCTGGAAGGTGTTCTGCGCCACGGGCTCTGGCGTCGCCGTCATCGACCCGGCGGAAATGGCCGGCTGGGACCGGGCCCGGCAAACCGAGCTCAGCCGCTCCCTGCTGCAGGCCGCCAACCGCGCCGAGGGGTTCGCCTATTTCGGCTACCGCATGACCGAGGCCTGGAAGGATGGCGCGCCGGACACCGCGCTCGGCCGCTTCTACCGGGGCCTGACCTCGCCCGAGACAATGGCCGCGATCCGCACGATCACCGGCTCGAACGCCTTCGACGGCGCTTTCGCACAGGCGACCGACTACCGCCCCGGCCATTATCTCACCCGCCACCTCGACGATCCGAAGGGCGAGCATCGCAAGTTCGCCTTCGTCTGGGGCTTCACCCGGACATGGGACCCGGACTGGGGCGGCCTGCTCCAGTTCTTCGACGCCGACGCCCAGCCGACGCAATCGGTCTCGCCCGGTTTCAACACGCTCGACCTGTTCGACGTGCGGCACGTGCATTCGGTGACGCTGGTTGCGCCCTACGCAGGAAATCCGCGTCAGGCGGTTTCGGGTTGGTACGTTTCCGGCGACCCACTGCATCCAATGGGATATACGCACACCAAAGGCGGATGATCGCCGCGCCGCTTTGACGGCTTGAACCCAAGGCCCGGCAGGTCTAGTCCCAGCGCACGATTTCCACCGCCGGGGAGCTGACTTATGGCCGGAAACAACCGCACCGAAACCGACACCTTTGGCCCAATCGAGGTCGCGCAGGACCGGTATTGGGGCGCACAGGCGCAGCGCTCGCTCGGCAACTTCAAGATCGGCTGGGAAAAGCAGCCCGCCCCCATCGTCCGCGCCCTGGGTATCGTGAAGCGCGCCGCCGCCGAAGCGAACATGGAGCTTGAAAAGCTCGACCCCAAGATCGGCAAGACCATCGTCAAGGCTGCGCAGGAAGTCATCGACGGCAAGCTGCACGATCACTTCCCGCTCGTCGTGTGGCAGACAGGCTCGGGCACGCAGTCCAACATGAACGCCAACGAGGTGATCTCGAACCGCGCCATCGAGATGCTGGGCGGCATGATGGGTTCAAAGAAGCCGGTCCACCCGAATGACCACGTCAATATGAGCCAGTCGTCGAACGACACGTTCCCAACCGCGATGCACATCGCCTGCGCCGAACAGATCTCGACCGACTTGCTCCCAGCCCTCGAGCATCTCCACGCCGCGCTCAAGCAGAAGTCGGCTGACTGGAAGAAGATCATCAAGATCGGCCGCACGCACACGCAGGATGCAACGCCGCTCACCCTCGGCCAGGAATTCGGCGGCTATGCCAAGCAGATCGAGAACGGCATCGCGCGCATCAAGTCGACCCTGCCCTCGCTGATGGAACTGGCGCAGGGCGGCACCGCCGTCGGCACCGGCCTCAACGCGCCGAAGGGCTTCGACAAGCTGGTCGCCGCGAAGATCGCCGAAATCACCGGCCTCGCCTTCAAGACGGCCCCGAACAAGTTCGAGGCGCTGGCTGCGCACGATGCGATGGTCATGTCCCACGGCGCGATCACAACTGTCGCCGCCTCCTGCTTCAAGATTGCCAACGACATCCGCTTCCTCGGGTCGGGTCCGCGCGCGGGTCTGGGCGAACTCGCCCTGCCGGAAAACGAGCCGGGCTCGTCGATCATGCCGGGCAAGGTCAACCCGACGCAGTGCGAGGCGCTGACGCAAGTCTGCGCCCACATCATGGGCAACAACGCCGCCATCAGTTTCGCCGGATCGCAGGGCCATTTCGAGCTCAACGTCTTCAACCCGATGATGGCCTACAACTTCCTGCAGTCCGTTCGCCTGCTGGCCGACGCTGCGATCTCCTTCACCGACAACTGCGTCGTCGGCATCGAGCCGCGCATCGACAACATCGCAAAGGGCGTCGAGAACTCGCTGATGCTGGTCACCGCGCTCAACGGACGCCTCGGCTATGACGCCTGCGCCAAGATCGCCAAGACTGCCCACAAGAACGGCACCACGCTCCGCGAAGAAGCCGTCGGCGGCGGCTACCTGACCGATGCTGAGTTCACGAAACTCGTTCGTCCCGAAAAGATGATCGGTCCGAAGTAGTTCGAAAGCGCCATTACGCTTTTTCGGTCCTACCTGACGCGCTGACACGGATCTCCAGGCCACTACCCGGAGATTTCGTTACGACAGTCGTGACACGGCTGCAGGGGATGGCTAACTACGGCCATGCCCTACAACGCTCCCATATCCCAGATCGCCCACACGCTCTCCCGCATTGCGCGGCTGGATGAGCTTGCTGCAACGGGGGCTTTTCCCAATTTCGATGCAGATCTCGTCGCCCCCATCCTGGACGAAGCGAACAAGCTGGCGCGCGACGTGCTCGCGCCGCTCAACCCCATCGGCCACAAGACCGGCGCGAAGCTGACCGATGCCGGTGTCGTCGCCGCGCCCGGTCTGTCCGACGCCTATCGTCAGTTCGTCGAAGGCGCCTGGATGAGCCTCGCCTTCCCGGAAGCCTTCGGCGGACAGGGGCTGCCCAAGCCGCTGGCGCTGGCCGTATTCGAGATGATCCACGGCGCCAACATGGCGTTCGGCCTCTGCCCGCTTCTCTCGTTCGGCGCCATCGAGGCCCTGCTCGCCCACGGCTCGCCGGAGCTGCAGCAAACCTATCTGCCCAAGCTGATCTCGGGTGAGTGGACCGGCGCAATGAACCTCACCGAGCCGCAGGCCGGATCGGATGTCGGCGCGCTGACCACCAAAGCCGTGCCGAATGGCGACGGCTCGTACGCCATCACCGGCCAGAAGATCTTCATCACGTGGGGCGACCACGACATGACGCCGAACATCATCCAGCTGGTGCTCGCGCGCCTGCCGGATGCGCCGCCGGGCTCCAAGGGCATTTCACTGTTCGTCGCACCGAAATTCTTTGTGAACGCGGACGGCTCGCTGGGCGAGCGCAACACGTTCAAATGCATCGGCCTCGAGCACAAGATGGGCATCCACGCCTCGCCCACCTGCGTCATGGAATACACCAACGCGAAAGGCTGGCTTGTCGGCGAAGCCAACAAGGGCCTCGCCGCCATGTTCACGATGATGAACTCCGCCCGCCTGAATGTAGGCCTCGAAGGCGTCGCTGTCGGCGAAGCCGCGCTGCAGGCGGGCATCGCCTACGCGCAGGAGCGCAAGCAGGGCTCCGTGCCTGGCGAGAAGGGCTCAGTCGCCATCATCCGCCACCCGGATGTGCAACGCATGCTGGCCACCATGGCCGCCAATGTGCAGGCCGCGCGCGCCATCTGCTACGCCTGCGGCGCCGCCGCCGATCTTGCCGAACATCATCCCGACGAAGCCACGCGCAAGGCCGCCAAGGCGCGCGAGGACCTGCTGACGCCGCTCGCGAAAGCCTGGTCGACGGACCGCGCCATCGACGTCACCAATTCCGGCGTGCAGATCCATGGCGGCATGGGTTTCATGGGCGAAACCGCCGCCGCACAATTCTATCTCGACGCCCGCATCACGCCGATCTACGAAGGCACTAACGGCATCCAGTCGATCGACCTCGTCGGCCGCAAGCTCTCGATGGATGGCGGCGCCGCGATGCGCGCCCTGCTGGACGATGTGCGCACCAC
Organism: Alphaproteobacteria bacterium 32-64-14; assembly: GCA_002280725.1. Lineage (GTDB taxonomy): Bacteria > Pseudomonadota > Alphaproteobacteria > Caulobacterales > Hyphomonadaceae > UBA7672. Next base: position 38,950 of record NCEM01000008.1, read on the forward strand.
GGCGCGCGACGCGCGCGACACCAACCAGCCGCAGCTGGTCGCCATCGCCGATCATCTCGAAACCGCCGCCGGCGCACTTGAGTCCGCCACGGTGTGGATGATCGCGACGATGGGCTCGGCGCGCGACGTCGCATTGTCCGGCGCCACAAACTATCTGCGTCTCGCCGGCGATGTGGTCGGCGGCTGCCTGCTCACCCGCGCCGCCCTGAGCGAGATCGGCGCCGCCGGCCAAGATGCGGACAAGTCCGTTGCCCTCGCCGCGTACTTTGCGGAAGATACGCTCGCGCGCGCGCCAGCCGCCGTCGCCAGCATCACGCGAGCCTCGCAAGCGCTGCAAGACCTCGGCGCCCAACTCTGGGCTTAGCTGGTCTGGAGCTAGCTGGCGGAAGCTTCAGCCGAACGCTTTGGCGCGGTCGCCAACGCAACCATCACGTAGGCCGCCAGCGCTCCCACCACCGAAAACACGAACCCGCCTTCCCAGCCGAAGAACAGCATCGGCATGTTGGTCTGCGTGTCCTCGTTGACGAGCGGCGCCATCAGGACGCCGACATGTCCGTCGCCGACGAAGCTCAGGAGCGAACCAACGATCAGCGCGGACACCGCCGCGCGCTCGTCGCCGAACTTCGTGTGCAGGCCAAACAGCAGCGCCACCACGATACCTGCAGACCCGAATGAGGAAGCGAGGTCGACCAGCCCCTTGATCGTCTCGCCCGACGCCGCAATGAAGAGCGCGACCAGGCCAGCTGTCGCCGTCATCGCGCGGCCGACGCGCACCTTGGCCTTCTCGGACAGGTTCGGGAAAGAAGGCTCGACGAGATTGCGCGTCGTCAACGCCGAAACGGCCAACAGCGTCGTATCCACAGTGGAGAGGATGGCCGACACCAGCGCCCCCATCAGGATCACATACATGGCCGGATGGAGATACTGCTCTGCCAGCTCAGGCAGGAATGCATCCTGGCCCGAAGGCACGAAGCCGGCAGCCGCGCCAACCAGGCCAATGACGACCGGCACCATGCCCACGGCAAGGTAGAGACCGGCCGCAATGTAGCAGCCCTTCCGCGCAGCCGAGGCAGAGGTTGCGCCGAGGAAGCGGGCGATCGCCTCCTGCGCCACCAGCGATCCCACGATCGGGATCATCCATCTGTTGAGCGTGGAGAGGAAGCTCTCCGGTTCACCCGCCTCGTTGAAGCCCGAGAAGGAGAGTTGTTCGGGCCTGATGCTTGAAAGCGAGAACCCGTCCGTCATCAGAACCACGATCAGCAGGACCGCAAGGCCAACGATCAGGATGGAGCCCTGCACGATATCCGTGATGACATCGCCCAGCAGGCCGCCCACGGTCGTGTAGACGATGATCACCGCCGCGCCGATGAGCAGCCCCACCGTCAGGTCAAGCCCTGTCACCGCCGCCACGATCTCGCCCATCGCAAGCAGTTGCGCAGACGCCCAGATCACCGATGTCGGTATGCTGAGGACTGCCGCCATCCAGTTGGCCGTCGGGCCGAAGCGCTGGCGGAAGAAGTCCACGAAAGTGATGACGCCCGCCTCGCGCATCTTGAACGCGAGGAATGTCGCCATGCCCAACAGCGCCAGCGTGTACCCGAACGGGTCGGCGCTGCCGCCCGCCAGCCCCTCCTGCGCCACCGCCCCGGATGCGCCCATGACAGACTCAGCGCCAAACCAGGTCGCGAACACGGACATGGCCACGGCATAGACACCCAGCCTCCTGCCCGCGACGAAGTAGTCCGCCTCCACCTTGATGAAGCGCGACGCCATGTAGGCGATGGCGAATTGCAGGAACAGGTAGCCGACCAGCGTAATCGCGAGCCAGTTGTTCAAGTCACGCCTCCCCGGCATCCGGCCCCGTCCGGGGCTCCCCGTTGGACCAGTCTTAGATCAGCTTGCTGCCGGGTAGAAGTGAGGGCGCAGCCGCTTTCGCAGGGCGTGCACGCGGCGGCGCTGGAACAGACGCCCTACCGGTGCCGCCGCCCCTCGGCGTCGAACACCAGCACCTTGCCACGATCCACAAAGAGATTGAGCACAGCCCCCGGCGGCGGCGGCTCGGCCGCGATCAGCGGCGACAGCCACGTCTCGCGCGCAAAGCCCACCCGCTTGTAGGTCCGGTCCGCGATCTGCTGCTCGCCAATCGCCCGCACGACAAAGCGGACGCAGCCCGGCGTCTCGCGCGCCATGGTGGAATCATCCGGCCGGAACGCCAGCACACACGGCCCCGAGGCTGGCAGGCTCACGCCCTGCGGCGGCGTCAGGCTCGTGCCATCGGCCAGCCGCCCGCGGCCATCCTTCATCGTCATCGCCAGCGTGTTGAGCGATGGCCACGCCGTCGTCTGTGCTGACGCGAAGTTGGCCGGGCTCGCAAACACGCCGGCGACCGGCCCCGCCTGCTGCACATGCCCGCCCGACAGCACGACCGTATCCCCGCCCAGACCCAGCGCCTCGTCCGCCCCGCCGGCGGCAAGCACAACCACTGCGCCGCACTCAGCCACCATCTGCGCAAGGTCCGGCACGAACTGCGCGCGCTGGTCCGCCGGAAGGCCGCTGGCCGGCGCATCGAGCAACAGCAGCGCCGGCTTCTCCAGCCGCGCCTTCGCAATCGCCAACCTCACCCGCTCCCCGGCATCGAGCGCGCTCACCACAGCCGAAAGCTTCCCCGAAAGCCCCACGCGGGCCGCCACACCCGCATCAATGATCTTGCCGACCTTCTGGCCTGACTTAGCGGCGCCCGCAGACCCGACCCTGACAATGCGCAGCTTGGCCCGCTTGGCCTGCCCGATGTCGCGGCCATTTAGCCGGATTTCCCCGCCCTGCAGCCGCTCCGCGCCTGCGAGCAGCTTCAGCATGATGTCTCGCGTCGCTGGTGACAGGCCGAGCAGGCTGGTGGGTGTTTCGCGCGCGCAGGCGAAATCCACGCCTGAAAGCAGGGGCTCCCGGCCTGCTGCGCGCAATGCCTGCTTCAGTTCCAGCATGCGGCGGCCCGGCCTGAACTGAGGTTTACCATCTGAACGCCCGCGGGACACTGCAGGCCAATACGACGGCCTGAACGGAATTATCTCGCCCCGGGAGAGTCCGTCAAACGCCGGGCACAAAATGGTCCAAGATCGCCTGTAAACGCTGCAATATCGATCTTGCGACACCCTGTTACCACTCTGAAATCTCCGTGAGACAGGGACGGATTAGCAAGCGGTTGCCATTTAACTTGGCGTATGAAGACGGCAACGGCGGCGTCCCGCCCGGCATGCCCAAGGCGGACGAACGGAAGGCTAGAGATGAACAAGAAAATTCTGATCGGGATCGCAGGGACCGCCATCGTCGCGATCGGCGCAGCCGCCATCATGTTCGGCGGCGGCGCCAGCGCGGCGACGGGCAAGTACACGTACGAGACCGTCACCGTCGACAAGGGCGATGTCTCCCGCGTCGTCTCCGCCTCGGGCGCCGTGCAGCCGCGCGAGAAGATCGAGGTCGGCTCGGAAGTCTCCGGCAAGATCACGGCGATCTATGTCGACTTCAACGACCCGGTGAAGCGCGACCAGATCCTCGCGCAGGTCGATCCCGAAACTTTCCGGAACGCGCTCGAGCAGGCGCAGGCCCGGCAAAAACAGGCGCAGGCGGCGGTCGACAACGGCCGCGCCTCCATCAACCGCGCCAAGGTCGCGCTCGATGTCGCCGAGAAAGCCTACAACCGCCAGAAGCTGCTGTTCAACGAGCAAGCCATTTCGCAGCAAGCCTGGGAACAGGCCGAGCAGACCTTCATCAATGCCCAGCTTTCGCTTGAGACCGAACAAGTGTCGCTGAAGTCCGCGCTCGCGGGCCTCGATACCGCCCGCGCCAGCGTGCAGGACGCGATGACCAAGCTTGAGCGCACCAAGATCCGCTCGCCGATCGATGGCGTCATCCTCGGCCGCGATGTCGAAGTGGGCCAGACGGTCCAATCCTCGCAGACGGTCGCGAAATTCTTCACGGTCGCAGCCGACCTCTCGCAGATCGAGATCGAGGCAGCCGTGTTCGAATCCGACATCGGCGGCATCGACACGGGCGACTCAGTCGTCTTCACGGTCGACGCTTTCGCCGGCGAACGCTTCCAGGGTTCGGTGGTGCAGGTGCGCCAACTCGGCGTCGAGCAAGCCAACGTCGTGATGTATACGGTGGTGGTCAACGCACGTAATCCGAACGGCAAGCTCCTGCCCGGCATGACGGCGAACGTGGAGATCACGGCGGATCGCGTTGCAGACACACTCCGGGTGGACTTCGATGCGACGCGCTTCCAGCCGCCCAAGGACATCATGGACGCCATGCGCGAAGAGATGGAGCGCTCGGGTCAAGGCGGTGGACAGGGTGGCGGACAAGGCGGCGCTCCCGGCGCCGGACATGGCGCGCCCGCAGGCGCAGGCGGCGCGCAGACCGTGGCCTTTGAAGGCGGCGGCAATCGCGGCGGTGGCGGCGGACCGGGTGGCCCCGGCGGCGGCATGCAGACGCAGATGCTGGAGATTCTGAAGACAGCAGGCGTCGAGGATGCGCGCGCGCAGAAGATCATGACCGAGATGCAGGCCGAGATTCAGAAGGTCATGGCGTCGATGGCCCCGGCCGCAGCACAGCCTTCCGCCGGGCAGATCCTCGGCGGCGGCGGCTTCGGCCCGCCTCCCAGCATCGTGCAGCAGCAACAGCGCCAGGAACGCATGACCAAGATGCAGCAGACGCAGGAAAGCGTGCTCCGCCGCAACCTCAACGAGGAAGAATACGCCGTCGTCGCCAAGGCGCGCACGGAGATGCAGTCGCAGAAGCGCGTCACCGTCTACAAGGTCAACGACGAGGGTGAGCTTGAGCGCCACCAGCTCATCATCGGCCTGAGCGACGGCGAGAACGCGCAGATCATCCGCGGCGCCGAAGCCGGCGACACGTTCGTTGTCCGCGCAACGGCTGCGGATGCCGCGAAGCCCAAGTCGTGATCGGGCCCCGGTCATGACCACCACACAGGCGATCATCTCCTGCCGCAACCTCACCAAGGTTTACCGGATGGGAGACCAGGAGGTCCGCGCGCTCGACGGCGTCGATCTCGACATTCACGAGGGCGAGTTCGTCGCGATCATGGGCCCGTCGGGTTCGGGCAAGTCATCGCTGATGAACCTCATCGGCGCACTTGATCGCCCAACGTCAGGCGAGATGTGGATCAACGGCCGCGCCCTCTCTGAAATGTCGCGCGATGAACTGGCCGATCTCCGTAACGAGACGCTCGGCTTCGTCTTCCAGCAGTTCAACCTGCTGGCCCGCCAGGACGCTTTCCAGAACGTCCGCCTCCCTCTTCGCTATGCCCGCAAGGACATTGGCGACATGGATGCGCGCGCGAAGGAATGCCTCGAACTCGTCGGGCTGGGCACGCGCATGGACCACCGCCCCATGCAGCTCTCCGGCGGCCAGCAGCAGCGTGTGGCGATTGCACGCGCCCTGTCGAATCGCCCGCGCATCCTGCTCGCGGACGAGCCGACCGGCGCGCTCGATTCGAAGACCACGGTTGAAATCATGCACCTGATGCAGGACCTCAACCGCCAGGGCATTACCGTTGTCGTGATCACGCACGAGAACGAAGTCGCCGAATACGCCAGGCGCCAGATACATTTTCGCGACGGCAAGATTGAAACCGATAGCGCGCATCCCGAACTAAAGCGCGCGAGTGGAGGCTAGAACAATGAAAGTCGGCCTTGCCGCCACCTCCGCTGCGGAGGCGCTGTTCTCCAACCCGCTGCGCAGCCTGTTGACCATGCTGGGCATCATCATCGGCGTCGCGTCGGTGATGGTCATGATGTCCATCGGCGAGGGCGCCAAGGCCCAGATCGAGGCCCAGATTTCCAGCGTCGGCACCAACGTCCTCAACCTTCAGCCCGGCAGCATGAACCGCGGCGGCCGCAATCACGGCGGCGGCTCGGCCCGCCCCTTCAACGAGGCGGACATCTCGGCAATCGGCCAACTCTCCTTCGTGGAAGAGGTCACCGGCACACTTTCGGGACAGGCGAACGCCGTCTCCGAAGAGACGAACTGGACCACAACCATACAGGGCGGCACGTCTTCCTTCTTCTCGGTCAACAACTGGCCGGCGGTCGAAGGCCGCATATTCACCGAACAGGAAGTCCAGGGTGGCGCAGCAGTCGCCTTGTTGGGGAAAACGGCGGCCACGAACCTCTTCCCGCGTGGCGATGCGCTGGGCCAGCGCATCCGGGTCAACGGCGTCCCGATCGAAATCATCGGCATTCTGGAGACCAAGGGCCAAAGCGGCGGGGGCGGCATGGGCCGCGACCGCGACGACATCATCGTCGCCCCGCTCAGCATGGTCCGAAACCGCGTAACTGGCGGAAACCGTTGGGTTTCTCGCCACGTCTCCAACATCCAGGTGCTGGTCCAGGACGGCTACGATGTCATCGAAGCGCAGGATGAACTCGCTACAATCATGCGTGAAAGACGCAGAGTTGAGCCCGGCGCGCAGGATAATTTCAGCGTTATTAACTTCGCCGACATGATAAAGCAGCGAGCCGCCGTCGCCGAGAATATGAGCATGCTTCTTGCATTTACGGCCGCGGTATCGCTGATCGTCGGCGGGGTTGGTGTGATGAACATCATGCTTGTTTCGGTTACGGAACGGACCCGCGAGATCGGTTTGCGCATGGCCGTGGGCGCGCGAGGCGGCGATATTCTTCTTCAGTTCCTCGTCGAAGCCGTCGTCCTCTGCACATTGGGCGGTCTCATCGGCATGGCGATAGGATGGGTCGGCGTCTACGCATACGCGCAGATCGCGGCCGCACCGATGCTCGTCTCCCCGATCATCATCGCAACTGCGTTGGGGGCGGCGGCCTCCGTCGGTCTGATATTCGGCTTCTTCCCTGCCCGCCGTGCAGCTCAACTCGATCCAATCCAGGCGCTCAGATATGATTAATAACAAAATGACCCGCGGCGTCTCCGCGGGCGCTCTCGCGGCCGTCCTCTCCGCTTGCGGCCACCTCCCCATCGCAGAACCAGCCTTCGAAGCCATGGCGGACAAGCGCGCTGGCCTTCCCAGCGACTGGACCATCGGGCAGATGACAGGCGACACCACGGCCATCGTCGCCGACTACAGCGTGTTCCAGGACGCGCAGCTGATCGCCTACGTGCAGGAAGCGCTCGAGAACAACCGCACCCTGCGCGCCGCCATTGAAAGCGTGCGCCAGTCGGAAGCGGCGCTGCAGTCCACGCGGTCAGGGCTATGGCCATCGCTAGGCGCTTCGCTCGGCGTCAATGCGACTCAGGTCGATGGCGTTACCGGGGATCTTGCCGCAAGTCCCCCGATCTTTCCGCGGGCTGCATCCTCGTTCTCGGATGAACGCTATTCCTTTCGGCTTACGGGCGCCTACAATCTCGATATTATGGGTAGCCTCTCCGCCTCAATCCAAGCATCAGCGGCCGGGTTACGTTCCAGCGAAGCCGTGTACGAGCAGGCTCGCCGCCAGATCGCAGCCCAAGTCGCGCGCTCCTACTTCGCAGTGATTGAACAGCGGCTGCAACTCGACCTTGATCGTCAGTCGCTCGACCGCCAGCGCCAGACCTTCCGAATTACGCAGACACGCTTCGACGCCGGCTCCATCGCACGCGATGAACTGGTGCTCGGCGAGTCACGTCTCGCGATAGCCGAAGACTCGATCCTCGCGACCGAAGCATCGCTGCGCGCCGCCGTGCGTGCACTGGAAACGTCCCTTGGACGCTTCCCGCAGAACAAGCTGTCGATCCAAGGCGCCCTGCCCGAGCCGCCAGCGACCCCGCCACTTGGCTTGCCGGAACTCACGGTCCGTTCGCGGCCAGATGTTGTGGCAGCGGAGTTGAACATGATTCAAACGTTTGCCAACACACGTATTCAAGAACTCGCGCCGTGGCCTCAACTCACGGCCAATGTGGGCGTTTCTCTACAAAACAGCGGGCTTTCTACTGACAATCTTTTCAGTTTGGATGGCCTCGCCTACACGATTGGGGCCTCCCTGGCGCAAACCATTTTTGATGGCGGCGCTATAGACGCCCGCATCAAGATCGCCAATTCGCAGGAGCGCGCAGCGCTTGAGCGCTATGGCCAGACTGTTATCAACGCCTACTCCGAGATCGTCGGAGCCATAGACCAGTTCGAAACGCTCGGATCGCGCAATGTCGCACTCCAGAAAGCGTCGGATGCGGCGCAGGAGGTTCTCCGCCTCGGCGAGCTAAAATACCAGGAAGGCTCTGAGAGTTTGCTGAATCTCTTTACAGTCCGCGACAGCGCCGAAGCTGCCCAAGCGAACCTCATCGCCAACCGCCGCGCGCGCCTCGATCAGTGGATCGTGCTGCACACGGCGCTGGGCGGTGATCCGACGCGCGCAACGTCGCTGGCGACAGCGGCCAACACGGCTGACGGCGCCAAGACGCAATAGGCCAACCACGCAATATCCTTCCAATACACGCCCGGAAGCACAGCTTTCGGGCGTTGTTTTTTGCGCCGCGGACCCACCGGTTGACCGCGCCCCAGCCAAGACTAGTCTCCGCCGCGTTCCGAGAGTGGATCGAGTTTCCGGCAGGATGAACGTGATGAGACAAGTGTTGTTTGGCGGCGCCGCCGCCCTGGCGATGGCGCTCGCTGGCTGTAACCAGACAACGGAAGCGGCCAAGGTCGATGCCGCGACTTTCCTCGCAAACGCCGAGAAGGAGCTGTCCGAATATTCCGACTACGCCTCGCGCGTCTCCTGGGTGAACGCCAACTTCATCACAGATGACACCGACTGGCTTGTCGCCCGCGCCGGCTCCGAAGGCACGCTGATGTCGGTGCGCCTCGCCAACGCGACGAAGGCGTATGAAGGCCAGACGCTGACGCCCGCGCAACAGCGCAAGATGAACATCCTGCGCTCCGGCATCACGATGCCCGCGCCGTCGACCGGCACGCCGGAAGAGCAGAAGGCAACCGCCGACGAACTCTCCGAAGTCATGACGCGCATCAGCTCGACCTACGGCAAGGGCAAGTTCACCATCGACGGCAAGGAGATGAACCTCGAAGAGCTCTCCGCCATCATCGCTTCTTCGCGTGACCCGCGGAAGCTGCAGCAGGCCTGGGAAGGCTGGCACACCATCTCCGTGCCGATGAAGACCGATTACGCCCGCATGGTCGAGATCGGCGCCGCCGGGGCGAAAGAGCTCGGCTTCTCCGACATCGCCGACATGTGGCTCGCCAACTACGACATGCCCTCCAAGGACATGGAGGCCACGGTCGAGAAACTCTGGGGCCAGGTCCAGCCGCTCTACGACGACCTGCATTGCTACGTCCGCGGCAGACTCAACACCAGGTACGGCGACGCGATCCAGCCGAAAACCGGCCCGATCCGCGCCGACCTGCTCGGCAACATGTGGGCGCAGGACTGGGGCAACATCACCGACATCGTGTCGCCGTCCTCCTCAAACCCCGGCTACGATCTCAATAAGGTGCTGGTCGCGAAGAAGTACGATCCGGTGAAGATGGTGAAGACGGGCGAAGCCTTCTTCACCTCCCTCGGCCTCCCAGCTCTTCCCGAAACATTCTGGCAGCGCTCGCTGATCACGCGCCCGCAGGATCGCGAAGTGCAGTGCCACGCATCGGCCTGGGACATCGACAGCCTGGACGATATCCGCATCAAGATGTGCACGCAGGTGAACGCGGAGGACTTCTCCACCGTCCACCACGAGCTGGGCCACAACTTCTATCAGCGCGCCTACAAGACGCAGGACTTCCTGTTCCGCAATGGCGCGCACGATGGCTTCCACGAAGCCATCGGCGATTTCATCGCCCTGTCGATCACGCCGGAATACCTGAAGCAGCTCGGCCTCATCAGTGTCGATCCGCCGGCCTCCGCCGACATGGGCCTGCTCATGGATCGCGCGCTCAAGAAGATCGCCTTCCTGCCCTTCGCCATCAAGCTCGACAAATGGCGCTGGAACGTCTTCCGCGGCTCCGTGACGCCCGAGCAGTACAACACGGCATGGTGGGAGCTGTCGAAACAGTATCAGGGCATCGTACCGCCGGGCCCGCGTCCGGCTGATGCGTTCGACGCCGGCGCGAAGTACCACATCCCGGGCAACACGCCTTACCTACGCTACTTCCTCTCGTTCGTGCTGCAGTTCCAGTTCCACAAGGCCGCTTGCGAACAAGCTGGCTGGACGGGTCCGCTGCATCGCTGCTCGATCTACAACAACAGGGAAGTGGGCGCGAAATTCATCAAGATGCTCGAGATGGGCGCCAGCCAGCCCTGGCCCGATGCGCTCGAAGCCTTCACCGGCACGCGCGAGATGGACGCCTCGGCGCTCGTCGCCTATTTCGCGCCGCTGCAATCGTGGATGAAAGAGCAGAACGCCGGCCAGACCTGCGGCTGGTAATCTGACTTGGGATACGAACAGAAACGCCGCTCCATTCGGGGCGGCGTTCTTGTTTGCGTGGGCGGATGTAAGCCCGGCTATCGGAATCGTGCAGTTGAACCCGGCAACAGACAGGCCGACACTGCCTCCCATGCCAGCCTTCATTGATCACATCTCGATACCGGTTTCGGATTTCGACGCTTCCGCTGGCTTCTACGACGCCGTGCTCGCAACACTGCGCATGGAGCGGCGAAAGCAGAACGACATCGGCCTCGGCTGGGGCCCGCCTGAAACAGCAGCGCCCATCTTCTGGATCATCGCGCCAAAGCTTGGCTCAGCTACCTCAGGCCTCGGCCTCCACATCAGCTTCCGCGCAAGAGACCGCGGCGAAGTCCACGCCTTCCATGAAACAGCGCTGCGCCTCGGCGCGCAGGACGCAGGCGCCCCGGGCCCACGACCGCACTATACGGCGGGCTTCTATGGTTGCTTCGTCCTGGATCCGGACGGCTTCAAGATCGAGGCTGTGGTGCGCGAGGCGCTCTGAGCGGCCAAATCAGCCCCGCAGAGACGGATCGCGACGCTTTCAGCAGTTGAAATCCCCGGCGACTGGCGCGACTTTGCCCCAGCGGAAGATAGGCCCCAACGCAACATAGACTTGGGGTCTGCCCGGGAGGATGAGACCATGAAACTGCGCAATCCCATCACTGCAGGCGTGCTCGGCCTCGGCGCAGGTGGGGCAGCCCTCGCGATTGCCGCACTTGCGACACCCATGCTCGCCCCCGCCGCTGTGGGCCAGGTCTCGCCCGATCATCCCGGCGCCGGCGTCTATCAGAAGGCCTGCGCGGTTTGCCACGACAATCCCGGCGCCACCCGCGCCGCCGCGATCTCCGCCATCAAGCTGATGCCTGCAGCGCGCCTCAACGAGGTTCTGGCCCCGACCGGAATCATGGGCCCGATGGCCGCGAGCCTCACGCCCAAGGAAAAGACAGACCTCGTCGCATGGCTCACAGCCGGCCAGGCCACCGCCCCCGCGCAGTGGACCGACGCGCTTCTCTGCTCCGCGGACAAGCGCGGCGTCAGCGCCTCGGCCTCCATCGTCTCGCTCGGCTTCGGCGTCGACGCCAGCCAGACCCGCAGCCTCTCCGCCGCGCAGGCCGGCATCAGCAAGGCCCAGCTCGGCAATCTCTCCGTCGCATGGGCAATTGCCTTCCCGGGACAAGGCTCTGGCACGGGCGCGTCCGTCCTCAGCGACGGCACCCTCTTCGTCACGGGCGGCCAGCGTCTCATCGCGGTCGATGCCGCCACCGGCTGCGTGAAGTGGGCCTACGCCGCCAACTCGCGCAACACGCCTGCCCTTGGCGAGATCAACGGCCGCAAGGTCCTGGCCCTGTCTGTCGCCCGCGACATCCACGTGGTCGACGCCGCCAATGGCGCACTAATCTGGAAAGCCAGCGGCCAGCCCGTCGATGGCACGGGCGGCTCGATCCGCGGCGGCGTCATCTTCGCGAAGGACAAGATCATCGTCCCGCTCTCGGCCTCGGGCGTGGCCGCAGGCATGAACCCGCGCTTCGAATGCTGCACCGGCCACGGGTCCGTCGTTGCGCTCAACGCCGCTGACGGCAGCCACGCCTGGGAATACCACACCATGCCGGAGGCGACCTACAACGGTCAGGTCAATTCGCTCGGCGTGAAGCAGCAAGGCCCCTCCGGCGCGCCGATCTGGTCAGTTCCCGTGTTCGACGCCAAGCGTAACCTTGTGATCGTCACCTCGGGCGAGAACACCTCGCACCCCGGTACGGATACGTCGGACGCCGTGATCGCTCTCAATGCCGGCACAGGCCGCGTCGCCTGGAAATTCCAGGCCATGGCCGCCGATATCTGGAACATGTCGTGCAGCGTCGAGACAGGCCAGAACGGCCCCAACTGCCCCGTCCTGTTCGGCGGCGACGGCCGCGACTACGACTTCGGCGCCGGCGCTGTGCTAACCAGCGCGAACGGGAAGGACATCGTCCTCGCGGGGCAGAAGTCCGGCCACGCCTGGGCGCTTGATGCCGATAGCGGCAAGGTGCTGTGGAGCCAGCGCGTCGGCGAAGGCACAGCCCTCGGCGGCGTCCACTGGGGCATTGCGACTTACGGCGGCAAGCTGATCCTGCCGATCAACGACCCCGCACTTGGCGGCACAAACCCGAAAGCCAAACCCGGCGTGTTCACGTTCGACGTGGCGACCGGCAAACCCGGCTGGTCCTATGCGGCAACGGCCAATTGCGAAGGCGCCCGCGCCACCGCCGTTTCCGGATGCACCTCGCGCTATGGCTTCTCGGCTGCGCCCGTCGTCGTCGATGGCGCAATCGTCGGCGCAACGCTCGGCGGCGAAGTCATCATCCTCGATGGCGCTGATGGCCGCATGATCAACCGCATCGACACGGTCGGCCCGATCCCAACGCTCAACAAGGATGTCGCCGGCAAGGGCGGCTCGATCGACGCCCATTCGATATCCGCCGGCGCCGGCATGATCTTCATCAACTCCGGCTACGGCCAGTTCGGCCAGACAGCCGGCAACGTGTTGATCGCGTACAAGCCGAAATAGGCAGCCTCCGGACAACGAAAAGCCCGCGGCGATGCCGCGGGCTTCATCGTTCCGAACCACCAGTAGACGCTTCTATTTCGCCGGTTCAGCAGGCTGCGCGGTGCTCTGCGCGGCAGCCGACGGCGGCGGCTTGCCAAGGCCCATCGCATCGATCTTGATGAAGGCCGGCCCGAGAATAACGAGGAACAGCACAGGCAGGAAGAACACGATCATCGGCACGGTCAGCTTCGCAGGCAGCGCCGCCGCTTTCTTCTCGGCTTCCGTGATCCGCATCTCGCGGTTTTCCTTGGCCATCACGCGCAGCGCTGCGCCCATCGGCGTGCCGTACTTCTCGGCCTGCACAAGCGCCATCGCAACGCCCTTGACGCCCGGATGGTTCGTCCGCTCGGAGAGGTTGTAGTAAGCCTGCCTGCGATCCTGCAGATAAGACAGCTCGGCGGTGGTCAGCGTGAGTTCCTCGGCCAGCTCAGGCGACGCCGTGCCGATCTCTTCGCCCACGCGCGCGAAAGCCTGCTCGATCGACATGCCGGACTCGACGCAGATCAGCATCATGTCCAGCGAGTCAGGGAAGGCGCGCATGATCGAAGTGCGGCGCTTGGTGATCTTGTTTTCAAGGAATACGTTCGGGCCGTAGAAGCCCACGGCAAAGCCGACAACCACCGCGCCGATCTTCATCGGCATCTGGAAACCGTGATCGTTGACGAACCAGATGTAGATGAAAGCGCCAATGCCGCAAATGATGGGCAACGCAAAGCGGCAGAAATAGAAGATCGAGACGGGCCTCGGGCCACGCAGACCCGCCTGGATCAGCTTCTTGGTGACGCCGGGATCTTCCAGCGCCTTGGCAAGGTCCAGCTTGTCGACGAATTTCTTCATCGTGCTGGTGTCCTGCACGCGCAGGGATTTCTTGGCCGCCTCGCCCTCCAGGGCCGCGCGGCTCTTCCGGCGCAACTCCTCGCGGCGGTTGGCCACCTGCTTGAGCCGGCTCGTCAGCTTGTCGTTGTTGAACGCGGGCGCCGCCAGCGTGACCACGGTCGCAAACGTCGCCACACACGCCAGCGCCGAAGCAAGCGTTACCGGATCGGTGAGAAAGGAGACCCAATCGATGTCCATCGAATAGCCCCCGGCCTAGAAGTTGAAGTTGATCATTGACCGCATGATGTAGATGCCGGCGCCCATCAGGCCGGCTGCGATCAGCAGGATCAGATGACCGAGGTCCGTCGTGAACAGCGACATGATGTAGCTCGGCGTCGACAGATAGACGAGCAGCATCACGATCACCGGCAGCGAGCCGATGATCATTGCCGACGCCTTGGCTTCCGACGACAGCGCCTTGATCTTCTCGCGCAGCAGTTTGCGCGAACGCAGAACGGTCGACAGGTTGCCCAGCGCTTCTGAAAGGTTGCCGCCCGCGCGTTGCTGGATGGCCAGCACGATGTTGAAGAAGTTCACTTCCTGCGTCGGCGTGCGCTGATACATCTTCTGCAGCGCCTGATCGATGGGCACGCCCATCGCAAGCGCGTCGCACACCACCTGGAACTCTCCGCCCAGAGGCTGCGAGCTCTCACGCGCGATCATCTTGAGGCATTCGTTGAGCGGCAGGCCGGATTTGACGCCGCGAACGATCACGTCGATCGCATCGGCAAACTGGCTGATGAATTTCTTCTGGCGGCTCGCGATCGCCATGCCCAGAAACCAGCGCGGAAGGCCAAAAGCCGCCGCAAAGCCAATGCCTACGGGCACCAGCAGCTGCAGGCCCTCGTTGAAGCCGCCAACGAAGAATGTCGCCGCAGAGGCGACAACGCCCGCGATCAGCGACCCGATCCAGAAAGCAGGCACGGTGATCTTGAGGCCGGACTGCTTGATGCGATCCTCGATCGACCGGCCGATCATCTTGTTCTGGCGTGTTGCTTCCTCACGATCGCGCAAGGCCTTCGTTGTCGATTCCATCTGCTTGCGGCGCGCGTTGGCGATGGGATCGCCCCCGCGCGTCTTGGTTCCGTCGCTGATCGCCTTGAGGCGCTTGTTCTGGACCTGGCTGTTGCCGCCGCCTGCGAAGGCGAAACCCAGCGCGGTAATCGCCACGAACGCGAGACCCGCGATCGCGTAGGTCATCATTTCCGGTGTCATCGGCTGTTCTCCTCGAGCGCATCGAGCGCCCGGCCAAGCTCGGCCTCCATGTTGAAATACTTGGCGCGCTCCCAGAAGCGCGGACGGCCAATGCCGGTGCCGCGGTGCGTGCCAATCAGCTTGCCGTCCTTGTCCTCGCCGTCGATCTCGTAACGCATCACGTCCTGGGTCACGATCACGTCGCCCTCGAGGCCCATGACCTCGGTGATCGACACGACTTTCCGTGAGCCATCGCGCAGACGCGAGGCCTGGATAACCACGTCGATCGATCCCACGATCATCTCCCGGATCGTGCGCTGGGGCAGCGTGAAGCCGCCCATGGTAATCATCGATTCCAGACGCGACAGGCCTTCACGTGGCGTGTTGGCGTGCAGCGTACCCATCGAGCCATCGTGGCCCGTGTTCATCGCCTGCAGAAGATCGAACGCTTCGGGTCCGCGAACCTCGCCCACGATGATCCGGTCAGGACGCATACGCAGGCAGTTCTTGACGAGGTCGGTCATCGACACCCTGCCCTGGCCCTCGAGGTTGGGCGGACGGGTTTCGAGACGGACAACGTGCGGCTGCTGCAGCTGAAGTTCGGCGGCGTCCTCACAGGTGATGACGCGCTCGCCCGGCGCAATGAAGGCCGTCAGCGTGTTGAGCAGCGTCGTCTTGCCCGAACCCGTACCACCCGAGATCAGCACGTTGCAGCGGCAGGCGCCGATGATGCGCAGGATTTCGGCGGCAGGTTCGGAAACGGAGCCGAAGTTCACCAGGTCAGTGATCTTCAGCTTGTCCTTCTTGAACTTACGAATGGTGAGCGCGGGGCCGTCAATGGCCAGCGGCGGCCCGATGACGTTGACGCGCGAGCCGTCTGCAAGGCGCGCGTCGCAAATGGGGGAGCTTTCGTCAACGCGCCGTCCAACCTGGCTCACGATGCGTTGGCAGATGTTCATCAGCTGCGCATTGTCGCGGAAGCGGATGTTGGTGCGCTGGATCTTGCCCGCGACCTCGATATAGGTCGTGCCCGCGCCGTTGACCATGATGTCGGCGATGTCGTCGCGCGCCAGCAGCGGCTCGAGCGGGCCATAGCCCAGAACGTCGTTGCAGATGTCCTCGAGCAGCGTTTCCTGCTCGGCGACGCTCATCACCACGTTCTTGATCGAGACGATCTCGATCACGATGTCGCGGATTTCCTCGCGCGCGCTTTCCTGGTCAAGCTGCGCGAGCTGCGACAGGTCGATTGTGTCGATCAGCGCGTTGAAGACTTCGGTTTTCGTCCGGTAGTACTCGTCCGACCGGTTGTCGATCGTCGCAACCTTCTCCTTCGGCGGAGGCGGCGTGGCAATCTTGCTGGACGGCTTGGCGGCGGACGCTTGCGGCTTGGGCGGCGGTGGCGCAGCCGAACGCGGCGGAGGCGCAGGTGGATCGATCACGCCCGCAGCAGCAGCGCTCGGCTTCGGCGGCGGAGGGGGCGGCGTGGCGGAACGGGCCGCAACCGCCGCTTCAGGCGGCGGCGCCATGGGCGCGCCCGTCGTCGTACGCTTGCCGAACATCCGTTACCCCTACTTGCGCAGTAGTTTTTTCAGCATCGAAGGCTTCGCCGTCTGCACTTCCCGGCCGGTGAGCTGGGCTGCAAGCTGGTCGAGACCCATCGCCACTTTCGATTCCGGCGCGACGTCGAAGATCATCTGGCCGTTGTTCGCCGCCGTGCCGAACAGCTGCGCATCGAACGGCAGCACCAGCGTCGGCTCCAGGCCGATCGCCTGTCCGAAATCCTTCGGCGGAATTTCCGGGCGCTTGGGCAGGCCGACCATGTTGAGCACCAGCTTCGGCGGATTGTCGTTCGGACGCGCCGCTCGCAGGAAGTCGATGAGGTTCTTGCCATTGCGCAGCGAGGCAAGATCGGGCCCCGCGACAACGATCAGTTCGTCAGCCGAGATCACGGTCGACTTGAACCAGTCGGTCCAGATGTGCGGCAGGTCGAGCACCATGAACGGCACCGATCCGCGCACCTGCTCCAGAACGCGCGTATAGGTGTCCGGATCGAGGTTGTACGTGCGGTCGAGCGTTGCTGGCGCCGTGAAGAGCGAAAGGCGATCCGTCGCCTTCGTGATCAGGCGGCCCATGATCGCATCGTCGAAGCGATCGGGAGACATCAGGGCGTCGGCGATGGTCGCCGCCGTATCCTGATTGAAATCAAGCCCGGTGGTGCCAAAGTTCAGATCGAGATCAACCAGCGTCGCATTGACCTTGCAGCGCTCCGTCAGAGCCCAGGCGAGATTGTGGGCAACCGACGATGCGCCCACGCCGCCCTTCACGCCCGTGACCGCCAGCGTCTTGCCCGCGAACGGCGCTTCCGGATCGGTGAAAAGCCCCGCGATGGCGCGGATCATCTGCACCGGCTCGATCGGCGCGACGAGATATTCCGAAACGCCGCGGCGCATCAACTCGCGATAGAGCCGGATGTCATTGGTCTGGCCAACGACGACGACCTTGATGTTCTCGTCGCAATACTCGGCCAGCGAGTCCAGCTCAGCCAGAAGCTGGCGCGGATCGCCCGAGCCTTCGATGATCAGCAGGTTCGGAGTCGTCTCATTGACATAGTACTGGGTCGCAGCTCCAACGCCGCCTTCCAGCACGTCCATCGCCACGTTCTTCATGCGGCGATCCTGCGTGATCGACCGCAGCATGCCGAGCGTCGAGGTGCGCGTGCAGAACGCATGGATGGTGATGCGCGGAATCGGGCGGTCGCCCGAGGTCTGTGCAACACCGAACGAATAGTCGAAGCCAAGGCCCTGCCCCGCAGCGTCGTCGGACACCGGTTCGGCTTCATACGCGGTCATCGGCGGCAGGTCTTCCACCGGCAGCTGAGCCGGCTTGGGCTGCAACCAGGCCGGCACTTCGGTCACGGCGTCGCTGTCCATCGGCGGCGGGGGCGGCGGCATGTCGTCGAATTCGGCCCCTGCCGGCGGTGGCGGCGGCTCTTCGCCAAACTCGTCGTCGAACGCATTCATGTCGTAGTCCGGCTCTTCCACCGAAGCCGGCGCATCGGCGAACACGACCGGCGTCTTGTGCTCCACGGCCTGCGCGGCGCGCGGGGGCGGCGTCATGAAGCCATCGTCGTCGAGACCGAAATCCGCTTCGTCGAACGATTGCGACTCTTCGACACCGCGTAGTGCTGCGGCGAAGGTCGCGCCGATTGGCGCGTCCATGTCGAGATCGAGATCCTGGGCAAGCTGATCCAGCTCGCCGTCGACATCAAACCTGTCCCGGGGTCCGCTCATGTCGCGCCTGCTTCCTAATTCACAGCCGAGCTGATAGCGCCGCTCGCGTCGTCGTTACGTTCGGCGGACGTCTTGTCGCCGCTGCGATACTTGCTCAGAACGATCGAACGGCGGCCGATGTCCGCCGGGTCCATCGGCTGGTCGCCGACAAGGTCCGACGGATTGGCGATCATCGCCGCAAGATTGACCGCAACCGCACAGCCCAGCGAAGGCATGGCCGAGTTGCTTGTCGTATCCGCGACATCGACGGAGGACAGGTCCGGGCATCCCGGAACAACGGCGTTGTAAGTGCGGTAGCTGATGATCAGCGGCGCCGAACGTGCGCCCGTGCCGTCATACGTGCCTTCGGCGATCTGCACCTGGTCGATGCCTTCGGCCAGCATGACCGCGCGGGCGTCAGCCGATGCGCGCATTGCGGAAATGTCGTCCGGCCCGTTGCTCGGGCGCGAGATGATCATCGCGCCATGGCCTTCGTCCTGGTAGGCGAGCGCGAACTGGCGAACCGCGTCGCGTTCTTGCAGGCCAAGCTTCTCGCCCGGCATGATCGAGCCGATCTTCAGCTCCGCCGTGGTTTCCTCGGCCACGATCTGCCTATGCATGCGGTTCGACCAGCCGATCTGCTCGTCGGTCTGCATGCAGCCAGCCAGCGTCAGGAGAGAGGCGGCTGCGAGTGCAATCTTGTGATGTGCTGACATCTGCCCTGCCCCTAGTCGATGATGAAGCCGCTCGCGCCCTTGGGCGCGGCGGTGTTGCCCGTGGTGGCGCCCGGCACGGCATAGACGTCGTTCAGCTTGCCGAACAGAATCGTCCGGGAATCGCGCGCAGTCACGTAGCCGCGGTCCGGATCGCGGAAGCCCTGCGGATCGGTGGGATCAACCAGATAGGGCGTCACGATTACGACCAGTTCGGTCTCGTCGTTCTGGAAGTCGCGGCTGCGGAACAGCGCGCCAAGAATCGGAATGTCCTTCGCGCCTGGAACACCATCGAGGTTCTGTTTGGTCTGTTCCTGTATCAGACCCGCAATCACGAGGCTGCCGCCCGAGGGAATTTCAACCGTTGTCTCCGCGCGGCGTACTTTGAGTGCAGGAATCGTGAGCGTTTGCGCCGCGACCACCTGTCCTGTTGTGGGATCGACCGAGACGCCGGAGCCGGACTGAAAGCCGCCCTGCGTCGATAGCTCGGATACTTCAACTGACAGCTGCAGCGAGATGCGTCCCTCGGAAAGTACCACTGGCGTATAGCCAAGGCCGACGCCGAACGGCTTGAACTCGATTGACACCCTGCCGTTGTTCTGCGCCACCGGCACCGGGAACTCGCCGCCGACGAGGAACTTGCCTGCTTCGCCCGAAATGGCGGCAAGGTTCGGTTCAGCCAGCGTGCGCACGATGCCGACGCGCTCAAGCGCGTTGATCTTGGCGCCGACGGAGCCCTGCTGCGCACCGTCGACGACGTTCTGATAGCCCATGTTGGCGACA
This sequence comes from Alphaproteobacteria bacterium 32-64-14, assembly GCA_002280725.1. Taxonomy (GTDB): domain Bacteria; phylum Pseudomonadota; class Alphaproteobacteria; order Caulobacterales; family Hyphomonadaceae; genus UBA7672. The sequence continues at coordinate 58,785 of NCEM01000008.1, forward strand.
AGACCACCGAGCGACGTACCCGCGACCGGGAAAGCGTTCGAGGTGCCCGCCGACAGCGTCTGCTCCCACGCCGGCTTCAGCACGGCGCCGGTCAGCTCCGGCAGACCGGTGATCGGGTTGAGCGCTGTTTCCAGCATGCGCGGCATCAGCTCGCCGAAGCTCATCGACCCCGACAGGTTGATTCCCATCTGCTTGATCACCGAGCGCTGCATCTCGACGAAGCGCACCTTCAGCGTGACCTGGTCCTTGCCCTCGATCGCCATCATGTTGAGGACGCTGGTGTCGTCCTTGGCGTAGGTGCGCGCGAGTTGCAGCACGCGATCCGCGCCCGACAGGTTCGGAACCGAACCCGCGAGGATGATCTTGCCGTTCACCGCTTCAACCTGAACCTTTGAGCCCGGAACGTGACGCTTGATCAACCCACGCAGCTGATCCATGCCGGCGACGCCATCGGTCACCGAGATTTCCAGCGTCTTCACCTTGCGGCCCGAATGGTCGAGGAACACGATGTTGCTCTCGCCGGGGGCTACGCCCATCACGGCGACGCGGCGGCGGTCACGCGCGACCACGTTGGCGATCTTGTCGTTGGCGATGATCACGTCGCCGATGTCGGCGTCGAACTCGATCATGTAGGACTTGTTGACGGTCAGCGTCAGCACTTCGGTCGATTCCGGCGCGGTCGCTTCCGGGATCGTCATGCGCTGTGCGGGCGAACCTGCGAGGTCGCCGCTGGCGGGGGGCTGCGCGAAGGCCTGGGCCGTCAGCGCGAGCGCGCTGGCGAAGCTCAGCAGGATGAAGTTGCGATTGAACGACATGGGATACCTCAACCTGCCGGCGCCGTGGAGACCGTCTCGGTCCCGTAGCGATAGACACGCACACCTTCGGCATCCTGCGAAACGCCGTCGCGATAGGCGCGGCCGGTCCCCGTCGCGCCTTGCGGCTGCGCGAGATCGGCCACCGAGCGAAGCACCAACGCAAGATCGCCGGCCTTCTTCGCGGTGTTCAGCAGCGTCGCATCGCGATCGGAAAGCTCGAGCGTGGCGCGCGAGCCCATGATCACTTCCGCCTGCCCCGTGCGCGGGGCTGCTTCGCCTTCTGCGGCGGGCGGCGCGCCATAGATGTTGTCGATAGCAAGCACGCGGACGTTTGCGAGGATCAGGTCAGAGCGCACGCCCTGCATGGCGCTCGCCGACTTGGCGCCGCCGGTGTCCACTTCGCGCGTCACGATCACGTCGACGCGGTCATTGGGAACGATGAAGCCGCCAGCGGCGGTTTCCGGCTCGATCTCGAACGAGACCGCGCGCATGCCCGGCGTCAGCATCACCGACATGAAGCCGGCCGTGCCCGGGTGAACCAGTTTGGAGATCGTGACGGGCTCGCCCTTGACGAGTTCCACGCGCGCAACGGCGCCGACCATCTTGTCGAGCGCTTCGGCATCCGCTTCCTGCACGATGAACGCATCCATCGGCGCATCCGCCGGCCAGTCCTGCCAGGCAAGATCGCCGGCCGCGACGAAACGCCCGATCGGGATCGGGTTGTTGGCCACAAGCACTTTCTTGACGGGAATTTCGACGGGCGCGGGCGCCGCCATCACCGGTATCTCGGCGGCCGCAGCGGCAGAAGGCGCCTGGACGGTGCGCACGAGGAACACAGCGCCGATGGCCGCAACAGCCGCTACCAGTAGAATGATCAGTCGCACGGGCGACATGAAGGCCCTCCGCCGAGTCCCCAAAGGCCTGAAAGGGGCCCTATCCTGAGGCGGCAGACTTCCACGAGCGCTCTAAGGGAGAGTTAAGACGCCGGGGCGAAGGGCGTTAACAGATCCCGCTCCGGCTTAACCTTTTCAGCGCAGCGTCATCGCGATGCGTGCAGTTTCAGACAGTCACGGCTGCAAGCCCCGCTGCAATCACGGGCGATCCAGGCGCCGCAAGCAGCGCGCCGATCGCAATCGCCACCGCATAGGGCGCGCCCTCGTCCGGTGACTTGAGTCGCACGAGCCAGGCCTGCTTCGGCTCGAACTTCATGCGGCGCAGGACGATCAACACGCCGGCGAGCGCACCGCCCGCGATCGCCATGCCCATCACGAAGGGCGCGCTCGCTGCAAGACCTGTCCACAATGAAGCCGCCGCGATGACCTTCGCATCGCCGCCGCCGAACACGTTCATGTAGAAGAGGCCCGCGCACACAACCAGCACGATGGCGCCGAACACGAGATGCATGCCGATTACGTCGAACGGCAGACCCGCCGTCAGCGCTGCGGGAATGAAGGCCACGCCAAGCACGATGGAAACCCAGTTCGGAATCGTCATCGTCGAGATGTCGTGCCACGCGGCGTAGATCAGCAGCAGCGGGAAACTCAGACACAGCAGCGACGTGATCATCTTCCACCCAAGCAACCAGACGATCAAACTACAGTATTTCGCTGAAGGAATTCTTGACCGAATAAGTATTCGCAAAAAGAAAGAAGCCGCGGACCGAGGGTCCGCGGCTTCCGATCTTGCCGCCAGCCAATTGGCCGGCGCCGGATTACATGGAGCCGGAGATCGTCGTGAACGTCGAGTTGGCCGACTGGCCAAGCTGGCTGACGCCACCGATCACGGCGACGGCGATCAGAGCGGCGATCAGGCCGTACTCGATGGCGGTCGCGCCCGACTTGTTGTTCAGGAACTTCTTCATGAGGTTTTTCATATTTGCTTCTCCGCTATGCATGGCTTCTTTTTTCCCACTCGCGAAGTACCATCACCCGCTGTAGGTATGTTGAGTTCTACATGAGCTGGATTGATATCGCGTAAAACGAACAAGAAATTTGCGAGTATTCGTGTTCATTTGCGCTTAACTACGATCGTTAGTCTTCGGTTCAATACTTTGAACAGATCGCAAACGCGGAGCGCCCTCGCCGGCTCCAAAATCGCTGCAGTAGAGTCTGTAGAGTCTAATGACTCAACGCACGCGAACGGCGCGCTTCCACACGCGATGCAATACCCGCGCCTGCGCGCATCCTTAGCCTTTGATTCAGTGTTGCTGCCTATCGTCGGCGGCGAATGCCCGCTGGGGAGACAGCCATGCCAAAGAAATTTCTGGCCGCGCTTGCGATGAGCCTGGCGCTCGCGCCCGCAGCCCTCGCCGATCCGTTCGCTGTGAAAGTCGATCAGACCGTCACGCTGAAGCTGTCCGCTCCCGCCAACTCGGTCGTCATCGGCAACGCCACCGTCGCGGATGTCTCGGTGCACGACGCCAAGACGCTGCTGATCACCGGCAAGGCATATGGCTCCACCAACCTCACCGTCCTCGATCGCGCCGGCAACACGATCTACACCAACCAGCTGATCGTCGGCGGCGAAGATTCGACCGGCCTCACGATTGTTCGCGGCGGCGGCACCTATTCCTACTCGTGCGTCGACAAGTGCCGCGCAACGCCGATGGTTGGCGACGTGCCCGCGCACTTCTCCGATGTCATGGGCACCGTCACCGGCAAGGCCGCGACCGCCAAGGGCAGCGACTGACCCTTCGAGACTGATCGTAAATCCTGCAAAGCCCGCCCGCACATCGCCGGCGGACTTTGTGTTTGCGGCGCCTAGTGAGCCGGCCCCTCGAACTCCAGCGCACCCTTCGCGCCAGTCGTCTTCTTCAGCGTGAACATCAGGCCAAGCCCCGCCGCCAACAGCAGCAGGATCGGCGAGAAGCCGATGCGCTGGTCGTTGAACGTCCGCGTCGCCCACTCGATCATGGTGGGCCCAAGCCACACGGTCGCCGTGCTCGACAGCGCGAACAGCCCGAAGAACTCGGCCATCCGCTCCCTGGGCGCCAGCGTGATGATCATGTAGCGGCTCGCCGCAATGTTCGCCGCCGCCAGCATCGCGATGAACGCGGTGATCGTCATGTAGAACACGTCCGGCAGCGTATCGAACAGGCCGAGGCCATGCAGCTGCCCGCCCGCCGGCACGAGGCCATAGAGTATGCTCTCGCGGGTCGTGCCCAGCGCGATCAGCACAACGGCGCACAGCGCCGCGAGCTGAACCATGATCGCCTTGCGCGCCCCCAACGCGCGATCCAGCACAGGCGCCAGCCACAGCCCGCCGATGGCGCCGAAGATCGACGCCCAGATGCCATAGATCCCGCCCTCGGCCACGCCCCAGCCCAGCACGCCGGTCGAGAACACGCCGCCGATGGCCAGCAGCGCGATGATCCCATCCTTGAAGATCAGGCACGCCAGCAGGTACTTCATCGCCTCGGGGAACTGGCGGAACAGCCCGCGCACATAGCCGACCAGGCCCTTCAGCTTGCCGATCGGATCGAACTTGCCATCGCTGGCGAACACCTCGCGCGCAGCAGTGCTCCACTTGCCGCCCGGTGGCGCGCCATCGGGCGTGTAGAGAAAGAACGGAACCACGAACACGATCAGCCATAGCGCCATGAACGGCCCTGCCCCGCGCTGAAGCATGTACTCGCCCTCGGCCCCGCCCAGATAACCGGCGGTCAGCGCGATCACCACGACAACGCCAAGCCCCAGCGCTGACGCCAGCTGCCCGAGCCCGATACCGCCGCCCGAGATCTGCGACAGCGATTCCGGATTGCCGGCCGTGCGCAGCATCGCGTTGTGCATCATCTCGGAATACGTGTAGCCGACGAAGCCGAGGATCAGGAACATCATCGTTCCCATAACGCCCAGGCCCGCCGCGGGCGGCGAGAACACGCCGCTCGCGTCCACCGAGCCCGGCAGCGACCACCACAGCGACACGCCGCTGACCACCAGCATGGCGAGGAACACGAACATCACCGGCTTGCGCGCGCCGCCCCGGTCCATCATCGAGCCCAGGATCGGCGCCGTCAGCGCCCCGATCACGCCGGCCCATTTTGTCGCCTCGGCCACCGTCGCCTGCCCGTTCACCGGATCGCCGACAACGAACTGCGCGAAGTACGGCGGGAAGACGTACGTGACGATCAGCATGAAGTAGGGGTTGCGAGCGAACTCGAAGAGCGCCCACGAAAAGCCCGCAGGTTGCATCAGCCCGCCGACACGCGCGTGCGTCGGGGCGGCTGCCTTCCTGTTCGCGGTTCCGTCCGTCATGAGCGCTCCCCGGCTGAAGACGCCGGATGTTGTTGTCGATACTCGGCCATGCCTCGCGGACTGTCGATCCGCATCACAGCCGCGACTTCACGAATCCCGAACCGGGGATTCGAAAACTCAGGGGAATCCCTGCATGTGTTTGCCGGCAATGACCAGTCCGGTCCTAACGGAAAGGCGGCTCGTAGAACGAGCGCAGCTTGCGGGAGTGCAGTGCATCGCCGCCCGCACGGGCAAGACTCTCCAGGGTCTCGATGCCGATGCGAATGTGCTCGCCGATGGCGCGCTCGTAAAAGCGGTTTGCTGCACCTGCTAGCTTGATCTCGCCATGCAGCGGCTTGTCAGACACGCACAGCAGAACGCCATAGGGCACGCGCATGCGATAGCCGTTTGCGGCAATGGTCGCGCTCTCCATGTCGATGGCGATGGCGCGCGACTTGTTGAACCGCTTGGCCGAGTCGGTGAAGCGAAGTTCCCAGTTGCGATCGTCGGTCGTCACCACGGTCCCGGTGCGCAGGCGCTGCTTCAGGGAATCGCCTTCCTCGCCCGTCACTTTCTCGGCCGCTTCCTGCAGCGCGACCTGAACTTCCGCGATCGGCGGAACCGGAATGTCGCGCGGCAGAACAGCGTCCAGCACATGGTCATCACGCAGATACGCATGCGCGAGCACATAGTCGCCAATGCGCTGCGAGTGGCGCAGGCCGCCGCAATGGCCAACCATGATCCAGCATTCGGGCCGCAGGACAGCAAGATGGTCCGTGATCGTCTTCGCGTTCGACGGCCCGACGCCGATATTCACCAGCGTGATGCCCGAGCGGCTGTCGTCGGTCATCAGGTGGTAGGCCGGCATCTGGTGCTTGCGCCAAGGCCCGTCATTCACTTTCGCCGCGCCGTCCTTGGTCTTCGCATCGATCACGATGCCGCCCGGCGCCGACAGCTTCGTGTAAGGCCCCGGCTGCTTCAGCCGCTCGATCGACCACTCAACGAAGTGGTCAACATAGCGGTGATAGTTCGTGAACAGGATGTAGCGCTGCACATGCTCGAACGGCGTGCCGGTGTAGTGCTTGAGTCTCTGAAGGGAAAAATCGATGCGCGGTCCATCGAACAGCGCCAGCGGCCGCACGCCATCGGTGTTGAAAAACCCGCCATCCTGGATTTCGGCGTCGATCACCTCGTCGCCGATCAGCTCCAGCCGCGGCGTCGGAAACCAGCGCGCGAACTCCGCCGGCGGCAGCGCCTCGGCATCGATGCTCGACGCATGCTCGAGCACATACGGATACGGGATCTCGGATTTCGAGGACACGACATCCAGATGCACATCGAAGTCCGCGCAGATCTGCTCAAGCTGTTCGAGGAAGTAACCGCGGAAAAAGGCCGGCTGCGTAATCGTGCTGACATACAGCCCCGCCTCCGACAGCTTGGCGAAAGCGCGCGACAGGGGCGGCACAGGCCCATGCGGATCATAGGCGAGCCGCAGCTCGGGATAGCAGAAATCGCCGCGCAGGCGCGCCTGAGGATCGGGCGTCTCGCCCCGTGTCACGAACGCTTCCAGCGCCGCACGCAGTCTTCCGACCGCTGCGTTGTAAAGCTCGGTTGCCTTGTCGATTGCCTGTGTGGGGGAGAGTTTGGCTGTCATCGCGGGAAATTAAAGATGTCGGCCGCCTCAGTCAACGCGGCGCTTGGGCCCAGTCGGCGACTGTCCTGTGGACGCCCGCCTCCGCCGCCCCCTGCACGCCGTCCCTGGCCTGCCGCGCCGGAAACCGCCTCAGCTTCGCGCCAGCACCACCACCGAATCCGTCGGCAGATAGCGCCGCATCTCGTGGCGCGGAGGATTCACCACCACGCCGCCCAGCTTGCGGTTGGCGGCATCGACCGTGATCTTGTGGCCGAACGCCACCTCGCCCCGGCGCCGCGCCGCCTCGATCACCGTGTAGAAGCTCACCGGCTTGCCCGCCGCCACATAGTCCGTGATCGGCCGGACATAGACTTCCGACCCCTCCTCATCCAGCAGGTCCGCGAAGATCGCCGAGATGTAGCGGTTCTCGGACGCCTGCGCGAGCATCAGGCTGACCAGCTGGTTCGAGACCACGAAATCGTCCGCGCGCGTCACTTCGGCCAGCGCGCGGTTGCGCGCATCCAGCATCTCGCTCACCACATTGATCGGCTTGCCTGCCGCCTCCGACAACTTGCGAAGCTGCAGCAACGCCACCAGCGTGCGCGTATCGGCCGATTGCGCCGCCATGTTGTCTGTATAGCCCAGCACGATGACATGGTGGAACGAGGTCACATCCAGCGGCTTCAGCGTCGCCTCGCGCGTCGTGTCCTTCACCTGGTGCGTCACGGCGAGATTGTCGAACGCGCCCGTGATCTTCGCGACCTCGGCCTCGAACTGCGGCGCATCCGCCACGACCATCAGGCTCGATCCCGGCAAGGTGTAGCGTGACAGCTCGGACGCAATCGCCGGCCCGCGCCTGTTCCAGCCCAGCATGAGAATGCGCTTGGGCGCCGCCGCCGTCGGCTGGCTGTTGCAGATCACGCTCGCATCGATGTCCGCGCGCACACCGCTGCGAATGCGGATACCCTGCCTGTCCTGCGCCACCACGACAGCCTTGTCGGTGTCGCTGATCAGCGTGTCCATCGGCGGGTTCAGCTGCACCTCATGCTCGCCCGCAAGGCCGATCAGCGCGCCCTCCTCGAATACGCCCAGCGCATCGCCGAACGTCAAGCCCGCCAGCCCCTCCACCTTGTGCGTATAGATCTCGTTACCCTCGAAGCTCAGCAGCTCCGCAAACACGCCGCTCAGGCCAGACTGCCGCGTCGACTGCACCAGGATGCGCGAGATCAGGTCGTCGGCCAGCACAAGCTGCACCTCGTCCCCGCCCACCGTGCGCGCCAGCTCGATATTGTGCGCCTCGCGGATCTCCGCGACCACCTGCAGCCGGCTCGCGCCACGGTCGGGCGCATTGGTCACCGCAAGGATTGTCTTGATAACCTGCGCATCGGGATCATCGCCGTCCGGCGCCAGCACGATGATCGACTTCGCAGCGTTCGGATTCACGATGGCGAGGTCGTTGAGGTCGCACGGGTCCCCGCTGCGGCAGATCACGTCGACGCCCTTGAGCCCCGGCGCCTTGGCCGCGATCTCGTCTTCCATCTCCACCTTGTCGCGCGTCGCGAGGATCACCACACGCGCCGCCTTCTGGCCTTCATTCGCCAGCGCCAGCTCCCCCAGGATGTCCACCAGCGAGGGCGACCAGTTGAGGATGATCGTGTGCCCCTGCTCCAGCACGCGCGAACGTCCCTTGCGCAGCTCGGCGATCTTCGCCTCAAGCCCTGAACTGAGAACGCCGATCAGCGCCGAGAAGATGAAGATGCCCGCAATCGTCACCACCAGCATCACGATCCGGTACGGCCAGCCATTGTCGCCGCCGACCGTGCCCGAATCGAGCGTCCGCATCAGCGATTCCCAGCCGGTCTCGATAAAGCCGTGCTGCTCGCCGCCTTCAGGCGCGATGCCGGCGATCACGATGAACGCACTCGCGATGATGATGATCACCAGCGACAGCGCCGCCAACCAGCCGATCAGCGCAATCGTCCCCGCCGACATGCTCTTGTCGAACAGGTAGCGCCCACGCTCCTGCCAGCTCGGCTTCTGCCGCTCGTCCTGGTCCATGTCCGTGATTCCCGACAGCTCGCCGCGACTGTCGCCACAGCCCCCGCCACAGCGCAAGCAGCCTCTCGCAGCACGCGCGGAGCCGCTTCAGGGCTGAACGGGGAAAGTGCGCTGGCGGTTAGTCCAGCTTGCCGAACGTGCCGACGACCTTGTCGAACAGCTTCATCGCGACTTCCGGCCTGCGCGCGATCAGCAGGCCAAGGCTCGACAGCACCACGATGGAGGCGATCGGCTTTTCGCTGATGATCTTCTTCGTCACCTCGACCGGCAATTCCATGAGGCCGAGCACCAGGGCGACCGGGTCCATGTCGCCCATCAGGTTTTCAGGCTGCGGCTCGGGTTTCTTCTTGGCGGTGCCGACCCATAGCGCAATCGCGGCGATGGCCAGCAGCCCAACGCCCACGACGGCCAGCGCCGCAGGCCACGCCATCCACTCCGCCAGCTGCCACGCAGCCGCCACCGTCAACGCCGCAAGGCCGGCAAGCGCGAGCATCACGCCCACGACTGCGGCGATGGCGAGATCCTTGGCGCGGTCGAAGAAGGTGTCGAACACGTGCAGCCCCCGGGCTTCCGCCGCTATTTGCGGCTGGAGAGCGAGGCGAAGATGTAGCCGGCGGCCAGCGCGATACCGATCGCGGCGAACGGATGCTCGCGCACCTTGTCGCCAACCGCATCGCGGAACTCGACGGCCTTGTCGCCAGCGTCACCGGCGAATTCCTTGGCGCGCGCAGCCGCTGCCTTGGCCTGGCCCGAAGCAAGGCTGCCCGTGTCCTTCAGCAGCGTCGCGAGGTCCTCGCGCAGCGCCTTCATGTCGGCCTTCAGTGTGTCGAGGTCGGCCTTAGAGCCTGGCGTTCCGCCGGCGCTTGTGGGTGACGACATGGGTTACTCCCGGTGCGAGCTGTGAAGCAGACTATACGTGCTGGCTTCATATAGGGTTTCATCCGTCCACGAATATGGCGGACAGCGTTAATCCCTGAAAACCATGCACGATGAGGGCCGCGAAGGCCCTTCTCGCAACAGGCGACTGCCAGGCTACTCTGCAGCAACCCGCTTCTGCGCCTTGTCGAACTGGCCCCATACGCCCTCGGCGCCGTGCCATTCGCCGCCAGTCGCGCCCTTGGAGTATTCCGTCGCGCGCTGTTCGAAGAAGTTGGCGTGCTCGACCCCGTTAAGGATTTCCGACAGCCACGGGATCGGGTGCTCCTTCACGCCATAGATCGCCGGCAGCTTGAGCTGGCCCAGGCGCCAGTCTGCGATGTACCGGATGTAGTTCTTGATGTCCTGCGCGGTCATCCCCTGCACCGGGCCCATCGAGAAGGCCAGGTCGATGAAGGCGTCCTCCATCCGCACCACGGTGCGGCAGCACTCGATGATGTCGTTCTTCACCTCGTCCGTAAGCGCACCGGTTTCCGCCGCCAGCGTGTGGAACACGCGGATCATGCCCTCGCAGTGCAGCGACTCATCCCGCACCGACCACGACACGATCTGGCCCATGCCCTTCATCTTGTTCATGCGCGGGAAGTTCATCAGCATCGCGAACGAGGCAAACAGCTGCAGGCCCTCGGTGAACGCGCCGAACATCGCGACGGTGCGCAGGATGTCCGCATCCGTCTCGACGCCGAACTTCTGCATGTAGTCGTGCTTGTCCTTCATCTCCTTGTACTGGGTGAAGGCCGAGAACTCTGAAAACGCGGCTGTAGCGCTCCATGTAGTTGTCGTTCACTTCCACGTCCGACTGCGTGAAGAAGCGGAAGATCTGCGTCAGCAGCGCGCGCTCGGAATCGTTCAGATTGGCTGCCCAATCCTTCACGTCCTCACCGAGCGGAACTTCCTCCGGCATCCAGTGGATCTGCTGCTGGCGCTTCCAGAAGTCGTAGGCCCACGGATAGCGGAACGGCTTGTAGGAGTGCGACGGCGTCAGGATGCCCGCGCGCGCGGCGCTCGCTTCATCTGATTTCACGGGGGTTTTGGCGTCGTCAGCCATGAGAATCTCCAGCCATCCCAGCAGTACGGCCGCGCACCATATCTAGGAGCTTTGGCCAGTCGCAACCACTATATCTTGATGACCAAGGTTAATTATTCCTTGCATCATCACCCAGTAGGCGAGTCTCACACAATCCGTCCCGCTGGCCAGAGCGCGCGCCAGCAGCATCCACAACGAATTGGTCGCGGGGCGGGTGCATGATCAGGCCAGAAGCCCGCGCCGCCAGCCACACCAACAGCGTCATCCTCGGGTAAGCGAAGCGCATCCCGGGGATCCCGGTTATTGGCCGCCATGGGAAAAGCGACGAATCCCGTTGCCGCTTCCAACCGGGATTCTCGGCACAAGGCCGAGAATGACCACGCCTGCGCCATCATCCCCAAACGCAAACGGGCCGCCCAAGGGCGGCCCGCGAAAACTCCCGAAAAACCGATCCGCCTAGTGGCGCAGCGTGAAGCTGAAGGCCGCAAACTGCTCGCGTATCTTGACGTCGTGGTCGCCGGCGATGTCGTTGTAGCGCAGCTTCCGCTCAACCAGTCCGAACGACATCTGCGAGTTGTCGCCCGTGGAGAACGCGATGCCGACCTGGAGGTCGCCCACCGTCGCCTGATCGCGCAGGCTGGCGCCGTCCATGGCGCGGTTGTCAGCCACGTTCCAGACCAGCGCCTCGTTGTCGGCGCCGACGAAGAAATACCAAGAGGGGGCCATCGCCCCTTTGCCACGCAGATCGCGATCGACCAGGTTCGTACCGACGCGGAATTCCGCGCCCGCGCTGGCCACGTTGCTGCCGGCGCGGTTGCGCTGGATCTGGGCGCGGGGCGTGAATGACATGTCGAGGCCAAGGCCGGTCGACTCACTCGAAGCCGCGAAGGAGATTTCACCGCCGAACCGTTCGCCCTTGAGCGTCCGGACGGGCATCGGCGTTGCGAGGTCCAGCGCCTCGAACCGGGCCGAAGCAAGCGGGCTGGCAAGGCGCGAGGGCCCGAACTGGCTGCCGACGCTGAGCGGCAGGCCGAAATCCTGTTCGGTCGGGTTGGCGAGGATGATCTCGCGCGGCGGATCGCCGGTCTGAAAGGATTGAGGACCATTAACCGGTCCGACGGACAGCACGATGGCTTCCGGATCGGCCGGTGGCGTCGCGCACGTGAGGCACGAAGCGAAGACGAAGCTACCTGCTAGACTGGCAATCATTTTAACTGCTCGTCCCAGACATGAACAACCCGAAGGCTGATCCCACCAAATTACCAAAACCATAACGGAGTTGGTGAAATTGTGTTCCCGCCTCGGGCCCCAGGCCCGCTAAATCTTTAACGAGCCTAGTCCAAAAGGCCTCTGCGAACAACTATTCGCCCTCAGCCCCACCCCCCATAAGCAAGAAGGCGGCCCGGAGGCCGCCTTCGCGTATTGGTCGCTGAATCCACTCGTGATTTCTACTGGCAGGCGAGGCACTCGTCGTAGTCGGTGCGCCCTCTGCCCATGTCCATTTCGACTTTTTCCCGATCCGAGCCAGCAAAGCCCGCGCGCTGGATCGATTTCGACCGGCAATAGTAAAGCGACTTGAGGCCCTTCTCCCACGCCGTCCAGTGCAGCATGTGGAGATCCCACTTATCGATGTCGGCCGGCAGGAACAGGTTAAGCGACTGGCCCTGGCAGATGTAGGGGGTGCGGTCAGCCGCCAGTTCGATGATCCAGCGCTGGTCGATCTCGAAGGCGGTGCGGAACACCAGCTTCTCCTGCCCGGTCAGGCAATCCAGGTGCTGCACCGAACCCTCGTTCTCGAGGATCGAGGCCCAGATGCCCGGCGTGTTGTTGCCGGTTTTCTCCAGCACCTGCTCGAGGAAGGGGTTCTTCACCGAGAATGAGCCCGACAGGGTCTTGTGCGTGTAGATGTTGGCCGGGATCGGCTCGATGCCCGCCGACGTGCCGCCGCAGATGATCGAGATCGACGCCGTCGGCGCGATCGCCAGCTTGTGGCTGAAGCGCGCCATCACGCCCATGTCTTCCGCATCCGGGCAGGCGCCCCGCTCTTTCGCCAGCTTCACCGAAGCCGCATCCGCGCCACGGCGCAGGTGCTTGAACATCACATTGTTCCACGACTTGGCCGTGGACGATTCCATCGCAACGCCCTGGCTCTGCAGGAACGAGTGGAAGCCCATCAGACCAAGGCCAACCGAGCGCTCGCGCTTGGCCGAATAGACCGCGCGGTGCATTTCCGGCGGCGCACGCTTGATGAAGTCTTCCAGCACGTTGTCGAGGAAGCGGAAGATGTCATCGAGGAAATTCTCGTTGCTCTTCCACTCGAGGAACTTCTCGGCGTTGACCGACGAGAGGCAGCAGACTGCCGTACGGTCAACGCCGAGATGGTCCGGGCCCGTGTGCAGCATGATTTCCGAGCATAGGTTCGACTGGCGGACCTTGAAGCCCAGCTGTTTCTGGTGCGCCGGCATCGCGTTGTTGGTGGTGTCGGTGAACAGCAGGTAGGGCTCGCCCGTCGCCATCCGCAGCTCGAGGATCTTCTGCCACAGCTTGCGGGCGGAGATCTCTTTCATCACTTCACCGGTCTTCGGCGACTTCAGTTGGAACGGCGCGTCCTGGCGCACGGCTTCCATGAACTCGTCGGTGATGTTGATGCCGTGGTGCAGGTTCAGCGACTTGCGGTTGAAGTCGCCGGCCGCCTTGCGGATTTCGAGGAACTCCTCGATCTCCGGGTGGAACACGTCGAGATAGCAGGCCGCCGAGCCGCGGCGCAGCGAGCCCTGCGAAATCGCCAGCGTCAGCGAATCCATCACGCGGATGAAGGGGATGATGCCCGACGTCTGCCCGTTCTGGCCGACCTTCTCGCCGATCGAGCGGACTTCGCCCCAATAGGTGCCGATGCCGCCGCCGTTCGAGGCAAGCCACACGTTCTCGTTCCAGGTCTCGACGATGCCGTCCAGCGAGTCGGAGACGCCATTCAGGAAGCACGAGATCGGCAGGCCGCGATCGGCCCCGCCGTTCGACAGCACAGGCGTCGCCGGCATGAACCAGAGGCGCGAGATGTAGTCGTAAATCCGTTGCGCATGTACGACATCATCCGAGTACGCCAGAGCGACTCGGGCAAACATGTCCTGGTACGACTCACCCGGCAGGACGTAGCGGTCATCCAGCGTCTTCTTGCCGAAATCGGTCAGGAGGGCGTCACGCGAGGGGTCGGTCTTCACGCCCTCGACGACCCGCAGACCGCTCTGCGCCTTGGGCTTCCCACGGCGGGCGGCGGTCTTGTCTTCGGTGAGAACGGCTTCTGCGGACATCGAAATCTCTCGTAAGAGGCCAAAATTCGTTAATTCCGGCCAGAACCGGCGAAACCCAATGGATTGGTATCCGGCGCCAGCCCCGACGCTAGATATAGTGTCACCCCATCCCTAATGGACCGTCAACGGCCCGGCGCGGGGAATCTTTTCGCTTATCCACGGAAGAGAAATTAGGGGATTTAGAGCTCGTTAACCATTGACGTTTGATACGCCAACCCGGCGGCCGACTCGGGGCCCAGACCCGGAAGTCCCGGGCGGGACGTCATTTTCCGGTCTTGCCTGGTCCACCGTCAGCCTTGCCGCCCACGTCGCGAGCGGGCTAGCTGACCGCGCAATCGCGGAGGGCGGCATGACCATCAAACGGACAATTGGCAAACGCATCGGCCTTATCAGCGCCCTCGCCCTGCTCGCGGCCTGCGCCAGCGTGCCCGCCCTGCTCGCCACGGCGCAACAGACGCCTGCCGCCGCATCCGACACCTACATCCATGCCGGCCGCCTGCTTGCCGATCCGGCGAGCGGCCGTGTGCTCACCCAGCAGACCATCCTCGTGCGCGATGGCAAGATCGTCTCGATCACCGCCGGTTACACCTCCGCCCCCCGCGGCGCGAAGGTCGTCGATCTCAAATCGGGCTTCGTGCTCCCCGGCCTCATCGACAGCCACGTCCACATCACCAGCGAGCAAGGCCCTGACGCGCGTCTCAACCAGTTCATGATGACAAGCTCCGACGGCGCCATCGCCGGCGCGGGCTATGCGCTGAAGACGCTGCAGGCCGGCTTCACGACGGTCGCCGACCTCGGCGCCGATGCCGAAGCCATCCTCGCCCTGCGCAACGGCGTCGCGAAAGGCATCATTCCCGGCCCGCGTATCATCACCTCGGCAGGCGCGATCAGCGTCCACGGCGGCCATGGCGACGCCAACGGCATCCCGCACGACATGGCGATGTTGCTGCGCGGCCCCGGCGTCTGCTCCGGCGCGGATGATTGCGCCCGCGCCACCCGCGAGCGCGTGCGCGATGGCGCCGACCTGATCAAGATCACCGCCACCGGCGGCGTTCTGTCCAACACAGCAGCCGGCCTCGGCCAACAATTCACCGACGACGAACTGAAATCGATCGTGCAGGCCGCCCACGCGATGGGCCGCCGCGTGACCGCGCACGCCCACGGCGCCGATGGCATCAACTCTTTCCTGCGCGCAGGCGGTGACTCCATCGAGCACGGCACCTACGCCAACGAAGAGTCCGCCCAGCTGTTCAAGGCCAACGGCGCGTACCTGATCCCCACACTTCTCGCCGGCGATTTCGTCGCGCGCGAAGCGGCCAAGCCCGACACCTTCCTCCAGCCCGCACAAAAGGCAAAAGCCCTCGAAGCCGGCCCGAAGATGCAGGACATGCTGCGCCGCATGCACGCGGCCGGCGTCAAGATCGCCTTCGGCACCGACACCGGCGTTTCCGCCCATGGCGACAACGCGCAGGAGTTCGCCCTCATGGTCGGCGCCGGCATGACGCCGCTGCAGACCATCCAGGCCGCCACCGTCAACGCCGCCGGCCATTTCAGCCTGACCGCTGAAATCGGCTCCATCGCGGCTGGCAAGACCGCCGACATCATCGCGGTAGGCGGTGATCCGCTCACCAACGTGCGCGAACTGGAGTCAGTCGACTTCGTGATGGCCAAGGGCAAGGTCTACAAGCAGTAGGACGAGCCACCCTCTCCCCTGCGCAACCACACCACCGGTGTCATCCTCGGGTAAGCGAAGCGCATCCCGGGGATCTCGGTTGGCTCGTCAGCGGAATACGACAACGTATCCCGCTGCAGGCCCCAACCGGGATTCTCGGGACAAGCCCGAGAATGACCTCGCAAGTTGCAACACCGCGATCTCGCGCCTCGTCCTTCGACAGGCTCAGGATGAGGCGCTCTCTCGCTGTCGGTGCTTAGGCCTCATGCTGAGCCTGTCGAAGCACGAGGCCGTGCTCGCCGGTAGCTCACTTACTGCGCCGCGCCCGCCGCCAACACGCGCTCGATCTCGCGCCAGTCGACGATCTTGAAGTTCTGGTCGATCTCCGCGGTCGGGTTGGCGTCGTCCTGCACGACCAGCACGCCGGCCGGAAACCCAGGCAGCGGCGCGGACGAGGCATCCAGCCCGTCCGTCACGCTCGTGCCGTCCACCTTGCCATCGGCGCTCGGGCCGATCTTGAAGACGCCCAGCGCCGCGTGTGGCGGCTTGCGATCGTAGATCACGTAGCGGTCGGCGCCCTGCGCAGACGCCACCAGATAGCCCGCGCCGTCCGCCTTCAGATACAGCGACACGCCCTCGACATCGGCCACAAGACCCGTGCCGCTGCCGGCCTTGTCGATGCTGCGCGGGATCATATCCTCCGACAGCAGGTCCACGACCCACAGGCCAACATTTTCTTCGCCCACGAACAACCGCCCTCCGTCGTCATCGATCACACAGCCCTCGATCTGCGAGCCAAGCTTGATCGTGCGCCGCTCCGAAATCTGCACCGGGCCAGCGCCCGTGTCGGTCACGCGCCAGAACTCCACCAGCCCGTCCTTGTAGGTGACGACCGCATTGAGGTTGCCCTGGATGCGGCCGATGCACACGCCGTAAGGCTCGATGCTGGCGAGCTTGGTATCGCCCGCATGCGTCACCATCGCCGTCGCCGGGTCGATGCGGAACCAGCTCAGTGCGTTGACGCCGTCATTGCTGGCGACCGCAAGATTGCCGCGAAGATCGACATTGTTGGACAGGCCAACCGGAAGACGCTGCTTCTCCGAGCCATCGAGCCCGTACACATAGACGCCGACATCCTTGTTGGTGCCAAGGATCAGGCTCTGCGCCGCATTGGTCGGGTGAACCCACACGGCCGGATCATCCGCCGCATCGCCCGTCGATCCCATGCCAACCGTCTCGACGGCCGCCGGAACGACACGCGCCACAACGTTATCAGTGGCGCAGGCGCCCGCGAGCAGGAGCAGCGAAAGAGCGGCGTGCGATTTCATCTCAAGTCCTCATCAACTCGAAGAACAGGAGCAGCTCCGCCCCGGGGTCAATCAGGACGGAGCCGCATCAGGCAGGCGTCCCTGCCCTGGAACGAATAGCGTCGCGGCGGCGCCAAGGCCGGGTTAGAACGCTACTTTCAGCTTGTGCTCCATCAGAAGTTGAAGCGCACGCCCATCGTGTAGCGAGGGCCAAACCGCTCGATCTCGATCGGATAGAGTTTCGAGTCCGCGTATCGTATCGCCCTTGCATCGCCGATATTGGCGGCGTCGAAGAACATTTCCAGGTTGTCGCTCACCTGATAGCGCACGGAGAGATCAAGTTCCTCGTCGTCATCCCAGTAGATGTCACCGTTGCTGACGGGTTGAAGGATGCCCGTCGTACCGACTAGCGCGTAGTCACCAACCGATTGACGCCACGCGGTGCGGAACTGATACGCTAGGCGCACAGAGAAATCGTACTTCTCGTAAGTGAGCTGAAGGTTGTAGACCTCGTCCGAGGTGCCCGGCAGGGAGATGACTCGCTCTGGGCTGGCGGCGGAGGCTGAGGGGATCGTCACTTCGCTTTCGGTCCAGGTGGCCGAGGCCCCCACGCCAAAGCCGCCAAGCCAATCCGGCAGATTGTTGCGCGCCACGAGATCCTGCGCCGTCTGGGCATAGAACACCTCGAAGCCCTGCAGCCAGCCATCGCCGCCATTGGTGATGCCGCTGAAGGTGTAGTCATCCCGGTTCGGGTTCGTCGTGGTGTTGAAATCGGCGATGCCAAACGTGCGCGACTTGAAAAACAGGACGTCGCTGATGTCCTTGTAGAAGATGCCCGCCGAGAAGAAGCCCTCCGGCTCCATGTACCATTCATAATACAAGTCGATCCCCTGCTGCTTCTCCGGCTTTGCATCAGGATTGCCGCCCGAGACCGTCTGCAGTGAGTCGTTGAAAGTCAGGTTGGGGCGCAGGTCATCGAAGTCCGGCCGCGAGGCAGACGTGGTGAGGCCGAGGCGCAGCTTCATCTCGTCATTGACGTCCCAGTTGAAGTGAGCGCTCGGATAGACCTGCACTTCGTCCTTCTCGACCGTCACGAACTGGCGGGTCGCGCCGAAGGCGGCAATCGCCGAGCCGGAATTGGTGATTTGCTCGACCCGGGCGCCGGCAACGACATTGCCCCAGTCGAAATCAAATGTTCCCATCGCGTAACCGGCAATGATCTCCTCATTGACCTTCCACCAGTTGGCGGATGTGTCGATCTGCGCCGCCACGCCCGACTTCTGGAGCATGAGCGCGTAGTCTTCCAGCGCTGACTTCGAGTGATAGCTGAAGGCATATCCCAGCGCGTTGTCGGCGAGATAAGGCTTCTTCAGGAACAGGTTGCTCCAGGAAGCAGTCGGCCCGGTCGCGAGGATTTCCGGCGGGGTCAGGCCGGCCGAAACCAACCGCGCGCGCGTGGCTTCCCATACCTGTTCGTCAGATTTCTTGATGCGGTTCGTGTACATGAAGCCGGTCGCGAAATCGACCGGGATGCCGGCGAGGTCAAACTCGTTGCTGGCGTCGAACTTGAAAGTCGCGGCCTGCGTTTCGTCGCCGCCAGTGCGGCGCTGGATCGCCAGAAAGTCCCAGCGCAGGTCGTCGACCGAGTTGATCGGCGTTCCCAAGGAGCGCGTCGCGCCGGCGGCCACCGTGCGATAGAGGCGGACGACATGATCTCTCGGGTTGGTGAAATCGTACACAATCGAGGGACGATCCGCCGCACTCGACGGGCTCTGCCACGTTGGCAGCGCAGGGCCGTCGCGGCCGTCGGCTGTGTAGGTATAGTTGAGACGCCAGGACAGATCCCAGCCAAACATGTCGCCGTGCTCACCGCCAATGGTGGAAGTGTAAATGTCTTCCTCTGACTCAAGCGAGTTGGTGTTCACGTTGAGGCGCGCACCATAAACCGTGCCCGTGAACGGCAGTATCGTCCCGTTGTCGCGCGCTGTGTTGAAGGACTGGCCCGCAGCGTTGGCGCCCTGGTCGAAACGGAAGATGTAGTTCGAGCGAAGCTCTTCGTCTGTGTAGTTGGTCCACACGGTATTCCAGAACACCGCGTTGTCGTCGTCGATCTCGTAGTCTGCGCGGAAGGACAGCGACTGGTTTTCACGTGTGAGCCGATAGAGCTTGTTCTCAAATTCGCGGGCAACCCGATCCGTCGGGCGCGCGGCGCGCGGCTGAAGATAGGGGTCTGTTTCCTGGTTTTCGGTCACCATGTTGCGGCGGTAGTAGGAGCCTTGCGCGAGAAGGCCGAGTTTCCCATCGAGGAAGCGGTCCGAGATCACGAAGTTGCCATCGAACTCCTCGCCGCCGCCCAGCGAGACAAGGCCAAGCGCCAGCTTGCCCTTGATGGTAAGACCGTCATTGTCGAACGCTGAACGGGTAACAATGTTGACGTTGCCCGCCACGGTGTCACCCGGCATGTTGGGCGTGATTGCCTTTGATACGATGACCTGTTTCGAGAGCGCCGACGGTATGTTGTCGAAGCGCGTCGCGCGGCCTTCCGGCGATACGATCGGCAATCCGTCGAAAGACAGGGTTGTCCAGTAGTTCGGCGTGCCGCGCAGGTTCACATAGCGCGCCTGGCCTTGATCACGCTCAAGACCGACTCCCGGCAGGCGGCCAATCGCGAAGGCGATGTTCTGGTCGGGAAGGTTGCCAATGGCGTCGGCTGAAAGCACCGACACGATCGAATCAGACTTGCGCTGGATCTCAAGCGACGCGGCTGCCGATTCTGCGAGCGGGCGGCGGCCAGTGATGACGACGCGATCTTCATCGGCCGGCTCTTCCACTGGAGCTGCGCTCTGATCCACCGTCGCAGGAGCCGTCTGGGCGAAGGCCGGCTGGATCGCCGCCAATGAGATCGCCGCGCCTGCAACGCCGGCCAGGTGTGCGGCCTTCAGCTTCTTCGCCATTTGGGAAACCCTTCCATCCGTTCGATGGGCGGGGCTCTAGTGATGAGTCATGACAGGCGGCCAACAGATATGTTGCGGTTGCATGACGCCTCGCGCCTGTGCTTTTGCGGACGCGCCATGCGAAGAGGCGATTGCGACAGAAACGCGACAACGCTATGAGGCGCCATGCCCATACAGATCATTGGAATCGATGCGGACGACACCCTCTGGCACAACGAGCCGGTGTTCCGTCTCACGCACAAACGCTTCAACGAATTGCTTGGGGATTTCGCGGGCGAAGACGCGCTGGAAGCGAAACTGGCCGCCGTTGAACGCGAGAACATGAAGTCCTACGGCTACGGCGCAAAAGGCTTCACGCTGTCGATGCTCCAGACCGCGATGGAGGTCTCCGAGGGCAATGTCTCAACCAAAGTGCTGAAAGAGATTCTCGACGCCGGACGCGAGATGATGACGCATCCGATCGAACCCTTGCCCGGAGTCGAGGAAGCTCTCAAACAGTTGAAGGATCGCGGCCGTCTCGTCCTCATCACGAAGGGCGATCTGTTCCATCAGGAATCAAAACTCGCGGCCTCCGGCCTCGGCTCGCATTTCTCCGGCGTCGAGATCGTGTCGGAGAAGACGCCGGAGATTTACACCAAGGCCTTCGCCCGCCATGGCGGCGCGGCCGAGACATCCCTGATGACCGGCAACTCCGTGAAGTCCGATATCCTGCCCATGCTGAAAGCAGGCGGTTACGCCGCTCTGATCCCCTATCCGCTGGTCTGGTGGGCGGAAGCCGCCGAGAAGCCCGACGGCCACCCGAAATACCGCGAGGTCGCCGCGCTCGCCCTCGTCAACCAGTGGCTCGACGAGATCGGCTAGCGTCCGCAAGCCCGCGCCGCATCCTTCGACAGGCTCAGGATGAGGCGCTAAGCAACATGGGTGGGAAAGGCCTCATCCTGAGCCTGTCGAAGGACGAGGCCGTGCTCACCGGCGCCAGCCTACTCCACTGCCGCCCGCAGCTTGTCCCGCAGGCCCGCAACCGACCCCCGCAGCCGCCAAATCTGCTCCACCGACATGCCAGCAGCTTCCAGCAGCTTGCCCGGAATGCACGACGCTTCCTTCAGCAGCTCGCGCCCCTTCCCCGTCAGCGACACATGCACCTGCCGCTCATCCTCCGCGCCGCGCGCCCGCGTCACAAACCCCGCCGCTTCCAGCCGCTTGATCAGCGGCGTCAGCGTGTTCGATTCAAGAAACAGCAGCTCGCCCAACTCCCCCACGCCCTGCTCATCGGTCTCCCACAGCGCCATCATCACGAGATACTGCGGATAGGTGAGCCCCAGCGGATCGAGGATCGGCTTGTAGACGCGGTTGAACGCCAGCCCCGCCGAATACACGGCAAAGCACAGCGACTGGTCCAAAAGGGGCTGTATGCCCCCGGCGGGAATTTTCGGCATCGGTTTCGGATCGGGTTTCCTGCTCATGCCCTCAAAATAAATCGCGCGCGATTAAATCGCAAGGCTTGACCGGCCCGCCGAGCAAGCATAATTCAATCGCACGCGATCAAATCGCCAACGATATTTATTTCGCAAACAAGGAAATCCACGATGTCCGTGAAAGTCGTCTACACCACCACCGCCACCGCAACGGGCGGCCGCGATGGCACAGCCCGCACCAATGATGGCGCGCTCGAAGTTGCCCTCGCCCTGCCGAAAGAGCTGGGCGGCAACGGCAAGGGCAACAACCCGGAACAGCTGTTCGCGGCCGGCTACGCCGCCTGCTTCATCGGCGCGATGAAAGCCGTCGCCGCGGGTGGCAAGCACGCTAAAGTCCCCGCTGACGCCACCGTCGCCGCCACCGTCGGCATCGGCCCGCGCGAGCCCAAGGGCTTCGGTCTCACCGTGAAGCTCGACGTGACGCTCCCCGGCGTCGACCGCGCCGCCGCCGAAGCGCTGGTGCACGAGGCCCACGAAGTCTGCCCCTACTCCAACGCCACACGCGGCAACATCGACGTCGCGCTGAACGTTCTCTGATTGAATGTACGTGGGGGACGAGCGTGGCACGCGCTCGTCCTTCGACGGACACACGCTTCGCGTGCTGCTCAGGATGAGCGCTCCCAGCATTCACGATCAGGGCCAATCAGGCGCGTAGCGCTCATGGTGAGCAGGCGGCGCAGCCGCCGTCCATCGAACCACGAGCGCGTGCTGGCAGACGCCAGCTACTGCGCCTTCTTCTCCTGCCCAAGCCCCATCACTGACCCGCTGGCCAGCACGTGCCCCTTCAGCGGTTCGATCAGTTCGGCATAGCTCTTCGGCGCAAAGTCCGCCGGCAGCAGTGTGTCCAGCGCGAAGACCTGGATGTGATAGCGATGCTTCGGCCCCGGCGGCGTGCGCGGCCCGAGATAGGGCTGCGTCGCGCCCTTGTAGTTCGGCCCATAGATAGACCCCGCCGGCTTCTCTTCAGGTTTCATCCCCACCTTCAACGACGTTTGCGAGGCGGGAATGTTCACGATCGACCAGTGCAGGATCGGCGCGCCGCGTGCGACGAAGTCGGTATCCTGCATGATGATCGCATAGCTCTGCGTGCCCTCAGGCCCATCGGTCCAGTGCAGGCCGGGGAATTCGTTCCCTTCATATTGCGTGTACTTGAACGGTATGTCGCCGCCCGCCGGCCATCCGCCGGACATCACGTCGATCTGCTTGAATTCATCTGACGTCGCCGGCAGCGTCACGATGGCGGCGAGATCCTTGCCCGCCTCAACCGCCGGGGGCGGTGGCGCGCCCTGCGCAAGAGCGGGCGCAGTAAATGCCGTCGCCAGTGCGGCGGCAATCAGGAGCTTCTTCATTGTCGTTCCTTCCCTATGGCTCTTCCCGGCCACCCTTATGATTTCGGCACGACCTTCAGCAGCCGCGCATTCGGGCCATCGGTCAGCAGGTACAGCGCGCCATCCGGCCCAACGCCGATGTCGCGATAACGGTCGCGCTCACGGTCGGAAAAGCTGAAGCGCTCCTCGCCCTTCACCTTTTCGCCCTCAACGCTCAGGCGGGCGACGAAGCTGGAGTTGAGACCCGCCGCGAACACGCTGCCCTTCCACGCGGGGAACAGGTTGGCGTTGTAATAGGTGAGCCCGCCCGGCGCGATCACCGGGTCCCAGTAGTAGAGCGGCTGTTCCATCCCAGCCTTGGCCGTGGCGCCCTCGCCGATCTTGCGCAGCGTGCCGCCATACTCGACGCCATACGTGATGGTGGGCCAGCCATAGTCCCTGCCCTTGCGCGCGATGTTGATCTCGTCGCCGCCCTGCGGCCCGTGCTCAAGCTCCCACAGATCGCCCGTCGCCGGATGCAGGAACGCGCCCTGCACGTTGCGGTGGCCATAGCTCCAGATTTCCGGCAGCGCGCCATCCTTCGATCCGGCGAACGGATTGTCCTTCGGGATCGAACCATCCGTGTTGATGCGCACGATCTTGCCGAGCCCGCTCTTGAGATCCTGCGCCTGCACGCGGCCAGGCAGCACAGACCGCTCGCCCAGCGTGACGAACAGCGTGCCGTCCTTGGCGAACACGAGACGCGAACCGAAATGCAGGTTGGATTGCAGCGCCGGCGTCTGGCGCCAGATCACCTTGACGTTCTCGATCTTCGGCTGCGCGCCATCGACCAGCTTGCCAGATGCAACGGCCGTATTATTCGTCCCGTCGCTCTTCGGCTCGGCATAGCTCCAGTAGATGATCTGGTTGGTCGCGAATTTCGGATCGAGCGCCACGTCCAGCAGACCGCCCTGCCCAAGCGCATGCACGGCCGGCACGCCATCCTTGATCGGCGGCGACAGCTTGCCGTCCTTGTCCGCAATGCGGAACTGGCCAGCCAACCGCTCCGTGATCAGGAACTTGCCGCCCGGCAGGAACTCCACCGCCCACGGGCTCGCAATCCCCGAGGCGACAACCTCCTTCACATCATACGCCACATTGGATTTCACCTCCGGCGCGCGCGTCTGTCCCGGGAAGGCCGGCTTGTACGCGGCCTGGTTCGTCGGGCGCGTCTCGACCGCAGCGGGCGGCTGGGCAATCGCAACCAGGCTTGCTCCAGCGGCAATGGCGGCGGCTGACAGGGCAATCATGAGACGGGCGCGCATGGATCAGGAGCTCCTGAGAAATTCCGGTTCAGGCCTCTAGGTAGTCCGGTTTGCCCGGCCGTACACCCGGAACCTGCATCACGGCGGCGCGAGCCCCTTGCCCGCAAGCGAACTCCTCATCATTTTGAGGCCTCCGCCACGGAGCCTCCGATGCGCTTCCTTCTTGCCATTCTCGCCCTGATCCTCGCGCCTGCCGCCTTCGCACAGAAGACCGAGCAGGCCGTTTTTGCAGGCGGCTGCTTCTGGTGCATGGAAAGCGACATGCAGGGCCTGCCCGGCGTCATCTCCGTCGAGTCGGGCTACACCGGCGGCGCCGAACGCCATCCGAAATACAAGGACGTCGCGCGCCAGCAGACCGGCCACTACGAATCCGTGCGCGTCACCTTCGATCCCGCGAAGATGACGTACGAGCAGCTGCTCACCCGCTTCTGGCCGCTGATCGATCCCACCGACGATGGCGGCCAGTTCTGCGACCGCGGCCGCTCATATCTCCCGGCCATCTTCGTGACGCCTGACCAGAAAGCGGCAGCGCAAGCCTCGAAGCAGAAGATCATCGCCTCAGGCCGTGTGAACGGCGAAGTCAAAGTCCCCATCCTCCCCCTCGGCGAATTCTGGCCCGCCGAGGAAGAACACCGCAACTTCGCCAAGCGCAACGCCGACTACTACGCCGCCTACCGCCGCGGCTGCCAACGCGACGTGATCCTGCGTCAGGTGTGGAAGCCGGTGAGCTAAGTATCGAGGTACCGGTCGGGATCCAGGGCAGATTGCGATCCTTGTCCCACCTTGCAGCTTCATCCCCACCCAGAACTTAACTGGGGGGCCCAACTCACACCCCTCACCCCGCTCGCTTCGGCCCCTCCGGCCGCGAGCCGACGAACAGCGCGCTTGCCAGCAGGCACAGGCCGATCACCCACATCCACACCGGCTCCATGTGTGCAAACAGCACGATCACGAACGACAGTATCATCGAGCCGATTGCGATGAACTTGATCTTGCGTGGAATGGCCCCATGCTGGCGCCAGGCCACCACCGTCGGCCCAAAGCGCGGATGGTTCACCAGCCACGCCTCCAGCTTGGGCGATGACCGCGCAAAGCATCCCGCTGCGAGGATCAGGAAGATCGTTCCCGGCCAACCGGGCGCAATCACGCCCACTATCCCCACCCCGGTCAGCACAAGGCCGAGCAGGAAGAAGAACGGGCGCAACAGCGGATGGCCCTTTCGCGGTGCGTCAGTCATACGGCGGTCGATCTTTGCGGCGCAACCAGCCTAGCCGCCCGCTCCCTCAAATTGCAACCTGTTCGCAAGAAGCAAGTTGCCGCGGATCAAGTCGTGTTCGTCCGTGACGCCAGAATACTGCGGACCAGGCGCATCAAGAGCCGGACGATCCCCGCCGTTGGAAATGCCACGATCGACACGTACGCGATCATGAACATGCCGCCGATCGGCGCTGTGGACCGCACACCGTTGAAAACGGTGAGCACCACGGAGACGAACACGAACACGCTGAATGCTGCCCAGAACCCCGCCGCCTCCCAGGCCACCTTCCGGAACAGAAGCGCGAATGCGGTGGAAAGGACGAATGTGCTCCACATCACCACGGGAACCAGGATGGAGTCCGGGTGGCCGTAGATGAAAACCGCCTTTAGCCACGCCATCACGACGCTCCGCGCTTCCCGCCAACAGGCCCACCCTACCCAATCCTGTACCGAAAGTGCGGCTTTTCACACTTCCGGGATCGCTTCCCCCACGTCCTTCCCTGTAATCCCGGTTTCAGCCTAGTGTCCGCCCCGACGACCGGCCTGAGAGCCGGCGCTACACAGGGGAGAAAATGTCCACACATCCGTTTACGCTCGGATCGCGCTTGGCTCTGGCCGCCGCATCCTTCGCTATCCTGGCTGCTTGCAACCCAACTGAGCCCGCCAAGCCGGCCGAACCCGCCGTCGTCGCCAAGGCGTATGACGACGCCGCCTGGCCTGCCGCCCCCGCCGCAGACACCGCCGCGCTCGGCTTCACCGCGGAAGGCCTCGCCGCGCTCGACGCACGCATGGCCAAGTCGGTCGACGACCAGGACGTCGCCGGCATGGTCTACATCCTCGGCAAGGGCGGCGACATTGCCGCCTTCGGCGCGCACGGCATCCAGTCCGGCGACCCGAAGACCGGAACGCCCATCACCAAGGACAGCCTCTTCCGCATCTACTCCATGTCGAAGCCGATCACCGGCGTCGCCATGATGCAGCTCTACGAGAAGGGCCTGTGGCAGATGGACGATCCCGTCTCCAAGCACGTGCCCGAACTCGCGGGCCTGCAGGTGCTGACGTGGAAAGACGGCAAGCCTGTGATGAAGGATGGCAAGCCCGTGCTCGCCGCCGCCTCGCACGAGCCCACGATGAAAGAGCTGATGAGCCACACCGGCGGTTTCGGCTATGGCCTGTCGGGCGATGATCCGGTCAACACCGCCTTCCGCGACACGGGCGTTCTCGCCTCCGCAAACCTCGAAGAGATGATCGGCAAGATCAAGGACATCCCCCTGATCTACGATCCGGGCACGCGCTGGTATTACTCGGTGTCGGTCGATATACAGGGCTACATCGTCCAGAAGCTCTCGGGCCAGAAGTTCGGCGACTACCTGAAAGCCAACATCTTCACCCCGCTCGGCATGAACGACACCTCGTTCTTCGTCACCGACGCCACCAAGCCGCGCTTCACCGACGTCTATCACTGGGACAAGGACAAGTCCGCGCTCGTCGCCAACGTCGATCGCCCCGACCGTCCGGGCTTCGACAATCCGGCCCGCCTCGAATCCGGCGGCGGCGGTCTCGTCTCCTCGACGCACGACTATGCGCGCTTCGCCCAGATGTTCCTCAACAAGGGCACGCTCGGCGGCAATCAGGTCATCAAGCCTGAGACGGTCGAACTGATGCGCACCAACGCTATCGGCGACCTGCGCCTGTACTCGGACGGCACGACCGCCAACCCGGGCCTGCCCGGCGTCGGCTTCGGCATGGACTTCGCGGTCTATGACGACACGTCCGTCACCGGCCAGCCCTACGGCAAGGGCACGCACTACTGGGGCGGCGCCGCCGGGACGTGGTTCTGGATCGATCCCGCCAACGACCTCTTCTTCGTCGGCATGATCCAGTCGATGGGCGGCGCGCGTCCCGATGCGATGAACTATCGCAACGAGTCCGCGAAGCTGGTCTACGGCGCCCTTGCCACCGCCGCAGCCGCCCCCGCGGCTCCGGCTGACGCAGCCAAGCCCACGACCACGCCGTAAGTCTAGACCGACGGAAACAGGATCGGGCGGCGTTGGGACTTGTGAACCAGCGCCGCCCTTTTCTTTTTGGGACCAACGACGACACCCACCGCTTGTCATCCCGGGCGAGCGTAGCGAGACCCGGGAACCATTGTGCTGGTGTCGGGGTCGAGGAATGGATCCCGGCTCGCGCTAAGCGCGTCCGGGATGACAAACACGAGCACAAGACACACGAGGGAGACCAACCACGATGAAGCGCTCAATGACGGCCACCCGCTTTGGAAAACTCTGGCTCGCGGCGGGCCTCGCCAGCGTACTGGCCGCCTGCACCGCAATGGAAGCGGCCGCGCCCGCAGCTACTTCGCAGGCCGCAGCTCCCGCCGCCTCGACAGCCTGGCCGGCCGCCAAGGACGTCGTCGCCACACAATCCATCTTCACGCCCGCCGGGCTTCAGGCGCTCGACGCCCGCCTCAAGGAAGCCGTCGACAAGGGCGAGGTCGCCGGCCTGCAGTATGCGCTGGTGAAGGACGGCAAGCTGATCGCGTTCAACACGTTCGGCGCGCAAGCGTATGGCGGCCCCGCCGTCACCGAGAACACCATCTTCCGCATCCGCTCGATGACGAAGCCCATCGTCGGCGTCGCGATGATGCAGCTGTGGGAGAAGGGCCTCTGGAAGCCGGAAGACCCGGTCACCAAATTCCTGCCCGAGCTTGGCAATCTCAGAGTCGCCACCAATCGCGACTCGATCACTGAAGGCCTCGTGCCGGCCACGCGCGCGCCGAACATGAACGAGGTGATGACCCACACCGCCGGCTTCGGCTACGGCCTCTCGGCGGCCTCGGCGGTCGACAAGGAGTTCCAGCGC
Source organism: Alphaproteobacteria bacterium 32-64-14 (assembly GCA_002280725.1). GTDB lineage: Bacteria > Pseudomonadota > Alphaproteobacteria > Caulobacterales > Hyphomonadaceae > UBA7672. Next base: position 86,953 of record NCEM01000008.1, read on the forward strand.
TCCAACCCGCACGCACAGCCCAACCTGCCCGCCGCCATGAAGCGCCTCGCCGAAATCCCGCTGCTGTTCCAGCCCGGCGAACGCTGGAGCTACTCCTACGCCGTCGATGTGCAGGCCGCCGCGCTCGAGAAAATGACGGGCACGACGCTGGGCGCCTATCTCGACGCCAACGTCTTCAAGCCGCTCGGCATGAAGGACACGGCGTTCTTCCTGTCACAGCAGGACTACGACACGCGCCTCGCCACGGTGTACCAGCGCAGCGCTGCGGGCGAGAAGGAAGCCTTCCTCGATGGCTACAGCTTCACCGTCCGCAACCATCACGAATCGGGCGGCGGCGGCCTCACCTCGACCACGCACGACTATGTCCGCTTCGCGCAGATGATTCTCAACGAGGGCACGCTGGACGGAAAGCAGATCCTCAAGCCCGGCACCGTGAAGGTGATGATGTCGAACCACATCGGCGACACCAAAGGCGTGTTCGGCGGCGCAGGCTTCGGCTGGGGCGGCGCCGTGAAACTCGCCGAACCCACCGATGCAGCGCCCGCGCCCGTGGGCACGTATGACTGGTTCGGCATCGACGGCACATGGTTCTGGATCGATCCCGCCAACGACATCGCCTTCGTCGGCATGATCCAGCGCCGCGGCAACCCCGGCCAGGGCGCGGTGAACCTCCGCGGCGAGTCACAACAACTCGTCTACAAGGCGCTGGTGAAATAGCTCTCTGGACCGCCGGGCCCCTGCTTGCCTTGCCGAAGCTCAAAGAGCGCAGGCAGGCCCGGCAATCGCTGCCAAGCAGCGACACATCGACAGACCTTCTCCGTCACGCCGCGTCTTAGCGGCGAGACGGCGAAGGTCTCGCGATCACGCCCACCGCGCCTCGTCCTTCGACAGGCTCAGGATGAGGCGCTCCAGCACCATCGCCCCATAGGCCTCATCCTGAGCCTGTCGAAGGACGAGGCCGTGCTCACCAGCGCTCGAAAACCGGGGAAACACCTCTCCCCAATCCGTCGGAGACCCAAAAACAATCCCGCCCGATCTCAACGCACTGGCCGCAGAATTTGTAGGATAGAGCGCCGCAGACTCCGCCGGCCCATCGGCGGAGGTACACTGCCGCGCATGTTGATCATCCAGCCCGAGCCAGAGTTCGACTACGAAGGCGCCCACGCCCCGGCGTGGCAGCAGCTGCGCGACTGGATGAGCCATGCCTCACACGCCATCCGCGCCGCGCCCGCCATGCTCACGCGCGCCGACATGCCGCCGATCAAGCGCTGGCTCTTCCTTCTCGAAGCCATGCTGCGCCGCCTCGTCCTGCTCGCCGCCATCACGCTGAAGCTCGACATCGTCCCGCGCTGGAGCCGTGCGCCGCGCAACACCGGCTCCACTCCGCCAAAACCCAAACACCAGAAGGCCGCCAACCCCAACGCCTTCCGCCTGTTCTCCGTCACGTGGCCCAAGCCGCCGCCGCGCCCCAGCATAATCCTGCTCGATGCGCCGCCGCCCGTCAGGAAACAACGCCCGCCCATCCTCACGCGCGCCTTCTTCACCTGGCAGTCGGATACGCTGCTGCGCGCCGGCGCGAAGTCCGCGCCCGCAACAGCGCCCACGCATACCCTCACGCGCCGCCCCAACGATCTGCCGCGCGAACGGCCCGAGCCCATCGACGCGGATCTCCTGCCACACGGGCAAAGGGAGATCTTCTTCCCACCGCAACTCCTCAAACAGACCGCCGGGCGCCCGCCCGGCATGCCGCTGCAAACACCGCCGATGGCGCTCGAAACCAAGGCCGAACCCGCAACGCTCCCGCGCGAGGCGATGGTCGAACGCTTCCTTGCCATCGTGAAGCTGATCGCAAAGCCGCAGCCGCTCATCGATCGCGCCGCACGCGCCATGGCGCGCTGCCGCGAGATCGCCATGCGCCTCGGCGACGCCAGGCCGCCACGCCCCAACGCGCGCATGCGCGCCCTCATCCATCCCTTCTCATCCACGCTGATCCCGCTGCACCTCGCCGCGACCCGCGCGCTGATGCACTTCGCCGCCAGCTATCACGACCCCGACACGAGCTGACCAGGCCTCACCGCAAACCACCCGCCTCGCAGCTTGCTGCGAGGTCGCGGGCGTATCTGGACCGCCGGGCCGCGAACATAACGAAGCCCGCGCCGCATCCTTCGACAGGCTCAGGATGAGGCGCTCTCTCAGACACTGGTGGAGAAGGCCTCATCCTGAGCCTGTCGAAGGACGAGGCCGTGCTCACAGATGCGCCGAAATACAGCGAAGGCGGTAGGGATCCCCCTCAGACGAGTCCGCTAAGCGTCCTTCGCCAGAAATCCCTCGGTCAAAGCATCGATCGGCGGACGGCCAATGCGCTTGATCTCCCAGCGCAACTCCACGCCCGAGTTCGCCATCACGGCAGCGCGCACATCCTCGCCAAGACCTTCGATATCCGCCGCCGTCGCATCGCCAAGATTCAGCAGAAAGTTGCAATGCAGCTCGCTCACCTGCGCCCCGCCCCGCTTCGCCCCGCGCATCCCGGCAGCATCAACCAGCTTCCACGACGAACGCTGGTTCGGCGTGCCCGGCGGATCGGGATTGGCGAAGGTGGAGCCGCCCGTCTTCTCGCGGATCGGCTGCGTTGTCTCACGCCGCGCCTTCAGCGCCTCGATACGTTCGAGGATCGCAGCAGGCTCATCCTTCGTTCCCTCAAACACAGCCTCAAGAAAGATCAGATCCTCAGGCGCTTCCGTATGGCGATAACTGAAATGAAAATCCGCATTCCTCAGCACGACACGATTGCCACGCCGATCCAGCGCGCGCGCTTCCACCAGCACGTCCTTCGTCTCGCTGCCATAGCAACCCGCATTCATCCGCAGCGCGCCGCCAATCGTACCGGGCACGCCGGAGAAAAATTCGAGCCCCGCAATCCCCGCATTCGCCGCCGCCACCGAGACCCGGCCATCAAGCGCGGCCGCTCCCGCAGTCACCCGCAAACCCTCAGCGCTGACCTTTCCAAACGCCGGCCCCAACCGGATCACCACGCCGGCAATGCCGCCATCGCGCACGATCACGTTGGAAGCAGCGCCAAGAACAGTGACCGGAATGATCGGATCGAGCGCCTTCAGGAAATCAGCGAGATCGTCCTCGTCCTTCGGCAGGAACAGCGCATCCGCCGGCCCGCCAACACGGAACCAGGTAAACGGCGCAAGCTGTTCGTCGGCCAGAAGCTTGCCGCGCACAGCCGGAAGGCGATCGATGAAAGTGCTCATGCCGCAGGGATTAGCGCGGCTAGGCGCAGGAGGCTAGCGGCCCCGCGCTTACCTGCAGGCGTGTTGACCGCCGACATCGAGATGGAAGTGATTCTCGTGAGCGGTATTGTAGTCCGGCCCCAGCGTCACATCGAACAGGTCGCAAGCGCGCTGGCGAATCTCACGCAGGAAATCGCCCTCGGCGCCGCTCGAACGATAATCGCCCAGCACCGTGATCTCGCGTCCATCGGCCAGCACGAAGCCAGCGACATCAATGGCCTTGGCGAAGGCGTGCTCGGAGAGCTTGTCGGTGTCGGCGACATTGCGGCACTGGAATGTGCCGAACACCTTCACCTCCTGCACCGGCGAGCCCAGATATTTCTCGGCCGCAGGGATCACCACATGGCGCTCCCACAGGTGAAGCTTGGCGGCGAGCGCGCAGGTCATCGGCAGGTCTTTCGGCGCGCCGGGGTTCGGCTCCCACGTGGCGAGCGACGACGAAATCTCGAGCGCTTCGGAATAGCCGCACTGGCCTTCCCGCTTCGCAGGAACTTCGGTGAAGGTAACCGAGGCGGCCGAGAGCGCGTCATGGCAGATCTCGACATCGCGCGAGAGCTTCTTCAGCGCCGACGGATCAGCGAGCGCGCTGAACAGGGTGAGGTCAACGCCGGGCGGCTTGGGCGGCGGCGCCGCGAAATCGGGACGCGCGAAAGCGGCGGGGGCGGAGGTCGCCTCGGCGCTGCGCAGGTTGGCGGCGCCAAAGCCCGCACCCAGAGCGATCACGAGGCCGACGCAGGCGGCGAGAAAGGAATGCGACTTGTTCATATCAACTCGGTTGCAAGCGCGGCGCCCGGACACCGCCGTCGAGCGACCATGAAAAGCGCTCGCGAGGTTACCGACAGCCTAACGGGCCGGCGGCTTTCCAACTCTTAAGGCTGGACCGAGGCGCCGTGTTAACCATCCAAGTGGCTGTGACTCAAACCTTCTTCAACTCGTCGGCGAGCGAATTGGCATGAGACGTGATGTCGCCTGCGCCGAGGCAGACAATCATTTCGGTGCCGGTCTTGACCGATTTGCGGATCTCGGCGGGAAGGTCCGACAGGCTGTCGATCGTCCGCGCGGCGCGGTGGCCGTGGTTAATCAGCTCCTTGACGAGCGTTTCATGGCTGACGCCGTCGATGGGCTGTTCGCCCGCCGCATAGACCGGCGCGACGATCACTTCGTCCGCATCGTTGAGGCAGGTCGCGAACTGCTCGAACAGGTCGCGCAGGCGCGTGTAACGGTGCGGCTGCACGACGGCGATGACGCGCTTGTCACGACCCTGCACATCGCGCGCAGCTTTCAGCACGGCGGCGATCTCGACGGGGTGGTGGCCATAGTCGTCGATGATGCGCACGCCGTTCCAGTCGCCCACCGGCGTGAAGCGCCGCTTGACGCCGCCGAACTTCAGGAGCGCTGCGCGGATCTGTTCTTCCGTCCCGCCCAGCTCCCGCGCGACCGCGATGGCGGCGAGCGAGTTCTGCACGTTGTGACGGCCGGCCATCGGAAGCTTGAGGCCCACCCAGCGCGTCTGATCCGTCTCGCCGCGCGCACGCAGGACGAGATCGAAGGTTGCGCCGTCTGCTTCGGAACGAACATTGACGGCCCACAGATCGGATTGCGGATTGAAGCCATACGTAATGCGGCGGCGATCCGGAATGCGCGAGGCCAGCGCCTGCACTTCGGGATGATCAGCGCAGAGCACGGCGAAGCCATAGAACGGCAGGTTCTCGACGAAGGTGTCGAAGCCTTTGCGCAGCGCCTCCATGGAGCCGTAATGGTCCATGTGCTCGGGATCTATGTTGGTGACGATGCAGACGGTGGGGCGCAGCTTCGTAAAGGTGCCATCGCTCTCGTCGGCTTCCACCACCATCCACTCGCCCTGCCCCAGCTTGGCGTTGGAGGCGTAGGCGTTGATGACGCCGCCATTGATGACGGTCGGGTCGAGGCCGACGCCATCAAGCAACGCGGCCACCATCGACGTCGTCGTCGTCTTGCCGTGCGTGCCGGCGATGGCGACGGTCCATTTCAGGCGGATGAGCTCGGCCAGCATGTCGGCGCGGCGGACGACGGGGATGGCGCGGGCGCGGGCCGCATCGACTTCCGGGTTGCCGCCCTTGATGGCCGTGGAGATGACGAGTGCTCCGGCGCCTTCAATGTTCTCGGCCTTGTGGCCGACCATGATCTTGGCGCCACGCTTGGCGAGGCGATCCGTGTTCGCGCTCGCCTTCATGTCGGAGCCGGAAACCTGATAGCCGAGATTCAGCATCACTTCCGCAATGCCGGACATGCCGATGCCGCCAATGCCCACGAAATGAACGGAGCCGACGTCGAAGGGGATGGTTCTGCGCATCGGGTTCCTTCCGGAGATCTTGGACTTGGGCCCCTGATACCCTGCCGAATTCGTCCCGTCGATGCGTTCGCGAGCGCGCGCCTAGCCTGCCTTCACGCCAGCAGCTTCCTCGGCAAGGTCGGCGAGTTCCTTCGCGGCGTTCGGCTTGCCGAGTTGCCAAGCGGCCTTGGCCCGGGCGCGCAGGACGCCGGCGTTGGAGACGCGCTCAAGAAGCAGCGGCGTGAAGGTTTCGACCGTGAAGACGGGTTCGGGCACGACATCGGCAGCAGCGCCCATAACCATGCCTTCGGCGTTGGCGGTCTGGTGGTCGTCCATCGCAATGCCGAGCGGGATGAGGATGGAGGGACGGCCGGCGATGGCGAGTTCGGTGACAGTGCCAGCGCCCGAGCGGGCAATGACAAGATGAGCCGCTGCGAGGCGCTCGTGCATGTTGGAGAAGAACGGTTCGACCGTCGCCTTGATGCCGGCGTCGCGGTAGGCGGCGCGGACAGCGTCGAGCTGTTCCTCGCGCGCCTGCTGCACAATGTTGAGACGGGCGCGTTGCGCGCCCGGCAGGGCGGCGATGGATTTGGGGATGACCTCACCAAAGAGCCGCGCGCCTTGCGATCCGCCCGTGATGAGAATGGTGAGCGGACCAGTGTCCGTCAGGTCTGGATAGGGCGTTTCGCGCACGGCCTTGATGGCGTTACGCACGGGATTGCCGACGACCTTCTTGTGACCCTCTGCGCCCCGAGGCAGGCGGTCGAGACGATCGAAGCCGCACGCGACGAACTTGGCGCTCTTGGCGAAGAGCCGGTTCACGCGGCCGAGCACGGAGTTCTGTTCGTGGATGATGATCGGCACGCCCATGGCGCGCGCAGCCGACAGCGAGGGATAGCTGGGATAGCCGCCAAAGCCTGCGATGAGCTTCGGTTTGGTCTTCTCGAAATTGCGGCGCGCTTCCGCCGTTCCGGCGCGGAGCTTCAACGCGGAGGCGAGCAGCTTGTGCGGCATCTTGGAGCCGAAGGTCGCCGCCTCAACTTCAAGGCGCCAGTCGGCCGGGAAGTTGGTCGCATATTTCTTGCCGCGCTCGTCCGTGACCAGCGCCACCTGCCAGCCGCGCGCGTGCATTTCATCGGCGAAGGCCTGCGCCGGGAACATGTGGCCGCCCGTGCCGCCGGCAGCGACAACCACGAGGGGCCTTGGCGTTTGGGCGGTCATGCATGCCTCAGATGAGGGAGGGAAGATTCAGGTTGCTTGCGCGTGAGCGCGAGGGCGAGGCCCAGCGTGAGCGCGCTGCCTAGCAGCGAGGAGCCGCCGGATGAGACAAGCGGCAGCGTCATGCCCTTGGGTGGGATCAGCGAGAGGTTGACCGACATGTTGACCGCTGCCTGCAGCCCGAAGATCGCGTACAGGCCGACGCCAGCTGCGCGCTGATACGTATCCTTCTGCCGCGAGGCGTCCATCACGCCCTTGATCGAGATCACCGCGAACATCAGCGTGAGGAGCGCCAGCAGCATGAGGCCGAATTCCTCGCCAGCCACGGAGTAGATGAAGTCGGTGTGCGCATCGGGCAGCACGCGCTTCACCTGCCCCTCCCCCGGACCAACGCCAAAGAAGCCGCCGCGCTCGATGGCGGCGCGGGCCATGTCGATCTGGTAGGTGTCGTTGGCGTCGGGATTGAGGAAGGAGTTCACGCGGAAGCGGACGTGAGGCAGCAGGAAATAAAGCCCCGTGCCGAGCAACGAGCCGCCGATGACGAAGCCGCTCGCCCACAGCCATGGCAGGCCCGTGACGAAGAACACGATGACGAAAGCGGCAGTAAGCAACGCGGCCTGTCCGACATCGGGCTGGAGCAGCAGCAGGCCAACCGTGACGGCGTAGAAAGCAAACGCGATGGGCGCCCATGGACCGGCGGGGAAGCGTTCACGTTGAGCGAGGAGCCACGCAACCATGACGACAAGCGCGGGCTTGATGATCTCGGACGGCTGGAACGTCGTGCCCCACAGGCGGAACCAGCGCTTGGCGCCCTTGGCTTCGTGGCCGAACACGAGAAGCCCCGCCATCATCAGGAAGCAGACGATGAAGAGGATGCCGCAGACGCGCCGCGCCCACATCGGGCTGAGCAGCGACGTACCGACCAGGATGCCCGACGCCACAATGGCGAACGCCGCCTGCCGGTAGACGAAGTAGAACGGATCGCCGAGCTTGAGCTTGCTCGCGGCGGCAGGACCAGCGGCGAGCGAGAGCACCATGCCGGCGCCGAGAAGAATGAGCGCCGCCGCGATGAGCCCCTTGTCGACCGTACGCCACCATTCGGCGAGGGGCGATCTGTCGGACCTGCGGAACACCTGCATGGCGCGGCCCTAGGCCGGCTCGGTCGTGGTGCGGCGCTTGGCCAGCTTCGCGGCTTCCTGGCGGAAGGCGTGGCCGCGCTGTTCGAAGTCGCGGAACTGGTCGAAGCTGGCGCAGGCAGGCGAGAACAGGACAACGGGGTTGATGTCGCCCGAGGCGCGCGCATCGTTGAAGGCCGCTTCGACGGCGACGTCGATCGTGCGGCACTTCACATGATCGAGCTTGTCGGTCAGCACGCGGGCGAAGGCCTCGGTGCTCTCGCCGATGAGATAGGCCTTGCGGACCTGGCCGAAGAGCGGGGCGAGATCGTCGATCCCCTCTTCCTTCGGACGGCCGCCGACGATCCAGTAGGCATTCGGGAAAGCGCGGATCGCCTGCTCGGCGGCCTGCGCGTTGGTGGCCTTCGAGTCGTTGATGAAGCGCACGCCTTCGAAGGCGCCGATGGTTTCGAGGCGATGCGGCAGGCCCGGGAAGGTCTGGATCGCGGCGATGATGTCGGACGGCTCCAGCCCCAGCGCGCGGCAGGCGGCGTAGGCGGCGGCTACGTTCTGGTGGTTGTGGCGGCCGGGCAGCGCCTTCGCCGCGGCGATGCTGATCGGCGGCTCGGCGCGGCCGGTCATGGAATCCTGCAGCATGCCATCGAGCACGGCGACACCGCGGCCGAGGCCATATTCGGCGGACACCGGGACCACGCGGCGCAGGCCTTCGCACGAGAGTTGCGTCGCCATGACGCCCGAGCGCGTGTCGTCGACGCCGACGATGGCGACGTCTTCGGGCCCCTGGTTGCGGAAGATACGGCGCTTGGCGCTGACATAACCCTCCATGCCGCCATGGCGCGACAGGTGGTCGGGCGAGAGGTTCAGCATCACCGCGACATCGCAGCGGAGGCTTTCGGCGAGGTCGAGCTGGTAGCTCGAGAGTTCGAGCACGTAGATCGCGGCGCCGTGGAGTTTCTCAAGATCGAGAACGCCGATACCGATATTGCCGCCGACGCGCACATCCTTGCCGCAGGCCTTGAGGATGTGGCCGATCAGGGCGGTGGTGGTGGATTTGCCGTTGGTCCCGGTGATGCCGACGATGCGCGGGCGATCGACGTCCCGCAGTTCGTTCACGGCGCGGGCGAACAGCTCCATGTCGCCGATGACGGGCACATTGAGCATCTGCGCCATGCGCACGAAGCGGTGTGGCTCGGGGAAGCGCAGCGGAATGCCGGGCGAGAGCACGAGCGCGGCGAAGGTCTGCCAGTCGCGGCGGTTGAGATCGACCAGCGGCACGCCGGCGGCTTCGGCCGCCTTGCGCGCATTCTCGTTGTCGTCCCATGCACAGACGCGGGCGCCGCCGGCCATGAGAGCGCGGCACGTCGCGATGCCCGACCTGCCAAGGCCGAACACTGCGACTTCCTTTCCCTCGAATGCGCGGACGGGGATCACGTGTGCCTCACCTCAGACGCAGAGTGGCGAGGCCCGCGAGCGCGAGCAGGAAGGCGATGATCCAGAAGCGGATGACGACAGTGGGTTCCGACCAGCCGAGTTTCTCGAAGTGGTGGTGGATAGGCGCCATCTTGAAGAAGCGCTTTCCGGTCGCCTTGAAGTACAGGACCTGGATGATGACCGAGAGCGCCTCGAAGAGGAACAGACCGCCGACGATCGCCAGCACCATCTCGTGCTTCACGCAGACCGCCATCGCGCCAAGGCAACCGCCGAGGGCGAGCGAGCCGGTGTCGCCCATGAAGATCTTGGCGGGCGGCGCGTTGTACCAGAGAAAGCCCAACCCTCCGCCCACGAGAGAACCCATTACGACGGACAGCTCCGCCGTGCCGGGCGTGGGTGTGAGCAGTAGGTAGTCGGCGAAACGCGGCGTGCCGGTGGCGTAGGCGATGAAGCCGAACGTGGCGCCCGCGATCATCACCGGGCCGATCGCGAGACCATCCAGGCCATCGGTGAAGTTCACAGCATTGCCCGCGCCGACGATCACGAAAGCTCCGAAAGCGATGAAGCCATAGATCGTGAGGTCGAACATGAAGTCCTTGAGGAACGGCAGCGCGAGGCCGGTGGCGTAGCCGGGCAGCGGCTCGACCTTGAGCGTGCCGTTGGCGATGGCCAGCGCGGTGGTTTCCTGCGCGTAGTGCGAGATCCAGAACACGGCGACGCCCGCGATGACGAATTCCATCAGCAGCCGAACCTTGCCGGACAAGCCCGCCGTGCCTTTCTTGGTGACCTTCTGGTAGTCGTCGATGAAGCCGACAGCGCAGAAGCCCACCGTGACGAAAATCACGATCCAGACATACTGGTTGGTGAGGTCGGCCCACAGCAACGTGCCCGACAGGATGCCAAGCAGGATGAGGAAGCCGCCCATGGTGGGCGTGCCCTTCTTCGACTGGTGGCTTTCGGGACCATCGGAGCGGATGGGCTGGCCCTTGCCCTGGCGCTTGCGCAGCCAGCCGATCATCGGCGCGCCGAACAGCAGCGCGAGCAGAAGGCCGGTCGCGAGACCGAGCGCCACGCGGAAGGTGACGAAACTGAAAAGGTTCAACTCGCCGCCATAAGGCGACAGTAGGTGGTAAAGCATTTTACGCCCCTGACGCCTTCTGCGATCCGACGATTTGGCTCATCTGCCGGAGCGCAACTCCAACGCGCGCCATGCCGGATGCATTCGAGCCTTTGATCAAGACCACATCACCCGGTTCTAACCAGCTTTTCACTTGTTCCGCAGCTTCTGCGGGACCTGTGACATGAACGACTCTGATCGATGCGTCACGCGCGCGCAGCTCATCGGCGAGATGCTTCATCTCTGCACCCGAGAGCACAGCGCCGGAGACCTTGGCTGCGAGGATTGCACTGGCGAGCCCTGCGTGAAGCGCGGCGCTTCCATCTCCGAGTTCCCGCATCTCGCCAAGCGCGACGATCTTGCGGCCGGGGCGGCGCGCAACACCTTCGATGGCGGCGCGCATGGATTCCGGATTGGCGTTGTAGGCATCGTCCACCAGCGTCACTTCGCCACCCTGCGGCAGCTTGAGCGGCTCTGCGACACCACGCCCCGCGGGCGGGGCATAGCCCGACAACGCTTCAGCGGCCTGCTTCGGCGCAATGCCTGTGAGCGAAGCAGCAAGCAGGGCGAGCGCGGCATTGGCGGCCCAGTGTTCGCCCACGGCATCGAGCGTAACGGTGACCTGGTCGCCCATCACATCAATGGTGATGCGCGAGACATGACCGTCGGTTTCGTAGGAGACCGGGGATGCGGCATTCTTCTCGCGGGCGCCGCCATAGGTGAACACGTCGGCGGACGGCTGGAGCTCCAGCGCGCGGCGCTTCAGCCGCTCGAAGAAGTAGTCCTTGGCCGGCAGGATCGCGGCGCCGCCCTGGAGCAGGCCCGCAAAAATCTGGGCCTTTTCGTCGGCCACGCCTTCGACCGAGCCCATGCCCTGCAGGTGGGCCGGAGCGATGCGGGTGATCATGGCGAGGTGCGGGCGCACCATGTTGGAGCGCGGGGCAATCTCGCCCGGCGTGTTCATGCCGATCTCGAAGATGGCGCGTTCGGTTTCGCGCGGCATGCGGGCGAGCGTGAGCGGCACGCCCCAGTGATTGTTGAACGATTTGTCGGACCAGTGAGCGTGACCGGCTGCGCGGAAGATGCGCGCCAGCATTTCCTTCACGCTGGTCTTGCCGACGGAGCCAGTGACGGCCGCGCAAGTGGCGCTGGTGCGCGCGCGAGCGGCCAGGCCAAGCCTCTCGAGGGCCGGGAGAACATCGTCAACCAGCAGGCCGGGATGAGCGCCCAGCACATTGCGCGAGACGAGCGCTGCTTCCGCGCCAGCCGCGAAGGCGTTGCCAACGAAGTCGTGGCCGTCGCGAACATCCTGCAGCGCCACGAAGAGATTGCCGGGCTGCAGCGAGCGTGTGTCGATGGAGACGCCGTTGACAGCCCAGGCGCCAAGCGCCTTACCGCCGGAAGCCTTCTCGGCCTCCTCGGACGTCCACAAAGGGGAGAGGTTGGGATCAGCCATGCGTGCCACCCACTTCCTTCAGCGCTGCGCGCGCCACGTCGAAATCGGAGAACGGGATCGTGACGCCTTTCACGATCTGACCCGTCTCGTGACCCTTGCCTGCAATGAGCAGCGCATCGCCCGGCTTGAGGCGGCGGACGCCTTCGTGAATGGCCGCGGCGCGATCGCCGATCTCGCTGGCGTCGGGCGCGCCCTTGCGGATGGCGGCGCGGATCAGCGTGGGATCTTCCGAGCGCGGATTGTCGTCGGTGACGATGACCTCGTCCGCGAGGCGGCGGGCGACGTCGCCCATGATCGAGCGCTTTGTCGAATCGCGATCTCCGCCGCAGCCGAACACCACGATCAGCTTGCCGCGCACATGCGGACGCGCCGCGCGCAGGAGAACATTGAGACCATCGGGCGTGTGGGCGTAGTCAACGAACACAGGCGCTTTCGCTTCCGTCTGGCCGACCAGTTCGAGGCGGCCGTGCACGCCTTTGAGCGTGGCGAGACCATCGAGCACGGCGTGGACATCATCGCCAAGCGCCATGGCGATGCCGGCGGCGCAAAGGGCGTTCAGCGCCTGGAATTCGCCGATCAGCGGCAGGTGGATCGTGCGTTCGTTGACCGCGCCCTCGCCCCACTGGATCACCAGATCCTGCCCGGTGCCGCGCGGCAGCGCCTCGGAGATGCGCAGGTCGCGGCCCCGCCAGCCCACCGTAAACGTCTTGAGGCCAGCCTTCTGCGCAACGGCTTCGAAGGCATCGAGCTCGGGGCTGTCTGCGTTGACGATGGCAGGCGCCCCCTTCGGCAGCAGCTCGGAGAACAGCCGCATCTTGGCGCGTCGGTAGTCGTCGAAGTCCTTGTGATAGTCGAGGTGATCCTGCGTGAGGTTTGTGAAGGCGCCGGCGGCGAGCTTCACGCCATGCAAGCGATATTGGGATAGGCCGTGCGAGGACGCCTCCATCGCAGCGTGTGTGACGCCCTCGCCCGCCAGCTTGTCGAGCGTGGCGTGGATGGCGACGGGATCGGGGGTCGTGTGGCCGAGATCGACCATGCCCGACGGACCAATCGCGCCGAGCGTTCCCATCGAAGCAGCCTTGCGGCCCATGTGGGTCCAGATCTGGCGCAGGAAATCGACGGTGGAGCTCTTGCCGTTCGTGCCGGTGACGGCAGCGACGATGCCAGGTTGTTGCGGATGGAAAATGGAGGCGGCCTTGGCGAGCGCGAGACGTGGTTCGGACGCTTTCACCGTTGCGACATTCCACTCGCCGGGGCGATCATCGGTGAGCACGGCAACGGCGCCAGCCTTGATTGCGGCGTCGATATAACTGCGGCCATCGCTTGCCACGCCTTGCAGCGCCGCGAACAGGTAGCCCGGCTTCACCTTGCGGCTGTCAGCCGTGATGCCGGTGATATCGATGGAGGTTGCGCCGGGAACGAGCTGGTCTAATTTCATGGCGTTCCCTCCGTCGTACGCAAGCTCGCCGCTTCCACTGTGGAAGTAACGGGATGCACGTCCAGGAGCGGAGCTGCGCGCGCGATCACCTTTCCAGCAATCATCGCCGCCGTCACGGAGGCGGTGCGCACGACGCCCGTTCTGGGCTGGGCTTCATCGAGAACAACAAGCACGACGAATTGAGGGCGGGATGCCGGGAAGATGGCGGCAAACGACGTGATATTCCTGTTGGGATCGTAACCATCAGGCGTCGGTTTTTCGGCGGTGCCGGTCTTGCCGGCGACTTCGTAGCCGGGCGCTTCAGCCAGCTTGCCGGAACCTTCGACGACCGTGCGGCGCAGCATGGCGAGGACGAGGTCGGCAGTTTCCTTGGACATCACCCGCTTGTGCTGGATCGTTGCGGGATCGATCGGCTCAAGGAAAACCGGCGTCACCAGTTCGCCGCCGGTGGCGAAGGGCGTGTAGGTCATCGCGAATGACAGCGGGCTGACCGAGATGCCGTGACCAAAAGCGACGGTCGCCATCGCGGTCTGGTCCCATTCGGAGGGCGTCAGAGGCGAGGCGGTCTGCGGACCCTTGATCGTCATGCCTCCCAACAGGCCGACATTGCCGAGGAAGGCCTTCAGCTTCTCCGGCCCGATGCGCTGCGCGATGAGCGAAGAGCCAATGTTGGAGGAGTGGATGATGATATCGCTCGCCGTGACGGAGGAGGCGTTCGGCAGCGGGTGCGGATCGCGGACGGTCGTGGAGCCGATCTTCACCGGAGCGGAGACGTTGAAGCGGTCGGTTGCTTTCAGTTCCCCCGCTTCAAGGGCGGCCGCCACGGTCAGCGGCTTGTAGATCGAGCCCAGCTCCATGCGTACGTTTAAGGCGCGGTTGGTCTTGGCGGCGGCGGGTTCAACGCCACGCTTGCGCGGATCGGAGAACGGCCACGAGGCGATGGCGCGCACCGCGCCGGTGTGTACATCGATCACCATGCCGGTCGCGCCCTGCATGTCGAACTGGGCGAGCGCGCCCTGAAGTTCTTCTTCAAGGACGAACTGCACGCTGGCGTCGATCGTGAGGCGGAGCGGCTCCCCGCCTTGCTTCAGGCGTTCGTCGAAAATCTTCTCGATGCCTTCGAGGCCATCGCCGTCGACATTGGTGTAGCCCAGCAGGTGGCCGGCCAACGATCCGTTAGGATAGACGCGCTGGGGCTCCTCGACAAAGCGCAGCGCCTCAACGCCAAGATCCTTCACCGACTTGCGCTCGCGCTCGGACACGCCGCGGCGGATCCACACGAAGCGGCGCTTCTTGTCGGAGAGAAGGTCCGTGATCTGCTTGGTGTTGATGGTGGGAAAGACGGTCTTCAGGCCGTCGACCACTTCGCGCACATCCCAGATGGCGCTCGGGTCGGCGGCGAGCGACCAGCCCTGCAGTGTCGTCACCAGCAGCTGGCCCTCGCGATCGACGATGTCGGCGCGGCGCACGGCGACTTCGGCGACAGCGCCGCCGGAATCAGCCCGTACAGGGCTGTTGAACACGACCCACGCGGACCGGCCCACGATGACGACGAAAACCAGCGCCAACGCCACCGCAACGATGCGGGCGCGGCGCGGACTCCAGACGTCCTCATAAGGGCGGTCGAGTACGCTCATTGCTGCGCGGGGCTCGCAGGCGTTTGAGCAGGAGCTACCGCTTCGGGCGCAGGCAGTGTGAGACGTTCTTCGCCGAGGCGCTGCTTCAGGGCTTCGCTGGCGGTGTACTGGTCGGGCGAGGCCGGCTCGAGGCCGAGACGGTCACGCGCAAGAGGGCCGATCCGTTCAGGGCGCGTGAGATAGGCCTCTTCCGCGCGCATGACGGCGATGTCTTTCTCCGTCTTCGCGACTTCACCCTTGAGGCCATCGACGCGGCCCTGCGTTTCTTCCGCGCCAAGCTTGGCGCGATAGACCGCAACGGCAAGGCCAGCCACCACGACAAGGCCACCGATCATGACCAGACGGTTCATCAGGCGGCTCCTTCAAGTTGAGCAAGATTGGGCAGGCGGAACCCTTCGCCGGGCGCGGCCTTCCAGGGGGGAGCTTCGGTGCGCAGGGCCCAGCGCAGGCGGGCTGAGCGTGCACGCGGATTGGCGGCGAGTTCTGCAGCGTCCGCTTCGATGGCCTTGCGCTGCAGAACCTCGAATGTGGGATCAGCGCCGCGCGGCGTGCCCGGAATGTGACGCGACGCGCCCGGCTCGTTGCCCGAGCGGGAGCGGAGGAACAGCTTGACGATGCGATCCTCGATCGAATGGAAGGTGACGATGGCGAGCCGGCCGCCGGGCTTCAACACGTGTTCGCTGGCCGCAAGCGCGCGCACGAGTTCGCCGGTCTCGTCATTGACCCACATACGCAGCGCCTGGAAGGCGCGCGTTGCGGGATGGGTAGGCTTGCCGCGGCGGCCGCCGACGGAGCGTTCGAGTTCGTCGGCAAGGTCGAGCGTGGTTTCGAAGGGTTGCGAGCGGCGGCGCTGCACGACGAAGCGCGCCATGCGCCGCGCGGCAGGCTCTTCGCCGAGCAGGTGGAAGATGTCTGCGAGTTCACCCTCGGTGAGACGGTTCACGGCGTCCGCCGCGCTTGGGCCATTCTTGCCCATGCGCATGTCGAGCGGGCCATCGCGCATGAACGAGAAACCGCGCTCGGCTTCATCGATCTGGAACGACGAAACGCCGAGGTCGAGCATCACGCCATCAACGTGTTCGTGGCCAGAGGCGCGCACGATGGCTTCGAGTTCACCGAAGCGCCCGGGGGCTGGAACGAGGCGCGGGTCCTTGCCAGCATGGGCCCAGGCGCGCTCCATAGCCTCGGGATCGCGATCAATCGCGATCAGCGTGATGTTGGCGACGGCGAGGGCCGCACGCGCATAGCCGCCGCCGCCATAGGTGCCATCCACCATCACCGCGCCATCGACCGGGGCGAGCGCATGGATCACCTGTTCCGCGAGAACAGGAACATGCGTGCCGGCGTGGGGAGAGATGGGGCCAGCGTTCATTCGGCGGCCTGCGGGTTGCTGCCGGGGCGGCGCGGCTTGGCCTTGAGCAGGCCGAGGCTTTCGAGCGCAAGCGCGCGCATCTCGGCTTTCATCGCCTCGAAGGCAGCGGGCTCCCAGATCTGGAAACGGTCTCCGAGTCCGACAAAACGCGCCTTGTCGGAGATGCCTGCATTCGAGAGAAGTTCGGCGTCCAACACGATCCTTCCACCCTCATCAAACTTCGACTGACGGGCCTCGCCCATGATGTAGGTCGCCAAAGCGAACCGGCGCTTGTCCATCAGGTCGAGGTCGCCCATCGAGTCCTCGAACTCGTTCATCAGCGACTGTCCGGCTCCCTCGATGCAGGGTTTGTCCAGTGACGGCCACAGATACACAGTGTCCGCCCCGCCCAGCGCCTTGCGGAAGGACGCCGGGATCGAGACCCGTTTCTTCAAATCTACGCTGCTCTCGTACGAAGAGAGGAACATGTCCCTGATTGCCCGCTAGCCGCTGATCCCGGATGGGATTGCGGACCCGAAATCCACGCGCCACGGAGCCCCTCCATGGAGATTTCGGGGATACCATGGGAGCGTATGGGCAACAACGGGACATGAGGTCGTCGTTAACCATTGAGCGGAACAAACCAAGTAGATCGGTGAGTTGTATCGGCCTGATTGTGGATAAGTGGTTTACGACCTGTGAACTGCACGCCTGAGAGCCCAGCAAATACTGGCGCTTTCCCCGTGAATGACTTCGAAGAAGTCTTTCCACAGCTATTGGGTAAACAAGGATCAGGCGGCCTGTAAGCCGGGTTCTGTCCACGGTCTTGCGACCGATGGGCGACCATTCCTCTGGGACGCCCCTCGCGGGACGCCTCGCGCGACCAACCCGGACGGAGCGCGAAGGCGCGCCTGCCCATTGCTGGGCGCCCGTCCCTATTCGGTCTTGCTCCAGGCGGGGCTTGCCTTGCCATCCCTGTCACCAGGAACGCGGTGGGCTCTTACCCCACCCTTTCACCCTTACCCGGAACGAGTTCCGGGCGGTTTGCTTTCTGTGGCGCTATCCCTCGGGTTACGCTTCCCAATCCTTTCGGGTCGGGCCGCTTCCCCGGGCGGACGTTATCCGCCGCCTTGCCTACGTGGAGCCCGGACTTTCCTCCAGTGAGTTGCCCCACCAGCGGTCGCCCGGCCGCCTGATCAGGGGAAATTCTACCAGACCGCAACGGATTAGGCGATTCTGCTCGTTGATGAGGCCGAAACGCCGCAGGGCAGCAATAACTGCTCTTGGTCATGGCCTGTTCAGGTCGCGGCATCTAAAAGCGGTCGCAACGATACTGGAGGGTTTACATGTTCCGCATTTCCGCCGCCGTCCTTGGCCTCGCTGTCCTGGCCGCCCCGGCCTTCGCGGAGCCTGGTCCTGCCGAAGGCGGCGCGATCTACGAGACGCGCTGCAAGATGTGCCACTCGGGCGCGATCCCGGCCGCGCCGACGCAGGACAAGCTCGCCCTGCTCGAGAATGACCGCATCGTCGAGATGCTGACGAACCCGACCGGCATGATGGCTTCGGCCGTCGGCGGCATCAGCGACGAAGACAAGCGCAACATCGCGGTGTTCCTGACCGGCAAGACGATGCCGGCCAAGGGCAGCCTACCGGAAGTGAAAGCCAGCTAGGCCTCACACCGGCTCTACACGTCGCATGCCGGACAATCGCGCACTGGACTTTTGTGTGGGGGCAGCCACCTTCGCGCGATGATCCTTTTGCGCACCCTCGTTGCTTCGTTGATCTTCACCGCCGCTGCCGCCCCAGCGCTGGCGCAGGACTATGCAGCGCCGATGAACGCGGCGGGGCAGCCTGATCTTTCCGGTCACTGGACCAATGCCAGCTCGACACTGCTCGAGCGCGATCCGCGCTTTGGCGAGCGCATCACGATGAGCGACGAGGAAGCCGCAGCCCTTCCGCGCAACTCGGGACAGATGACAGTCGGCGGCAAGGTGCGGACGTCGTTCCTCGTTGCGCCCGCAGATGGGCAGTTGCCGAACCTTACGCCTGCAGCGCGCGCGAAGCTGGAAGACCGGCGGGCGGAGTTTCCGCGCGGGCTCGGGTTTGGCCGTGGCGACAATCCGGAATCAATGACGCTGGCTGAGCGTTGCCTGCGCGACTTTGGCTCTTCGCTCGGGCCGCCGATGATGCCGGTGGGCTACAACAACACATATCAGATCGTGCAAACGGGAGATCATGTGATGATCCTTGTCGAGATGATCCACGATGCGCGCATTATCCCGATCGGAGGCAAGCACCGGCCTGACGCCATCCGGTCATGGATGGGAGACTCGGCGGGACACTACGAAGGCGGAACGCTGGTGGTGGAGACGACGAACTTCCGCCCCGGCCTCGCCTTTCGCGGCGCGCCGGAGGACATCACGCTGATCGAGCGATTCACGCGCGTGAGCGATACGCAGATCCTCTACGCATTCGAGATCAACGAGCCGGATGTGTTTACGGCGCCGATCCGCGCCGAGATCGCGCTGAACGCGACCAAGGGGCCGGTGCTGGAATACGCCTGCCACGAAGGCAACTACTCGTTCGGCAACCAGCTGCAGACGCAGAGGCTGGCCGAAGACTAGCGATCACTGCATCGCGAAATAGTCGATCAGCGCGTCTGCTGCGGCTGTGCCGAGCGCGCGAGCGTCGGCGGGAGCAATGTGATCCCACAGCTCGACCGTGAGGCCGGGCGCCTTCAGCGCCTCAAGCGCCCAACCCTTCGATGTGCCGCCAGCGGCGTTATGAGAATAGCTCCACTCCGGCGGCGCCTTG
Source organism: Alphaproteobacteria bacterium 32-64-14 (assembly GCA_002280725.1). Classification (GTDB taxonomy): domain Bacteria; phylum Pseudomonadota; class Alphaproteobacteria; order Caulobacterales; family Hyphomonadaceae; genus UBA7672. The sequence goes on from NCEM01000008.1 coordinate 106,161, forward strand.
AGCTTGCTGTCGAATGCGGATTTCAGCGCAGGCAGGAACGCGATCGTGGGCGAGGCTGAATCCAGCGGCGGCGCGTAGATCACCGTGCGATCGGTCGCGTGGAAGTCCATCATCGAGACGACGCGGCGCTGGCCGGCCTGCTCGGAGATCCAGGTTGAAAGCGCGCGCGTTTCGGGTTGCGTGAAGGCGCCCCAGTCGCGGTTGAGATCCATGCCGCCTGCGTTCAACCGCCAGTGGCCGCCATCGACGCCATCGGGGTTGGGCATCGGCGCGAGGATGATGCGATGGCGGGCGCGGAAGGCGACGGCCTTCGCATCGTTGCGACCGATCAGGCGCTCGACAAAACCGCGATAGGCCTCCTGCCCTGACGTTTCGGGCGGATGCTGCCGCGTGAGTGCGACGATGGCGTCAATACCGCCGCCGCCGACAAAGCCGGTGAGCGGGCGGTCTTCGAGCGAGCGGCCATAGTCCACCTCGGTGAAGCCGGCGCCGGCGAGCGCTCGGCGCGTCCAGTCGACATTGTCGCGCGAGGACGACAGCGGCTGCCCCGCGATCCATGTGGAGCCCGGCACCGCATTGAAGCGGAGTGTTGCCCGCGTCTTGCGCTCGTTCAGCGTGACGGCTGTGTCCGGCAGCGCGGTCCAGCGCGCGCCGTCCGTGCTGATGTAGGGACGATAGCGGTGTGTGTAGTCGGTGTAGTCGAGCGTCACCGACAGGCTGCGTGCAGCGTCTGACGTGACACGGAAGGCAAACCACGGGCTCGGGTTGATGCCTTCGACAAGCGCAGGCTCGTGGTCGACGGAGATCACCACGGACGTGTCCGGCGCGACAACGCAGTCGTGCCGGCCGGCCGACGGGAAATCGATGTCGATGGAAAAGCCGCCACCCGCACAGATGGCGGGCGGCGTCGGCGGGCCGAATGGCGTGAAGGATGGGAGCGCTGGAAGCGTCGCGCAGCCGCCAAGCGCGAGTACCGCTACGGTTGCCATCGCAAGCTTCATGGACGTTCCCGCAGCCTCACCAACGACGCGAAAACGGTTAGAGGCAATTCGCGCGAAGCGAAAGGGGATGGCGGCAGGTTGTAGTCTTTACATCAGGCGTGGCGTCAGTTGGGAACACCGGCCGGCGCCGTGACGGTTTCTGTCACAAAGGCTGCGACCTCGTCCGCGACTTGCTGGGCAGCAAGCGCGAGGGCGGCGGCGCGGGCGCGGGGGGCGCGATCGGCAGGCGAGCCCGTTGCCGAGAAGGTCTTCTGGGCAACGGAGCGGCGCGTGTCGCTCCGCATCAGACTGACCTGCACTTCGACCTGGACCGGGCCGGTCTCCTTGCTGACCGACAGATCCACGATGCGCCAGCGCACATCGTAGTCCACATCGGCGCCAAGCTGGCCGAGAACAGCACGGCCGGGGCCCTGGGCCTGTGACAGCGCGTTGACGACGGCGCCTTGCAGAAGATCCGGCGCGGCATCGGACCAGCGGACATCGGCGAGATAGATCAGTTCCTGGTCGCTGCGAACAGCGATGTCGGCGCCGGCAAAGGCGCGCGAGCTTTCCGGCGGAAACACGGCGACATCCGCCAACAGCGGAGCGGACGGCGCCTTTGCGCGATCCGACGGCAGCTGGACAAGCGCGGACGGGATCATCGGCTCAGGCAGGATCGAGACGCAAGCAGACGTCGCGAGCGCGGCGGCGGCAAGCAGAGCGGAAATCAGGTATCGCATGGGCTAGCGCTCCACCGGCTGGGGCTGCTGATACACGAAGCGGCTGGGATCCTGTTCGATCTGGGCGATCAGGGACTGCAGCTGCAGGATCATGGCCTGGACGTCCTGTGCCGTGTTGCCGACCTGGCGCAGCGCGCGCGTGGCCGAAGGGGTGAGCTGCGTGTTGACCTGGTTGACCGCGAGGCCAACGCCCGCAAGCGTGATGCGCGCCTGATCAAGCAATGGCTCGACCTTGTCGAGCGCGGTAGAAGCTTCGGCCGAGAGCGAGTTCATGTCGCCGCTGATCGAACCGGCGGCTTCCTCCACGGACTTCGCGGCGGCCTCCAGTGACGCGATGGCCGGGCCGAGTTGGGCAAGCGCGTCGCTGGCGTTGTCGAGCACGCCATCATCGGCGGCGATCTTGGCGGCGGCGATGTCGATGCTGCGCAAAGTAGAGGTGAAGCGCTTGATATTTTCCTCAGACAGGAGCTCGTTCAAATGCTTAATAGTATCGCCTGAGACGCCGAGAAGATCCTGACCGCCCTGGAAGAGTTCATCGACCAGCGTGCGGCTTGTCTTGATCTGCGGCGTGACCCCATCAACCGGAACCAGCATCGGGCTGTCGGGGCTGCCAGCGAGGATCTGGATGAATGTTACGCCGGTAATGCCAAGGAAGTTGAGCTGGGCGACGCTGTCGGTGCGGACGGGGGTCTGCCCTTCGATGCGGATGTGGGCGATGACGTTGTTGGGATCGTCTCGGTCGAGGCGGAGCGTGGTGACCTCACCGACCTTGATGCCGTTGAAGCGGACCTCACCGCCCTCTGACAAGCCGTTGACCGGTCCGTTGAAGATCACGTCGTAGTCGGAATAGCTACGGTTAAGCGGGTTGCCCGCGATCCACAGCGTGAACAGCGCAAGGGCGCCCGCCGCCAGAAGGACGAACGCGCCGATAAGCACATAGTTGGCCTTGGTCTCCATGGCTTATCTCACTGCCGCCCGGCCACGCGGACCGGAGAAGTATTCCTGAATCCAGGGGTGTGGATTCCTGCGAACCTCATCAAGAGGACCGATTGCAAGCACCTTGCCGTCACTTAGCACTGCGATCCGGTCGCAGGTTGCAGCAAGCGTGTCGAGGTCATGGGTTACAAGGAAGACAGTTAATCCCAGTCCGTTGCTCAGTGAACGCACAAGTTCGTCGAACTTGCCCGCGCCGATGGGATCGAGGCCTGCGGTCGGTTCGTCGAGGAAAACCAGCTCCGGATCGAGCGCGAGGGCCCGTGCGAGCGCCGCGCGCTTGCGCATGCCGCCCGAAAGATCAGCCGGCTTCTTGGCGGCGGCGTCGAGTTCCAGTCCTGCGAGGCGAATTTTGAGGTCGGCGAGTTCGCGCATCAGTTGAGGTGGAATCTTCGTGTGCTCGACCATGGGCGCCATGACATTTTCGCGAACGGTCAATGTCGAGAACAGGGCGCCATCCTGAAACATGACGCCCCAGCGCCGTTCGACCTTCAAACGCTCGGCGCGCGAGAGGTTTCCCAGCGTCTGACCGAACACCTCGATCTCGCCGGCGTTAGGCGTGTGCAGGCCAACGATGGAACGCAATAGCACGGATTTTCCGGTGCCCGAGCCGCCGATCACGCCCAGGATTTCGCCCTTGCGCATATCGAGGTCCAGCCCCTCGTGGACCGTCTTCCGCCCGAAGCGGTTGATGAGGCCGCGCACACGCACGGCGAGGTCGCCATCCGCAGGCGCATTTGCCTCGCGGGCGGGAGGGGCTTCGGCGAGGCTCATACTTTCAACATGTAGTAGAGGACCGCAAACATCGCATCGATGGCGATGACGAGGAAAATCGCCTGCACCACGGAGGATGTGGTGCGGCGGCCAAGCGAGACAACGTCTTCCTCGACCAGCATGCCCTGCCGGCAGCCAACCATGGCGACCACGAGCGCGAACACCGGCGCCTTGATGATGCCGACCCAGAAGTTGATCGGCGCGACCGATTCCTGAAAGCGCGAGAGGAACATAGTGGGCGAGATGTTCATGGCGCTCCACGCCGCCATCATGCCGCCGGCGATGCCCGAAAGCGTAGCAGCGAAGGTGAGCAGCGGGGTCATGATCAGCAGGGCAATCAGGCGCGGCGCGACCAGCGCTTCCATCGGGTCGAGGCCGATGGTGCGCATGGCGTCGATTTCCTGACGCATCTTCATCGCGCCGATCTGGGCCGTGAAGGCGCTGTCAGTCCGGCCGGCAAGAAGGATAGCGGTCAGCACCGCGCCGAACTCGCGCAGCATGCCGATGCCGACAAGCTCGACGGTGTAAACCGAGGCGTTGAACTGGGCGAGCAGGTTCGCGCCGATGAAGGCGATGACGAGACCAATGAAGAAGGATAGGAAGCAGACGATAGGCAGCGCATCCAGCCCGGCTTCCTCCATCACGGAGACGACCGACTTCCACCGGATGCGGCGCGGGTTCACCGCAAGGCGCGCCAGCGTCGCCATCGTCTCGCCGATGAAGGAGAGGAGGCCCATGAGTTCCAGCCACGCCTCGACGGCGCCACGCCCTGCCCGATCAAGCAGTGCGATGAGGCCTGGCGGACGGATGGGATCGGGCGGCGCAGCAGGGCTGGCCTTGCGCACACGCTTCAGCACGCGCTCGAGCGAGGGGTGCTGGCCGCGGATGGCGATGGGATCGTCAATGCCGTCGAGCGCGCCGAAGGCGCGATCGATCAGGTAAGCGCCGGAGGTATCAATGCGCTCAAGCCCCGACACGTCCAGAATCGCGTCCGGCGAGATTTTCGTGTTCCGGAGCCTTTCCTCAACGAGGGCGACAGTCCACACGGTCCAATCGCCCGCGATGGAGAGCACCTGCTGTCCATCGGCGGCCGCTTCCACCTCAAAACGTGTCGAATTACTCGCCATCACCGGTTTTTACAGTTCAAACATGTAGGAAACACCAAACGCCCTGCCCCTGCGACGTGGTTCCCTTCAGGGTTGCAGCAATTGGGCTAGCGCGGCGCCACGGCCACGCCGCGAGAGACCATCGCCCCGGCCCCCGTTTACCTGCTAGAAACCAGCAAACGGACGGAGGGACCATGCGCGCAATCGTTATCGCCGCATCGCTGCTGGGGCTGCTGCTGGTGGCGGCGGGCGCATCTGGCGGGCACGGCGTGGTGCCGCTGGAGGCGCAGGGGCGCTGGCAGAGCGCCTTCATCTATGGCTTTGCCCATACGCTTGCAGCCCTGCTGGCCGCGATCATGCCGTTCCGCAACCCGCTGCAGTATGCGGCGGGCTGGTCGTTCGTGCTGAGCGTGATCCTGTTCTCCGGCGTGCAGATCGCGAAGATCATGCTTGGCGGGATCGCCATGGCGCCAACGCCGCTGGACAGCCTGGGGATGCTGGTGCCGGTCGGCGGCGTCGCGTTCATCATGGGCTGGCTGATGCTGGGGCTTTCGGCGCTGATGCCGCGCCGGCAAGACGAGTTTCTCGGTTAGCGGAAGGTTAGAGCCCGATCGCCGGCGGCGCTGCGGCGCCATCGGGAGCACGCAAGGCGACGAGTTCGTCGGCGGCGCTGCGGGCGCGGGCGAGCGCCTCGTCCAGCAGCGTGAGTTCAAGCGAGATCTGGTATTCGCTTTCCGAGCGCTTGTTCACCTGCACGAAGGCGTCCGACAGCGAGTCGCGGGCCTGGCGCGCATGGATCAGCGCGCGCTCGAACTCTGTGACGTCGGCGCGCGTGGGCGGCTGATCCTTGATCAGTGTCTGGGCAAGCTTGGTCAACTGGTCGAGACCGGTAGCCGTCGCCTTCATGTCGTTCCGGACGCGCGTGACGACGATGGCGGGCGTGCCCTTGTCGGCGCCGATCTGACGCCAGTAAGCGCCCTCGCTCGACGCCTTGCCGGACAGCATGTCCGTAAGGGAAGCAAGGCTCGCTTCACCCGTCGCGAGGCCCTTTTCGCGCGTTTCCTTGCAGTAGGCAGCGGACGGCTTCTGCAGCGGGGAAATATCGGCAATGAGGGTGATGTCCGCGCTCACCGGCTCGATGAGCGCAACGGTGGTGCAGGCGGTCGAAGGGACCGCCAGGGCGAGTGACACCAAGAGGATACGCAACTGCGGCACCGAACCTAATCCCGAAAGTTCGTTACTTCTCAGACGGGTATAGATGCGTCGCATCCAAAAAACAAACACGGCCTGCCGATCTGTGATTGGTTGACGCAAGGATGGCGCCCTGTAGATGAAGCAAGCATGAACGAAGATAGACCCCGCCGCTCGCTTTACCCGCCTGTCGAGCCCCGCAAGACTGGGCGCCTGGCCGTCAGTGCTTTGCATGAACTGTACTGGGAAGAGAGCGGCCATCCCGATGGATTGCCCGTGATTGCCCTGCATGGCGGGCCCGGCGGAGGCTCCAGCCCGGAGATGCGCCGGTTCTTCGACCCGCGCCGCTACAGGATCATCATGTTCGACCAGCGCGGCTGCGGCAGGTCGACGCCGCATTCGGAACTGCGCGAGAACACCACCTGGGACCTGGTGCGCGACATCGAGACGCTGCGGGCGCACCTCGGCGTCAAGAAGTGGCTGGTGTTCGGCGGGTCGTGGGGATCGACGCTGGCGCTTGCCTACGCCGCGATGCATCGCAGGCAGGTGCTGGGTCTTCTGCTGCGGGGGATCTTCCTGCTGAAGGAAAGCGAGATCCGCTGGTTCTATCAGGAAGGCGCGAGCAACATTTTCCCGGACGCATTCGACCGCTACGTCGCGCCGATTCCGCAGGCAGAGCGAGGCGATCTGCTCAAGGCGTTCTACAAGCGCCTGACCGGCAAGAACGCCGCTGCGCGCGCCGAAGCGGCTGCCGCCTGGGCGCGCTGGGAAGGCGAGACGCTATCGATCCAGGGTCCGCGCCAACGCCCGCCGCGCTTTGACGAGGCAGACTTTCTCGACGCCTTTGCGCGCATCGAATGCCACTACTTCCACAACAAGGGCTTCTTCGATTCAGACGGCTGGCTACTGGATCAGGCCGCGAAGTTCGGCGACCTGCCCGGCGTGATCGTGCATGGACGCTATGACGTGGTGACGCCGCTGTCGTCTGCGTGGGCGCTGAACAAGGCGTGGCCGAAGGCGCAGCTGAAGATCGTGCCGGACGCAGGACACTCTTCGCTGGAACCCGGGATCGTCAGCGAACTGATCAAGGCCAGCGACGGGTTTGCGGAAAAGGTGGGTTAGTTCTGGACCGCCGGGCCCCTGCCCGGCAATCGCTGCGAAGCAGCGAGCCTACCAGTACGCGCTATCGCGCGTTGGCCGGGCGGGGGCCCGGCGGTCCAGAGAAATCAATTCGTCGTCTTCAGCGCGCCGTCGACCATCGCTGGCACGCCGGCCGTATCCAGCTTTTCGCGGATGCCCAGCACCAGGATCACGCCGATGGCGATGGGGATGACCCAGCGCACAAGGATGCTCCACACCCGGAAGAACGGCATGCCGAGTTCGGCCTGCATCATCTTCTTCTCGATCACCCAGCCCGCGAAGATCGCCATCAGGAAGCCGCCGATCGGCATCAGGAGCGAGGACGCCACGAAGTCCACGAAGGTGATGTATTCGCGGCTGTAGACGTAGCCCGCGCCGATAACGAAGGCGGTGAAGCCCACGCCGAGCGCTGCGCCCCAGCGCGTGACGCCGGTGCGTTCGTCCAGCCACGAGACCGCGACTTCCATCAGCGAAATCGAGGACGCCAGCGCTGCAAACAGCGCGAGCAGGAAGAACAGGCCGCCGACGATATTGCCGAAAGGCATTTGCGCCAGGCCGATGGGAAGGTTGACGAACAACAGGCTGAAGCCTGCGCCGGGTTCGCTGCCGACGGCGAAGACCAGCGAGAAGACGACCAGCGCCGCAACGAGCGCGACCAGCGTATCGCTGGCAGCGACGATGGCGGAGGACCGCGGCACGTCCGCATCGGTCTTCAGGTAGGCGCCGTAGGTGATCATCACGGCGGCGCCGACGCCGGTGGCGAAGAATGATTGCGCCAGCGCATCGAGGAGCATCGAGAAGGAGAAGTCCTCCGGCCGCACGCGCGTGAGGAA